>JAZNER010000023.1:0-3528 GCA_045588675.1 Eubacteriales bacterium | reverse complement strand
CGTAATGAAATTGAGAGGTGTTTTTCATTTCAATCGTTCGTAAAGTTTCATCAGCTAAACAGCTAATTGCTAAAAATTTCAGTGTGTGATATATTTTTACTAATGCCGCACCTCTTAAGGCGGTAAAGCTTGAGGAGGGAGGTGAATTTATGTTAGAAAGCCTCACGCAGCTCGGCTTAGACGTCCTGGCGATTGTAGTCGGCGGTCTTATCCTCGATTACATCATCAACAAACGTCGTTGAGCGGCAGAAATTCAATCTAATTGCCCCTGATAATCGGAATAACCAACCGGTTAGGCAAAACGAAGCCCCCGTGCAGGTCACCATCCCGCGCGGGGGTTCTTCGTTCGGTGATACTTATGCTAGAACTGCAAGCCTCACGCATTACTGCAGTTGTTGCCTTAATTCAACGCTGAAAATTTATCACAGAATCAAGTTTTTGTCAATCGCTCGTATAGTTTCATCAGTTCAGCCACGATTTTTGGCTCGTCGTCCAATATTTCCTCGAATCCATACGCTTTCGCAACTGCAAGGTCGTTTTTGCGGTGCGCCAACCTCAAATCCGACGGCATTGTCAGTTCATCGTATAAATCCGCCAATGTCGACTTGGGATAACGCGCCCGAATATCTAAAATCTCCTGCGCCGTCGCCTCGATTAATGCCTTTTGCTCTGCGCTCGCCGCGCTCCACACAAAATTATTATAAACCACGCTCCCTGAATACCGATAATCACTTTTTAACCGCCCGGCAACCGATCGCATCCACGCCATATGAATTTTACTCGTTAATATCCCAAAATGATAAATCTGCGCGCCCGGAACGATATTTATAAGATTTGAAACGATAATTTCGGGTTGAATAAAGTCAATCGGAATATATTTGCGTTTTGAAGATGTAACTTGAGGAATTGCAAGATAAATTCCGTTGCGTTGAGTGATTGAAAAAAATTTATAAGGAGTTTCAGCTGATTTTCGAGTCGGAGCCGCTGAACTTGCCAATCTGAAAGTTTTAACGGCTTCAACTCGTCGCATTATCTCTCGATTACTCGAATATTCATTGGGCGGAACATTAAAAAGCCAAATACAATATCGAATTGGCTTGCCATGAATAAAATCTCGCGCTGCTAAGTATCTGTGAATCAAATGTTCCTGCGCGGGATATTTTTTTATGAATTTTTTAGCCTCATCAGCACTTAAAATAAAATTTCCGTCATCTGTAGCTTGATTTCCACTAGTCATTCGCGGTACGAAGTCTTGAATATGTTTAGCGCGGCTCTCAATAAAAATCGTCGGTGCGTCGACAAGATAAGGATTTATATTGCTCGCGGGGAAAATTTTATCGCCGTCAAAGATTTTTTTGTCCACGCGAACATTTTTATCGCTCATTCCCACTACTACGCAATGAATCGCCGCCTTTTGAAAGGATTCGCTGTCCCATTTGAAGGTTCTGCGCCCAAAAATGATTTGCATGCCGTATTCGTCGAAAATTTTCCTCCAAAGCGGCGTAACTTGTTCGCCCTGCGTGATTGAATTGGTCGAAACGAACGCAGCGCGAATATTTGTGCCCGTCATGAGCCGCGCCGCCTTGTGATACCACGCGCCAACGTAGTCAATGCTGTTTGAGAGTTTAATTTTGCCAAAAATCTTGACGGCGTCGGCTTTTTGAGCGGAATTCATCATGCTCGCGCCCACGAACGGCGGATTGCTGACGATATAGTCGGTTTTCGCCCAATCAACATGGAGCGCGTTGGCTTGAATGATATTCGGATAAGTTTTTAGCGGTAAAAGTTCCAAATTTTTATGAACAATGGCTTCGGTCTCGCGTTTCAACTTGAGTTCGGCAATCCAGAGGGCAGTTTGAGCGACAGTGACGGCGAAATTATTAATTTCGATGCCGAAAAACTGATTAATGGAGACTTTGATAGGGTTGAGTAGTTCGCCGAGCAAAATTTGGTTGCCGAGCAGTTCTTGAAGGATTTTATTCTCCAATCTGCGGAGCGAAATGTAAGATTCGGTTAAAAAATTGCCTGAACCGCACGCGGGGTCGAGAATTTTGATTTCGGAGAGCTTTTTTTGGAGATTTAGGAGAAAATTCTTGCGTTTGGAGCCGCGATTGTTCAATTCCAAAATATGAGAATTGGAAAGTTCGGCGTTAAGGTCGTCCAAAAAGAGCGGGTCGATGACTTTGTGGATATTTTCAATGCTTGTGTAATGCATACCGCCGGCGCGACGAATATCGGGATTTAGGGTTGATTCAAAGACGGTGCCGAAAATAGTCGGAGAAATTTGTCCCCAATCGAAATTTGAGCTTGCCTCGTCGAGCAAAAGGGATTTAATTTCTGTAGTGAAGTTGGGGAAGTCGATTTCGTCAGCAAAAAGCCCGCCGTCGACGTAAGGGAATTTTTTCAGTGTGTCGTCGAGGTACGGGCTGCGATTTTCGATAGGAGTATCGAGGATTTTGAACAGCTCCAACAAATCCTGGCGAATATTCCTTGCGCCGCGCAGATAATCTCGGAAAATTTTATGTTTGCCGAAAATGTCGATGCTTTCGGCGTAGAGGCAGAAAACTAAGCGGACGCAAAGCTTATTGAGGTCGGAAAGTGCTTTATCGTCTTGAATTTTGAGTTCGGCGCGTAGACCGTTATAAATTTTGGCGACGATTGCGCTGGCTTTGACGGAAAGTTCGCGTTCGTAGGAGATATTTTGCTGTTCGACGAGGAAATTTAGGACATTGAAGCGTTTAGGCAGTTCGTAGAGAGAAATTTTGATAGGATTTTGTTCGGGGTGAAGTTTATCCATATCGAAGACGCGAAATTCTTTGAAATTGCACGTGACAATCCAGCGAGCCTTGCGCGAATATTCCAATTCATTGTTATAACGTTTAGCTTGGTTGAAAATTTCGGGGTCATCGAGATTAACGGAAGAACTTTTCTGTTCGATGAGGGTTTTTGTGGAAATAATTAGTCCGTCGATGAAACCGTGCGGGATAGGAACTTCAAAGCTGATAAAATTTTCGGGTTGGGCGATATTGAACACGTCACGGAGGAGAGAGAGCCAAAAAGGTTGAGCCTCGCCCTTCTCGTAGCCGCGATTCGACCATTTCTTTACAAAATCTTTAACATTCATGCTGAAAACCTCCTTTCGAGCGATTATAACAAAAAAAATCGCCCGCAAAGGCGATTTTGAAAAATTTTAAAGTAGTTTATTAACGCTGTTCTTTTATTAGCGGAAAAATAATTTCGTCACCCGCCGCATTAGTGAAAGTTTCGGCTTCGACGTTGAAAACTTCGCTTAAAGTTTGCGCCGTCAAAATTTTTAGCGGTTCGCCCGACGCGAAAATTTTTTTGTCCTTGATAATTAAAATGTCGTCGCTGTAAAGTCGGGCGTGATTTATATCGTGCAAAACCATAATAATCGTCGTGGAAAATTTTTTATTTACGTCGGCGATAATGTCCATGACTTCCAACTGATGAGCAATGTCAAGATAAGTTGTCGGCTCGTCGAGGAGCAAAATTTTCGGACGCTGTGCA
>JAZNER010000022.1:0-2469 GCA_045588675.1 Eubacteriales bacterium | reverse complement strand
TTCCTAAGACCGCTTGACCTCCGACTTAAAACGATTTCGGAGGCTTTTTTGTTGTTCAAAGGCAATTACTCAGCAAATGACTCATATATTTGCGTTTGGAGTCCCTACTTTTGCGCTGACTTATCGGAATTCGCGTTTCATCGCTCAAAATAAAGTCTTCGCCATCCATGTACTTGATAAAATCCATGTTGATTATAATTCTGTGGTAACATTCGATGAATCGGGCGTCGTTTTGCAGTTCAGTCCAAATTTTTTCGTATGAAACGCTCGGATAAAGATTTTTGTCGGCTAAGTGTATGCAAATGCGGTGTTGCCAGTCAATATCGATGAATTTTATCTTCTTGTACGGGATTGACATGTCATCTGCGCTTCCTTTGAGCTTCACAACCAAATTTTTTTGATTCGCAAGCAGTTTTTGAAAGACAAACGAAAAAGTTTCGTTGAATTGCTCCTCATTCTCCGAAAATGGCTTGAGAAAGTATCCAACCGCAAAAACTTTGTAGCCTTCAAGGATAAAATCTTCGCTACTCGTCAAAAATATAATTGCGGCGTCCTTATCGCGCTTGCGAACGATTTGAGCGACTTGAATCCCGTTTAACGGCTTCATAAATATATCCAGAATGATTAAATCAAATTTATGCGGCTCAAATGCGTTCAGAAGGTCTTGCGGATTCAAAAAAGTATCGAGTTCGATTGAATCGGCGACTTCAGCAAAGTTTTCAGCTAAATATTTCTTCAAAAATGATTCGGCTTGGTTTAGGTCGGCAATTTGGTCGTCTACGAGCGCAATTTTCATTTTGAACACTCCTTCAGCGAGGTTTCGTCCATTAAAGCATAGAAAATCGCAAAGTGTAAGGGCAGAATCAAAAAGTGCAGGGATTTCGCTAAAAGTGATAGGTCGAAAATGAAATCTGCAAGTTATAATTAGCAAAACAACTGCGGAGGTGAAGTCAAATGGATTTTAAAGATTGGAAGATACTAAAGCAGGGCAAAAGGTCGGACTTCATGATAATAACGGCAATCACGGCGATATTTTTGCTGGTGATAGCGACGAATACGCGCCTGATATTTAAAATAACGTCGAATCAAGCCGAAGAGATAGGACAATCGCAGTTGGAAACGATTCGTTCGGATTTTCAAGGCAGTTTGCAGACCGCTGACAGCACGACAATAAAATTAGCGGTCGAAACGGAGCAATTATTGAAATCAAATGCGCCGTTCAATGAAGTTGAGAACTTTTTCTACAAAAGCAAGCGCGAGCAACTGCGATTAACGGACGGAGTATGCTTTAACGTGTACATGGCGAACGAAAATTGGACGATAATCCCAGATTTTGACAGACCGACGGAATATCACGCGACGGAGCGGCTTTGGTATAAGGGTGCGGCGGAAAATCCCGGCGAAATTTACATAACCGAGCCTTATATCGACGCAATGACGGGCAAAATGTGTTACACGATGTCGAAAATGCTTTCTGACAATAAAACTGTGGTCGCGATTGACTTTAACTTCTCCGAAATTCAGCAGTTGATACAAAAAATGGGCACGACGAACGACCGCAAGGCGTTAATCGTGACGAAAAGCGGAATGATTATCGGTTATACGGATATGAGCTTGGTCGGCGAAAAAATTTCGGAAAAATTGCCGAGCTACGAGGGAATTTTAAATCGGATAGTGGAAATGGACGATAATGAAAGTTTTGTAGCGCAAATCGAAGGCGACGAGCATACGATTTTCAGTTCGGCGACGAATAACGGCTGGTATATGATTTTGAGCGTCGATAATTGGGTATTTTATAAAAATAGTTACCTGCAAATGCTGTTCACGGCGATTTTAAGCTTGCTGATGATGTTGGCGATAATTTTTTTCTATCTGAACGCGATGAGAAATGGCTTGCGTGCGGAAAATGCGTTGCGAGTGAAGGAAGAATTCTTATTGAGGCTTTCGCACGACTTAAAAGCCCCGTTGCGAAATATTTTAGACTTATCGAGCGTTGAAACGGTATCAATCGACGCAAATCCGGCAGAATGTGCCGCGCAAGTCCGCGAATCGGCGTTAAAACTGTCCGACATGCTGGAAAATTTGCTGTCATTCTCGACGATAGTATCAAGCGACAAAAAAAATCAGTCAGTCGAAGTAAAATTTCAAGATACGGAGCTTTCAAAGGTCAGTCGCTACGCAAGAATTGGGATAATAGCGGTTTTAATCGTTGCGATGATGTTGGCGTTCGGAATTTGCTTGACGACAGTAACAAATTTGGGCGATACGAAGATGAATCGCGAAGTAGACACCTACGAGCACCAACTTTCCAACTGGATAGACAATCAGCGAGCGATTTTAAATATGTTCGCAAATCTTTTAGCAGAACACCCCGAATTGATGAAAGATTATCCGAGCGCGGTTAAATTTTTGGACGATTTGGCGAAACATTACCCTGAAATATCGGTTTGCTACCTTGCGAACCCTTAC
>JAZNER010000021.1:0-7040 GCA_045588675.1 Eubacteriales bacterium | reverse complement strand
CTGACAAATATTTTAGTTTATACGTCGAATACGCGCTTACAGTTCTCAAAACATATCGTGTACGCATGTCAAATTCTCTTAAACAAATTATTGCAGATTGGCAATTATCTCATGAGTACTTTGAAACACTCAAAAAAAAATTGGACGAGAGAAAGGCAAAATGCGGAAATTGGCAAATCGTATGTTGGTTCAATCAGAATCAGTGGTACGAAATTTGTAGGCTAAACCTTGACACCCAAATTTTAATAATCGCCACACAAATTAATGGTAAACAACTAATTGAACAATTACTGCTTGAATACCAAATAGATATTCGACGAAACGGCGAACACCCTGACGCTCAATTCTTTAGACAAATGTTTAACGCGGCTTAATTATCTGCCGTAATATTTTTGTCAATAAATAACGCCCAGTAGAGGGCTTTTTTTGGTGTTTAAAACGCGATTGACCGATTCGACGTGACGCGCAACATAAAATTTGAAACGTATGCGGGCGTGCGGATTCGCGGCGCAATGCTTGATTATCTGCGCTCGAAAGATTGGATAAGCGTTTCAATGCGCCAAAAAATTCGCAAGTATGAGCAAACAGTTTGCCGACTAGAAAACGAATTAGGACGAGCGGCAACCGATAACGAAATAGCAACGGCGTTGGAAATTTCGACAGCGGAACTTCAAACGCTAGTGAATCAATGCAACGCGGCAACAGTGATTCCGCTAGAGGAGTATCTAAAAACGGACGCGGCAGAGGCAATCGACCCGAACGGCTCAACGGAACTATTCGAGCTGAAAGAAACGCTAGCAAAGGCGATAGAGCGACTGCCGGAACGTGAACGGCTTGTGGTGACGCTTTACTATTATGAGGAAATGACGCTAAAGGAAATCAGTTTGGTAATGCACTTGACAGAGGCGCGAATCTCCCAGTTGCACACGAAAGCGATATTAAGCATGCGCAGTTATTTACAAAAGGAGGTAACCCGATGAGTGACAATCTTATCTTAGGCGGTCCAGCCTCCGGTTACAAATACGAATTTAAGCCGGACGGCGTTTATTTGACGGTTTATCCCAATTTGGACGGAGAACGTCTCTTTGAGCTGAGCGATATGCGTCAAATTCTGCGTGATTGTAAAGTTTTAGATTATGATGTAGGGACACTTTCACGAACAATGCGCGAGGCGAACGGCAGACCGCAAAAAATAGCCGAGCCAGTACAAATTAGCGAAGAAGCATTAAAGGCGGCGGTTAGCGGCGAGGAAATCTTTGCGGGCAATGAGGAAGAGGAACCCTACGCACGAATAGTCGTAGAAATGACGCGCGACCGCATGAAGGCGACGATACGTTATGATACGCGGGAAGGGGCACGGCTCCCGACAAAAGATATGGTTATGGCGGCATTAAGCGAGGCGGGCGTTGTCTACGGCATTAACGAGGGCGCGATAGAAATTGGGATAAGGAGTTTAACACCGTTCGTTGCGGCAGAAGGGCTTTTGCCGATTCCGGGCGAGAATGCTTACATTGACCGGAAATTTAATTTAGGTATTCAAGGCAAGCCGATTATCGACGAATACGGGCGTGCTGATTATAAGGATTTGAATTTGTTTGTATTAGCGAAGGAAAATCAGACGTTAGCGATACGAATACCGCAGACGAAAGGCACGCCGGGCAAAAATATTTTGGGAGAAGTAGTCCCTGCGCAGAATGGGCGACCGATTCCGATGCCGGAAGGCAAAAATACCAAAGTCGTTGGGGAGCACAGATTGATAGCGACGGTTAACGGGCAGATAGTGGACAAAGGCTCGCGCATAAGTGTTG
The DNA here is from genome assembly GCA_045588675.1 of Eubacteriales bacterium. Classification (GTDB taxonomy): domain Bacteria; phylum Bacillota; class Clostridia; order Oscillospirales; family CAG-272; genus SVTX01. Next base: position 5,232 of record JAZNER010000021.1, on the reverse strand, counting down.
ACCCGCGCCTTGAGATAAAGGGCGGAGTTGGCGTACAGACGGGCGATATAGATTTTGACGGCACGATTCAAATTAAGGGCGACGTTGAGCAGGGTTTTAAGGTTAAAGCGACAGGCGACATTGAGATTAAGGGTTCAATCAACGGCGCGGAGGTGACTGGTCGCAACGTTTACATAAGCGGGGGCATAACGGGTGCGGACAGAGCAAAAGTTTTCGCTGAACACGACGTTAGAACTGCTTTTGCTGAAAACGCTTTAATTGAGGCTGGCAATGATATATTTATAGCGGACATAGCGTTACACTCGCAAATCAGAGCGGGTAAGCGTTTAGTAATGGAAGACAAACACGGGCAAATAACCGGCGGGCATGCGGTTGCGGGCGAAGAAGTCAGCGTAAAAATTATTGGCAACTCGTCGTTTGTGGTTACGAAAGTTTCCGTTGGTGTTGACCCGAACTTACAAAAAGAATATCAAGCGTTGCGGAAAGCATACAAAGAATCCAAGAAACGCTTGACGCACATAACACAGACGCTCAACACGCTATCGAAGATAGACATAAACAAATTACCCAAAAGCCGCATTGAATCGATAAATGCGTTGATACGTTCGCAATTTCCGTTGGCGGGGCAGATTAAGCGCGACGAGAAGCGGATTTTAGAAATTGAAGCCAAGCTGACGAACATGAAGAACGGCAAAATCCGAGTAAGCGGCACGATTTATCCCGGCGTGCGCCTTTCAATCAACAACGTTTTAAAAAGCATTCAATCGGAGTACAAACGTTGTAGCATTTCGCTCAACGACGAGGGCGAAGTCGAGGTTGGCACTTATTAATCGCAAGGAGGAATAAAAAATGGAACTTGCACCAGTTGGAGCGCATGAACATTTGCAATCGCTCAACGACGGCTTGCTCGGCTTGGAAGATAACGCCGAAGATTTGTCTATTCTTAATGAAATTTTCCGGAACGCTCACACCCTTAAGGGCATGTCCGCCACTATGGGCTATAACAAAATCGCTGAACTTACTCACGAGATGGAAGACGTCCTCGATATGTTGCGCAAAGAACAATTAGCTGTAACGGGCGATATTATCGACACCCTCTTTAAATGTATTGATTCTCTCGAACAAATGATTAATAACGTCGCTAACGGTGACCCAGAAGACCTTATCGATGTATCAGATTTGGTCGCTAAATTATCTGCCATTTTGCGCGGCGAAGGGGCTTCTGCCGCTCCAGCTACTACAACAGCTCCTGCGCCAACTGCTGATAAACCCGCCGCTGTCGAAGCGTCTGCTGTATCTGCTGATGTCCCCGTCGAACTCTCCGATACCGAAAAAAATATTATCACCGAAGCTACTAAAACCGGTATGCACGGCATTTATCTTAAAGTCACTCTCGCTGAATCTTGCCTGCTTAAATCCGCCCGTTCCTATATGGTTATGAACGCCTTAGAGGAACTCGGCGAAGTTATCCGTACTATCCCACCCGCTGAAGATTTGGAACAGGAAGCTTTCGAGCGTTCCTTTGAAGTCATTTTAATTACCGGCTCCGAAGAAGAACAAATTCGCGAAGCCGTTTTGGGCATTTCCGAAATCGAATCCGCTGATACTCAAATTATTAATTTGGGTGTTGCTTCTACCCCCCAGCCCCCTCAATCGTCAACTCCTGTCGTCGAACAAAAATCAGCCGAGACTGCACCGGCAACGGCTCCTGCTCCAACTCCCGCTCCGAAATCTTCTGCTCCGGCTAATAAACCTGCCCCGCCTGCAGCCGGCGGCGGTCAATCATCGGCAGCTAATGCCGCTGCTCAAAAGAAATCTCACGCTGGGCAATCCGTTCGCGTCGATATTGAAAAACTTGATACCCTTATGAATTTAATGGGCGAATTGGTTATTAATAAAGTCCGCCTTGAACAAATCGGGCAAACTCATAGACTGTCCGAACTCACTGAAACTTTGGAGCAAATGGATAGAGTTACTACCGACCTCCAAAATATCGTTATGAAAGTCCGCATGGTTCCCGTTAGCCAAGTCTTTAACCGCTTCCCGCGCATGGTTCGCGACGTTACCAAAGAACTCAACAAGGAAATTAACTTGACTATCGAGGGCGAAGATACCGAACTCGACCGCACCGTTATCGACGAAATCGGCGACCCCATTATGCACTTGCTTAGAAATTCGCTCGACCACGGTATCGAAATGCCTGACGAGCGCGAGGCTAAAGGTAAACCCCGTATCGGCGAAGTCGGGCTTATCGCTCGCCACGAAGGTAACAACGTCGTTATCATGGTTACTGACGACGGCAAGGGCATTGACGCCGATATTATCCGCCATAAAGCCGTTGAGAAAGGCTTATTCAGTCAAGAGGAAGTCGACGCTATGCCCGATGCGGACGCCGTTCGTATCGTCTTCCTGCCGGGCTTCTCTACCGCTGAAAAAATCTCCGACATTTCCGGACGCGGCGTCGGTATGGACGTTGTTAAATCCAAAATCGAATCCCTATCCGGGCAAGTCGACGTTGAGACCCACGTTAACGAAGGCTCCATTTTCAAAATTAAACTTCCTCTTACCCTTGCTATTATACAAGCAATGCTAGTACAAGTGCAAGCGGAAATGTATGCAATCCCGCTCGCCTCTATCGATAGCACTTTGAGCATTCAGCCTAGCGATATTAGCACCGTCCAAAATAATGAAGTTATCGTCCTGCGCGGCGAAATTATCCCCATTATCCGCATGGAAGAATCTTTAATGGTTCCACACGTTAAGGATACTAAAGAACTCTTCGTCGTCGTCGTGCACGCGGGCGACTCCAAAGCCGGCATTGTCGTCGATAAACTTATCGGGCAACAGGAAATTGTTATTAAAACTCTGGGCAATTTGTTCATGGGCTTGAAGATGTTCTCTGGCGCAACGGTTCTCGGCGACGGGCGCGTTGCTTTAATTCTCGACGTGGCTACTATGCTTAATTAAGTGGTTAGTGGTTAGTGGTTGGGGGTTAGGAAAAAAACCTAATTGCTAACCACCAATCACTAATCACTAAAAATCGACTGAAAGGAGATTTTTTATATGGCTAAAGACAGCGTGGCTAATAAACCCGTTTCGTCAGTTGACGAGGAAGAACAAGTTACCGCTATGCAAGTTGTCGCTTTCAAGTTGCGCGATGAGGAATACGGTGTCAATATCTTCCACGTGCAAGAAATTCACAATTTGGTTGATATTACTCGCGTACCCTTCGCCGCTAGCTTTATCAAAGGCGTTATCAATCAGCGCGGCTCCGTTATGCCCGTTATCGACCTCAAAAAGCGGCTCGGCATTGAGGAAACTCCCTACTCTGCCACCACTCGTATCGTTACTGTTATCGTCGGCGATTTGCAAGTTGGTATGTTGGTTGACGCCGTTACTGAAGTTTTAACTATTCGTACCAAACTCGTTGACCCCAAAAAAACCGTCAGCGATAGGGCTATGGAAAAATTCCTCAGCGGCATTGGCAATATCGACGGGCGACTTGTCACCATGCTCAACTTGGAAGAGATTGTCGCTTTGAATTAATAAATAAAAATGTGGAGATGATTTTTTATGATTGATGAATTTGACTTGACGCCGAATCAGCTCAACGATAAAATGCGAATAAAAATGTAAGGAGGAATCAATATGGCTATTACACCCGCGCAAGTGTTTGCAAAACTGACAATTAGCGGTACGGACACCCGCGCTAATACTGTCAACGAAACTCTCGGCTACACCGACATCAACATTTTCGACGCAAGCACCGACGCACAAGTTGTTAATGCTCTTCAAGACTTCGTAGGAGGCTATATGCAAGAGCTTACAACAAACGTCGTAAAATCCGCTTCCTACTCCGTAGATGTTGACATTCTGAACTATGAACCTTAAAAGAGGTGAATCTTAATGGCTGTAGTAACAAAAACCACGCAGACAGTTGAAATCACTTTAGCTGATAGCGATATGGGCGAAACTGTTTTCAAAATCAATAATCCAAAAAGTGATTTGACGAAAGCCGCAATTCGCGAACATTATGCTGCGATACTTGGCAACTCGGCTGATTCGTCGCAACCTGCTGTCGCTGCTAACTCTCATCTGTTCAATAAAAATGGTACACCATTCGTATTCGTCAGCAAAGCCGCCAGCGTGACGACAACAATTAGGGCAGAAGACTTATGAACGTAGAAGTTTCCGATTACATCTTGCAAAAATATTACAAGAACAAATTAAAACTCGACAGATACGCATACGCCGCCAAACAATTAAATTCTCAAGTATGGTGCGCAGTGCGAACAGTTAAAGCACCAATGCACACGCCATCAGTCATTCTTCTGAAAAATAACGTTCAAGCTAAGTATTGGGGCGTTCAAACATGCAAAAGCCCCTGGTCGTGTCCGGTGTGTTCTGCAAAACGTATGGCGAAAGAAGCCGGAAGAATTGCTTCCGCTATCGACGCCCTCGAAAAAAAAGGTGAGGCAGGCTTCATGATTACTTTTAGCGTGCCTCACTATCATAATTTTTCTTGTAAACAAGTCTACGAAATACTAAAAGAAACGTGGAAAAACTTTGTAAAACAAGCTAAATCGAAAACAACCGCTCATTACGACATTTTCGCAAAATTTAACAACGAATTTAATTGCACTCACAGAATCCGCGTTGGTGAATTTACATGGGGGCATTATGGCTGGCACCCTCATTATCACTGCTTATTCTTCGTAGAAGCAAATAAATTGCAAGACGTTTTAAAATATCAACACGCATTTAGCGAACGCTGGTTTAAATTAGCTAAAAAAGCTACTATCAAAATCTTAACTCGCGATAATTATTGTGATGACGTAAAGTCTTTTGTCGAATCATTTTACGCTAAAACCGACCACGTAACAAAAAATATACCAGACGCTTTTATATCTCTTGACAAAGAAGGCAAAGTTTTAAAAGCTAGCTCGTCACATTACATTTGCGGTTGGGGTGCTGACAAAGAATTAACCGGCAATATTCGCAAAGAAGCTTCTCATTCTGGTCATTACACACCACATCAATTACTTTGCAAGGCGAAAGAATTAGATAACTCGACTTTAGACAATCCAGAAGCTGACAAATATTTTAGTTTATACGTCGAATACGCGCTTACAGTTCTCAAAACATATCGTGTACGCATGTCAAATTCTCTTAAACAAATTATTGCAGATTGGCAATTATCTCATGAGTACTTTGAAACACTCAAAAAAAAAT
>JAZNER010000020.1:0-1873 GCA_045588675.1 Eubacteriales bacterium | reverse complement strand
ATTGATGATAATGAACAAGCAACATTAAAAATTCTCTGTGATGAAATCTTTGGAGAAAACAATTTTGTCGGAAACTATATTTGGAGAAAAAAATATGGTGGCGGACAAGCCGTAGATTATTTTTCAACAGAACATGAATATATTTGTGTTTATAGAAAATCTGACCAAATGTTTTGGCTAGATGAATCTGTAGAGCGTTCATCAAAAGAATTCAATCATTCAGATTCCAAGGGAATTTTCAAAACAACAAAATTGGCAAAATGGGGAAATACCTCGCGAAGAGAAGATAGACCAACAATGTATTTTCCGATAAAAGCCCCTGATAATTCAGATTGTTTTCCTATTGCCCCTGACGGAAATGATGGTCGTTGGCGTATAGGAAAGGAAAAAATGAAAATTCTTGAACAGAACAACTTGATTCATTGGGAGCAAAAAGAAAATAAATGGATTCCGTATGAGAAAGAATATTTCAGTGGACAATCTAAAACAATAAAAGACAGAAGTATTATATATGATGTCGCAGAAACTGGCGATGGTTCAAATGTATTAACTGAAATTTTCAATGTTAAAGATAAATTCTTAAATCCGAAACCTGTCGAAATACTTATTAAATTATTGAAAAATGTAACTGAAAAAAGTAAATCCTCCACTATCCTCGACTTCTTCGCTGGCTCCGGCACAACCGGCCATGCTGTTTTAAAACTCAATGCCGAAGATAGCGGACATCGCAAATTCATTCTATGCACAAACAATGAAAACAACATCTGCCGTGACATCACCTATCAGCGGCTAAAAACTGCAATCACTGGCATTCGAAAAGACGGCTCAAAATACTCAGACGGACTTCCCGGCTCACTCAAATATTTCAAAATAGATTTTGTTCCTGTAGCAGAAAAAGAATATTACGAATATGCGGACAAACTTCTGCTTCATGTGCGTGAGCTTGTAGAACTTGAAAACGCGGTGGACTTTGAGCACGACAAATCTATTGCAATTGTTCTGACGGAAGAAGAGATGACGACTTTTGAAGAGACCTTGAAACAAGTTCAGGGTGACTGTCATTCCGAACTCGTTTCGGAATCTCGCGACAAGACAACGACTCTTTACCTTGGTCACGATGTTCTGCTTTCAAAGGAACAGAAAAATCTTCTAAAGAAAAACGGAATCGAAGTAAAGATTATTCCTCAGTATTACTACCCGGAATTGAACGGTTAGGAGCACAATATGAACTTGATGAAATTTCAGCTGAATGCAATGCGCGAACTTTTAATTGCGATGGAAGAAGGCGGGCGTGATATTATTCTGAAAAGTCCTACGGGAAGCGGCAAGACGATTATGCTAACGCATTTTATGAGCGAATATATCAAGGGGCACGCGCGGACAGTTTTTATATGGCTCACGCCGGGCAAGGGAAATCTTGAAGAGCAGAGCAAGCGCAAAATGGATTTGTACATTCATAATTCGCAGACCAAACTTTTGAGCGATGTGATAACCGCGGGCTTTTGCGAGAATGACTGTTGTTTTATCAACTGGGAAAAGCTGACGAAAAAAGGCAACAACGCCCTAAAGGACAGCGAGCGGACGAACTTTCTGGAATGGATTGAAAAGGCGCACAACGCGGGTTTAGCCTTCAAAGTGATTATTGACGAAAGCCACCAAAACTTTACCGAAAAATCCGACGCCATTGTACAGCTTTTTAAGACCGACAAAATTATCCGCTGTTCTGCGACTCCGCTTGCCGACAAATCTGCTCGCTTGATTGAAGTAAAAGAAGCCGATGTTATTGCGGAAGGGCTGATTAAAAAACTTCTTGTGATAAACGAAAATTTTCCGAATGTAATTGAGGCTGAAAATCCGACACACTATCTTTTGG
>JAZNER010000019.1:0-67222 GCA_045588675.1 Eubacteriales bacterium | reverse complement strand
GAAGAAAAGATACCGACACCGACAGAGCATTGGATAAGCGTAGGGCGTAAATGTTCCGCCCCGCCCGCTGTTCCCGGAAGGTGGGTCGCAAGAACGGTTGCAGATCTCTTGGAGAAGCAGGAGTATGTGGGCGACACGGTCAATTTCCGTTACACAACAAAGTCTTTCAAGAACAAAACGAGGGTAAACATTGCCGAGGAAAATTGGAAGATATTTGAGAATACTCACCCCGCTATCATTGACCGAGAAACCTTTGCCATCGTAAAGGAGCTTCGCAAACACAAGCGCAGACCTTCGCGTGGCGGAAACATCAGTATGTTCTCGGGAATTGTATTCTGTAACGATTGCGGAGGAAAGCTCTATTATTGCACAGCCAAGAACCTTACGCACGAGCAAAATTCTTTCACCTGCTCAACCGCAAGGCTGAACAAGGACAACTGTACCGCGCATTTTGTCAGAGAGGTACACCTTGAACAAGCCGTCCTGCAAAGTATGCAACGTGTCTTTTGGTATGTGCAATGCTTTGAGAGAAAGTTTGCCGAGCAGATGCAAAGCCGTTCTATCGAAGAAAGCCGCAAGGAACTATCCAAGAAAAGACGGGAGCTTGAAAAGACCGAAAAGCGAATAGCTGAGCTTGACACACGATTTATGCGTATTTACGAGGACAACCTATCGGGAAAATTGTCCGATGACCGCTTTGCTCAGATGTCAAAAATGTATGAGGACGAGCAAGCGGAAAAGAAAAAGCTTGCCGAAACGCTTCGCACAGAGATTGAAGCGGGCAAGCAACAGACGGACGATATTGAAAAGTTTATTGCCAAGGTTAAGAAGATTACCGAGGTAAAGGAGCTTACTCCCGAACTTGTCCACGAGTTCGTTTCCAAAATCGTAGTCCACGCTCCGTACCGCAAGGATAAACGCAGACATCAACAGATCGACGTGTATTATCACGGTGTCGGCATTGTCTATATCCCCACAGCCGAGGAAATAGAGGAAATGTTCGAGGAGCATTTGGAAGATGTAAAATGGGAACGAGAACAAAAAGTTAATATAAAAGAGAAAACAGCATAACCGAAATCTCGGTTACACCGTATCTCTTTCTTAGAAAGGGCGCTCTTGGGCTATCCTACCTGCTTTATGGTAGGTAGCCCAAGCCGGTGGTTTTTGATTAAAGCTTTAAAAGAATATAAAAAATTATTTCAATTCAACATTTTCGCAAAATTCATTTACAACCAAGTCGATTTCTTGTGTGTCTGCAATTTTTCTTCCGTTGAACTGCAAATTTTCAAGAATTACATTGCTGCTCTTGTGTCCTTCGTCAAAGCCTAAAACTCTGACCTTAATTCTTTGATTTTCATTTGCAAAAAGCTTGATATTTTTGAAAATTATGTTGTGATTTTTGCCTCTTTCAAGCACGCCTCTTGAATATTCGGGGAAGCAATATACGCCGACATCAACAAGTCTTGGTGTGTAGTTTGGATTGATGTTCTGATAAACCTCCGCATCATTCTTCTGTATAATAGGAGTTGGAATTTGATCGTCGTATTCAATGCTGATGTTTTCGTATGTTATGTCGTGAGCAAAGGCGTTGTCACCGTTTGAGCAGGTCAAAACATCATGAGTTACGTGAATTATATTGCAATTTTGAAAATGAATATCGCAAATCTCTCTTGCGCGGGTTTCAGCACCGATTTCAAGGCACTTACCCCAGTCATTCCATATAGTGCAATTTTTAACGTGAGCATTTTTGAAGCAATCGTAAACCTGGCCTTTTCTGTAGGTTGCTTCTTCGGTTGCTTTAGCGGGGTCCTCGGCCATAAAGCAGTCAAAGCCTTTTATGCAGACAGAGTCGTCAAAGGTGCGGATAAAGCAGGAATCAATATCAACATTTTCGCAGTTGTGCATATCAATTCCGTCAGAGTTAAATCTCCAGCAGCCTATTATTTTAACGTTTCTGATTTTGAGATTTCTGCATCCTACAGGGCGAATATTGTAAACTAACGAATCGCGGATAGTAATTCCGTCGATTTCAATATTTGTGCAGTAATCAAGCTGAATAGTATGTATTCTCTCGGAGTTTCCAACGTCCTGAGTGTTGTTTTCGGCGTTTACATCAAAGAGTATTTTTTCTTTGTTTCGGCTGTTGTCTAAAATACCTCTGCCCAAAATTTTGATATTTTCTGCGTCTGTAGCGTGAATACAACCGTAAACAAGCGCACCCTCGTCAATAAACACGGTTTGGTTACTCTTAAGCTCAAGCACGCCAATATCATACACGCCTTTACCGAAATACAAAACATTATCATTTTTCTCAACCTGATAAGAAGGCATCGGGTCGGCAAAAATATGGAGCGCGTTATGTCTGCCGTAGGGTTCAACAGTAAAATATGCAGGGTGGTCTATAGTGATTTTGATTGTTTTATTATCTGTAATTTCGGATTTGAAATTCAAGGAGCGAGGACGGATAACAAAGCTCTCAAAATCGTCCTTCGGGGTAATTTCGATAACATTTTCGCCATCACAAGCAAAAGAAACAAAGTTTACCAGCTCTGACTGTTCAATTTGGCGCTGATGTCCTGGCCAACGGCGGTTCATAGGAACTGCCGATACTCTTGCAGTATCAACCTCAACAGCCTCACCGTTGATTTTTACTTTATAATTGGAAACAGCATAGTAAACATTTTGCTTAGGGTAAATTTTACAAGACATAACTAAAAATCTCCTTATCTGATTTAATGCTTTTATGATAAGTCAAGTATAGCACAACTTTTTATATTTGTCAATAAAATAAAGAGAAATAAATAAATATTTTTATGTTATAATTCTATTGTATAATCAAAATTGCAATAATTAAAAATTGAAGTGAAAAGTGAAAAGTGAAAAGTGAAAAGCAAAAAGATAAAAAATCCGCACACGCCGTGTGCGGATTTTTTTGTCGTACTGGTCTGTGAAAAAAGTATGTTGCTTAAAAATTCATTTTTTTGTGTTCTTTATATATTCATCTTTTGTAGTTTGGCGTATACTTTTAAATAACAATCGGAGTTAAAGCAAAACCTTCTTAATTTGGGACTTGTATCGAGGCCTGTTTCTTCACTCTTGTACGCTTGACGATCTTTACTATTATAAATACGATAAGCGCAAGAAGCAGATTAACTACAGCAAAAGCGATATACGTAAACATATTGGCGTTGCGCAGAAGGTGCACGGGATTAAGGCTGGAATATACCTCCTTACGTCCATCGGGCTTTTCATACGCGGGATCCATCTCTCCGCCCATAGAATTGAGATACGTAGCTATGGCATACCACTCCTTGAGCGGATTGCCTTGCTCGTCCTTAACCACGTAATTGACAAGCTCATCTACAGATATGGGGTTTCCGTGCTCGTCACGGGGAGTGATCGTAAGAATACCCATTGAGGTTTGCTCTGCTGAGCCAAGCATCTGACCCATATACATACCCGCCACGATATGATAAAGCTTGTCGTCCTCGATCTCGCAAAGCGTGCCGTCCTCGTTTCGAAGCATTGCATAGTCCACCTTGTTGAAGATCATTCGATTAGTGTTGAAGGAATATTCCACACCCGACATAAACAGCTGGGCAGAGGTCATAAGCGGCTGAACCGAGGCATCCAGCTCGATAGCATTTTTCAGATCCTTTCCCGTAACGTAGATCGCGATAAGCTCGCCCTCAGTGCCGACTCCCAGTGATGCGGCATTGAATACATCAGAAACGGTTACGTTACCGATAGGCATAGTGGCGCGCACAACACCTGCGGCAGTCAACGCCACATCTACTCGCTTACCTGTAGTGTTTTCCACCGCTTCCTTGTAAGCGTCGGCAAACAGATTACCGAGAGTGGACTCGTGCTGAGTAGCATATACCTCGTCCACCGTGTCGAATTTATATGTGTTATGTAATAGTACCTGATCAAATGTAAAGCCGTACTTGGAAAGATAATCCTCCTCCACAGAGGTCTTATAGCTCTCCACAAGAGCTGCAACAGCGGGATCCTCAGGCACATTCTCGTCAACCGAGATAAGCTCGTAGCTCTTAAGCTCGCCCTGATTGGTCATTTTGATCACACCAAGGTAGCGTCCGTACTCTCCTGCCGAGGCTATGATAGTGTCGTTCACTACGATAGGATCCTTAAGAGTGGTATGAGTATGGCCCGAGATGATGACGTCGATACCGTTCACTGACTTCGCTAACTCATAGTCCTCGCCCTTACCGTCCTCAGTTCCGCTATGCGACAGACATATGACTACAGGATCTGCGCCGTATTTGTCCTTGCATTCCTTTACCGCGGCGTTTACGGTTTCCTGAGCTATTGTAGCGGGATCCTCCAGTATCATTCCCGAATTTGGAGCGCAATCATCCGAATCAATACCGAAAATACCGAAGATAACATAATGGACTCCGCCTCTTTCCAAAAGCATATAGTCCTTGACACCGTAATTGTTAAGCGCATCCCACATAGCCGCGTCATAGCCTGACTGACCTTCCTTGGGTGGCCAATAATTTGCACAAAGGATCGGAGGGACGGGGTCACCGCAATCCGCGGCAACATTCAGCATAGATTTGAGTCCATCCTGTAGATAATCATACTCGTGATTGCCAAAGGTGGTAGCATCATAGCCCATCGCACCCATCATACGCAGCTCGATAGCAGAGGTAGCGTATGCCGTTTGAAACAATGAGCCCATAGAGAAATCTCCGCCGTCCACCAGAATGGCGTCGGGATCGATTGCCTTCTGCGCCTGTATAAGGGTCATCAGGCGTGCATATCCGCCGTACTCGCCATCTCCGTCCTCGTCTGCAGACGGAAGCAGGTGGGAGTGTAGGTCGTGGGTAAAAAGAATAGTGATCTCATCTGCCGATCCTGCCTCAGCGTGCGCGGTAACGCAAAGCGAGAGGAGCATCACAAGGGTGAGAAATACGGTAATAATTCGCAGGAATATCTGTTTCATAAGCAATCCTTTCTTGACACGTAACTGTATTGAGAAAATATTTCCAAGTCGATTATAGCATAAAAATGTCGAGGTGTCAACCTCGTGCGCCCTATCACCCGAAATTTTTGGCGTCGATGATATGCCAAGCCTACAGCTTGAATAAAAAATAAGCAACCCAATGGGGTTGCTTATTTTTTGGGTATGAGTTGACAGGAAGGATGCCTCTTTATTTTGCTTTAAGATAATAGATTTTTCCCCAAGACAATTTCTTTTTAATGGAATATGGTGAATTTCCTTCTTTACCCATATAAACTACTGAGGAACATAATAAGTTTTTTCTAATTACCAAAACATGTCCTTTCAACCCAATGGCACAAACTTCTTGAAAAACATCTTCTTCATTGGGGTGCCAATGTATAATCGAATCAGTAATTTTCCCAAACAACTTTTTTGCAATACCAAAATAAGTATCAGGAGGGTCGATAGATATTTGAATCTCGTATCCATCGAAAAGATTCCAAAATATAGTATTATCAATTAATTCGAATTTGCCGCAAATGCCGGGAGTTTCAAGCATTTTATTGTAAAGTTCTTTTGTACTTTGGATCATATTCATACCATTTTTTGTATTAATTTATTTGCCAGCCTTCTTTACTGAGAAGGGCAGGCATTTGTTCGATCCATCCAATATAAAACGCCGTTGCCTTTCCGATATTATTCTTATTTATATTATAAGCGCAAGACAACATAATATCGTTGGGATAATAGAGCTGTGCCAACATTTTACGGGATGCACTTGTATAAAAGTCTTCGGCGCCGAAAAGATGGAGCGTTTCGTGTGCAATGACCGACGCATGCCAACCATCGGGATCTTTACCTTTTGAATCGAAATCGCGTGAAAAAATTATACAGTGCTCATCTAATTTGTAATCATAATCCCTTTTTGGATTAATTGCATAAGATGTGCCGTTTTTATTGAATATCGTAAAGCATACAACTTCTTCAGTTTCGTAAATTGATCTGAATGAATTTATCATTTCTTCGGTTGAGGAATAGTTTATTTGCTGCGCGGCCTGCCACAATATGTTGGTAGATGCAAGACCTGTGTTTTTTATACTTGTAATAACTTCACCGTCATAATATATAGATGAATATGTTTCTTTAATATCTAAAGACAATTCAATCCCGTACGCTTTCGCCGCTTTTTCCAAAAATGCCAAACCCGGAACAACTTCTTTTTGAGTAAACCTATCTATTTCTTCTTTTTTCCAGCTGCTTTCGAAATCATCAACATAAAACAGAACAACAGAAACATTCCCACTTAGGTTTTTGCATGTTCCTAAATTATAATCTTCTCTATATTTGTTAATGTCTGGATCTTTTTGATTTTTTTCTTCGGTTTCATCAGAATTTTTATCCGATTTATTTGTACCCGATACCTCACTTAGCTCGGTTTCGGCGTGTGGAGACTTTGAAGTTGATTTTTGGGACACAAGATCCAAATGGTTACAAATTGCAAAAGATAATATCCACAAAAACATCAAAACAAGTGCAGCCGTCTTTATTGATATCATTTTCATAGTTCCACCGCCTTTCTTTGCCTTATTATAGCATAAAAACGGTGAGGTGTCAAGAAGTTACGATGTGACAATCGGATTTCGAACCCTTAACTCGCCTTTGGCGAGTTGTATCACTTCAAGTGACCAAGCGGCCGCTCCAAACAAAAGAGCACTGCGAGAGCAGTGCTCTTTTGTTTGGTACGCTTTGACGAAAAAGATGCCATCACTTATATTCATACATTTTGACAGAGTAAAGCAATTTTATTGAGTTTTTCGTTTTATAATGAACTAAATAAAATTCATCGCCTTGTGAAGTGAGATCAAACATCGCGCGTGAAACCAATCTTTCCTTAAAATCATCAAAATACAAATACTTCTTTATGTGACACCGATAGACTATTTTTTCACTTTTATATCGTATGTCGCGGATAACAATATCAAAATCTCCATTTTTGAGTAGTTTTCTTTCATTTAAACTGCTACAAAGCGATAGAAGATTGATCCAGATCGGAGAGCTTGCAAACCCTCCAATTATAACGGATAATACTATTTGGAGCAACATATTTTCAATCACATAACAGAGTCCATAAATCGAAATAATAGTTAGCGGCAAAAACACGATGGACAATGCGCCGCACAAAACAAGTGTTGAACGGATGTCCGCAGTGTTATAAAAATAGAGTTCTTTTTCTATCCATTCTCGTGTGATTATGTTTTTGGTTTGTTTTTCCATATCTGCCACCGCCTTTCTTGGTTTTAGTATAGCATAAAAACGATGAGGTGTCAAGCGGCGGCGATGTGACAATCGGATTTCGACCCTTAACTCGCCTGTGGCGAGTTGTATCAATTCAAGTGACCAAGCGTTACCTCCAACGAAAAAAGCAACCCAACAGGGTTGCTTTTTTTGTTGGAGGTGACGATCGGATTTGAACCGATGGATAACGGTGTTGCAGACCGGGGCCTTACCACTTGGCTACGTCACCAAATTTATGGAGCGGATTACGGGGCTCGAACCCGCCACCTCGACCTTGGCAAGGTCGCGCTCTACCAAATGAGCTAAATCCGCGTAGTGGCTATTAAATTATATGATTTTCACCATCGTGTGATGAATAAACATTTTCAAATACCGCAAACCAATATTTGAAAGTTCTTTTTCTTACTTTTCTTTCAAGAAAAGTAAGTGGCGACCCGAACGGGACTCGAACCCCTGACCTCTAGCGTGACAGGCTAGCGTTCTAACCAACTGAACTACCGGGCCTTAATCTGTCGCTTCCGCGCCAGATTGCACTCATTTTGCTTACGCAAAATGGGCTCAAGACTAATTTGCACTTCGTGCAAATTGCCTTTTGGTTTATCACCCTATTGGGAGCTAAACTTAATGGTGGAAACAATAGGGCTCGAACCTATGACCCTCTGCTTGTAAGGCAGATGCTCTCCCAACTGAGCTATGCTTCCAAAAGCGCGTTTTCTTACGCGACTTATAGATTATATCACACAATTTTGTATTTGTCAATACCTTTTTTAAATTTTTCAAAAAAATTTTTTGGGCGAAAAACTCTTTTTACTTTTTGATAAAAAGTGCATTTTTTGTGTATAGAACTGCAACGGGCAGATATAAAGAACATAAAATGAGCATTTGAAAAAAATCAATTGACTTTAAGGCAGTTTTGTGATAAAATTAATCTGTTAGGATTAAATGTCTTATTGCTCTCATTATATTATATAGAGAATAATTTTGAGAGCGTTTTTAAATATCTTTTTGAGATAGGAGTTCTAAAGGAGTTCTAATGAAGTATTTTTTCGAAACCTCAGGCTCAATGCAAGACAAGGGCATAGAGGCAGGATTTTCGCATTTTGATGCTACGCATTTTTTGTGGCTCTTTATTTTTGCGGTGACGCTCGCAGCCTGCTGTATGCTTTACCGCTCCTGTGGAGAGGTTGGCAGAAGGAGATGGAGATTTGCAGTGGCGGCGCTCATAGTTGCTGATGAGCTGTATAAGATAATAACTCTGTTGTCAATCGGCTTATATACGGTTAATTATTTGCCTCTGCATCTTTGTAGCATAAACATATTTTTGATTGTAATTCATGTTTTCAAGCCAAGTAAGACGCTTGATAACTTTCTGTATTCAATTTGTGTGCCTGCTGCACTTTTAGCTATTTTCTTTCCGTCTTGGACAAGACTTCCGCTTGGCAACTTTATGCACATACACTCCTTTACGGTGCATATATTGCTTGCCTTGTATCCTATTATGTTGACAGTCGGAGGCGAAATAAAACCGCAAGTAAAATATATAGGCAAGGTTTTATTGCTCCTTGTAGGAATGGCTATTCCTGTTTATATTTTTAATTATATTTTTGACACCAACTATATGTTCCTGATGAGCGCAGATAAGGGAAATCCTCTTTATTTGTTTGAGCAAGCACTTGGCAATCATCTTTGGGGAATACCGATTATATTGGCTCCCGTTCTGCTTGTTGCATACTTGCCTTGGGAAATATACAGAAAAAACACCAAATAATTGAAAAAACAATTATTTGTTTATAAATTTGACATTTCAAGACGAAAGAATAGAAATCCTTATTATTTGACAATATATAATGTAGGCTTTTTATTTTAATATGACTAAATTAATACTTTGCAGTCACAGAGTGATTAAAGAAAGGATATTTATGAAAGTAAAAAACGGTGTAAGCTATAAAGACCTTTTAGCAAAGCCCAAGAAGAAAGAAAAGCACCCTGCAAATCCAAATATTTTTTTCAGAACTCTTATGCGAGTTGCATCTGCACCCGACTTGATTGCAACAAAATTCAAGTATGAAAAAATCGGTATGGAAAAGCTCGGGGGGCGCGAGCCTTGCTTGTTTTTGATGAATCATTCAAGCTTTATTGACCTTAAAATTGCGTCCAAAATTCTTTACCCGAGAAAATATAATATTGTTTGTACCTCTGACGGCTTTATAGGCAAAAATTGGCTTATGCGTCAGCTTGGCTGTATTCCTACGAAGAAGTTCGTTTCTGAGGTTTCCTTAATTCACGATATGCTTTACGCGGTGAAGAGATACAAGTCCTCGATTTTGATGTATCCCGAGGCAAGCTACAGCTTTGACGGAACTGCAACGCCGTTGCCCGAAAGTCTTGGCAGGTGTATCAAAATGCTTGATTTGCCTGTGGTAGTCATAAAAACATACGGAGCCTTTGCACGCGACCCATTATACAATAATCTTCAAAGGAGAAAGGTAGAGGTCAGCGCAACTGTTGAATATTTGCTCTCTCCTGAGGAAATCAAAGAGAAAAATCCGAGAGAAATCAACGCAATACTCAAGGAAAAGTTTTCGTTTGACAATTTCTCTTGGCAACAAGAAAATAATATAATTATTGATGAGGATTTCAGAGCAGATTCGCTTAACCGTGTACTCTACAAATGCCCAGCCTGCCTTTCCGAAGGACAAACAAAGGGAGAAGGAACTACCTTGACCTGCCATGCCTGTGGAAAGCAGTATTTTCTTGACGAAAAGGGATTTATGCAAGCAATCGAAGGCGAAACTGAGTTTTCGCACATTCCCGATTGGTATGCATGGGAGAGAGAATGTGTTAAGAATGAAATTTTGTCGGGTGAATATAGGCTTGATACACCTGTTGACATTTACGCTATGGTAGATACTGATTGCATCTATAATATTGGCGAGGGCAGACTTATTCACGACAGAGAGGGATTTCTGCTCACAGGCTGTGACGGCGAGCTAGAATACCGTCAAAAGCCCCTTGCATCATATAGTCTTTATGCTGATTATTATTGGTACAAGATGGGCGATATAATTTGTATAGGCAACAAAGAAATCCTTTATTATTGCTTCCCGAAAACAGACAGTGATATTGTGGCGAAAACAAGACTTGCCGCAGAGGAGCTTTATAAAATTGTCAGAGCAGAGAAGAGAAGCGTTAAAACCGAATAAATAAAAAACAAGTCCCGAAGCATCGCTTCGGGACTTGTTTTGTGTTGTATTATTTGTTGAACATAATCTTTTCGTTGTTGAACATTTTTGCAAGGATAAATACGCCGAGTGATGTCACAATCAGGTTTGCCACAACAGTTATAGCCATATTTACAATGCTTGCCTCAAACGAGAAAATACCAATCATACATTGAACGCTGTTGTAAAGCGGAATAATGTAGAATACAGGGTTTTCGGCAGTCGCACCGAGCATTCCCGAAATGCCGACTATCATTGACAAAATCATAAGAGGAGTTACATAAGAGCTTGCTTCCTTAACTGATTTTGCAAACGCCGAAATGATTGAAATAACCGTAATCAGCAATAGAACGGTTGAAAGAATTACAATGCCGAGCATAATATAGTCTGAAGGCTTGTAAACACTTCCGTCAAGCGAAATAGCTCCGCCCATAAGCTTTGGAAGCGACAAAATTACACCAAGCGCACTTGAAATACCGCTGAGCAGGGCAACTATAGAAAGCGCTAAAATTTTGCCGATTGCAATGTGCCCTCTTTTGACCGGTGTAACGAGGAGAGAGGCAATCGTTCCTCTTTCCTTTTCGCCCGAAATTGACTCGGGGGCAACCGCCATACAGCCGGAGAAGAGAAGCATAACGAGGAGCATAGGCATTATCATTGAGAATATCATACTCGCCATATCCTCTTGGCTGGCTAAGTCATACTGAGTTGTGTCAAACTTGTTTGCCATTGAGGATTCATACATATCAAGAATAGCGGTAACTGTTTCATACGCCATAGAGGAGTTTGTTTGCGTTACATTGTAATATATTTCGATATTAGGCGCGGCAATTCCTTGTGTTATTGAATATTCAGCTACCTTTTTATCAAAATCGGCAGGGAAGATAATAATCAGGTCGGCTTGCTCATTTTTGACCATATCCTTTTCATATTCAATATCTGTTGAATTTTTGAGCGGGATTTGCGCTTGAATGCACAAAGCGTCAAAGGATTCGGGGGTATTTTGTGAGTAGATTACAGGCACATATTTATCATCAGGCGCAAAAGCACCCTCAAAAGCTCCGCCCATAAGTGAGTAAATGATATAAATCAAAAATCCCGGAAGGAGAATAGCAATAAGCGTGCGCCTGTCGCCAAAAAATCGTGCAAGCTCTTTTTTGAATATAGTGAAAATTGCAGATGATTTCATATTTCTTTTCCTCCGCAATAGTCAGAATAAATATCAAAAAATCTGTCTTCAAGTGTTTTCTCTCCCCGAAGCGCATCAAGAGTATCGCAAATCACCATTTTTCCGTCAATGATTATTCCAACTCTGTCGCATATTTTCTCAATAAGACTGAAAATATGAGTTGAAACGATTATTGTTTTTCCTTCGGAGCGAAGCGAGATGAGAAAATCGGTTACAACCTTTGCAGTCAGAACATCAAGTCCGTTTGTCGGTTCGTCAAATATTATAATATCGGGGTTATGAACGAGAGAGATTGCAAGGGAAGCCTTTTGCTTCATACCTGTGGAAAGGTCTGCGACCTTTACCTCTGCAAATTTATCGATTCCGAAGCGGGAAAAGAGAGCTTTCTTTCTCCCTGCCGCAGCTGTCGGTTCTACTCCGTACAGCGCAGAGAAAAAGTCGAAAAGGTAATTCGGTGTGAAAAATTCTTCAAGCTTTAATTCGCTTGTTAAAAATCCTATTTTGGCTCTGACCTTGTCCGGCTCTTTAACAATTGAGCATCCGTCAATCAGAGCATCTCCGGAATCTGCCTTTATGAGAGTGGATAGCATACGCAGAGTTGTAGTTTTGCCCGCGCCGTTTGGACCCAGCAAGCCGAAAATCTCACCCTCGTAAGCCGAAAACGACAAGTCATTCACAGCGTGGCGAACCTTTTCATTTGTTTTTTCGATTTTCTGCTGCTTGCTCGAAAGCTTGAAGCTTTTGTTCAAACCTTGTACCTGTATAATTTCTTTCATTCAAAATCCTCGTAATTACTCAACGATCTCTCCGCCCGTAGCATCGGTTTCAGCAGTCTGGTCTGTTGTACCTATTGAGCCGATAATCGGGAGAACAGCCTCACCGCCCGAAATAACTGTTTCGGGGAGCTTGCCGTCCCATTGTTGAATTTCATAGTATTTTATAAGTATTTCTGTGAGCGATTCCGCAATCGCTTTATTGACAGCGGCATCCTTCTCTCCCGCGTATTCAGCGGCGTCTGCCTGAATTCTCAAAACCTCTTTTTCAGCCTCCGCCTTGATTTTAGAAACAGCGGCGTTAGCTTCTGCTTGAATTTTTTGTCTTTCGGCCTGCTGCTCCTCCTCCATTGTCTTTTGCTCCTGCTCGGTTTTAGCCTTGAGAAGAGCCTGAGCCGCTACCGCCTTATCTTCAACTGCATTTGTAAATGCGTCAGAGAAATCGAGGTCCTCAATTGCAGTGCTTACAACATCAATGTTGTATGTAGCAAGCTCTTTTTTGAGCAAGCTTGTAATCTCGGTTGAGAGTGTGTCACGGGAGTTTATGAGCTGCTCTGCATCATAATTTGCAATTACATTTTTAACTGTTTCCTGAATACGAGGGAACATGACTCTGTCATAGTAATCAACACCAATGCTCTTGTAGATGTTTTGAGCATTTTGCTTGTTTATCTGATAGTTTATCGAGTATGTAATTGATACCTCTTGAATATCCTTCGAAAAGCCCTGCATAGAAACAGTTCCTTTTTGTGTACGGTTATCCATACATACTATTTCCTGCCAGGGTGCTTTGAACTGAACACCTGCTTCGAGAGTAACGTCCTCAACCTTACCAAAGGTCGTAAGGATACCTGTGTGACCGGTGGGTACAGAGGTAACAATACCGAAACCAATCAGTAAAAGTCCAAAGAGCGAGATAAGCTGACGCGGATTTTTGCGCCAACCTGTTTTTGTGATGCCGAGAAAGACGAAAGCGGCAACTGTAACAATAAGTGATAATCCAATCCAAGCCATAATTAAATCTCCTTTTTTAATTAAAAATTGTTTAGTTTTTTATTTGTTTTTTCAAGAGCATCGTTGTAAGACTCCCTTGTAAAAATCTTAATTAATGATGAATTACACCAATAACACTTTTTTGCTTCAACCTTGTTTAAAGTGCCGCAATTTGCACAAATGAAGACCTCTGGTAATTCATTGTTAACGGCAACGGCAAATTTAAGTCCTGCATATTTTACCAAGAATCCGTTTGACTTTAAACAAAGATTGTGAGATGTTTCGTTTCCAATCCTATATTTTGAGCGTTTGCCATTTTTATCCTTTAAAGTATAAATGCGAAACGGCTTTGTCTTTACGCTACTGGGTCTTATTACAGGTCCGTCAACATGCCACATAATTTTGACATCGGAGTCTTCAATGTATTTTACCTCGCTTTTTTCGGTAAAAAGCTTATAGCATTTAAAGAGGCAAAACGGTAAGACAAAAAATATTATCCAAAAGA
Source organism: Eubacteriales bacterium (assembly GCA_045588675.1). Taxonomy (GTDB): domain Bacteria; phylum Bacillota; class Clostridia; order Oscillospirales; family CAG-272; genus SVTX01. Next base: position 53,277 of record JAZNER010000019.1, on the reverse strand, counting down.
CAATATAGTCCCAATAATCAAATTTGACGTAACTATTGCTATTATTAAGAATATAAAAACTGAAAACAAAGCTATCAAAAATCAGCAAGGCTATGATAATAAGTAAATATTTTATTTTTATCAAGCGCATTTTTTTGATAATATCCAAATTGTCTTGGTTAAGGCGCGGTACTTCAAAATCCTTGTAAATATACATATTTAATGCACCTCCCCCCTGATATAGTGTTCTTTCATTGAGCCAGACACACAGCTTATGTATTGCGTAATATAATTATATCATGCGGTCAAGTGATTGTCAATGGTGTTCTAATAAAAATATTGCACAAACGTTAATATTTAAATTTGTCTAATATATACAAATCTTGTTCAGAATGGGGTTCGCCTGAAATTTGACGATCCCCTGAGCTTCGATATTAAATTTTATCTTATCTGAACGAATCCAAGCTTTTTCTGAATTTTTGAGAGGGTTCTGCGGGCAACATAGGACGCTTCCTCCGCACCCTTTTTCATTTGCGCTTCAAGCGCGGATTTATCTGCAAGTATCTCGTTGAATTTAGCCTGAACGGGAGCGAGAGCATCTGCGCAGGCTTCACCGACTGCCATTTTGAATTCGCCGTAGCCCTTGCCCTCAAATTCACGCTCGATTTCCTCGTTTGTCTTACCTGTAAAGCAAGCGTAAATGTTTATAAGGTTATTGATTCCGTCCTTGCCCTCGGCATAGCGCACACAGGTGTCAGAATCGGTAACCGCGCGCTTGAACTTGCGGATAATCGTATCCTTGTCGTCAAGGATATAAACAACAGCGTTTGTATTTTCATCCGATTTGCTCATTTTTTTTGTGGGGTCGGCAAGTGACATTATCTTTCTGCCCGTTGTTGAAATGATGGGCTCCGGAATCGTAAACATATCGGGATAAATCTGGTTAACTCTTTCCGCAATATCACGGCAAAGCTCAACGTGCTGCTTTTGGTCAATTCCGACGGGAACTACGTCTGTCTGATAGAGAAGAATGTCAGCCGCCATAAGCGTGGGGTATGTGAAAAGTCCTGCATTGATATTGTCAGAATGCTTTGCACTTTTGTCCTTGAACTGTGTCATTCTTGACAGCTCGCCGAACATTGTAAAGCAGTTTAAAATCCAGCCAAGCTCGGCGTGCTCGTGCACGTGTGACTGAACATAAAGAGTGTTTTTATCGGGGTCAAGACCGGCCGCCATATAAAGTGCCAAGGTTTCATAGGTGCGGCGACGAAGCTCTGCGGGATTTTGACGGACAGTTATCGCGTGCTCGTCAACAACACAGTAAAAGCATTTGTACTTTTCAGAATATGAAGAAAAGTTCTTTAGTGCTCCGAGATAGTTGCCTATGGTAAGATTTCCGCTCGGCTGAATTCCCGAAAACGAAACGGGTTGATTTTGAAACATTTTGTTTGTCCTCCTTTGTGTCTTTAGCCAAAAATTAGTGTCGGGACAGAAAAAACAAAGTCCTATCCCAGTAAAAATGCTGGGACAGGACTTCTTTAATACTTTAAATAAGAGATTTCTCCCAAAAGCTCCTGCGGTGCCACCCGGCTTGACGGCGAAGCCGTCCTCTTTCGCATATCTTAAAATATGCAGACCGTTGTTTACGGAGAGCCAAGCTCCGTCTTTCATAATCTGCTTTTAAAAAAGCATTTCTGTTCGCCCTCAAAAGTCCATTCAAGCTAAGTCTTTCGCCGCAATTACACCGTCTGCGGCTCTCTGTGGAAAGGGAATATAGCTTTACTATTCTTTCTCATCGGTTTATATTATAGATTATAAATGAAATGTTACATTTTGTCAATAGCTTTTGTAAATTTTCTTGGTTTGCAAAAATAAGTTAAACAGTTAAAACGATTAAAATAGTTACAGAAGCTCTCGCGCAAGCTGACCGAGAATTTTTATACCCAATTCAATTTGCTCGTCACTCGGAGTGCTGAAATTAAGCCTGAAGGACTGTGAGGGGGCGCTTGTATCGCAGTTGAAGGTTTCACCGGGAACAATTCTGACGCCGCGCTCGACCGCAAGCTTAACAAAAGTCTTTTGATCAATTTCTTGCGGCAGAGTGCACCAGATAAAGAGCCCACCTTCAGGGCGAGTGAAGCTGATTTCTTTTGGGAAATACTTGTCAAGCGAGCTTAGCATCAAGCCGCATTTGTGCCTGTAAATGTCTTGAATTTTCTCAATATGTGAATCAAGCTCGCACTCGGTCATATATTTGTGACAAAGCATCTGGAAGAACAGATTTGTGTGGACATCGCTTGTCTGCTTGGACACCACCATTTTTGAGGCAACGGCATCGGGTGCGATTACAAATCCAACTCTCATACCCGCCGAAAGAATTTTTGAAAAGGTTGAAGAGTAGATAACAAGTCCCTCGTCGTCAAAGCTCTTGATTGACGGAATATGCTCGCCCGAGAAACGCAATTCGCCGTAAGGATTATCCTCTAAAATCATAACCTTGTATTTTTTTGCAAGCTCATAGATTTTTTTACGCTTTGAAAGAGAGGTGGTAATTCCTGCGGGGTTGTGAAAATTCGGTATCGTATAAATAAGCTTGGCATTTTTTGTCTTTTTGAGTGTTTCTTCAAGCGCGTCTATATTCATTCCGTCACCCTCGAGCTTAACACCGATAGGTGTAGCGCCGTTTGAACGAAAGGCGTTAAGTGCGCCGATAAAGGTAGGGTTTTCACAGATTACAGCGTCCCCCTCATTGCAAAAGACCTTACAGGCGAGCTCAATGCCTTGCTGACCGCCCGAAACAATAATAGTCGTGTCGTCAAAGCTGTCGCCGCGCGAGATTTTTTTGCCTATGTTGAATTTTTCGTATTGTCTTTTGGCGATTGCCTCGCGCAAGGGTAAATATCCGTCAGTCGCTCCGTATTGCAAAGCCATGATGGCAGAGCTCTGATAAATTTCATCTGAAATTCTCGCCATATCTTTAATTGGGAATGATTCCGGAGCAGGATTTCCCGCCGCAAAGGAAATCGTGTCGGGAGTGGCGGGTGCTTTGAGAATTTCCCTTATTGCAGAGGGCTTCAAGGAAGCAATTTTGTTTGAAAAAATGTAGTTCATATGATTGTTAGCCTCAAAAACTTTATTTTAGTAAATTATATCACTTTTTCATCTTGATTTCAAGTGCTTTTATTGACTTTTTATGTTTTTTATGATAAAATAATAAAGAAAATACTAATTTTATATTTGAGGTAAATATGTCAAAGATAAAGTGGCGCGGCGGTGCTCTTATCGCACCTGTGCCGCCTGTTATGGTCAGCGTTGGAGATATGGAAAAATCAAATATTTTAACTGTTGCTTGGACGGGAATAATTAATACTATTCCCCCAAAGACATATATTTCTGTGCGACCGCAAAGATATTCATATAATATTATCAAAGAAAGCGGCGAATTTGTAATAAATCTGACGCCTGCAAATCTTGTGAAGGCTGCTGACTATTGCGGGATTTACACAGGAGCTAAGGTTGACAAATTTGAAAAGTGCAAGCTGACGCGCGAGGAGGCGAGCGAGGTCAAATGCCCATTGATTGCCGAAAGCCCGCTATCTCTTGAATGCCGTGTTACAGATGTAATTTCTCTCGGCACACACGATATGTTTTTAGCCGATATTGTGGCGGTTGATGTATCTCCAGATTTGATTGACGAGGGCGGTAAGCTTTGTCTTGAGCGCGCCCACCTTACTGCCTTTGCCCACGGCGAATATTTTGAGCTTGGCAAAAAAATAGGGAAGTTCGGCTTCTCGGCAGTAAAAAAGAAGAAAAAGCCAAATCCCAAAAAGAAATAACAAAAAAAGCTTGTCGAATCTCGACAAGCTTTTTATAGTTTTCAATTAGTTGGTTTCGGAAGAGCTTTCGCTTTCAGCCTCAGTTGTTTCACTGTCGGCTTCGGTCGTTTCCTCTACAAAGTAATCGGGATTTGCCTTGATGAAGCAATCGCCTGTGTAGTCAGACTCATACTTTATTTTGTACCAGCCGATTTCTGTGTTTTCAGCGATAATTTCAACAGTATCGTCAGGTGCTAAGTAGCCCGCAACCTGATTATCGCTTGTCAAAAGCTCATTGAAGAAGGGAACTATACGAACCTTGAGGCTGGCTTTTAATGTCAATGTTTTATTGACCTCAACGAAGCCCTCGTTAATATCAAAGTTTACAACGCTGTTAGAAACTACATAGCACTCTGCATCCTCGTAAATAACCTTACTCCAAACGCCGTCCTCGCTGACAGCAATTCTCTGCAGCTCTGTTCCGTTAGGAACGGAAACTACGACCTTTTCTTCTCCGTCGCGGATGTTGAGTGCGCCGTTTCTGTTGTAAATATAAATAGTGTCCTTTTGTTCAATATATGTAAGCTCGCCAGCCAAAGCCTCTTCGGGCTCTGTTGTTATTTCGTCTGTTGTCTGGCTTGCATCGGGTTCGGTTGTTTCATTCGATTCGACATTGGAATCTGTTGTGTCCTCGGTATCAATAATAATAGTGTTACCTGATGTAGTTTCCTCATCTCCGCCGCCTGTGCAAGCGCAAAGTGAAGCGGTTAGAAGCAACGCCACAAAAATAGTCCAAAATTTTCTGTTCATATGTTTTTACCTCCGAAATCTGTTATATTATGTCACAATTTATACAATATTAGTGTCTATAAAATATTATAACATACACAAATGTCAATGTCAATAATCAAATTCAAAATTTCAAAAATTTTTTCTTCCGCTCCGCATCATAAAGAATACAGTAAAAATTTCTGTTTTCATCTCAAATTTTGAATAAAAAGCCGAGCCTTCCTTGACAAAAACGGTAATAATATGATATAATTTACGAAGATGGATTATAAGGACTCAGAGAATAAGCTCAAAGAGGTTAAAATATGAAAAAATTACTTTGTATTGACGGAAACAGCATACTCAACAGACAGTTTTACGGCATCAGATATTTATCAAATAAAGAGGGCTTCCCGACCAATGCGATTTTTGGCTTTGTCAATGTTATTTTAAAGCAGCTTGAAGCATTAAAGCCGGACTATACTGCAGTTGCGTTTGACCTGAAGGCGCCGACCTTCCGTCACACTATGTATGATGCATACAAGGCGGGCAGAAAGCCAATGCCCGACGATTTGGCGCTACAGATGCCCGTCGCAAAGGAAATATGCAGAGCTATGGGCTTTACCGTGCTTGAAAAAGAGGGTTATGAGGCAGACGATATACTCGGCACTCTTGCCGCTATGGCACAAAATTCAGGCGGAGAGGTTGAGGGATATGTGCTGACAGGAGATAAGGACTCCTTGCAGCTTATTTCGGAAAATGTCAAGGTGCTTCTTGCGACCAACAGTGATACTGTTACATTTGACGATAAGGCGTTCTTTGAAAAGTACGGTGTTTGGGCGCGTCAGTATGTAGATGTAAAGGCTCTTATGGGGGACAGCTCTGACAATATTCCCGGTGTTGCGGGAATCGGAGAAAAGACCGCATTCAAGCTGATAGCCGAGATGAAAAGTCTTGATGCTCTCTATGAAAACTTAGAAGAAGCAGGCGTGACGGCATCTGTTAAAAATAAGCTTATATCCGGAAAGGATAGTGCATTTATGTCAAGGGCTTTGGCACAGATCAAGTGCGATTCTCCAATTGGCATAGAGCTTGCTGACATCGAAAATCACGGAATTGACCGAGAAGGTGCGAGAGCCTTGTTTGCAAAGTACGAGCTCTTTGGAGCTATGAAAAGACTTGGGCTTGACAAGGAAGAGGCGAGAGTGGCAGATGTAAGCCAAGATTGTCCCGACTGTGTTGATTTACAGAATTTGGACGGCGAATTTCTTGCTATGTCTATCGATCGGGAAAATGTATATTTTTCTGACGGCAATAAGCTCTGTAAGGCTGTTTTTGATGAGGATAGCCGGAGCTTTATTAAGTCGCACAAAATAATATGCTTTGATTGCAAGAGTATATACAAGCTGCTTGAAGAAAAAGGCTTTTATTGGCGTGACTGTTATTTTGATGTAATGCTCGGCGCGTATGTTGACGACTCTCTGCAAAGCTCTTACTCGCTTGAACGGCTTGTAACGACCTATATAGGCGAGAGCCTGAGCCTTGAAATCCCCGAGGCGCATTATGTCGCGCAAATGTGGAAAAAAATCGAGGACAAGCTGTCCGAGAGCGGTCAGCTTGACTTGCTTTACAATATAGAAATGCCTCTTGCGGCAGTTCTTTGTGATATGGAGCTTGAAGGCTGCAAAATCGACCAAGAGGGAATTGCAAATTACGGTATAGTGCTTGACGAGATCATCTCGGCACTCGAAATGAGGATTTATACATCTGCAGGTGAAGAGTTTAATATTAATTCTCCAAAGCAGCTTGGTGAGGTTCTTTTTGAAAAGCTTATGCTGCCAAGTGGGAAAAAGACCAAAACAGGTTACTCAACAAGCGCCGAGGTACTTGAGGGCTTGAGCAAATATCACCCGATTATCGAGGATATTCTTGAATACAGACAGATGTCAAAGCTAAAGGGAACTTATGTTGACGGACTTCTCAAATGTGTCGGGGACGACGGCAGAATTCACACCGAATTCAAGCAGACGGGAACCGCGACGGGCAGACTTTCCTCTATAAATCCCAATCTGCAGAATATCCCAATCAGAACCGAGGCGGGCAGGCAATTCAGAAAATACTTTGTCGCCAAAAATCAGAATTACGTCTTGATTGATGCCGACTATTCACAGATCGAGCTCCGTGTGTTTGCGCATATTTCGGGCGATGAGCATATGAGCGAAGCCTTTATGTCAAACAGTGATATTCACACCGCAACGGCTTGCCGTGTTTTCGGGGTTTCTCCGGAGAATGTCAGTATTGAAATGAGAAAAAAGGCAAAGGCGATTAATTTTGGAATACTTTACGGAATGGGTGAATTTTCGCTTGCTGAGGATTTGAAGATACCAAGATACGAGGCGAAGGATTATATAGACAGCTATCTTAACAGCTATCCTGCGATTGAGCAATATCTTGAGAATATTGTACGCGATGCTCACAGGCAGGGTTATGTTACCACAATGTTTGGACGAAGAAGATATATTCCCGAGATTTCTGCATCAAATAAAAACTTGCAGAAATTCGGTGAAAGAGTTGCAAAAAACAGCCCAATTCAAGGCAGCAGTGCAGATATAATTAAAATAGCTATGATTAATACTCACAAAAAGCTCCGAGAGAGCGGCACGGGAGCTAAGCTTTTGCTTCAGGTGCACGATGAGCTGCTTATTGAGTGCCCAAGAGAGCATAAGGAAGAGGTTCTTTTGCTTTTGACTAAAGAAATGGAAAACGCAACAAGACTTTCTGTTCCGCTGAAGGTCGAGGCAAAGAGCGGAGATAATTGGCTTGAATGTCATTGATTAACAATAATTTTGATATTTTGAGAGCTATTTATATCTCTCGCATAAAAAAGCTTGTCATTTTATGCAGATTTTGTTAAAATTTCATCTTGTGCGGCTAATTGTATTGTGATATAATTAGGTTATAATAAAAATCGGAGGTATGAAAAGTGAACACTTTAAAAAAGTATTTACACCGTTATTTTATTGAAGCTATGGGCGCTATGGCGCTTGGACTTTTTGCTTCATTGCTTATCGGAACCATCTTCGGCACAGTTGCAAAGTACACAAACATTGCCTTCCTCAACACGATTGCAGACTATGCTAAGGCTGCTACGGGAATGGCAATAGGCGTAGCGATCGCTCACAAGCTGGGCGCGCATCCGCTTGTAATGTTCTCCTGCGCGGCTGTTGGTGCAATGTCAAATGCGATGGGAGCAATTATGAGCGACGGAGCCATAACCTCTTGGGCGGCAACAGGAGCTACGGGTGAGGGCGTTTTCTATGCGGCAGGCCCCGCAGGCGCGTTTTTTGCAGTAATTATCGCATGTGAAATAGGTATGCTTGTGTCAAAGAAAACAAAGGTTGATATTCTGGTAACCCCCGTTGTGACCTTGCTTGTAGGATTTCTCGCAAGCTTTGCGCTTTGTCCTATTGTATCTTACATAATGTATTATCTTGGTATGTTTGTATCTACCGCAACGACTTTCCAGCCCTTGATTATGGGTATCATTGTGTCGGTCGTTATGGGTATCATTTTAACGCTACCAATTTCAAGTGCGGCAATTTGCGCTATGATTTTCTCAGCATCTGCATTTGAGGTTGCACTCGCTAACGGAACAAGCGAGGGCTTCCTGCTTGCAGGCGGTGCTTGTGTTGCAGGCTGTTGCGCGCAAATGGTTGGCTTTGCAGTTTCAAGCTTCAGAGAGAACAAGTGGGGCGGTATTATTTCGCAAGGACTTGGAACATCAATGCTTCAGATGGGCAATATTTGTAAGAACCCGAAGATCTGGATTCCGCCTACGCTTGCATCTGCAATTACAGGCCCGATTTCAACAATGATTTTCAAGCTCAAATGTCAGGGCGTTTCTGCGGGTATGGGCACCTGCGGTCTTGTAGGTCCTATCGGCGTGATCGACTCAACAGAGCCGTCAGCTATGATGTGGATAGGTCTTGTGCTTGTCTGTATAGTTCTTCCCGCAATTCTTTCTCTTATTTTCAGCGAGATTATGAGAAAGGTCGGTTGGATCAAAAAGGACGATATGTTGCTTTCAGAATAACTGTAGATTATAAAAAAACTTTCGGCTCGCCTCTGCATTCTTAGCGGAGAAAATAATTTCATAATGTAGGGCGGGGGCTTGCTCCCGCCGAAAGAACAAATATATTTCCACAATATCGTAGGGGCGGATTCCATATTCGCCCTTTTCCTTTTCGGGAGCATATGGAATGCTCCCCTACGGTAACACGTGTTGAGAACAAAAACGGCGGGAGCAAGCCCCCGCCCTACGATGTGCCGTTATCTTTTCGTAATAGTGGGTTCGGGCTTCTGCCCGATAGCGTGTGGACATCCACACGCTATGCTTGCCCCAGACGCAAACGTCGGGAAAGCAGAAAATGTAATCCAAGAATACTTGAATTTGAACTAAGGAATTGATACTTGTTTTTTCACAAATATGTGCTATAATATAATCACACCAGTGATATCAATAACCGGAGGTTGGAGTACGGAGTTATGAATGTAAATACAACAAAATGCAGTGATAATTACTGTTCTGAACAATTAGACCAAATGATACAAGCTGCTATTCAAGAGTGGCAGCCCGATCATTTTGCGCGCAGAAAGGATGAAATAATCGATTTTATTATGGCAAATCCTGATTTGCCGATCACATACGATCAATTTGTTCTTCTGTTGCGCTGCAGTTCACCGGCTGTTAGTCCTATGCGGAAGGATTATTTTGACGTGCTTGCACGGTTGGTGTCCGAAGCAAAGTCACTCGGCGATGCGCGGCTTGTTAAAACCATCTATTTGTCTATACCATTCTATCCGACTGATCAGGATCATTCGCAGAAATGGGATTTTTTTCAAGGCGGTATCCAATATTTCCTTTCGTGCGGTATGAATCAGACTGTTGGTGAGTTATATATATATCTTGCGGGAGTGTATGGGCGTGTAAAAGAGCGAATGATATTCTGCGAAAAGGCACTGGAATTTCTGGATGAAACATCACCAAAGGAATATGCCTGCGCCTTAGCGATGAGAGAAATGCTTTGTCATATGGAGCATCAAAAAAATGAAGAGTATTATCGTTATTCTGCTTTTGGCGAAACGATTTTCCGAAAAGGTGAAAGTGTTTTTTTGTCACCGATATTTTCCAACTATGCATTTCGCAAGAAAGAAAAATCAATATGCTACAACGTTGTTATACTGAAAGGAAATATGGAATCGTATAAAACACTGACTTCGTTCGATTCTTCGGGATATGATAAAGAGCTTGTTGACGAAACAATGTCTGTCGATACTTCAAAAGATCTATTCGAGGAAAAAGAACTTGTTCGGTATCCGGATGAAAAGGTAATCTGTCAAGCGGATGGGAAGGAATATATTTGTCACGTCTTTTCAATTCGAAGAGTTGAGAGCCATGAGAAAAATATTTTTAGAGATATCATCGAAACCAATTATTATGCCGATGGAATCGGACCGATACGTACCGTGATTTCCGTTAACGATAAGAAATACGTTTATGATCTATGTGAGTATTCTATAAAAGGCGGAGATGGAATGATTCCATGCTGTGTAGGAAATCAATGGTACTACAGACAAGAAGAATGTCCAGAGTTTATAGATCAGGTAATCAAACGGGAGATTATTGCCAAAAACGGAGAAAGATATGTGCTTTCAGGATGGAATTATGCCGGACAAAATCCATTTTAAAGTGATACTGACTAACAAGAGTAAACGTTTAATAACACATTAAAATATATAGGTATTAAGAAATATGTTGCAACTCTTTACTTTTTCGCCCCGCCTCGCGCGGGGCTTTTCTTTGCTTTCTGCATATCAAAAGCCACCACGAAAAAACGTGGTGGCTAATTTCATTTTACCGCTAATTTTTCAGACCGTCTGCCGAAAGTTTTTTGTTTGTCTATTGACTAATGGTTAGCTATTTGATATAATTGTTTTAGCAGATAAAAGGAGGGAAAGATATGAAGAGTAAAGAGCTTATGAAGCTGCTTGAAGGCAGAAGGACTTACAGACGGTTTGACGAAAGCAAAAAAATCGGCGACGAAATAGTAGAAGATATGCAAAGAGCGGCACAGCTGTCATCGTCTGCTATGAACCGCCAGCCGCTTAAATATATTTATATCCGTACTCCCGAGCTTGTAAATTCGATTTTTGAAATAACAAGCTGGGGCGGGGCGTTGCCAAACGGACTTGGAAGACCAAAAATCGGTGAGCGTCCGACAATGTTTGTAGCAATCTTATCGGTTAAGGAGCTGCAAAGCAAATATACCGCTTTTGATGAAGGACTTGCCGCGTCCAATCTTACTTTATCGGCATATTCTCACGGAGTTGGCTCCTGTATTCTCGGAAGCGTAAATTGCGAGAGGCTTCGCGAGCTTCTGAACATTGACAGCTCGCTTGATATAAGCTGTGTTATAGGCTTTGGCTATCCTGTTCACGAGAGCCGAGTTGTTGAGGGCGAGAGCGTTGACGGATTTAAGTACTCACTTGACGACGGTTTGAATTATATCGTTCCCAAAAGAAAGATAGAGGATACTGTGACAGAGCTTTAAGTCTGTAAATAAAGAAAAAGTGTTAATTTTTCAAAAACTATTGAAAAAAAGAAAAAAATCTGATATAATATATATTGCTTGAAAGATATAATATTATAAAGACACAGCCTGGTGCTGTGAAACAAGGCCATACCAGCCGGGGATTTAGCGGAGCCCTGTACCTGAAATCCGCTACAGCAGGGGTGGAGTCCGCTTTTGAGGGCTGCGCCTTTACGAGTTGAGTCCTATCGTTTGTGTTGATAGGCGGGTCTTGCGCAATTGGGAGCTGTGAACCATGTCAGATGGGGAACCAAGCAGCATTAAGCGGTGAACCCGATGTGCCGCGAGTTAGCCTGCCTTGAGCAAACGGTATGAAAATCGCGTGGAGGTAAAGCTCGATTTAGCGGTGTATGGTCTTGTTTTGCAACACCGACTGTGTTTTGTTTTGTAATTATGATTTGGAGATTTTATGTGACGGAGGGAGTTTTATGCATCAGGCTTTGTATAGAAAGTGGCGTCCGCGTAATTTTGACGAGGTTTGCGGTCAGGAGCATATAACATCAATTTTGAAGTATGAGGTGGCAAATTCCAAATTTTCTCATGCTTACCTTTTCTGCGGCTCTCGCGGAACGGGAAAAACCTCTTGCGCTAAAATACTTTCAAAGGCGTTAAACTGCTTAAATTCAGTTGACGGAAATCCTTGCGGAGAATGTGCCGCGTGTCTTTCTATTGACAACGGAAGCGCGACAGACATTCTTGAAATGGACGCAGCGTCAAACAACGGAGTTGACAATATTCGAGATATACGCGACGAGGTCGTGTATTCGCCGTCAAGCTTGAAATACAGAGTTTATATAATCGATGAGGTCCATATGCTCTCTACGAGTGCGTTCAACGCTTTGCTGAAAACACTCGAAGAGCCCCCTCAGCACGTGGTTTTCATTTTGGCTACAACAGAGCTTCAAAAGCTGCCCGCAACAATTATCTCTCGTTGTCAGAGATTTGATTTCAGAAGAATCTCAACTGAGGTGCTTAAAAACCACCTTTTGTATATCGCGAAAAATGAAAATATCGAAATTGACGAGAGCGCCGCGCTTTTGCTTGCGAAATCGGCACAGGGCGGTATGCGAGATGCAATCAGCCTGCTTGATCTGTGCGCGGGTAACAGGCAGAAAATTGACAGTGAGCTTGTAAACCGAGTTGTCGGTTCAAGCGGAAGAGAAAAGATTTGCGAGGTTGTTCGGGCAATAGCCGAGAGAGATTATGATGTGATTTTTGCCTCTGTTGATGATGTAGTTCGCTCGTCAAGAGATATTTCGGTTTTTTGGCAGGATCTGATTTCGGTGTACCGCGATTTGCTTGTTATTAAAACTTCAAAAAATGCAGGGGATTATCTTGACCTGACCGATAGTGAGGCGGAGAGCCTTAATAGTCTTGCCAAAGCATTTACAATAGAACGACTTTCTTATCATTGCGGAATGCTTGAGGACGCGCTTTTTGCTATGCAGAAGGCAAATGCCGTTAAAAGAATTTTAGCTGAACTGACGCTCGTGCGTATGTGCGACGAAAGACTTACAACGTCAAACGAGGCGATTTTGTCAAGACTTTCCGCGCTTGAAAATGCCGAATTTGTTCCAACCGCGACAGCTGTTACAGTGCCGTCGGGCAAGCCCGAAAAGAAAGAGAGCAAGTCGAAAAAGACTGCTCCAAAGGTGATTGACGACGACGAATTTTTCCGTTCTGATGCGCCGGGCGCAAAGGTAAGTGCGCCAATACAAAAAACAGGCGAAAAGGCGGACGGAAATGTCAGGATTTTAAGACCGTTCAAAAGTCGCGCGGAAGCACTTGAAAAAATGATGACCGTTGATCAGATGACGACATCATTCTTGAAAAATGCAAAATGGTACACAGACGAAAACGGCAATTTTGTTTTGAAATATGCAACTGAGTTCGACATTGACCAGATGAAAAGATTTGGCGGCGAGGAATTGTTTCTTAAAATAATGCAGACTGTCGTCGGCAGGAGCTTGACAAAGGACAATATGCTGTGCGAATGCGAAAAAAAGACAAAATCGGGCGAGCTTATTGACAAAATCATTGAAGCTGCTGAGGATAACTGAATTTAAATAAAAATTAAGGAGAATATAAAAATGAGAGCAAATGTACCGAAGGGAATGGGCGGCGGCCCGCAGAATATGCAGGCAATGCTCCGTCAAGCGCAAAAAATGCAAGAGGATATGGCGGCTTTGCAGGAAGAATTAAATTCCCGTGAATACGAAGTAAAGGCGGGCGGCGGCGTCGTGTCTGTAAAAATAAACGGACAGAAGGAGATTCTTTCTATTGATATAGAGCCCGAGATAGTTGACCCTGATGATGTTGAAACGCTTTCTGATATTTTGGTTGCCGCAGTTAACGAGGCAATAAAGAGAGTCGAGTCAACTAACAGCGAGGAAATGGACAAGATTACAAAGGGCATGAATATGCCCTCAATGTTCTGATATGGCTGAATATATTGAGTCGCTTCAAAGACTTGCCGAGCAATTCGGAAGACTTGGTGGCGTGGGAAAGAAAAGTGCTATGAAAATGGCGTTTTCGGTGATTGATATGCCGTTTGAGGACGCCGAGGAGTTTGCAAAGGCTATACTTGATGCCAAGCAGAAAATTCACCTGTGTCCCGTGTGTCAGAATATTACAGACCGAGAATTATGCCAGATTTGCGCAGACCCGCTTCGCTCAAGAAAAACTGTCTGCGTAGTTTCAGACCCAAGAGTTGTTCTTTCTATTGAAAAGGTAAAGGAATACAAGGGCGGATACCATGTTTTGCACGGAATAATATCTCCAATGAACGGAATTACCCCCGATAAGCTTAAAATCCGCGAGCTGCTTGCAAGAATTGACAGCGACGGTATAGATGAGGTTATCGTGGCAATCAACCCAACGGTTGAGGGTAATGCGACCGCTATGTATCTTTCAAAGCTGCTGACACCTCTTGGAGTCAAGGTCACGCGACTTGCATACGGAATATCGGTAGGCTCGGATATTGAATACACCGATGAAGTAACACTCTTCCGCGCGTTTGAGGGAAGACAGGAAATATAAAGGCTAAGGACTGAAAATGATTTTTAAAGACAAACAATATGACGAGGAGCGTGCCCTTTATGATATTGAGGACGCTGAGGTTATTAATTGTATATTTGCGGGTGAAGCAGACGGCGAGTCTGCGCTCAAGGAATGCCGCAATATCAAGGTGAAGGATTGTAGCTTCTATCTTCGCTATCCCTTCTGGCATGTTGACAATGCCTCTATTGACAATTGTTCTATGAGTGAAACCTGCCGTGCGGCGCTTTGGTATGATATGAATATTGCTATCAGCAACTCAAGGCTTCACGGAATCAAGGCTCTGCGTGAATGTGACAGAATAAAGCTTATCGGATGTGATATTGATTCTGCCGAATTTGGCTGGAGATGTCGCAAAATAGATATTGATAACTGTATTCTGAATTCTGAGTACGCGTTTTTCGAATGCCGTGATGTGAATATCAATAATTTCAAGATGACAGGGAAGTATTCCTTCCAGTATGTCGAAAATATGGTTATCAGAAATGCCGAGCTTAAAACAAAGGACGCTTTCTGGCACGCAAAAAATGTAGCTGTATATGATTCTCTTGTTCAAGGAGAATATCTTGGCTGGTATTCAGAGAATTTGAAGCTTGTTAACTGTAAGATAGTCGGCACTCAGCCGCTCTGCTATTGTAAGGGCTTGATTCTTGAAAACTGCGAGATGGTTGACACCGACCTGTCATTTGAAAACAGTGAGGTCGAGGCAACTGTTAAGGGCGAAATCATAAGTGTAAAAAATCCAAATTCGGGTTACATAAAAGCAGACAAAATCGGCGAAATTATCTGGGATGAAAAGCATAAAGCAAGCTCTACCTGTAAAATCCAATAAAAAAATAAGGTGATTTTAAAATCACCTTGTTTTTTTATTTATCAAAGTCAAAAACAACCTTGTCACCGTCGAGCTTCAGCTTTGCGCTGAAAGGCTTTCCTGTCTTTGAGATAAAGCCCTGTATCTCGGCGGTCTTACCGTTTTCAAGCAAAAGGCGAGCGTTTGAAA
Organism: Eubacteriales bacterium; assembly: GCA_045588675.1. GTDB lineage: Bacteria > Bacillota > Clostridia > Oscillospirales > CAG-272 > SVTX01. The sequence goes on along the minus strand of JAZNER010000019.1, from coordinate 38,008 downwards.
TTGATATTACACGCTTGCAAATAAAGCTGCTCAGTCGGAATTTGCAACCATCCTTATATCCTGTACAGCCGTATCCGTATCTGCCCTTGACTACATCCTTTTGGCATATTGGGCATTTTCCTACATAGTCGCCGTAAAAGCCTGTGTCGGTATCAAGCTCGGCGCTATCCACCTTGTTGTTAAACACCTCTGAGATTTCATCACACGCGAGCTTTACGCTCTCATCAACCGTCATACTGCCGCGATATACCTTTTTGAGTGCTTGTCCCATAATGCTCGTTTTGTATTTATCCATTGAAATTCGCATTTGAGTAAGCTGTTCAATGAGATATTCACCGCCCGGCAGAATGGTGTAAACATCTTTTTTGAGGTCGATATAGCCTGATTGCCTTGCCCTGTCAATTATGCCTGTACGGGTTGCCTCAGTTCCGAGTTCAAGACCCTCAAAAATTGCCTTGTAATCCTCTTCGTCGTTCTCTTCTTCGTCAATTTCATTTTCAGAATTAGATTTTTCCTGAGCCTTTTTGACAAGTGCTGCCTTGTCCTCGCGAAAGGGGTTTTTGAGGTAATTGTTAAGCGTTTCTACCGTGTAGTGCTTTGGTGGAGAGGTTTGCTTCTCAACAGGTGAGAAGTTTATATTTACTATGTCGCCTTTTTCAAGAGGCGGGAGAAACTTATCCTTTTTCTCGGAGTCGTCAAAGCGCATAAAGCCCTTTTGCAATATAGTGATTCCCTTAAGAGTGAATTGCTCGTAGCCACCGACATCAATGACGATTTCGGTTTTTTGAGCAAGACATTCCTCAGAACAGAAAACCGAAACGAAACGACGGAAAACAGTTTGGTAAACCTGCATTTCACGGTCAGTCAGCTGTTCCTTTTTTGGAATTTTATATGTAGGGGTAAGCGCTGAATGGCTCTCTATTTTTGAGTCATCAAAAATCGTTTTTTTATCCTTGAAGGTCACAGGATAACCGATTTTTTTGATGTTCTCGATAATTTGCCTGATTTTATCCTTTTCGTTTGTTGAAAGATACTCAGAGTCGGTTCTGGGATAGGTTAAATATCCTTTTTCATAAAGCCTTTGAACAATATCAAGGCTGTCGGTCATTGACATTTTGTATTTTTTACTGAGGAGATTTTGAAGCTTTGAAAGTGAGAAAAGCTTGCCAGGGTTTATCGTTTCCTTTTTTGTTTTTTTGGATAAAACGCGTGCCTCGCTTGAGTTGTACTTTGCACATAAGGCATCGGCAAGGTTCTTTTTATCCTTGTCAAATTTTTCTCGGCTTACAAGCTCAATTTCCTCGCCGGCGGTCAGCTCCTTTGAAATAAGCGCAAAATATACATCGGGAGTGAAATTGCGAATGGCTAAATCTCTCTCGTAAATCGCGCGTACAATCGGAACTATTACGCGTCCAACGCGCAAAAGCATACCTGTTTTGAGTGTGGCATATCTTGTGAGATTGACGCCGTAAAGCCAATCAATATAGGTTCTTGCAAAGCCTTCGTTTGCAAGGCTGTCGTACTCGTCCTCGCTCTTCATTTCTCTCAACGCCTTGCCAACAGTTTCGGGTGTCTGGTCGGGCAACCAAAGCCTCATAAAACTCTTTTGCGGGTTATCAAGCGCACCCGTGTTCATAACGCAAAGGCGGATTATAATCTCACCCTCACGGTCAGAGTCGCCGGCGTTTACAATAGTGTCAACATCATTTCTCAAGCAAAGGTATTTGATTGTTTCAAACTGGCGCTGAGTACCCGCGTCAACTTTTTTGTCAGCACCCACGCGGAGCTTAAACTTGAATTTTTCGGGAAAGCAGGGAAGAGTGTCAAGCGTCCATTTAGCACCGCTCTCTCCACCCGTGTAATCCTCAATATCGCATAGCGAAAAAAGGTGACCGAATGCCCAGGTAACAAGGTATCCACCACCCTCAAAATATGAGCTTTTCTTTTGAAGTCTTGCGCCCGACATCTGTTCTATACCTGCAACGATATTTCTCGCAAGGCTTGGCTTTTCTGCGATAATGACTGTCATTATCTCCCCCGAATAATTATTTGTATTTTCAATCAATATTTTAGCACAAACAGAGGGCTTTGTCAAGGCGAAGAGCGTAAAGAGTTCGTTTATTTGGATGCTGCTATATAAATTACTAAATTATAAATATTTAGTTAAAAATAAGTAAGAAAGAGAAAAAATGGGCAAAAACCATTGACAATCGGGTTATAATAGTGTATAATAAAATGAATAATGTTGATTTTTTGGCAGTAAAAGGCAGTTCTTTAACTGCTAAGAAAGCAACGTTAAATTTAGGTTTGCATTATATGTGAGTTTTTGATATATTTGAAAACCTGCTTCAAAGCAAGAAAGGATTTTTATGAGCGAGTATGTTATTTTCACAGACTCTTCGAGTGATTTGCCCGCTTCTGTGGCACAGCAATTAGAGGTTTCTGTTTTACCGCTTGAGGTTAATATTGAAGGTGTCGGAACAAAAATGAATGATGAAATTGATATTAAAGAGTTTTATGAATTTCTTCGTTCCAAAAAATCGGCAAAGACCTCGGCTGTCAATATGGAAAGATTTGCGGAGGCATTTGAGAAGGTAGTATCCGAGGGAAAGGATTTGCTTTACATAGGCTTTTCTTCGGGCTTGTCTGCTACCTATATGGCGGCAAAAAATGCAGTCGAGGAGCTTTCTGAAAAATACCCTGACAGAAAAATTGTTGCAGTTGACTCTCTTTGCGCGTCGCTTGGTCAGGGACTTCTTGTAAAGCTTGCGGTTGACAAAAAGAATGAAGGCGCTACTATTGAGGAGTGTGCTGACTTCGTTGAAAAAACCAAAATTAATATGTGCCACTGGTTTACAGTTGACGATTTGTTCTTCTTGAAGAGAGGCGGACGTGTTTCCCCTGCAACAGCGGTGCTTGGAACTGTTCTTCAAATCAAGCCCGTTATGCATATGGATAACGAGGGGCACCTTATAAACGTTGCTAAGGCTCGCGGAAGAGCGGCAGCAATCACAGCGGTGTTTGAAAAGATGAAGGAGCTTGCTATTGAGCCCGAAAAGCAGACGGTATATATCAGCCACGGCGACTGCTATGACGATGCAAAGGCTCTTGCCGATATGGTAACTGCTGAATTTGGAATTACAGATATTCTTATCAGTGAGGTAGGACCGGTAATAGGCGCACATTCGGGACCCGGAACACTTGCGCTCTTCTTCCTTGGAAGAGAAAGATAAACAATACGTTTAAAATCAGTTTGTGCCGATACGGCGGATATGGAGATTTTTGATGGCAATTACAGGAAAAATGTATCGCAGCATGGCACTGTCAGGTGCCGCTTTGCTAAACGATAAAAAAGATGAAATAAATAACCTCAATGTTTTTCCCGTTCCTGACGGCGACACGGGCATTAATATGAGCCTTACTATGAGTACTGTAGGCAAAACAGATGACAGTATGACTATTGGTGAGTGCGCTGAAAAAACCGCGGGATATATGCTTCGCTCGGCAAGAGGAAACTCCGGCGCAATCCTTTCTCTCTTTTTCAGAGGAATTGCAAAGGCGCTTAAGGGCATTGACGAGGCAAACTCCGCAGAGCTTGTTGAAGCGTTCAAGAGAGGAACGGTTGAGGCTTACCGCGCAGTAATGAAGCCTACAGAGGGAACTATCCTTACAGTTATGCGAATGAGCGGCGAGGCGGCTGAGGCGGCTTATCTTGAAAATAAGAGAATAAGCGTTAAAGCACTTTTCAAGGTTTTATTGGCCGGTGCAGAGGACGCGTTGGCTAAAACACCCGAAATGCTCCCCGTGCTCAAGCAGACAGGAGTTGTTGATGCGGGCGGATACGGATTTGTTTGTGTTTTGCAGGGAATGCTGGCGGCACTTGAAGGCAAGCCGTATATAGCACAGACCGAAGCTGCAGACGAGAATAGCGCCCCTGCCGATACAGGCGCGGATTTCTCGGATTTCAATACCGAGGATATTAAATTCGGATATTGTACAGAATGTATAGTTGATAAAAACGAAAAGTACGCGGGTGAGGATACCTCAGGCGAGCTTTACGAGTTTATAAAATCAATTGGTGACAGTGCTGTGTTTGTAGATGACGAGAGCATTATTAAGCTCCACATACATACAAATGACCCAGGCGCAGTTCTTACAAAGGCGATTGAATTCGGTAGCCTTGCTACGGTTAAAATCGAGAATATGAGAAATCAGCATACTGCTCTTACCAAAGAGGCGGCAGTTGCCGAGAAGCGCGAGGATGTGCGGGTGGTGATTGAAAAAAAGTACGGCTTCGTAAGTGTTTGTATGGGGGAGGGTGTTAGTGGAATGTTCACCGATATAGGTGTTGATAGCATCATCACGGGCGGACAGACCATGAACCCAAGCACTCAGGACATTATTGATGCCGTTATGAAAACTCCCTCTGAGTATGTATTTATTCTTCCCAATAATAAAAATATCTGTATGGTTGCAAAGCAGGCATCTGAAATTGTAAGTGAGAGAAAAGTAATTGTTATTCCTACTCATACGGTGCCGCAGGGAATGGCAGCTATGATTGCCTACAACCCCGATGCTACGCCTGAGCAGATTGAAGAGGAAATGAACTCGGCGGCGGCAGCTGTAAAATCCATGTCGGTAACATTTGCGGTAAGAGATACACAAATTGATAAGCTCAACATAAAAAAAGGACAGTTTTTAGGTCTTGTTGAGAACAAAATCACTTGTGTTGCAGACGACAGCTACAGCTGTGTCAAGCAGCTTGCAAAGGGAATGTCAAGCGCTTCATATATTACAGTTTTCTATGGTGAGAATGTAAGCGAAGACGAAGCAAACCGAGTTTGCAATATGATTTCCGAAAAGGTAGGCGGCGGTTGCGAGGTCGCAATGCTTTGGGGAGGACAGCCTCTCTACGATTATTTAATATCTGTTGAATAGTTATGAATATAAAAAGCGGATAGCTTTAAGCTATCCGCTTTTTGTGTTAAATCAACCCGAATTTTACAAATGCATTGTATATGCCGTCATTGCTGACATTGGTCGTGATAAAATCTGCGGCTTTTTTTATTTTGTCGGTCGCGTTGCCCATAGCAACACCAATTCCGGCAAATTCAATCATTTCAAGGTCGTTTCCGCTATCTCCAAATGCAATCGTATCCGAAACAGATACGCCGAAATGCTTTATAAGAGCATCAATGGCGGTACCCTTGTTTACATTTGACATATTTATCTCGCCAAAAAAGGTGTCACTCTTTACTTCTCCCACACTGAAATCCACCACATAAAACTCACCGCCCAAATCATCAAATATTTGCTTTGTGGTTTTAGGTGCCATATAGAATGAAAATTTTTCAATACCCTTCAATTCTGAGAGGTCGTCAACAACAACAATTCGCCCGTAAGACTTTTTGATTAAATCCTCACTGTATCCCGTTCTAAGCATTTCGGGAATTACTATGTCAATAAACTCACGCTCGCAGTAAATTCCGTCTGCGCGGTGTGCGATACACTTAATGCCCCAAGCGCGAAAATAGTTGACGAGATTAAGAAGCGACTTACCTTCAATGAAGGACTGAAATATGATTTCACTGCCGCAAGAAACATAAGCACCGCCTGCGGCAATATAACCGTCAAAGAGATTATCCTCTAAAAGCTCGGGATAAATCATTGAACAGGAGCGTCCCGAAGCGATAAAAACCTTGTGTCCGTTGGCTCTCGCTTGCTTTATAGCTTTGAGTGCAGAGCTTGGTATTTGGGCATCATAGCCTACAAGAGTGCCGTCAATATCAAGAAAAATGTATTTTGAACTCATAATTTACCTTTCATTTGAGAAGAAAAACTGCCTATAAGTTAAGGCAGCTTTTCTAAATGATTTTAACCTAATTTTGCAATCGCCGCTAAAATTCCGTCAAGATTTTCCTGGTACTTTGCCATTTTTGCTTTCTCACCGTCAATAACTGCGGCAGGAGCCTTTGAAACAAAGCCCTCGTTTGCAAGCTTTTTAACAATTCTGTCAATTTCGCCTTCAAGCTTTTTCTTTTCGGCTTCAAGACGAGCCTTTTCCTTTTCAAAGTCTATAATATCTGCAAGAGGGAGATAGATTGTTGCGGCGTCTGTAATAATCTGAACAGAGTTGTCAGCGCTGACCTCGCCCTCGCTGAACTTGTCTGCAACGATCATTTCAGATGCTGATGCAAGTCTTACAAAGAATGCTTCACTTGATTTTGCAAAAATATCGGAATACTTTGTTTGCACATAAACCTTTGCCTTCTTTGACGGGGGAACGTTCATCTCGCTTCTGCGAGCTCTTATAGCCTTGATTGCATCAATGATTTTGGTCATCTTTTCGGCTTCAGATTTGAATGTGAGAGCAGAATTAAATTTAGGATATTCCGAAATCATAATGCTTTCTGTATTGTGGGGAAGGCTCTGATAAATTTCCTCGGTAATAAAGGGCATAAAGGGGTGCAAGAGCTTGAGCGTTCCGTCAAGAATATATGCAATTACATTTTGACAAATGAGATTTGCCTCTGTGTCCTTTTCGTTAAGTCTTGCTTTGCAGAGCTCGATGTACCAGTCGCAGAAAATATCCCAGGTAAAGCTGTAAATTTCGCCGAGAGCAACACCAACCTCAAAGTTATCAAGGTTGTTTACAACATTGTGGCAAAGAGTGTTGAACTGATTAAGGACCCATTTGTCTTCAAGAGCAAGCCGGTCGAGCTCGGGAAGCTTTATCTCGTCAATGGTAAGGTTCATACGAACAAATCTTGACGCATTCCAAAGCTTATTTGCAAAGTTGCGGGCAGCTTCAATTTTCTCGTCAGAAAATCTCATATCGTTTCCTGGTGAGTTGCCTGTTGCCAATGCAAAGCGGAGAGCATCCGCACCGTATTTTTCAATTATTTCAAGCGGGTCAATACCGTTTCCGAGTGACTTGGACATTTTTCTGCCCTGAGCATCACGAACAAGACCGTGAATAAATACGGTAGAGAAGGGCTTTTCACCCATATGCTCAAGTCCCGAGAAAATCATTCGCGAAACCCAGAAGGTAATAATATCATAGCCTGTTACAAGAACATTTGTAGGATAGTATTTCTTCAAATCGTCTGTGCTTTCGGGCCAACCGAGCGTAGAGAAGGGCCAAAGAGCTGACGAGAACCAAGTGTCAAGCACATCGCTGTCCTGATGCACCTTGCCACCGCACTTGGGACATACATCTATGTCAGTTTTTGAAACTGTCATCTCACCGCAATCGTCACAGTAGAATGCGGGAATACGGTGACCCCACCAGAGCTGACGGGAAATACACCAGTCAAGGATATTGTTCATCCAGTTAAAATAGTTCTTGGAAAATCTTTCGGGAACGAAGTTGATTGAGCCATTTTCAACTGCCTCGATAGCAGGCTTTGCAAGCGGCTTCATTTTAACAAACCATTGGTCGCTTGTAAGAGGCTCGACTGTTGTACCGCAACGGTAGCAAACGCCGACATTGTGGTCGTGAGGCTCAACCTTAACAAGATAGCCCTCTGCTTCAAGGTCAGCTACAAGAGCTTTGCGGCAGGCGTATCTGTCCATGCCCTCGTACTTGCCTGCATAAGAGTTCATTGTAGCGTCGTCGTTCATAACCTTGATTTGCTCAAGATCGTGGCGTTGGCCTACAAGGAAGTCGTTAGGGTCGTGAGCAGGAGTGATTTTAACGCAACCCGTACCAAAGCCGATTTCAACATAATCGTCGGCAATCACGGGAATTTCTCTGTTTACGATAGGAAGGATAACCTTCTTGCCAATAAGGTGCTTGGTTTTTTCGTCCTCTGGGTTAACTGCGACTGCAGTATCACCAAACATAGTTTCGGGACGGGTAGTAGCAACCTCAACATATCCGTCCTCGCCAACGATTGGGTACTTGATGTGCCAGAAGCTACCGGGCATATCCTTGTATTCAACCTCAGCGTCGGAAAGAGCGGTCAGACAACGGGGACACCAGTTGATAATTCTATAGCCGCGATAAATAAGTCCCTTGTTGTAAAGGTTAACGAAAACCTCGCGAACAGCCTTTGAACAGCCCTCGTCCATTGTAAAGCGCTGTCTTGTCCAGTCACAAGAAGCACCAAGCTTTTTTAGCTGACTTGTAATTCTGTTCTCATATGTGTCCTTCCAGCCCCAAACACGCTCAAGGAATTTTTCTCTTCCAAGGTCATATCTTGAAAGACCCTCGTCAACACGGAGCCTTTCTTCAACCTTGATTTGAGTAGCGATACCCGCGTGGTCGGTTCCGGGAACCCACAAGGTGTTAAAGCCCTGCATTCTCTTGTAGCGAACAAGAATATCCTGCAAGGTTTCGTCAAGGGCGTGTCCCATATGGAGCTGACCTGTAACGTTTGGAGGGGGAATAACTATTGAAAAAGAGGGATTTTCGTTGTTCTTGTCAGGGGTGAAATAACCTTTTTCACACCACTCGGCGTATATTCTGTTCTCAAACTCGGAGGGAGAATATGTTTTCGGCAATTCATTGTAGGAATTCATAATTTAAAATCCTTTCATATAATTTTACGTATTTTAAACAAAATAAAAAAGCGCATCCGATGTTCAGCCAATTAGGCAACATCAGGACGCACAAAGCGCGGTACCACCCGACTTATATTTTCCGTGAGCTCTCAAGGAGCAGGGAAATATCACTCAAAGCTATAACGTAAGCTACCGTCGCAAACTAATTTTGGAATTTAACATTCCAAGTTCATAAGCGCCACTCGCAAGCTACCTTCCGCCATTCCTGTGCAAGCTCGCACCAACCGCTCGCTCTCTGAAAAAAGGAAATGACATACTTCTCTTGGTCACAGTGTTTTTGATTATATTAGCGGATGGCATAAATGCCACCCGCTTTTGCTTGGAGCTGCTAATCAGAATCGAACTGATGACCTCGTCATTACCAATGACGTGCTCTACCGACTGAGCCATAGCAGCATAGCCGTCTTCTTCGACGACTTATATATTATATCAAACAAAAGTATGTTTGTCAAGTCCCTTTGTCAAAATTTTTTGTCGATTTTTTACCCCTTTGAGTGCGACAATATCTTTTTTGCATAATTAATCGCAAAAGGAGCAATCAAAGCTAAGATTAATCCAAACAAAAGCGGATTTGAATAGCTTATGTTATAAAACACTTGATTTGATGACGGTGCAGAGTTGATGCTGTCAATAGCACTTGGGAAAATAAATTTTATTGATATCAAGGTATAAACCGCAGAGATTACTGACTGTACTGCCTTTGCAATAAAATATGGCTTAAAGGATATTCCTCGTCCCTGGCAAATAGTCATAATTTGAAAATGCACCGAAAGACCCGACCAACTGCCTGCCATTGCGCAGAGTATAACTGCAAGAGTTTTATTTTCAAGCAAAGAAGCTGCATCAGCACCGCCCGACAGCTCAAAAAAAGAAAAAACACAAGCCGTGAATAGCTCTGGAATATCAAGCGCAGACAAAACAGAGCCTATGCAACCAACCAAAGCCGAAAAAAAAGCAACATAAGAGCAGACAATAAGCATTGAATATGCTGAGCTTTCAATCGCTGAGGTAATCATACTAATCCCCAAGCGCGTTTTATTGAGGACAACCGCATTGTGTTTTTCTGTTGATTTTTCGCGGAACAGAATGTTTCCGATAATACCGAAGGTCACGGAGGAAAGCAGAATACAAGTGTATAAAACCAACCCGATTTCCCGCGAGGAAAAAAGCGACACGCCTACGGCACATATGATAAACGCGGAGCCCGGATTGTTACAAAAGGTCATAATTCGGGTAAGCTCTCTCTTTGAAATTGAGCCGTTGTCGTACATTGATATTGCGGTTTTCGCGCCAATCGGAAAACCGCACAGCGAGCCTAAAATATAAGCGCAGGCACCGGCCTCACCGACACCGAATATAAATTTCATAGGCTTTTCAAAGAGCTTAGAGATAATTATTCCCACGCCGCTGCTTACAATTAAATCTGAAATGACCATAAATGGAAAAAGCGAGGGGATCACGTTTGCTACGCATAGTTTTAGCCCTTTTTTCATATACTCTATTGCAATATCGGAGCGATTAAGAACAAGGATAAACGAAAGCGCGGAAATCACGCCAAAAGCCAATTCCACAGAAATGTTCAATCGGGTTTTTTGCTTTTTTAAACTATTCATTCCGCGCCTCTCTTAATGGTTGGTTTTTATTTGCCTGACATAAAATTTATATTTTGATTGAGGTTATAATATGAGTAAAAATAACGAAAAAAAGACAAAAAGGGGCGGATTTGTAGAGTTTCTTTCTGTCAAAGCATCTTTGCCGTCTGACATATTCACGGGGGATTTCAGACTTGAAATAAGAGGCAGAAATAACGTTATAGTTCACGGGTGCAGGCGGATTTTAAAATATTCTCCCGACGAGATGGTTTTGTCAATCAAGGGCTTTTCGGTCAATATAGAGGGTGAGAGGCTTGTTTGCTCAGCATATCTCGACGGAGCGATTTGCATTGATGGATACATAAACGGGGTGAGGTTTGACGAAAACAAGGGGGAGCGGAGCTAATGAATATATCCTATTATTTGTGCGGAAGCGCCGTTGTCGTTGTTCCAAGTGATAATGTTGCCGCCCTCTTGAATTTATGTATGTATTATTGCATACCGTATGATAACTTTGAGGCTGTGGAAAATGGTGTGAAATTGAGATTTCGCCTGTCTGCACTCAAAAAATTAAAAAAAGAGGCAAGCGCGCGAGGGATATGCTTTGAGATTGAAAAAACAAAGGGCTTGCCTGCTTTATTTGAGAGGTATAAGTACAGATACGGTATTTTAGCAGGAATTCTGATTGCAGTGGCTCTTATCTTTTTGTCGCAACAGTTTATCTGGGATATTGAGATCGTCGGAAATGAGAAAATAACCTCGTCGGAGCTTTGCGGAATATTAAAAAAATACGATTTTTCGGTAGGAAGCTACATACCAAGCATTAATACCGATAAAATTGAAAATAAGATACTTATAGACACTGAAAATATTTCTTGGATCTCAATAAACATAATGGGAACTGTTGCTGAGGTGCAGATAAGGGAAAGAGCGTTGGCAGAGAAATTTGAAGGAGTGACAAAGCCCGCAAATCTTGTCGCAACAAAGGCGGGAGTTGTTGAGGAGGTAAGGATTTATCGAGGAAATGTAGTTGTCAGGTCGGGGCAGGTCGTAGAGAAGGGGGACCTTCTTGTGAGCGGACTTTTTGACAGCGAGCGAGTGGGATTCAGATATACTCGCTCGGCAGGAGAGGTTTATGCAAAGACAACGACCGAATTTTTTATTGAAATTCCGTATAAATATGAAGAAATTGAGTACACAGGTGTCGAATATTGTGACCAATATTTAAATTTTTTTGATTTTTCAATTAATATTTCAAAAAACAGTGGAAATGAGGGTGCTTTTTATGATAAAATAGATATTGTGGAGAATTATGCCTTGCCCGACGGAACAAATACTCCCTTTGCGCTTCACACAGTAAAGTATTTGGAGTACGAGAGGGTCGAGAAGACGCGCTCACAAGAGCAGGCGGAGCTTCTTGCCTATTTCGAGCTGTCGGAAAAGCTTTCGCTTTTGTCAGAGGACTCGGTAATAATACGAAAAACAATCACGCCAAGTATAAGAGAGAATAGCTTTTCTCTCTATTGTGTTGTTGTTGCGGTTGAAAATATTGCAAAGGTTTCGGAGTTTGATGTCGATATGAGTATAGTCGGGGAAGAAAAAAATTAGCTTAAAATGTCAAGTAGCCGTTTGGTTTTTGAGCGAAATTGGCTTAAGATTTAAGATTAAGGATTAATAAAATTTCTGCGCTACGGCGCAGATTTATGGAGATTTTTATGAGCAGTAAAATTGTAAAGGCGGACAGCGCGGATATTGTGGCCTCGGTTTTTGGAAGCTGTGATGCGAATATCAGAATAATTGAAAAGAAATTCGGCGTTGCGGCTCATAACCGTATGAACGATAACGGCGATGATATAATTGTAATTTCGGGTGAGGATGACGGTTTTGTGTCGCAGGCAGCCGCTGCCGTTCAGTATCTTGTCAAGATGGCGAAATACAATGAGAATATTACGGATGGAAGTGTAATTTATGTTTGTGATATGGTGTCCTCAGGCAATATGAGTGAGCTTGAGGAGCTTGGTGACGACTGTATATGCGTGACTATGAAGGGCAAGCCTATCAAGGCAAAGACGGTAGGACAGAAGCAATATGTAAACGCAATTAAAAAGAATACGATAGTGCTCGGAATTGGCCCTGCAGGAACGGGTAAGACCTTCTTGGCGGTTGCTATGGCGGTAAAGGCTCTCCGAGATAAGCAGGTGTCGAGGATTATTTTAACCCGTCCGGCAATAGAGGCGGGAGAAAAATTAGGCTTTTTACCGGGTGACCTGCAGAGCAAGATAGACCCATATCTCCGCCCTCTTTACGACTCGCTTTATGAGATGATGGGAGCTGAAAATTATCAAAGACAAGTAGAAAAGGGAGTAATTGAGGTAGCTCCGCTCGCGTATATGCGCGGACGAACTCTTGACGATTGCTTTATAATTCTCGACGAAGCACAGAACTGCACACCCGAGCAGATGAAGATGTTCTTGACCCGTCTTGGCTTTAATTCAAAGGCGGTCGTTACGGGAGATTTAACACAAACCGACCTGCCCGCAGGACAAAAGAGCGGACTTGGAGAGGCAGTAAAAATCCTTGCAGGCATTGAGGATATCTCGATACACGCCTTTAGCGAGCGAGATGTTGTAAGACATAAGCTTGTGCAGAAGATTATATTGGCTTACGAAAGGTTTGACAGAGAGAAAAGAGAAAAACAATCTTCGCGCCAGAGCGGGGAAAACAATAAAAAATATTTTGCACGAAAGGAAGCAGAAGCGACAGGCTTTGAGAAGGATAAAAGAAAATGAACAGAAAAATGGCGCTCAAAATATATTTTGAAAATGAACAGGACAAGCTCCCAGTAACCTATAAGATGAAGATGCTTGTAAGACAAGCTGTAGAAGCAACGCTTGACTATGAGCATTATGGAAACGTATGCGAGGTTTCGGTTACATTCACCGATGACGCGGGAATTCAGGAGCTTAATAAAAAATTCCGCCAGATTGATAAGCCGACAGACGTTTTGTCTTTCCCACTTTTTGATTTTGACGGAAACAGCGAGGAGCCCGCAATAGACGAGATTATAAATAATCTCGGAGATATTGTAATTTCTCTTGAAAGAGCAAAGGCACAGGCTGACGAATACGGACACTCCTTTGAGCGAGAAACTGCATTCTTGTGTGTTCATTCAATGCTTCATTTGCTTGGCTATGACCACGAAATCAGCGAAGAGGACGACAGGGAAATGAGAGAAAAGCAAACCGAAATTATGGATATTATGGGACTTTCGGTAAAATAACCTAAGGGGCAAAGACAATGAAAAAAACAGGATTTATAGCAATCGTAGGACGGCCAAATGTTGGAAAATCAACACTTTTAAATACTATGCTCGGTGAAAAGGTGGCAATAGTTTCTTCTAAGCCGCAGACCACCCGTAACAGAATTATCGGAATACATACCGACCGAGAAAATCAGTTTGTATTTCTTGATACTCCGGGTATTTTTAAGCCCAGAAACACGCTTGGCTCGTTTATGGTGAAGACGGCAAACTCAACAATGCAGCACTCCGACGCGGTTATTTTGGTGGTTGACACAGGCAAGCCGATAAGCGATATTGAAAAAAATGTAATTAACTATATGAAGAGCACTCAGACTCCAGGCATTTTGGCTCTTAACAAAATTGACCTTTATCGCAGAGAGGAAATTGCCCAAACGATTGCATCTTATGCAGCTCTTCACGATTTCAGCGCGGTCGTTCCGATCTGCGCCAAAAACGGAAAGGGCGTTGACGCCTTGCTTGAAGAGTGTAAGCCGTTTTTGTCCGAGTCGGATTTCTTCTTCCCGGAGGATATCGTAACCGACCAGTCCGAGCGTCAGGTAGCGGCTGAGATTATCAGAGAAAAGCTTTTGCGCACACTTAATAAGGAAATTCCTCACGGGATAGCCGTTGCTATTGAGGAATTTAAGGACGAGGGAAGCCTTGTGAGCATCAGAGCCGAGATTTTCTGCGAGAAGGCATCTCACAAGGGAATTATCGTAGGCAAGGGCGGAGAAGAGCTCAAGAGAGTAGGCTCTTACGCCAGAGCCGACCTTGAGGCTATTTTCGGCACAAAGGTTTACCTCAATCTTTGGGTTAAGGTAAAGGAAAATTGGCGAGATAGCCAAAGAGGAATTACCGATTTCGGCTATACTGAGGAATAACTTATTCAAACGATACGGCAAGGGGGGAAAAAGAGAATATGCTGTTCGCAACTGACGGTGTAATTACAAATGTTTGCGATATTGGCACGAGTGATAAGCTTGTGAATATTATAACCCCCGAGCGCGGAAGAATTGGCGTGATTGTAAAGGGCGGACGCTCATCGGGCAGTAAAATCACCCCGATTTCACAGCTCTATACATACGGTAATTTTGAAATTTATGAAAAAAATTCAACCTATTGGCTCAAGGGCGGCTCGGTAATCAATCCCTTTTTTGACTTATCAATTGATATTGTGCGGGTTGCTCTTTCCTCATATTTTTGTGATGTGGCAAACGAGCTTACCGACGAGGGTGATAATTGCGAGGAAATAATGCGCTTGCTTTTGAATTCTCTCTATCTTGTAGGACGCGGGGAGAAGGATATAAGGCTTATTAAGGCAGTATTTGAATTGAGAATTGCCTCAATTTCGGGATATTGTCCCGAAACTGCTTGCTGTGCTTATTGCCGACGCTCGTATGCCGAGCTTATGTATCTTGATGTTATGGGCGGACGACTTATCTGCACAGATTGCCTTTCCAAAAAAAATTCCTCAAAGCCCCATATTTCAAAGGACTTTGAGGACATGCCCGAAGCGAGCATATTGTGCGGTATGCTGCCATCAACGCTCCAAGCGGTGAGATTTGTTTTAAACTCTCCGCAAAATAAAATCTTCTCATTTGAGCTCAATGACGACAGCGAGCTTAATGACCTTTCAAGAACAGCTGAAACTTACATAATCAATCATCTTGGCAGAAGCTTTGATTCTCTCGATTTTTACAAGTCGGTAAGATAATTCAGCGATATTTGCGCTTGCGCGGTTTGTATTTTTTCTTGATATTGCCCGCGAATGCGCCGAGAATTGCAAAAAGCATAGCTATTCCGTGCAACAAGAATGCAAAGCCGAGAGTATAGCCTGAGCTTGCCGCGTTCCTAAGACACAGAGCTATTAAAATTGTAAACAGGGTAATTATTCCACTGCAAACGATCCCGCAAAGCAAGGGGGATTCGCAGGTTCTTTTGGAACAAACAAATCCGCCTATAAACATTGACATAAGCAAGGAAGCCAGTGAAAGCGGGAAAACAAGAGAATCGGGGTTTGGATTTGCATAAGCAATTGCCGTTGAAATACTGATTAGCACCAAGCCCGAAAGCAACATAGCTAAAAGAGCGTACATTGAATTTTTAAGAACAGAAGCAAGAAGGGGAGCTTGCTCCACCGAGCTCTGTTTTGATACGATTGCAGTCGATTTTCTTATTTGCGGCATACTGCTTTTTGATTTATTTCCGTATAACATAAAAACACCTCCGTGTAACATATATTTTCAATCGAAATATATGATGTGGGAGGTGTTTTTATTACTTTGTGCTATTTAAGCATCAGTCAATGGAGTCCTCAGCCTTTACATCAACCTTGCTAATTGCAGATTTAAGTATGCGAATTTTCGTTCTGTCGTGGCTTGTTTCGATAACACAGGTTTCGTCCTTGATGCTAACGATTTTTCCGATAATACCACCGATAGTTGTGATTTCATCACCAACCTGAAGGCTGTTTCTCATAGCGGCAGTTTCTTTTTCCTGCTTTTTCTGAGGACGAATACCAAAGAAATAGAAAACGACCACAACAACTATAAGCATGCCGACAGTAATAAGCATATCGCCTGTTCCGCCTGCGCCTGTTAAAAGCATTGCAAAATTAATCATTTTGTATATCCTTTCAAAAATATATTTTCATACTTTATATATTTTACTTGTATTTGGTAAAAAAATCAATTGCTTATTTGTAAATTTTTATAATTATAAAAAAATTACGCGGATACTTGCAATTTTTAGCTTTGTGTGATATAATTACTCTGTATAGTAATATTTAAGTTGGATTTAGTATATCTGGAGAAAATATGGAAAGAAAAAAGTATCTTGAATGCGCGATTATTATAAATACACACGGAGTACGCGGAGATGTGAAGCTTGAGTCACTGTGTGACAGCCCTGAGGTTTTAGCAAGCCTTGAAAGAGTTTTTATTAAAGAGGCTGGCGCTTACCGAGAAATAAAAGTTTTGCATACCTCAATTTTCAAGAGCTTTGTGCTTGCAGCGCTTGAGGGAGTTGACGATATGGACAAGGCTATTGCTTTGAAGGGAACTACTCTCTACGCCGCGCGTGAGGATTTTGAGCTTGAAGAGGGCGATTTCTTTATTGCCGACCTGATTGGACTTGATGTTATTGACAGTATAAGCGGCAAGCTCTACGGCAAAATAAGTGATGTAATCAATCGCGGCGCATCGGATATTTATGTGGTAAAAACTCCTGCGGGAGAGCGAATGATGCCCGCTGTTGAAGAGTTTGTCAAGAAAATAGACCTTGAAAAAGGTGTCTTTGTTGAAACTATTCCGGGACTTTTATCTGACGAATAAGGTTGCGCTTGAAAGGATTAAAATGAGATTTGATATAATGACGCTTTTTCCCGATATGGTAGATTATATTCTCGGGGAGAGCATAATAGGGCGGGCGAGAAAAAGCGGCGCGATTGAGGTTAATCTCTATAATATAAGAGATTACTCAGAGGACAAGCACCGTCGGGTTGACGACACTCCGTACGGCGGAGGCAAGGGAATGCTTATGATGGCTCCCCCTATATATAATTGCTACGAGGCAATACTTAAAGAACAAGAGAAGAGCGGCTTTGCAGCCGAGAGAAGAAAAGTTATTTATATGTCGCCCACAGGCAAGGTGCTAAATCAGAAAAAAGCCGAGGAGCTGGCGGGCTATGATAACATTATAATTCTTTGCGGACACTACGAGGGTGTTGACAGAAGAATAGTTGACGAAATAGTTGACGAAGAAATATCAATAGGAGATTTTGTGCTTACATGCGGAGAAATTCCGTCGGCAATTCTTGTTGACTGTGTTGCAAGACTTGTTCCTGGCGTGCTTTCTGACCCCGAATGCTACGAAAAGGAAAGCATTTCGTCGGGAATGCTTGAATACCCGCAATATACAAGACCATATGAGTTTCACGGAGTGAAGGTTCCCGATGTTCTGATCTCGGGACATCACGCCAATATTGAAAAGTGGCGCGACCAGTCTGCCCGCGAGCTGACAGAGGCTAATCGCCCCGATTTGCTTGAAAAATGATTTCAAATTAGGATTTTAAGTTAAAAAGTTAGGAAGGAGGAGATTTTGTGGCTAAAAAAATGACCAAAAGCAGAAAGACAAATTCAGTCTTCGTAAGTGCTGTAAATCGCTTTACGGCGTTCATTTATTCGCTTTTTATAAGAAATAGAGCCTGCCGTGCTATGTCAAATGAAACCAGCATTTATGAGAAAAGCTATTTTGGGAAATTGCTTGAAAAGAGCACGAAGAAAAAAAGTAAAAATTCTGCAGGCTTTGCTGAAATCGTGGTAGAAAAAAGCTTTGTGTTCAGAATTATGAATATAGTTAAAGGCTTTTTGTTATCTCTTTCCTTGAATGTTTATGGAGCGTTCTTTGCAATATACGGACTTACCTCGGTTTTGATGTATTATGTTTCAATTGCTATATACTCAAAGCACTATGTAGGCGAGTACGCGGTATTAACTTCAATTATCATTATTCTTTGCTCTTTGCCGCTCCTTGCAACATCAAAATCAATCGTTGCGGCTGTTGAGGAAAGCAGATTTGTGCGCGCGTTTGCTTTGAGCTTTCTTGGTATTCCTGAAGAAAAAATGAAAGCAAAAGGGCAAATCGACGGAATTGAAATTATATTTTTTTCGGGAATTCTTGCTATTTTGTTTGGAATTTTTACATATTTCCTTCACCCCGCGTATTTGCTGGTGGCGTGCGGTCTTATTTTAACTGTAAGTCTTTGCTTGTCAACTCCCGAAAGCGGCGTGGTGCTCACTATTACATTCGCTCCGTTTTTGCAATATACAGAGTATTCTCGCATAATTCTCGTAGGAATGATTTTACTCGTTATGTTTTCATATCTATGTAAGCTTATCAGAAGACGGAGAACAACGAGCTTCGGTGCAATCGGTATAATATTTTTAATTTTTTGCGCCTTTGTTTTTGTGACCTCAATCTTTTCAAAGGGCGGAAGCGCGTCAATTCTTGACGGATTGATTTCGGTTATAATAATTTTCGGCGGATTTTTCCTGACGTACAATTTGGTAAAGGGACAAAAAAGACTTGATACCTGTATGGGAATTTTGCTTTTGTCGTTTGTGCTTATTTGCATTTCGGGATTGTGGAATGTCTTTTATAATGCAATCGGCGATGGAGCAACCTATTCAATCAGTGAAAGTGTAAGACCTATATTTGAGTATAATGTGCTCTATATTTCGGATAGTGCCTCTGTTTTCGGGGTAATGTCGGTTATGCTTTTCCCATTTGTGCTGGCATACATGGCAGGACAAAAAAGCTTTAAGGGCTCAATGCTATCCTTGACGACCGTTGCATTGTGTGTTGTAACTACGTTTGTTTACGGAACATACGAGGCGGTAGTGATAATAGGCATTGAATTTTGCGCGTTTTGGATCTTGCACAGTCACAAAACCCTGTCGGCGCTTATATTTGCCTCAATACCTGTTGCAATAATTGCTGTTATCTACCCTTATGCAAAGGCTTATTGGGGATTTGAAGGTGTGGGCGATATTGTAAGCAGAATTTTACCTATGAATGATTTGGATTCATCGGCTCATATTGAAGTTTCGCGAGGCGTGCTTGAAATGTTGAAGGACTCGCGCTTTTTGGGAATCGGCTCAGGTGAGAGAGCGTTTGTCTCGGCGTTTGCTGATTATCAAAATGCGATTTCAAGCGGCGTGACCTCGCCGACAAGCTTCTATTTACAGCTTATTTGCTGGTCGGGAATAGGCGGATTGATTACCTTTGTTATTTTGATGATACTTATAGTTGGAAACAGCTTGGGATATATTTCTATATCGAAGGACAAAGACATCAGGCGAAAGAGCTTGGCTCTGCTTTGCGGAGCTATAGGATTGCTTTTGTTTGGATTTGTCAATTCAATCTGGAACGACGCCAGAATGCTCTATCTGTTCTGGGCTTGTCTTGGATTGCTTTCGGGCTATGTCAAGGAGGGCAAGGATAGACAAAGGAATATCAAATCCGAGCTTTATGAATCAGAAAGCTCTGCTGATATAAGGCTTAAAGTCGAATAAATCGTTTATTTGAAAGGGGATATATTATGGCTGATTTAAAAAATTATGATGCTGAAAATAATAAAGGCAGTTTAAAGCTTGCCGACTCTCATAAATCAGATAGCTTTGACGGAATAAAGGCAGAGCGGGGGAGCACGGAGCAGCTGCTTCAAAGCATGAATGAGCTTAGCGGAATAGCCAATTCTCGTAAAAAACGCAAAAAGAATTTACCGCTGCTTACTGATATTGTTATAGGACTTATAGTTCTTGTAATCGCTATCGGTTTGGCTGTGGGAGCGTATTATCTTATGAGATATTATTCAAGCGATTATGAGAACATCTCGATTGAATATACCTTCCTTGCTCCTTGTGAAGGAGATTTGTCGGTTTACAGGACAATGAAGAATGAAGATCTTTATCTTGACACCGAGGATAATACATATTATTTCGGCAAGGTCAAAAATGTTTCCGTTTATAAGCCTGAGGACAAGAATGACCCAAATAACAAGCTGGTATTGACTGTTAAGATCAATGCAAAATACAAATCCGACGAGGGATATTCCAGCGGAGATTATAAGATTGCTGTGGGAAGTGAATATACACTTCGTTGTGAAGCTACCGTCGTAAGCGGTGCAATAGTTGAGCTTGAGCAGGAGAATTTGAGCGGAGGTGAGCAGTAATGGCAAAAGGTCATAGGTCGAAGAATAAATTGAACGCATTTGATATCGCGGTGATTTTACTTTTGGTTGCCCTTGTTGCTACGGTTTTGTATCAAATGTTTGTTACGGTTTCAGAAGCTGACTCACAGAGCAAGGCAAAGTACATAATGGAGTTTGAATGTGAAGAGGAGTATGACAGCTTGCTTCGCTATGTCAA
The DNA here is from genome assembly GCA_045588675.1 of Eubacteriales bacterium. GTDB lineage: Bacteria > Bacillota > Clostridia > Oscillospirales > CAG-272 > SVTX01. The sequence goes on along the minus strand of JAZNER010000019.1, from coordinate 17,621 downwards.
AGAGGGCGACGCGGTTTATTTTGCTAACGGCGGACTGCTTGGATTTATGTATTCAAACGAGGATTATGAGAACGGTGCAATATATACAATAGTTGATGATATTCCGTCATTCGCAGATGCTTCAAAGGCTGAAAGCTCAGAGGCTGAGAGCTCTGAAGCCGAGAACTCAGAGGACCAGCAGACCCTCAACAATGCAGACAATATCGATGTTCAGGAACATCCTGAGGTTTTCTACAATTTAGTTAAGCTGTGCGGGCAGATCAAGCTGAATGTGAACACTGTAAGATACAAGAGCGGTGACTATTATACAATAGGGAAAACGAATATAACCGAGGGAAGTGTTATAAATGTTTATACCGATAAGGCTGAATTTACACTAAAAATCGTAAATATCACAATAGTTGAAGAATAGTTTTACAGCGATTTTTGCTCTTTATATGGCGAAAATTTATAGTTATTGTGTATTATGCTATAAATATGGCTAAAATTAGCTCAAAAAATATATAATATTGCCCCTTGATTTTAAGCTGAATTTTTGATATACTTAATTATAAACCAAGTTTTATCTGGATTTATTTTGGCTATAAAGCCTTTAACACATATATAATTTTTTGATACTTAAAATAGGGGTTAAAATATGAAAACTCGTGAGGTTGTTATAACAAACGCAAGCGGTCTGCACGCAAGACCTGCAACATTCTTCATTCAAAAGGCAAACTGCTACAAGAGCACTATACTTGTAGAAAAGGATGACCGTAAGGTAAATGCAAAGAGCCTTCTGGGAGTTCTTTCTCTCGGTATTGCTAAAGGTATGTCAATTACACTTATAGCTGACGGTCAGGATGAAGAAATGGCAATTAGCGGTTTGGTATCCCTTATTAACTCGGGATTTAACGAATAATACCGTAATTGTAAAAAAGGCGCGGATAGCAGTCAAAGGGTGGACTGTGCCGCGCCTTTTGCTTGTTTTTTAAACAAGGAAAGGATAAATATGCCAATTAAAGAAAGTGAAATAAAGCTCTTGCTTGAAAAGGCGAACACCTTGCCTGTGCGGCCCGGAGTTTATATTATGAAGAATTCGGCAGGCAAGGTCATATATGTAGGGAAGTCAAGAAAGCTTAAGAACAGAGTGTCACAGTATTTTCAAAATAGCGAAAAAAATGTTAAAACTGCCGAAATGGTGAGAGCGGTTAAGGATTTTGATTATTATGTCTGCGACACCGAGATTGAAGCACTGTCGCTTGAAAATACCCTGATTAAGCAATATAATCCCAAGTATAATATAAGATTAAAGGATGCAAAATCCTATCCTTATATAAAAATCACAGACGAAGCATATCCAAGACTGGTTATGACAAGAAAAAGGGATAATGACGGCGGAAGATATTTTGGACCGTATTCGGGAACATCAATTGTTTTTTCTGTAATCAATACCTTGTCTGCTATTTTGGCGTTACCGACCTGCACGCGCAAATTTCCGAGGGATATAGGGAAGGAACGCCCCTGCCTTTATTATCAAATGAAAAAGTGCTGCGGAGTTTGCACAGGAAATGTCGATGAGAGCGAATATTCGGAAAAAATCAAATATGCCGTTGATGTTTTGCGGGGACATACTGCATCAGTTAAAAATGAATTGACCGAGAAAATGTACAAGTATGCCGAAAACGAAAAATACGAGGCGGCGGCAAGATGCCGTGATACTCTTGCGGCTCTTGACAGACTTGGGCAGAGGCAAAAGGTGGTTGCCGCTCCCGATGTTGAGCACGATGTAATCGCCTTGTATAATGATGACTTGTGCTCCTGCATTTCGGTATTTTTTATAAGAAACGGCGCTGTCAGTGATAAAAATGAATATCTCTACGGGGCAGACCGTATTATTGACGAGAGCAATATTAGCGCATTTATTTGTGAGCTTTACAGAGTGCGGGAATATATACCTAAAAGTATCCTGTTGTCATTTTCTCTTGAAGATGAGGACAGAGAGCTCGTTTCGGCTTATCTGTCCGAGAAGGCGGGCAGAAGGGTGAATGTAAGAACTCCCGAGAGGGGAGATGGCAAGACACTCTGCGAAATGGTCAGAGATAATGCCGCCGAAAAGGCAAAAATATATAGAAACGAAGCCGAAAAGGACGAAAAAATTCTTCTTCGTTTAGCCGAGCTGTTAAGACTTGAAACCTATCCCGAGCGAATTGAGGCGTATGATATATCAAACCTTGGTCACGAGCACATAACAGCAGGAATGATTGTCTGTGACGGCACTAAATTCAAGAAGTCGGATTACCGAAGCTTCAGGATCAATAGTGTCAAGGACGGAACAGATGATTATGCGAGCATGAGAGAGGCGCTTTCGCGCCGACTTGCGCACCTTGATGATGCTGAGGGCTCATTTGCTAATTTACCCGACCTTATTTTGCTTGACGGAGGACGGGGTCATGTTTCAACCGTAAAGGAATTGCTCCGCGAGATGAATATTGATGTTCCCGTATTTGGTATGGTAAAAGACGATTACCATAAGACCCGCGCGCTTTGTACTGAAAATGAAGAAATAAGCATTGCGCACGAGAACGCCCTGTTTGTATTTATTTATAAGATACAAGAGGAGGTTCACCGCTTTACAGTTTCCAAGATGGACAGCGCAAAGAGAAAAACATTGACGAAATCCTCTCTTACAAAAATAAAGGGAATAGGCGACGCCAAGGCGAAGCTTCTTTTGCGCGAGCTTGGAGGAATAGGAGCTATACGCGAGGCAAGCGCCCAAAGGCTTGCAAGCGTTAAGGGCATTAGCGAGAGAGATGCTAAAAACATCAGAAAATATTTTGATAAATAAAGGGATTTAACATTATGATGCGAATAATAAGCGGAAGGGCAAGAGGAATAAGACTTTCCACGCTTGAGGGAGAGAATACAAGACCGACCTCGGAGCGAGCAAAGGAAGCAGTTTTTTCTATGCTTCGCTTTGACCTTGAGGGCAGAGAGGTGCTTGACCTTTTTGCAGGCTCAGGACAGATGGGACTTGAAGCGGTATCGGGAGGGGCTAACGGAGCAGTTTTGGTTGATAAATCCAAGGACGCAATTGCGATAATCAACAAAAATATCGAAAAGACCAAGCTTGGTGAATATTGTCGCGCATTTAATTCAGATGCTTTTGATTACATCAGAGCAATGAGAGGCAAAAAAAAGTTTGATATTGTGTTTATCGACCCGCCGTACGCTCTGCGAGCTACGGCAGAGTGTCTGTCGGCTCTCTTGAATGCGGAATTGTTAAAGCCCTCGTCAATTGTCGTATGCGAAAGCGAGGAAGAGAATATTTTCGAAAATACGCCTGAATTGCTGTCAAAATACGAAATTATAAAAAAAGCAAAATACGGCATTGCGCATATAACAATAGTCAAGCCGATATAAATTCTTGATTTGGGAGAAAAATAATGTATGCTATAATTCCGGGTAGCTATGACCCGATAACCATAGGTCACATAAATATTATTGAGCGTAGCTCGCCTATGTTCGATAAGCTTTTTGTGGCGGTAATGAATAATGACTCGGCAAAGTACGACAGCAGTCTTTCGTCAAAGGAATACTTGTTTACAATGGAGCAAAGGCTCCAGATGGTGAAGCGGTCAATTGCTCATATACCCAATGCGGTGGCGGTGAGCAGCAGCGGTAGGCTTATTGACCTTTGTGACGAGCTTGGCGCGAGCGCGATTATAAGAGGGCTTCGCGACGAGAGCGATTTGCATTATGAAATGATACACGCAAAATGGAACCGTGAGCACAACAACCGCGCGCAAACGATTTTTATGCCCTGTGACGAGAAATTTGCATATGTTAGCTCAACGGCAGCAAGAGAATTGATTTCCGAAAAGAATTTTGAGCTTTTGCAGGACTATCTCCACGCCGACGCGGTAGATTATATAAAGGGTATGAATTGATGGAGCTTGTCAATCGTTTAAGAAAGGAATGCCAGCGTGAAAGTTACTTCCTACTTATAGGTAAATTAACTGCTTCACGCGCGAATTTTGCCTTTCGGCAAAATTCAACGATTGTATTTGTGCCGCAAAGGCGGCGGAATGGAGATTATTATGTCAAATAAGAAAAATATTCTTGCAAGTATTATTGTTTCGCTGGTTACAGGCGTTATTTTCGGCGTTTTGTTAATTTTAATGTCGTCATTTTTTGAAATTTCATTTTTGCTGAAATGGGCATTGATTATTACGGGAATAATCGTAATTTTTACAAATATTCCGCCACTTGTCAACGGAATTATGAATATTAGCTCAGTTTCGGGAATTGTTGACCTTATTTTCGCAATTCTCGGAATAATTCTCGGCGGAATGATGATATTCAATCACGGAACGGTTATTACGGCTATTGTATCTGTTTATCTGATTGCGTTCCCGATTATCAGGATTTTGCTCTCGGGCGATTGGAAAGACCGAATTAAGAGCGAATGGCTCAGACTGCTTATAGGAGTGCTTTTGCTTGTATTTCTGCCCACAATATTTGATGTGGCAAACATAGTCGGTAAAACAGTTATTCTTGTTTCGGGCTGGGCGGTAATCGGAATTTCGGTTCTCTCGTTCACGCTCTCGTTGATTTCCTATATTATGGCATCTAAAAAGAAAAATTCAAGCGACGATTTTATTGAGGTTAGTGCCGAGCAACACGAAGATTAAAATAAAAAAGCAGCTGTAAAAATTTTTGACAGCTGCTTTTTGAAATATTTTAGGGATTTTGCCGGAATAAGTAATTTAAGGAATTAAAAAAATCAAAAAATTCGGCAAAATCACTTTACATATCGACAAAAATATGTTATAATTAATCTTGATATTTAGAACGGAAGTTTCATTTGAGAGAGGAGAGGTCGCGATGGATAAATTTGTACTGAAAAGTGAATACAAGCCGACAGGCGACCAGCCTCAAGCTATTGAAAAAATCGTAGAGGGCGTGCGCAGAGGGCAGAGAATGCAAACTCTTTTGGGTGTTACAGGCTCGGGCAAAACCTTTACGATGGCTAATGTTATTGAGAAAATCAACAAGCCAACGCTTGTTCTTGCTCATAATAAAACTCTTGCCGCCCAGCTGTGCTCGGAATTTCGTGAGTTTTTCCCTGATAATGCGGTTGAGTATTTTGTGTCCTACTATGATTACTATCAGCCGGAGGCATATATTCCGGGTAAGGATATGTACATTGAGAAGGACGCTCTTGTGAATGACGAGATTGACCGCTTGCGCCACTCGGCAACAAGCTCGCTCTTTGAAAGACGCGATGTGATTATCGTTGCGAGTGTGTCTTGTATATATTCATTAGGTGAGCCCGACGAATATAAGGACTTGGTAATTTCAGTGCGTCCCGGAACCTTAATGTCCCGCGAGGAGCTTATCCGCCGACTTGTTTCAATCAGCTATACAAGAAACGATTTGAGCCTTGTCCGTGACTCCTTCCGTGTTCGCGGAGATACTGTTGAAATAATCCCCGCAAGTATGAATGAAAAGGCGATCAGAGTTGAATTTTTCGACGAGGAAATTGACCGCGTTTGCGAGATCAACATAGTTACGGGAGAGATTATCAGGGAGCTTTCCTATGCTCCGATCTATCCCGCAACTCACTATGCCGTGTCAGACGAAAAAAGAGAGGCGGCAATTAAAGAGATCTTAGCCGAAATGGTTGAAAGAGCAAGGTTTTTCGAGGCTGAGGGCAAGCTGATTGAAGCTCAAAGAATTACAGAGCGGGTAAAATACGATATGGAAATGCTCTCTGAGATCGGCTTTTGCTCCGGAGTTGAAAACTATTCGCGAATTTTGTCGGGCAGACCGAAGGGCTCAACGCCATATACCTTGCTTGATTATTTTCCAAAGGATTTCTTGCTTTTCGTTGACGAGTCGCACGTGACCTTGCCGCAGGTAAAGGGAATGAGCGGCGGAGATACGGCGAGAAAAAAGAACCTGATTGATTACGGCTTCCGTTTGCCATCTGCTTATGACAACCGTCCTTTATTCTTTGAAGAATTTGAGGAGAGAATTAATCAGGCGGTATTTGTAAGTGCAACGCCGGGTGACTATGAAAACGATCACTCGGAGCAGACTGTCGAGCAGATTATCCGCCCGACAGGACTTCTTGACCCTGAGGTTGAGGTCAGACCGATCGAAGGTCAGGTTGACGATCTTATGGGTGAGATCCGCAAGAGAGCAGATAAGGGTGAGAGGGTGCTGGTTACCACTCTTACCAAGAAAATGGCAGAGGATCTGACCGATTATTTTGAGGGCAACGGAATTAAGGTGAGATATATTCACTTTAATGTTGATACTATTGAGCGTATGGAAATTATTCGCGACCTTCGTCTTGGTGTTTTTGATGTACTTGTCGGAATTAATCTTTTGCGCGAAGGACTTGATATTCCTGAGGTGTCGCTCGTTGCAATTCTTGACGCCGACAAAGAGGGCTTTTTGCGAGCAGAGAGGTCGCTGATACAGACAATCGGGCGCGCGGCGAGAAATGCCGAGGGCAAGGTAATAATGTATGCCGATAACATTACAGGCTCAATGCAAAGAGCGATTTCTGAAACAAACCGCCGCCGTAAAATTCAGGACGAATATAACAAGGCAAACGGAATCGTGCCGAAAACTATTATCAAGGGTGTCCGTGATATTATTGATATGGGAGCTTCGTCAAGCGATAAGGGCAAGAGCCGCGCAGGCAAGTCAAAGAATACAAGGAAGCTGACCGCAGGCGAGCGCGAAAAGCTGATTGAAAAGCTAACTCGCGAGATGAAGGACGCCGCGAGAACGCTTGAATTTGAAAAAGCGGCATATCTGCGTGACGAGATAAAAAAGCTTCGCGAGGGAAATTGAGCGGTATATCTTAGTATTTGATTTAAAAGTTTTGAAAGGTCAAGGAATTCCTTTTTTGAAAGGTTTTTCTTGTAGGGTTGGGGCAAAGCCCCATAAGTAATGGAACAAAATATAGTAATTAAGGGCGCGCGCGTCCACAATCTGAAAAATATAGATGTCACGATACCGAGGGACAAGCTGGTTGTTCTCTCGGGGCTTTCGGGTTCAGGAAAATCCTCACTTGCGTTTGATACAATCTACGCAGAGGGGCACAGAAGATTTGTAGAGTCGCTATCAAGCTATGCGAGAATGTTTCTTGGTCAGCTTGATAAGCCTGACGTTGATTCAATAGACGGACTTTCTCCGTCAATTTCAATTGACCAGAAAACGACATCAAAAAATCCACGCTCAACGGTGGGAACGGTAACCGAAATTTATGACTATCTGCGTCTTTTGTACGCCAGAATAGGTATTCCTCATTGCCCCGTGTGCGGCAAGGAAATAAGACAGCAGAGCGTTGACCAGATTATTGACAGAATAATGAAATTGCCCGAGGGAGAGAGATTTTTGGTGGTCGCTCCCGTTGTCCGCGCGCAAAAGGGTATGCACGAAAAGGTTTTTGCAGACGCGAAGAAGAGCGGATATGTCAGAGTCAGGGTTGACGGTATAATCTATGATTTGTCCGAGGAGATTAAGCTTGACAAGAACAAAAAGCACTCTATTGAAATCGTTGTTGACCGTCTTGTTATGAGGGAGGGCATACGCCCAAGATTATCAGATTCGGTTGAAAATGCCTTGAGCATTGCTGACGGACACCTGATAATAGTTCCTCTGCTTGAAAACAGAGAAGAAAATGAAGAGGGAATACTCACTTTTTCCCAATCCTACGCCTGTGAGGAGCACGGAATCTCTGTCGGTGAATTTGAGCCGAGAATGTTCTCATTCAACAATCCGCAAGGGGCGTGTCCTCATTGCTCGGGACTTGGAGAAACAAGACGGATTGCAATAGATAGGCTTATCCCCGACAAAAAGCTTTCGCTTTCCGAGGGAGCAATTAATGTAAACGGCTTTAAAACTCTTGAAGAGGAGAGCTGGAACGGACCTCTTTTCCGTGCGGTCGGTGAAAAATTTGGGTTTGACCTTGATACTCCCATAAAGGACTTTTCTGACGAAGCCTATGATATTTTGATGAACGGTTCGGGAGAGCAAAGCTATCAGGTTACAAGATATTTTGGAGGACAGGCTCACGATAAGAGCGCTAAATTTGAGGGGCTTGTGCGTATGATCGAGCAAAGGCTTGAATACGGTATGAGCGCCGAATATTATGAGCAATTTATCGAAGAAGCGCCGTGTAAATACTGTAATGGGCAAAGGCTTAATCCTATGTCCTTGGCGGTAACGGTCGGCGGAATGAACATACACGAGCTTTGTGCTTTGTCAGTGAAAAATGCGCTTGATTTTGTAAATAAGCTTGAATTGAGCGAAACCGAAAATGAAATTGCAAAAGAAATTCTGAAGGAGATACGCTCGCGACTAGGTTTTCTTGTAAGCGTTGGTCTTGACTATCTCACTCTTGCAAGAAAAGCAGGAACGCTTTCGGGAGGAGAGGCACAAAGAATAAGACTTGCAACTCAAATCGGCTCATCTCTTGTCGGCGTGTTATATATTCTTGACGAGCCAAGCATAGGCTTGCATCAGCGTGACAATTCAAAGCTGATTTCAACCCTCAAAAAGCTCCGTGACCTTGGCAATACCGTAATTGTCGTAGAGCACGACGAGGAAACTATGGAGGAGGCTGACTATATCGTTGATATAGGACCCGGCGCAGGAGTTCACGGCGGACAGGTCGTTGCGGTCGGAACGCCCGATGAAATAAGACAAAATACAAGCTCAATAACAGGCGAGTATTTGTCGGGCAGAAGGAAAATCGCAATACCTCACAAACGCCGAGAAGGCAATGGTAATTATTTAACTGTAAAGGGTGCCGAGGAGCACAATTTAAAGAAGATCGATGTTAAAATCCCGCTTGGTAAATTTGTTTGTGTGACAGGCGTTTCGGGTTCGGGAAAATCCTCGTTGGTGAATGGGATTTTGTATCCAAAGCTTGCCCGCGACCTGAACCGCGCTATTTCCTATCCAGGCAAGTGCGAGGGGATTGAGGGCATAGAAAATCTTGATAAGGTGATTTGCATAGACCAAAGTCCGATCGGACGGACACCGCGCTCAAACCCTGCGACCTATACGGGCTTGTTTACCGATATAAGAGAGCTTTTCGCATCAACCAAGGACGCAAAGGCGAGAGGCTATGCAGCAGGCAGATTTTCGTTTAATAATAAGGGCGGACGCTGTGAAGCCTGTGAGGGCGACGGAGTAAAATGTATCGAAATGCACTTTCTTCCCGATGTTTATGTGACCTGTGATGTATGCAAGGGCAAAAGATATAATTCGGATACGCTTGAGGTCAAATACAAGGGTAAAAGCATTTTTGATGTGCTTGATATGACAGTTGAGGAGGGGCTTAATTTCTTTGACGGACTGCCCAAAATCACCCGCAAGCTCAAAACCCTTTATGATGTAGGACTTGGATATATTAAAATCGGACAATCCTCAACCACACTTTCGGGCGGAGAGGCTCAAAGAGTTAAGCTTGCGACCGAGCTTTCAAAGAGAAGCACGGGCAAGACGATTTATATTCTTGACGAGCCAACGACGGGACTTCATACCGCAGATGTAGCAAAGCTTCTTGATGTTTTGCAGATGATTTGCGACGGGGGAAACAGCGTGCTTGTCATTGAGCATAATCTTGATGTGATCAAGTGCGCTGACCACATTATTGATCTTGGTCCTGAGGGCGGAGAAGGCGGTGGACAAATAGTCGCTGAGGGCACTCCTGAGGAGGTTGCCAATGTCAAGGGCTCATATACAGGACAATATCTCAAGAAATGGCTTAATAAATAATACTAAATTGCTTTTCTGCCTTGCGGAAAAGCAATTTTTAAAAAAACAGGCAAATTTACTCAAAATCATTGACAAAAGATAAAAAAGTGATATAATTTATTTGTTAAAAGAATTATTTTGGAGTATCTATGATAGCAAATTACCACACCCATACATATAGATGCGGACACGCGGAGAATATAGATGAGAGAGCGTATATTGAAAAGGCAATTGAGCTTGGAATTCGTGATTTGGGCTTTTCAGACCATTCGCCGATGCCTATGCCAAGGGATTGCGACATAATTACAAAGAATACACTCTTGGCTATCCGTATGTCAATGGACGAAACAGAAGATTATGTCAATACGCTTTTGAAGCTGAAAGAGGAATACAAAAAAGATATAAATATCCATATAGGCTTTGAGGTTGAATATTTTGCCCCTGTTTTTGACGAGCTTATTGAATATCTTTCGCAGTATCCGACCGAATATATAATTTTAGGTCAGCATTTCTCGGATTTTGATACGAAACACAAATATTACGGTGACAAAACATCAAGAGCAGATGTGCTTGAGGAATATGTAAGTCAGGTGATAAAGGGAATTAGGACGGGCAAGTTTACTTATCTTGCTCACCCTGACCTGATCAATTACGGGCAAGCTCCGCTTGATGCTTATGAGAGAGAAGCAAGACGGCTTATTAATTGCGCAAACGAGCATAAAATGCCACTTGAAATTAACTTTTACGGCTTGCAGCAGATGAGAAATTATCCTACTCTTCAATTCTGGCAGATTGCAAATGAGATTGGCTGTGATGTAATTTTTGGCAGTGATGCTCATTTCGTGAAAAACGTCTGCGACCCGACAGCTCTGCGCTTTGCAGAAAGCTTAGTTAAGAGCTTCCCAAACTTGAATTTACTTGAAAACATAAGCTTAAAGCCTATAAAATAAAGGCATTGGAAAGGAGGTATTATGGCGCATCCGATAAAGCATTTCAGAACAATAACCAAGCATCGACACAAGGTGATTATACATTGCTTTAAGGCAGGCATTGGATTTCAGGGGCTGTTCCACGATTTGTCAAAATACTCTCCGACAGAGTTTATTCAAGGTGCGAAATATTATCTCGGCACAAGAAGCCCAAACGAAAAGGAAAGAGAGCTTTTTGGGTATTCATTGGCGTGGATGCACCATAAGGGAAGAAACCGCCATCACTTTGAATATTGGAATGATTTGAATACCCAAACCAAGAGATATGAGCCTGTTCCTATGCCGCTTAAATATGTAACCGAAATGTTTTGCGACAGAGTGGCGGCAAGCAAAATCTATCAGGGAGATAAATATACCGACAGCTCGGCTCTGGAGTATTACAGGTGGGGAAATGCACGATCCAAGATGCACGAGAGCACGGCGGACCTGCTTGAGGAATGGCTTTGTATGCTTGCAGACGAAGGCGAAAAAAAGACCTTTGCCCACATCAAAGAATTAAATCGTGCCGAGAAAAGAAAAAAGAATAGACATTAATTCATAACGCACCCCTTTGCTTAATAAATTTAAGTGAAGGGGTGATTTTTATGTTTATAAAAAAAATAACGGCAATAATCGTTATGTTGTCGGTCATAATTTCCTGCTTTGCATATCCTGTAAGCGCCGAAGCAGAGGGAGAGAGTGTTAATCTTGACCTTGACTGCAAGAGTGCAATTTTAATGGAGGCTGACACGGGGAGAGTGCTTTACGAGCAAAATGCAGATGAGGCTTTGCCGCCCGCATCGGTCACTAAAATTATGACGCTTTTGCTTGTAATGGAGGCTATTGACGAGGGAAAAATCAAGCTTGACGATATCGTTACGACAAGCGCGCACGCGGCATCAATGGGAGGCTCTCAAATTTATTTGAAGGAGGGCGAGCAGATGAGCGTTGAGGATATGGTGAAAAGTGTTGTCATATCCTCGGCGAATGATGCTGCCTGTGCTTTGGCAGAGCACATTTCGGGAAGTGAGGCAGCTTTTGTCAAGCAAATGAACGAAAGAGCGCGCGAGCTCGATATGAAAAACACAAGCTTTGAAAATACTAACGGTCTTGATGACACAGCACAAAAGCACCTGACAAGTGCCCGTGATATAGCAATTATGTCAAGGGAATTAATCAAGCACAAAAAAATTTTGGAGTATAGCTCAATTTGGATGGACACAATCAGAGACGGACTTTTTGGACTTACAAATACTAACCGTCTTGTGAGGTTTTATCGAGGCTGTACAGGTCTTAAAACAGGCTCAACCTCAAAGGCAGGCTTTTGCATCAGCGCAACCGCCGAGAGAGATGGAATGTCGCTTGTTTGTGTAATTATGGGCTCGGAGAGCCGAGATATAAGAAATGCGGCGGCAACCACATTGCTTGATTGGGGATTTGCAAATTACGGTGTTTATAAGCTTTCGGGAGAGAAAATCAAGGACATCAATGTAATAGGCGGAGTTGAAAATAGGGTGAATGCAAAATTTGATGATTTTTCATATGTCACCGAGAAGAATAATATGTCAAAAATCGAGCATTCGGTGGTTTTGCCGCAAACTGTTCCTGCCCCGATAAAGACGGGAGATGTCATAGGCGAGGTGATTTTCAAATGCGACGGTAAGGAAATCGGAAAAACCGATATTTATGCAATAAATGATGTCGCTAAAATAGGATTTTTCGGTCTGTGGTACCGTATGCTGGCTAAATTTTTGTTGAAGTAAAAAATACGCGTTTTTATTCAAAAAAACTATTGCAAAACTTGCAACAATGTGATATAATACAATAGATAAATCGTGTTTGAGTATAATATGCAAGCATTTGTCAATAAAAGTCAACTTTCAGGAGGAAAACGCATGTCAATCAAACTAAATGATAAGTATTTAGCCCAGTTTATTTCTGAGCACGAATATACAAATATTCAACCGGCACTGTCTGTTGCACACAAGCAGATAACCGAGAAAAACGGCGCGGGAAGTGATTTTCTCGGCTGGGTGGATCTGCCTGTAAATTACGACAAAGAGGAATTTGCAAGAATTAAGACCGCTGCCGAAAAAATCAAAAAAAGCTGTGATGTTTTTGTCGTGATCGGTATAGGAGGCTCATATCTCGGAGCGCGCGCGGTTATTGAATTTTTAAAGTCATCAAATTACAATAATCTCAAAAAGGATACTCCGGATATTTACTTCGCCGGCTGTGATATAAGTGCGGTTTCTATGGCAGAAATTCTTGAGGTCTGCGAGGGCAGAGATGTTTGCATTAATGTAATTTCAAAGTCGGGAACAACGACCGAGCCTGCCGTTGCTTTCAGAGTTTTCCGTGAAATGCTTGAAAAGAAGTATGGTAAGGACGGAGCGTGCGAGCGTATTTTTGTAACGACCGATAAGGCAAAGGGAACACTTAAAGGCTTCTCTGATAAGGCGGGATATGAAACCTTTGTAGTTCCGGATGATGTTGGCGGACGCTTTTCTGTTCTCACAGCTGTAGGACTTTTGCCCGTAGCGGTTGCAGGCGTTGATATTGATAAGCTTATGCAGGGTGCGGCTGATGCCAAGCTTGCATACTCTGACGAGGATTTGAACAAAAACGATGCTTACAAATATGCGGCAATCAGAAATATTCTCTACCGCAAGGGAAAGAATACCGAAATACTTGTAGGCTATGAGCAATATGCAAAAATGCTCAACGAATGGTGGAAGCAGCTTTACGGAGAGAGCGAGGGTAAGGACAACAGAGGTATTTTCCCCGCATCTGTAATTTTTTCAACAGACCTGCATTCACTTGGTCAGTTTATCCAAGAGGGAACAAGAAATCTGTTTGAAACCGTAATTGCAGTCGAGGATGACGGAGTTCGCTTCGAAATTCCTCATGACCCGAACAATATCGACGGACTTAATTTCCTTTCGGGCGTTGACCTCGGCGTAGTGAAAAAGACTGCAATGCAGGGAACACTTCTGGCTCACGTTGACGGCGGAGTTCCGAATATTTTGATTGAAATGAAGGACAGAAGCGAGTACTCGCTTGGTTATCTTCTTTACTTCTTTGAGCTTGCTTGCGCGGTTTCGGGATATATGCTTGGCGTAAATCCCTTCAATCAGCCCGGAGTAGAGGCTTACAAGAAAAATATGTTTGCTCTTCTCGGCAAGCCCGGTTATGAGGAGCTTGCAGCGGAATTGCAGGAAAAATTAAAATAATTTTGTAAATTTTGTATAAGACACTTGCAAAATTATCAAATCTATGGTATAATAATATCAAGATAATTTAATTATCCTTAAAAGGAAACAAATATAACAGGCCGCATAGGCGGCAGGAAGGAGCATTTTATGCTTAAGTTGATTATCGGTGTTAAAGGCACAGGCAAAACCAAAACTCTTATTTCCTTGGTAAATGACGCCGCAGAAAAAACACAGGGTACAGTTGTATGTATCGAAAAGGGTGTAGGCCTCAGATTTGATGTTAAGCACTCTGTTCGTCTTGTAAATACAAACGAGTATCTTATTTTCGACGCAGAGGCACTTTACGGATTTGTTGCGGGAATTCTCGCGAGCAATCACGATGTTACCGATGTGTTTATAGATTCAGGACTTAAAATCGCAAATAACGATATGGTTGCATTTGAAGTGTTTGTTAAGGAGCTTGATGAGCTCTCCAATAAGCTTGATGTAAATGTTGTTATGACATCTTCAATTCCCGCTGAGGAAGCAAGCGACACAGTAAAGAAGTATCTTTAATTCGCTTTAACATAATTGGCAGTATAAACAACCGTTGTGCCAATAAAAAATTGGGTGCAAGCAATTATTGTTTGCACCCAAAAGTTTATTTTTGAATTTAACGACGGAGGAATGTAAAATGAATACTAAAATTTTAAAAATTCTTGCTAATGATGCCCGTTGTCCAATAGAGGATATTGCAATTATGTCGGGACTTTCCAAGTCTGAGGTCGAAACTGAAATCAAGGAGCTTGAGGTTGCCGGACTTATACGCGGGTATAAGGCTGTAATCGACTGGGAAAAGCTTGATGATGCTTTTGTTTCGGCTTTGATCGAGCTCAAAGTAATACCTCAGGATAAGTTTGGCTTTGAAAAGATTGCCGAAACGATTATGAAATATAAGGCAGTTGAAACAGTTTATCTTATGTCGGGCTCATATGACCTGTGCGTTATAGTAAAGGGCAAGACATTTCAGGAGGTTGCTATGTTTGTGGCTAAGGAGCTTGCAACTATGCCTGAAATTACATCTACCGCAACACACTTTGTACTTCGTAGATATAAGGAGCTTGATGTTGAGCTTGTTGATAGCGAGAAAGACGACAGGGGTGCGTATTCACTATGATTGATTACGAGCGCTTACTAAACCCAACCGTCCTCAACGATATCAAGCCGTCAGGCATCAGAAAATTCTTTGATATTGCCGCTAATATGCAGGATGTTATTTCTCTTGGAGTTGGCGAGCCTGATTTTCCTACGCCTTGGCATATTCGCAGAGCGGGAATTAAATCGCTTGAGGAAAGCAAAACAAGATATACATCAAATTCGGGGCTTTCGGAGCTTCGCGGGGAGGTTTGTAATTTTCTGTCCCGAAAATATTCTCTTAGCTATGATCCCGAAACCGAAGCTCTTATAACAGTAGGAGGAAGCGAGGGTATTGACTGTGCAATCCGCGCGCTTGTTGGATGTGGTGACGAGGTTATTATCCCACAGCCAAGCTTTGTTTGCTACGAGCCTATTGTAAGACTTGCAGGGGGAACACCCGTGACCCTTGAGCTTAAAGCGGAAAATGAATTCCGACTTACAGCTGATCAGTTAAGGGCTGCCATTACAGATAAAACTAAGATGCTGGTATTTCCTTTCCCGTGCAATCCAACGGGAGCTATTATGGAAAGGGAAGATCTTGAGGCTGTTGCCGAGGTCTTAAGGGGCACTGATATTTGCATTTTGTCTGACGAAATTTATTCGGAGCTGACATACGGCGGCAGACGCCATGTGTCAATTGCCGAGCTTGACGGAATGAGAGAGAGAACGGTCGTTATAAACGGATTTTCAAAAACTTATTCAATGACCGGCTGGAGAATGGGCTACGCCTGCGCTCCCGCACCTATTATCAAGCAGATGACCAAAATACATCAGTTTGCTA
Organism: Eubacteriales bacterium; assembly: GCA_045588675.1. Taxonomy (GTDB): domain Bacteria; phylum Bacillota; class Clostridia; order Oscillospirales; family CAG-272; genus SVTX01. The sequence continues at coordinate 1,716 of JAZNER010000019.1, read as the reverse complement.
TTATGAGTGCGCCCACAACCGCGCAATATGCTTCTATTGAGGCTATCAGAAACGGTGATGAAGATATTGCCGGTATGCTTTCCGAGTATGATATGCGCCGTCGATTTATTGTAAACGGCTTTAATAAGCTTGGAATGGATTGCTTTGAGCCTCGCGGGGCATTTTATGCCTTCCCGTCAATTCAAAGAACAGGTATGACAAGCGAGGAATTTTGTGAAAAATTGCTTTACACAAAAAAGGTCGCTGTCGTTCCCGGAAACGCCTTCGGCGACTGTGGAGAGGGCTTTATCCGCGTGTCATATTGCTATTCAATGGGGCACATAAAAGAGGCACTTAAGAGAATAGAAGAGTTTTTAAATGAGCTTAAATAATTCACGATTTCTTTTGTAATATACGGGAAAAGGAGAGCGAGGCTTTCGGGTTTTGTAAATTTATGAAGTTGACACAAAATCAAAAAAAATATCGAAGCAGGTTATGTAAAATTGAGCTTTTTTCACTGCTTGCAATTTATACATTGAGCAATTGTGTGTTATATCCCTTTGTGCTGTCAATTGACAGTAATGTTGTTTTTGAAGGTAGTGCGATAACTAGCGTTTTGGATTATATTATAAGGCTTTTAGAGGTTTTTGCAGTATCAGTTGGCTATTCTGTTATCATTGTCGGAATTTATAGGCTCGGTGCAAAGAGCTTTAAAATTGGAGCTTGGATCTTTGTTTCCTCAACCGCCTTTAAATATTTAGCAAATACTTTCGTTTTGTGGGGGATGTCGGGCAGTATTCCGATTGACTTTTTGTTTGAGCTGGCAGATGTGCTTTATTTTACAGTGCTTGAGGGAGCTCAGCTTCTGATCTTTTGGCTTATTTCTAACAAAATTTTATTTAAGCGCAAGCATCAGGAGGAGCTCTTCGCAAGGGTGGGGGCAAAAGCTGAGGTGGAAAAAAAGCTGCCGTGCTTATATCCCTTTGAAAAAATTTACGACAGAGAAAACTGCATTTTGCGCTCGGCTCTTATAGGTGCGATAATTGTATTTGCATCAAAGGCTTTGGGACTTTTTCTAAATGATGTGTGGGCAATAATGCTCGGCGGATTACCCCAAAAAGCCGTTACAGTTGCGCTGATGCTTTTGAATTATTTGTCCTGCATAATTTTTGGCGCGGTGAGCTATTTTATATCATATTTCTGCCTGTCAAAGCTTCTCGATAAATCAGAAAATATTTAACATGAAAACCGAGATTTTTGTAAAAATTTCTCGGTTTTTTTCTGTTTAGTGTAGTTTTTTATAAATTGTTGTGAAAAAGTGTAAAAAAACCTTGTATAATTTAATAAATCTCTTGACTTTACAGAGTGTTATCTGTTATAATATATATAATAATATTTATTTTTATAATTAGTTAAATTTATTATAGTGAAAGTGAGAAAAGAAAGATGAAAGACATCAAAAGAAATTTAACAATGCTTTGCGATTATTACGAGCTTACTATGAGCAACGGGTATTTCGTCAACGGAATGAAGGACAAGATCGTATATTTTGACGTGTTTTACCGTGATAATCCAGACAACGGCGGATATGCTATCTGCGCGGGACTTGAGCAGATAGTTGAGTATATCAAGGATCTGAAATTCGAGGACGAGGATATAGAATATCTGCGCTCGAGAAAGTGTTTCTCTGAGGAGTTTTTGGACTATCTTAAGAACTTTAAGTTCAGAGGAGATATA
>JAZNER010000018.1:0-25691 GCA_045588675.1 Eubacteriales bacterium | reverse complement strand
ATCCCCTTGTATTGCTTGATGAGATAGATAAGCTCACCCGTGATGCTCACGGTGACCCAACAAGCGCACTTTTAGAGGTGCTTGACGGTGAGCAAAACAAAGCTTTCAGAGATCATTTCGTTGAGCTTCCCTTCGACCTTTCTGATTGCATTTTCATAGCGACGGCAAACACTCTTGATACAGTTCCGCGTCCGCTTATCGACCGTATGGAAATAATTGAGCTGTACACCTATACAAAAAGCGAAAAAACCGCTATTGCAAAAAATCACTTGATTCCAAAGCAACTAAAGCGTCACGGCCTTAATAAAAAAATGCTCAGGATCAGTGACGGAGCGCTATCTGAAATCATTGATTGCTACACACGCGAATCAGGTGTGCGTAACCTTGAGCGCGAGCTTGCAGCTCTTTGTCGCAAAGCGGCTAAGGCTATGCTCGAAAACGGTATGAAGAGAATAACAGTTGACACCGGCGATGTCAAGACCTATCTCGGTCCGCAAAAAATCATTCCCGAGGTAATATCGGAATATGATGAGATCGGTGTTGTAAACGGAATGGCTTACACTCAATCAGGCGGGGATCTATTGAAGGTCGAGGCGGCTGTTATGGAGGGCAGCGGCAAGCTTGAGCTTACGGGCTCACTTGGCGATGTTATGAAGGAATCGGCTCGCGCGGCCATCACATACACTCGTCAGATTGCCGATAAATACAATATTCCAACCGATTTTTATTCGAAAAAGGATATACATATCCACTTCCCCGAGGGAGCAGTTCCCAAGGACGGACCAAGCGCAGGCGTTACAACTCTTACGGCTCTTGTAAGCGCCCTGTCGGGAATACCTGTCAGACGCGATATTGCGATGACGGGTGAGTTAACGATAAGAGGAAATGTTCTGCCTATAGGCGGACTGAGAGAAAAAACAATGGCAGCTTATTCGGCGGGTGTCAGAACGATTCTCATTCCTGCAGATAACCTGAAGAATTTGCACGAAATCGACCCTCTCGTGCGTGAAAATGTAACCTTTATTCCCTGCCGCATAGGTTTTGAGGTGCTCTCGAATGCCCTCGTAGATCACAAATCTGTAGCTGCCAAAGAGTCAGCTTGCGACAAAAAGCGCGACGAGCTTGACACGGCAATTTCAATCTCAATTGAACATCCAAGGGCAGAAAAAAGAGCTGAGGATAAGAAATAATAACTTTTCAAAACAGGATTTAACACTTTATGGGACTTAACACTCAAAATGTAAACTTGAAAATGACTGCAGGCTTTGCCAGCCAATTTCCCCGCGACCCAATTCCGCAGGTGGCACTGTCCGGCAGGTCTAATGTAGGCAAAAGCTCGCTTATAAACACTCTGCTCGGCAGAAAGTCATTAGCTCGCGTTTCGGCAACACCCGGAAAAACTATCACCGTAAACTTTTACGAGGTCGATAAAAAGCTTTTCTTGGTTGACCTCCCCGGATACGGCTTTGCGGCAAGAAATCACGAAAATAAAAATCAATGGTCGTCATTGACCGATGGATACTTTACAAACAACAAAAACATTGACCTTGTTCGCGGTGTCGTTCAGCTTATTGACAGCCGCGCGGGAATTACCCGCGATGATGCTATGATGATTGATTTTATGAACAACTCGGATATTCCGTATATAATCGTTATCACTAAGATCGACAAGCTCAACAAGACCGAGCGCGCGGCAAGTATTGAAAAAATAAGCTCTGACGGTTTGATTGCAAAGGCAACTCCAATAATTCCCTTCTCATCTCTCAAAGGAGAGGGCAAGCAGGAATTGTGGGGAGCTATCGCCGATATGGCTGATATTAAACTATAAATCAAGGAGAATTAAATGCTATTTTTGCTTTTTCAGGGCGTTGATTTTCGCTCCGCTATAATTAATCTTATTTTAACTTTACCGATAGTTCTCATTTCACTTTCTGTTCACGAGATGGCACACGGTTACGCAGCATATAAAATGGGCGACAGGACTGCTTTTAACTTAGGCAGAGTTTCATTCAATCCACTCAGACACCTTGATCCGCTTGGAGCTTTAAGTATGCTTCTTTTCGGCTACGGCTGGGCAAAGCCTGTGCCTATTAATCCGAGAAATTTCCGCGATCCAAGACGAGGAATGGCTATATCTGCTCTTGCAGGCCCGCTTTCAAACTTGATTTTAGGCACATTAAGCGTTATCCTTCAGTGCTTGTTTAGCCATATCATTGCAACCCCGACTATCATTGAAGCTATATTCAATAACGAATTCATTTTCAACATAGCTATTATGATTATCAGATTTTTCTATTTTTCCAGCATATACAATTTCGTTTTAATGTTCTTTAACTTAATTCCCGTACCGCCGTTTGACGGTTCGCGAATTATCAATTTGATTTTACCGCAAAAATGGTATTTCGCAATTATGAAATACGAAAGATATACCCTGCTGATCGTTCTCGGCTTGGTTATGGTTTGTTCACAGGTTTTCAATTTTTCGCCATTTTATTGGCTCGCCGAAAAGCTTATTGAGCTACTTTGTCACCCCATAAATCTGCTTTTCGGATTAATTTTTTAAGATGTTGAAGGAGGTCCTGTATGGACGCGCTGAATTACCGTCTTGAAAGCTTTGAAGGACCTCTTGACCTTCTGCTTACGCTTATTCAGAAAAACAAAATGTCTATTGACGACATTAAAATCAATATAATATGCGAGCAGTATATTGAATATATCGAGATGGCAAATCAGCTTGATATGGATCTTGCGGCAGAGTTTTTGATCATGGCAAGTGAGCTTATGCTTATAAAGAGCAAAATGCTCCTACCAAAGCCTGAGGAAGAGGAGGAGGACCCGCGAGCAGCTCTCGCCGATGCCCTCACAAAGTATGCACAGGCAAAGGAAGCGGCAGCCAAAATGTCGGCTCTCTACCCTATCTACAGCGCGCGTCTTGAAAAGGACACCGACGAAATCTCTATCGACCGAAGCTTTGTCGCCGATCAGGACATTGATGCTCTCCGCATTGCTGTTCGCCGAATTATAACCTACAATGAAAACAGGCCGAAAATCGAGCGCGAGGTCTTTACTCCTATGATAAGCTCGCCTATCGTTCCTGTCGAGGTAAAAATTACGGGAATATTAAACCGAATGGGAAAGAAGAAAAAAACCTCACTCAAGGAGCTGCTTTCCGACTCGGTATCCCTTCCCGATATGATTGCGATTTTCCTTGGTGTGCTTGAGCTTATTAAAATCAGAAAAATCCTGATAGCCGACACCGAGGGCACCTTACTTGATGAAAACGCCGCTTTTGCCATTAATGAAAACTATGATGAAGAGCAAAGGGCAAAGGCTGAAAATGACACTTTAATTACAGATACGGCAGAAGGAGGCGAAGAGCTTGAATAACGAAAATTTAGAAGCTATCACCCCGCAGGATTTAAGTGCGGCAATTGAGGCAATCCTCTATGCAGCAGGTCACCCTGTGGAATACATTAAGCTTGCAGAGGTGCTTGGACTTTCTCTGTCCGACATAAAAAATCTTGTTGAGGCTATGAGCCAAGACTACAACAGCGATTCCTCTCCGAGAGGAATTCTCCTGCTTATGTACCCCGACTCCTGTCAGCTTGCCACTAAGGAAAAGTTCCTTCCCTACATACGCGAGGCTCTCGGCATCAAGCGTGGGGGCAATCTGTCAAACTCAACGCTTGAAGCCTTGGCAGTCGTGGCTTATAATCAGCCTGTAACGAGGGCTTATGTTGATGCTGTAAGAGGAGTTGATTCGTCTTATGCTATGACATCGCTGGTTGACAAAAATCTCATTGAATCGCTATCCCGTCTTGACGCTCCCGGCAGACCAATGCTATACACCACAACCGAAAAGTTTTTAAGAGTTTTCGGTCTTTCATCACTTGATGAGCTTCCCGAAACCGAGCTCACGCCTATCTCTCCCGCAAACGAGCAAGCCCTGACGGTCGAAGAGGTTGGATTCAGCTCGGCACTCTCAATGACCGAAGGCAAAACAGCCGAGGAGTAAGCGCAGAAATTTCAAATATACCGAAAGGAGTGGTAAATATTACAGGCTGGATCATTTTCTTATCTGTTTTGGCGTTCTTTGTTCTTATTTTTACCGTCAGAGCAAGAATAACGCTTCAGGTTGCCGACGAATTATCACTCTCGATAAGGGTATTGGGAGTAAAAATGCCTATTTTACCAAAGAAAACGAAAAAATACAAGCTTTCAGACTACACCCCGAAAAAAATCGCAAAAAGGGATAAGAAAAAAGCAAAAATTGAAGCAAAAAAAGCTGAAAAAAAGCGTCAACGAGAGCTTGAAAAGCAAAAGAAAAAGCAAGATAAGCAAAAGCTTACAAAGCAAGAAAGGGATGCAAAACGGGCAAGCCGCCCTCCAATTCCCGATACAATAAACCTGTTTTCAAGGATTGCTAAGCTTTTCTTTTCAAAATTATTCCGTCACATGCACTTTCACGTGGCAAGAATAAAAATCAAGGTCGGCGCATCAGACGCCGCAAAGGTAGCTATGCTTTATTGCGGAATTTGCACGGCGTTAAAGCCGACGCTTATTTTCCTTGACAAATACTCAAATCTTCACGGAATGAAGAAGGCGGACATCGATATTGCAACCGATTTTTTGAGCGAAAAGCTTACAATTGATATTAAGCTCGGGTTCAGTATGAGCCTTGGCGGCTTGCTCGCGGTTCTTCTCCGCACTCTCTTTGATTTTCTGATGGGTTGGCTCAAAATCAAGCCAAGTCAAAGTAAGGACGGCAGCAAGGACGACACAAGTAAACAAAACAAAGCAAAGAAAAAACCCTCTCCAACAAGGCAGAGGCTAAAATATAAAACATAAAATTCACATAAACGAAAGGAATTGTTATTATGGCATCCGAAAACAAGCTTCAAGAGGTAGTACAGGCAACTCTCGCGCAGATCAGAAATATGATTGACGCCGACACAGTAATCGGCACACCCGTTGAAACAGCGTCGGGAACAACTATTATCCCCGTATCAAAGGTCGCAGTTGGCTTCGCGACAGGCGGTCTTGACTTTAACGACAAGACGGGCGGAGCGCAGGGCAAGCCACAGAACTTCGGCGCAGGCGGCGGAACAGGTATTACAGTTCAGCCAATAGGTATGCTTTGTGTTTCTAAGGACGGCGATGTTGAGCTTATTAATATCGGCGTTAAAAACCCCGCTGACCCAATTGAGCAGCTCTCTGACATAATTGACCGCTCACCCGAAATTATTGCTAAAATCAAGGCTATTTTCAAGAAGGAAGCTCCCGCCACGGACGAGAAAAGCGATAAATAATAAAATAATATTATAACTGTCATAATATTTTCCTCGGACAAATATAATGCTATAAAGCATTACTTGTCCGGAGGAGTATTATGAGCTTATCTAATTTTAAACATTCCTGTTTAATTAAAACCGCCCTTCTTTTGACGGTTATATTTTTGTGCGCAAATTTTTTTGCTCCGCAAATTATTGCAACAAATAAAAGCGGCGGTATTTCTGTTTCGGCGGATGCCGCCGTGCTTATCGAGGCTTCAAGCGGTAAAATTATCTGGTCAAAAAATCCAAATGAAAGAATGCCTATGGCTTCAACCACTAAAATTATGACCGCTCTTGTCGCAATTGAGCAATCAGATATAAATAAAACGGTAGAGGTTTCTCCTGATGCCGTAGGCATCGAGGGCTCGTCAGTCTATCTTTACGAGGGCGAGAAGCTCACTATGCTCGATTTGCTATATGCTATGCTGCTGGAATCTGCAAATGATGCCGCAACAGCAATTGCAATTGAGGTTGGCGGTGATGTTGAGGGCTTTGCCGATTTGATGAATAAAAAGGCCGAGGACTTAGGGCTTGAAGATACTCATTTCACTAATCCTCACGGCCTTGATAATCCCGAGCACTACACGACCGCCGAGGAGCTTGGAAAAATTGCTCTTGAGGCTATGCAAAACCCAACCTTCAAGGAAATCGTTTCAACCTACAAGCGCACGATTCCGTTAAACGAAACCGAGGGCGTCCGTCTGTTGATAAATCACAACAAGATGCTCAAAGCCTATAATGGCGCAATCGGAATTAAAACAGGATACACCAAAAAAAGCGGAAGATGTCTTGTCAGCGCAGCCGAAAAGGACGGAGTTGAGCTTATTGCGGTTACACTCAACGCTCCTGATGATTGGCGTGACCACAAGTCTATGCTTGATTTGGGCTTTTCGCTTTACGAGTCGCGTCTGCTCTATTCTGCCGGTGAATTCAAGCACATTCTGCCAATTGTCAGCGGCAAAGAGGATTACATAATTGCATCAAACACGGACGACATAGTTGTAACGCTCAAAAAGGATTCTGGAAAGCTTAGGCAAAGAGTTGAATTGCCAAGATTCTCTTTCGCACCCATAAAGGCAGGAGATGTTGTCGGCAGAATTGTTTTCACGCTTGACGGGGAAATTGTATCCGAAACCCCTATTTACGCTATGCAATCAGCCGAGCGTATTCAGTACAAGCAAGGATTTTTCGAATGGCTGTTCTCTTTCTTCTTTAAATAAAAATAAACTTAAAAGCTAAAAGATATGGAAAAAATAAGACTTGCAAAATATTTTACCGACTGCGGAATTATGTCAAGGCGTGCCGCCGAGCTTGAAATTGCCTCAGGCAAGGTCAAGGTAAACGGCATCGTCGCTTCAATTGGAGAGAAAATTGACCCCGCTGCCGACACTGTTATATATAATGGTAAAGAAATAAAACCAAATAACGAAGAAAAAATCTGCATTATGCTCAACAAGCCTCGCGGAATAGTTTGTACAGCCTCTGACGAAAAAGGCAGAACAAATGTAACCGAGCTTTGCCGCGACATCAAGGACAAGGACGGAAATCATATCCGACTCTACCCTGTTGGCAGACTTGATATGGATTCTGACGGGCTTCTTTTGTTGACCAACGACGGCAATCTCGCTAATAAGCTGACACACCCGCGACACTCTGTGCCGAAAATTTACCACGTAATTTTAAAGGGTAGCTTTTCAGATGAAGAGCTTTCTCAGCTCGGAGAGCCTATTATGCTTGACGGCAGAATGACAATTCGTGTCAGGGTTACAAGGGTGAGCGAGGACAATTGTAAAACGACCGCAGAGTTTGAGCTTTTTGAGGGCAGAAACCGTCAGATAAGACGGCTTTGCGAAGACAAGGGCGCAAAAATCGAAAAGCTTACGAGAGTTGCAATCGGCTCTCTTGCGCTCGGCAATCTTGAAGTCGGAAAATGGCGCTATCTTAATAATGAAGAAATAAATTATTTAAATAATATAGAATAAAGTCGAAAAGCACCTGTTTTTCTCAAAACAGGTGCTTTTTTTATTTTTTGTGAATATATATATCAGAATTAGTCTAATATTAAAATGAGAAATGTCGGTTTTTGTAGTATTAATTACAAACCGCAAATTTTGGCACTTTTTCCTCGCTTTCGACACGAAAACCCTTGATTTTACTTATCTTGCAATAACTTTCTACCTTTTGTACATTTTTATCAAAATTTAGTTGGAAATTTTTGGTAATTGTGATATTGGAAATTTTTGGAAATGGTATTGCAAAAATTTCCAATTTATGGTATTATAATACTGTAAACGATAAGTGTACTTTTAAAAGAACAAAATCCTCTGATTGTCGTAAATCACAATTTAGGGATACACAAATCATTAATCAACTTTATCATATAATATGCCGAAATTGGCGGAATGGAGATTACTAAAAAATGGATTACACAACAAAAATACTTATTGCAGATGAAAACGCTTCACACCGAACAATTCTTAAAGAATGCTTTTTGCGTGCAGGCTGCCGTTATGTCGAAGAGGCAACAAACGGAGAAGATGCGTTAACAAAAATTACCCGCTCTCACCCGGACATTGTCATTATCGACATATGGATGTCCAAGCTTGACGGATTGAGCGTTGTAAGAAGTGCAAAGGCGTTAAGCTACGGAAATGACAAGCCGCCTGTAATGATTATGACTTCTCCAATATCTAACCAGAATATATTTGTTCAGGCACTACAGGCGGGCGCGGCTCTCTGCCTCGTCAAGCCAATCAACCAATCAAATCTCGTCGAATATGTTGCGGATATGCTCAAAAGCAGAAATGAAAAGCTTGACAAGTCGCATGAAAATCAGCAAGCCGAAGCCTCTGACAGCACTCCTGACATTGAGGCACAGGTAACAAGAATAATACACCAGATTGGTGTTCCTGCTCACATAAAGGGCTATCAATATCTAAGAACTGCAATTCTTCTTACCGTCAAGGACAGCGATATAATCAATTCTGTGACCAAGGTGCTCTACCCTTCTGTCGCCAAAAAGTACGCTACCACTACAAGCAGAGTTGAGAGAGCGATCCGACACGCCATTGAGGTTGCTTGGGACAGAGGTGATGTTGACACTCTCAATTCTTATTTTGGTTATACAATTCAAAATAATCGAGGAAAGCCGACAAACAGCGAATTTATCGCTATGATCGCCGACAATTTGAGATTAAAATATAAGCTCTATTGAAAATACAAGCTATATCGACAAAAAATTCCGCTGAAATTCAGCGGAATTTTTATTAGTTAAACGATACCTGTTTTAACAAAGCAATATTTTTCGGTATAGCCTACCTCGCTGTAGCTCGTCCAAATACAAGGCTCTTTAAAAAATCTTCCGGGAGAAACAGATGTCATCTCACCTGCTGTATTGTGGTGAGGACCGAGCAGGTTACGAAGGTTATTCAGAATTGTAATTTCAACCGTATTCTCTCCGACAACAAGATAATCTGACAAGTCAAGCTCGTAAGGTGCCCAGAGGATATTCTTTACAAGCTGACCGTTAACGCGAACCTTTATTACATTCACGCCTCTCTTGACAAATCCGATTTTATAATCTGTACTATCGAGATTAAATTTCTTGCTGAATGTCATCTCTCCCGAGAAGAAGGGATAGCCCTGCTGTTCAAGATTAGCAAGCTCAAGCTCAGCTTTGGGTGCTGTCAAGCAGAACGAGCCGTCGTACCAATATGCCTCGTTTGCAATCGGCTCAAAGCTGCCGTTGCACTTAAGCGCAAAGTCGCCTACAAGGTACATAGCCTCAATTTCCATATCAAAGAAAAGCTTGTTGCGCTCAGCCTCGAAAAATTTTGCATTTTTCAGGTTTTCATAAATCTGCTCTGACTGCTTGAAGTTAACAAAGGTTTCGATCGTATTCTCGCCAAGCTTTGTATATTTTGAAATATCAAGCAGGCGGAATGAGCTGTCGCGGAAATATCCGTGCTCGGTCTTGTCAATAGCTACACCGTTAACCTTAATATCAAAGATTTCGGGTGTTTCAATAGCCAAATAGAGCTTTTCGGGTATAGCCTCTGCCTCAAACTTAAACTCGCACTTGATATCTACAGCGTGGAAAAGCTCGTTTGCTCTCTGTGCTATATTGAGAACATATCCGTTTTCCTCTTGAAGCTCGCTGTCAAACCAATAGGTACACTTATCAAGCGTCAAGGAGTTCATAGTTTTGCTGTCAATATTCCACTTTCCACTCAAATCAAGTGATTTAAGCGTCTTTTCTTCGGGCTTTTGCGCGCAAGGTGTACCATCGTCAATAACAACCAAGCTATCGTATGGAAGGAAGGTATATTCACCATAAAATTCGGTTTTTTCGCCCGTTTCAAGATTGATAGCATAGCTGCCCTTTGTAATCTTCGCCTTCTGCTCTGAATTATTGGTATTTACAAAATAATGCATTGTAAATCCGTCGAACTCACGGCAGGTATATGTGATCGCCTCGTTATCAATAATATTGTTTGGAGCAAGCTCATCAACAGTTGTAACAATACCGCCGTTTTTACGGAATTCGTCAAGCAGCTTTACTGTGTTAGGCATAAAGCTTATATACTCGGGGAGCACTACTTTTGTGTATGTCTGCTTGCCGATAATAAGCTTATTGCCTTCAACGCGTCCGTGTCTTTCCATAAGTGTTTCGTCACCCAGGTGGAAAGGAATATGCTTTGCTTCAAGAGCCTGAGTTGCATTTATAAGTGAGGAATTATAGTACCTCATATCCTTGCCCTTATATGTGTTATTTGTGTTATTATAGCATATCCAGGCTGAAGTCATATTGTGCATAAGAAGAGTGTCAAACTTGATTTCACCCTCAGAAAGCAGCATACCAACGCGCGACATAGCATCATTGAACACCTTATATTCAGTCCACCAGGGCTGCTGAATGTACATTGCGGGCGGGTAATCTCTCTTTCGTATTCCTCTGTTTGAATAGCCCTCTAAGTGCTGGCACAAAAGATTAATTCCGCGGACCATCATCCACTCGTAATTTCTCTTCAGCTCCTCATGACCTACGTTGTGACCGCAAAGTGCAAAGGTTTCGGAAAGAACCTGCTTTTTACCCGTTTGAGCTGCTGCACTTCCAACTTGAATATGTGTAAGACAAGGAATAGTGTTTCTTCCGAGCCAGTCCATTCCGGGAATATCAAAGTACTCGTAGTGAGGCATACACGCACCGTTACAGATAAGCTGGGATTCAAGGCTCTCTTCAAGCAAAAGGTGTCCTGTAAATTTAAGACCGTGTGAATGACACCAATCATAAATCTGCTTCATATAATTCTTCGAGAAAAGGTCTGTTGTAAGCTTCCAGAACTTTACTCTCACATCCTCAAAGCCTTCTTCCTCATAGAAAAGACACGGAAGAACATCAATCAAGGATTCGCCATAAGCCTTTTTGTACTCGTCAACATAAGTAAGACTCCACGGAATTCCCTGTCTTGAGAGCTGAGGCTCATCAGTAAAGAAGCCGTCAAAGCTATCGCCGTATTTTTCGTAATAAGGAACATAAATCTCATTGATAAAATCGGCAACTACCTCTCCGTCAAGCGCATCTACATAAAATCTGTTTACCTCGTAATAGAAGCAATATTTATCGGTCAATGCAATAATGCGGTTCTCGGGGATTTCGCTTCTGTCGGCGTCGGCAGGCTGAACACGAAGATACTTCTGCCAGTATTTCTCGCCTTTAGCAGTTACCTTTCCACCGCCAAAGCCCGAAGGCCAACCGTTTTCATCATAAGCCCAAGCGTGCATACCGCGCTTATTTGATTCTTCAATGCAAGCGCCAACATTTTCAAACCATTCGTCACCCATATATTCGGTTTGAAGACCTCCGCGCGCGTGCATAAAATATCCGCCTATTCCCGCCTCGTCCATAAGGGCAGTTTGTCTTAACGACTCCTCGACTGTGAGCTTTTCATTCCACGACCAAAATGGCACGGGACGGTATTTTTTATCAATGTTTTTGAAATCCATATCCTTCTCCTTGATTTGAATCAAAATTTTTATCCCTCAAAGGTATTTTAATTATATTATAAAAGCAAGGCTTTGTCAATCGTTTTAAAGCAAATAAAGATAATTTTCCCTTGTTTTTTAATTTTTTCAATGGAAAAAATTAAAAAAGCATTTATTTTCTTTTCAGAACGACCGCTCTGTCTTTTCCGGCAAGGTCACGGTAGCACTTGCAGGAAAATCCTCGCTCCTCGGCAAGCCCTTCAAGCTCTTTTGCCTGGTCAAAGCCTATTTCAAACAGGAAAAATCCGTCGTTATCCAAATTCTTTTCAAAATTGTCTATAATAGCGCGATAAAAAATCAATCCGTCATCTCCGCCGTCAAGTGCCACGCGAGGCTCGTTATGCACCTCGTCCGACAAGCCGTCAATCACATCACTTCTGATATACGGCGGGTTTGAAATGATAGCGCTATAAACCTGATTGCCCAAAAGCCCGTCCGACAACACATCTCCAAGATTTGCGGAAAAGCGCTCGCTGACATTGTTACTCTCAGCATTCCTTTGGGCTATGGCAAGCGTTTTAGGATACAAATCATAAGCATCCGCTTTGGTATCTTCTCTTAAATCAAGAATAGCAATCGCTATGCAACCGCTCCCCGTACACAAATCGGCAAATTTGGCGTTTTTAGGTAAGAGCTTTTGCGCAAGCTCAACTATAAGCTCGGTATCAGGTCTTGGGATAAGACAGTTTTCATTGACTTCAAGAGTGCACCTGCAAAACCACCATTTCCCTATTATATATTGCAGGGGATAATGCTCGCACCTTTTCTCAATAGCCGAAATAAGCTTTGGCGAATTATATTCACAAGCTTCCGAAAATTCTCCGCACAATTCTTCTATTAAAATCCTTGCCTCGTTTTTGTAATTCTCAATTCCGCAATCCGCCAAGCGTTTACAGGCTTCACTATAGGTCATAAGCGCCTCCAAGCATAATAATTACAGTATTATTATATCAGAAAACTGCAATTTTGGAAAGACTTTTTTCAAAAATTCGCAAAATAAAGGCTCAATGTGAAAAAACATTGACAAGCTTGGCAAAAATTGCTATAATATAATTGACGGAATGGTTTTATCTCTAACAAATATTCATAACGGAGGTGACACTTATGTTTAGTGCAAAATTCATTAAACCGCAAAAGAAAGCTAAATACGGCAAGGTCATTGTCTTAACTGTTCTGGCAACACTCGCCGCTGAGGCAATTGCTTTGGTTACATTATCAATTATCAAAAAAAGGGCTATGTCAAAGCTTATATATTCGCCTATCGATGACGACTTTGAGCAGGACGAATGTGACTGCACGGTGGATTTTGAAGAAAATCAAGAAAAATAAACTTAAAAAATAAACACCGCGGTTTTCCGCGGTGTTCTTATTGCTATGTCCATTTTACAAGCTCATTTTCAATTTTTGCCTGAACCATAGCTGAAAGCTCACAAGCCTTCATAGGTGAATATTCCTCATATTCAATAGGCTCTAAGAATACTACCTTGGTCGTAACGGGCTTCAATGAATTAATGCCAAAGGGCTTATATGAATCAATGATTGTGACAGGCACGATAGGACACTTGGCGCGCTGTGCGCTTAAAAAGCATCCGTGCTTAAACTCATTGAGCGTATTTCCCTGGTCTTTTCTGTACATTCCTTCTGGAAAAACAAGATAAACCCTACCCTCTTCTACCTCTTTTGCCATTTCGCGCAATGCCTTTATTTGCTGACGAGGGCTTTCTTTGTCAATTCTCTGTCCGTGCAGTAAATCAACAAATTGTTTGACAATGAACAGCTTTGAACGCTTATTATCCATCAGAACCGAGCAAGGACGACTATGACCCGATAAAATACCAATGGCGTCATATTTCCCCTGATGGTTGGAATACATAATATATCCACCGCTCGGGGGTAAGTTCTCAGTTCCGTAGTATTCTGTTGTTATCTTGGCTGATTTTTTCACTCGGGACATAACATTCTGCGCCAAGCTGTAACAGTCTTCCTCGGAATATAGGTCAGGATGCGAGGCATAATGTGCCATCTTCGGAACAAAATAAATAATTGCGAAAAAGCTGATTGTAATAACATAATACAATCTAATCATTTATTCCTCCGATTATTTAATTTAAATTTTTTCTGCCATATAATAAATAAACCTTTCAGTATCCGACCATCCAAGACAGGGGTCGGTAATTGACTTGCCGTAAATTCCCTCTCCGATTTTCTGGCTTCCCTCTTCAATATAGCTTTCAATCATAAAGCCCTTGAATATTTTTGAAATTTCGGAATTCAGCGAGCAGGAGTGCAAAACCTCCTTTGCAATTCTTATCTGCTCACGGTGTTTTTTGCCCGAATTTGCGTGATTGCAGTCAACTATCAATGCAGGATTTTCAAGTCCTCTCTTGCTATACTCAACACACAAATGCTCAATATCCTCGTAGTGATAATTTGGGATCGATTCGCCGTGCTTGTTTACATATCCTCTCAGAATTGTATGCGCTAAAGGGTTTCCCGCCGACTGAACCTCCCAGCCGCGATATAAAAATCTGTGCTGATGCTGTGCCGCCATTACAGAATTGAGCATAACCGATATATCTCCGCCCGTTGGGTTCTTCATACCCACGGGAATTTTTATTCCGCTCGAAACAAGTCTGTGCTGTTGATTTTCAACAGAGCGCGCGCCGATTGCAATATAAGAGAGCAAATCGTGAAGATATTGGTAGTTCTCAGGATAGAGCATTTCATCCGCCGTAAACATACCCGCCTCTTCAATTACCCTTTTATGCAAGTGTCTGATAGCTATTATACCCGTAAGCATATCCGTGTCTTTACTTGGGTCGGGCTGGTGAAGCATTCCCTTATATCCGTCCCCCGTAGTTCTCGGCTTGTTTGTATATATACGCGGTATAATTACAATCTTATCGGCAACCGCTTCACTCACACGCTTAAGGCGTGTTACATAATCCATTACCGAATCCTCATTATCTGCCGAGCACGGACCTATAATGAGCAGCTTTTTATTCGATTTGCCTGTGAAAATATCTGCAACACTTGCATCAAATTCACTTTTCTTCTTTTTGCATTCTTCGCTTAAAGGATATTTTTCTCTTATTTCCTTTGGAATAGGAAGCTTCCTTATAAACTCCATAGCAGTCCTTTCTTACTTATGCACAAACATTAAAATATATGCATTATTGGTAAAAATTTATTAATCAACTTAATTATTTTATCACCTATATATGAACTTATTATTAATCAGAAACCGGTTTTATAATTTTTACGCAAACATTCATAAATTATACACATTAAACAAAAGAAAAATGGCAAATTTATGCAGAATAACGACGATAATTGTATTGAAAAAGCTGTGCAATTGTGATAGAATTATTATATAAATAGATTGA
The DNA here is from genome assembly GCA_045588675.1 of Eubacteriales bacterium. Classification (GTDB taxonomy): domain Bacteria; phylum Bacillota; class Clostridia; order Oscillospirales; family CAG-272; genus SVTX01. Next base: position 10,927 of record JAZNER010000018.1, on the reverse strand, counting down.
GAGGAACAAATATGATACATCAAACAATCAAATTTACAGACAAATATCCCGATGCCAATATGATAGCATATATTCATTCTCCCTCTGAAGAGCTCAAAATTGACAAGCGCCGAGCAATTATCGTATGCCCCGGCGGCGGATTTGCATTTTTGTCAGAAAGAGAAGCAGAGCCCGTTGCGCTCAAATATTTTGCCGAAGGACTGAATGTTTTTATTCTGAACTACTCGTTAAATGAAAATGCTGTAAGCTTTGCGCCTCTTATTGAGGCTTGCCTTGCAATCAAATACATCAGAGAACACGCTGACGAGCTCTATGTCAACCCCGAATTCCTTTTCATAACGGGATTTTCAGCGGGCGGCTATGTTTCGGCGGCCGCCTCGGCTATGTGGCATATTCCACAGGTTCAGGACGCTGTCGGCAATTGCGGAGAGCTTTGCCGACCAACCGCATCTATCCTATGCTACCCCGTAATAACAAATAAGCCCTGCCGTCACAAGCTTTCTATGCTTCGTCTGAACGGTATGGTTGACGACGAAAGCGCAAACATTTTTTCAGTTGAAGAGTATGTCAACGAAAAAACCGCTCCGTCATTCATATGGCACACCGCAAACGACAATGCCGTACCTGTCGGCAATTCCCTGCTTTACGCAAATAAGCTTGCAGAACACAAAATTCCGTTTGAGCTACACATCTTCCCGAACGGAAATCACGGACTTTCTTTATGTAACAAGGAAACTTGGGTCAAAAACCCTTCACATTTGAACCCATATTGTGAAGGTTGGTTTTCTCTTGCTCTGAATTGGATAGACAAGTTCCCGAATTTTTAAAGCTGATAACACTTAAAAGTAAAACAGAGCCTATGCTTTTATAGGCTCTGTTTTTTGATTTTAGCTATAATGTTTTCAGCTATAATGTTTTTAAAATATATTTCAGGCTTGCTTCTCACTCACCAAAAGTCTGACCGCCTTGTGAATGTCTGCCGTCAAATATCCCTGACGCGAAAGATAAGCATACATTTTTTCTCTTTCGTGTATATCCTCGGGAATAGCTCCGTATTTCTTTTTGATTACGATACTGCAATTTTCCTCGAAATCAACATTTGAAATATAGGCATCTGCTTCCTCAATTGCCGAGCTCACAAAGCCTTCCTCCCGAAGCTTAGCAATAATCCTTCCTCTTCCCCACATTTTTTCTACAAAAATCTGGGCTCGGCGAGTAGCAATTTCGCCCTCGCGCACATATCCGTCGCTCTCAACAAGCTCAATTGCCTCGTTGCATACATCTCTCGGAAAGCCCTTTTGATAAAGCTTTTGCTTCAATGCCCGAAGCGAGCTTGGGCTGTAAGCAAATGACGAATATGCAGAATTATATGCACGGGCGACCTCCGAATAATACTCTATGTCGCAAAGCAGCTCTCTGCTGATCTTTCCCGCCGAAAGTTCAAGAGCTTTTGAGTGCTTTGGAAGCAAGGAAAACTCAACCCTCTCACTTCCCGACATATTTTTGACTAAGACTTCAACTGTAAGCTTACCGCTTTGAGAATGAGAAATTGATAAAATTTCAATCCTTTCATCCATAGCGATTACTCTTCATCCTCCATAAGACGAATGTCAAAATCGTCCTCATCACCGCCGTCAAGCTCAAATTCTTCCTCGTTGATAACTCCGCCCTTGTCGCTGAGTTCTCTTATCTTTGCTTCAATTTCAGCACAGAATTCGGGATTGTCCTCAAGAATTTTCTTTACATTATCCTTACCCTGAGCAAGTCGTTCTCCGTTATACGAGAACCAAGAGCCACTTTTCTTGATTACCTCAAGCATAATAGCAAAGTCAAGCACCTCGCCGACGCGGGAAATGCCCTTGCCGTAAAGAATATCAAACTCGGCAACGCGGAAAGGAGGAGCCACCTTATTTTTAACTATCTTACACTTTACTCGGTTACCGTAGATATCTGTGCCATTCTTCAGCTGCTCGGTTTTTCTTATATCTATTCTGACAGATGCATAGAATTTAAGCGCGCGGCCGCCTGTTGTTGTTTCGGGATTGCCGTAAATAACGCCAACCTTTTCGCGAAGCTGGTTGATAAACACAACTACACAGTTGCTCTTTGAAATAACCGCCGCCAGCTTACGCATAGCCTGCGACATAAGCCTTGCCTGAACGCCGACGTTTGACTGACCCATATCACCGTCAATTTCAACCTTTGGAACAAGAGCCGCTACCGAGTCAACTACAATTACGTCAATCGCTCCCGAGCGCACAAGCGACTCGGTAATTGAAAGCGCGTCCTCGCCGCAATCGGGCTGTGAAACGAGCAAATTGGAAATATCAACTCCAAGGGCCTTTGCATAAACGGGGTCAAGCGCGTGCTCGGCGTCAATAAACGCCGCTTCTCCGCCAAGCTTCTGAACCTCTGCTATAATATGTAATGCAACTGTTGTTTTACCCGATGATTCAGGACCAAAAATTTCAATTATACGTCCTCTTGGCACACCGCCGATTCCAAGTGCCATATCAAGAGTCAGCGAGCCTGTTGACACTGCTTGAACCTCCATATGTGCGTTCTCTCCAAGCTTCATAATAGCTCCCGCACCAAATTCTCTCTCAATCTGAGCCATAGCGGTGCTGAGCGCGCGCTTTTTATCCTCTTTATCGTGAAGCTCCGTAACCCTTGGAAGTGCCTTTTTAGATGCTGCCATAATGAAATCTCCTCGCAAATTATACTAAAAAAATACCGTCAACATTCTCTTTATGTGACTTACAAGCTAATTATACACCCAAAAAAAGTATTTGTCAATAGGTTTTATAAAAATATTTTTCCTTTTTTGGAAATTTAAATAAAAATATTCTGTTTTATTTTTGATTAGTAAAAATATAATTCCGTTTTCGGAAATAAACACAAATTAAATATAAAGTATTGTGAATGCCCGCAATTAATAAAAATTGTCTTTACAAACAAAAGCTTTCGTGATATAATTATATAAATAAATATCGGAGGATAAAAAAATGAATATCGGCGAGGCTATTAAAAAGTTTTACGACCTGCAATCAAAGCTCAGCGCATACGGACACGCTATGTCGCTTATTTATTACGACGGAGCAACAACAGCTCCAAAGGGCACGGCGCAAAACCGCGCTCACGCTCTCTCGATTCTGAGCGAGGAAACCTACAAAATGTCAACAAGCGAGGAAACTATCTCACTTCTTGAATTTTTGAATGAAAATAAGTTAGAGTTATCCGAAAAAGACACCCGTGCACTTGAGCTTGCATATAAAGATATTGAAGAAATGAAAAAAATTCCTATGGAGGAATACATCGCCTATCAGGAGCTTATGGTGAAGGCTGATGATGTTTGGCACACCGCAAAGGAAACAAACGACTTCGCTCTCTTTTGCCCCGTGCTTGAAGAGGTTTTTGAATATCAGAAGAAATTTGCAAAATACTGCGCTCCCGAGATGCACCCCTACAATTACTGCCTTGACAAATACGAAGACGGCTTGACAATGGAAAAATGCGACGAGTTTTTTGCAACCTTAAAGTCAAAAATAGTTCCTCTCATTAAAAGGATTTCAAGTGCCAGGCAGATTGACGACTCTTGTCTTTGGGGCGACTTTGACGAGCACGCGCAGGAAAAATTTGCGCTTTCCCTTATGCAAGCTATGGGAATTGATATGGCTCGTTGCGGTCTTGGCACGACCGAGCACCCCTTTACGACCAGCATAGGCTCTCATCACGATGTCAGAATTACAACGAACTATGACAGACAAAATTTTGCTTCCTCAATGTTCAGCGTAATTCACGAGGGCGGTCACGCGCTTTACGATATGAACTCGTCAGACGATTTGGCTTACACAAACCTTGACGGCGGAGTTTCTATGGGTATTCACGAAAGTCAGAGCCGTTTCTATGAAAATCTGCTTTGCAGAAGCGAGGAATATGTCAAATTCATATTCCCGAAAATTTGCGAATGCTTCCCTGAGCAAATGAAGGGATACACCGCCGAGGATGTTTACAAAGCAATAAATTTAGTAACTCCGTCGCTCATCAGAACTGAAGCCGACGAGGTTACGTACTCCTTGCACGTAATGATAAGATACGAGCTTGAACGCCGAATTATGTCCGACGAATTGCAGGTTTGCGACCTGCCTCAAGAGTGGAACAAGCTTTATAAGGAATATCTCGGCGTCGATGTCCCCGACGATACAAGAGGAGTTTTGCAGGACAGCCACTGGTCAGGTGGAGGTATAGGCTACTTCCCATCATATGCGCTCGGCAGTGCTTACGGTGCGCATCTGCTTCACAAAATGAAGGAAAGCGTTGATGTTGAGAAATGCCTTGCAGAAGGCAATTTTGCCCCCATCAACGAGTGGAACCGCGAGCACATTTGGAAATACGGATGCACCAAAAAATCCAATCAATTGCTCGAAGATGCTCTCGGCGAAAAGTTCAATCCCGAATACTATACAAATTATCTTGAAGAAAAATATTCCCGTATATATTCACTTTAATTTCAAAATATACAAACAGGCGAGCTGCATTTTGATTATTTTTATTAAAAGTGTATCTCAAAAAACTATTGAAATGAAGAATTTTTTGTGGTATAATGATTATAATATTTTAGCGTGCTAAATTAAATCGCATTTAATTTGGCAGAATGGAGATTATTATGGAAAAAATGAAGGTAGGCGTAGTCGGCGCTACAGGTATGGTAGGTCAAAGATTTTTGACATTGCTTGACAATCACCCCTATTTTGATGTTGTTGCCTTGGCAGCCTCTAAAAATAGTGCGGGCAAAACTTATGAGGAGGCTCTCGGCGGGCGCTGGAAGCTTCAAACACCGATGCCCGAGCAGTATAAAAACATGGTCGTTATTGACGCTGAGAATATTGACGAGATGAAGGAGTGTCAATTTGTTTTCTGTGCGGTCAATATGAAAAAGGACGAGATCAAGGCTCTTGAAGAAAAGTATGCCAAGGCAGAAATCCCCGTAGTTTCCAACAACTCTGCTCACCGTTGGACACCCGACGTGCCTATGGTAGTGCCGGAGATAAACCCAGAGCACCTTGAAGTCATTAAGGCTCAAAGAGAGCGTCTTGGCACAAAGCGCGGCTTTATCGCGGTTAAGCCCAACTGCTCAATTCAGGCGTATGTTCCCGAGCTTACACCCTTGCAGAAGTACGGAATTAAAGAGGTCGTAGCTACTACATATCAGGCAATTTCAGGCGCGGGCAAAACATTTAACGAGTGGCCCGAAATGATCGACAACGTTATTCCCTTTATCGGCGGCGAGGAAGAAAAGAGCGAGCAAGAGCCTCTTCGTGTTTGGGGTAAGGTTGAAAACGGTCAGATAGTTAAAGCTGAAGGTCCGATCATCACAACACAGTGCATTCGCGTTCCCGTAACCGACGGTCACACAGCGGCAGTATTTGTAAAATTTGAAAACAAGCCTACAAAGGAGCAGATCCTTGAGGATTGGAAGAACTTTAAGGGACTTCCCCAAGAGCTTGGACTTCCCCACGCTCCCGAGCAGTTTATCACATATTTTGAAGAGGACAACCGTCCTCAAGCAAAGCTTGACCGCGATATTTACGGCGGTATGGGTGTAACTGCAGGTAGACTTCGTGAGGACACTCTTTACGACTACAAGTTTGTAGGTCTTTCACACAACACTCTTCGCGGCGCGGCAGGCGGTGCTGTGCTTATCGCAGAGCTTCTTTACAGACTCGGTTACTTTGATTAATTCAAAATATAATTATAAGAACGGAGAGCTTTTTTGCAAGTAGCTCTCCATTCTTGCTGACACTTATGAAAATCAAAAAAACAAAGACGGACAGCCCTTCTTATGAAAAGCTGTCCGTTTTCTGTTAAATTATTTTTCAAGCTCTGCGAGCTTTTCTGTTTCTTTATCGGCTTCCTTGTCCTTTCTTCTGTCCTCGTCCTCCTCATCATCCTTTGCTTTTTCCTTGACGGTAATGAGAGTAGATTCAATTCTGTGGTCAAGAATAGATACAACCTTTATATAAAGGTCGTCTGTTTCAAGCTCAGGAGTGCTTCCGTCGTCGGGAATCTCGCCAAGCAAGCCAAATATATATCCACCGATAGTGTCGCAATCCTCGGTGTCAAAGTCAACTCCAAGCGCCTCCGAAACATTGTCAAGAGGAGCAGAGCCGAGAATTCGCCATTCTCTTTCTTCCTCATTAAGACAAATAATTTCCTCAACAATTATTTCATCCTTGTCGTCCATATCGCCTACAAGAAGCTCAAGCAGGTCGTGGATTGTAATAACGCCGCTCGTTCCACCGTATTCGTCAACAACAACCGCAAAATAATTTCTCGTTTCCTTCATATTATTGAAAAGGACATCTGCCTTCATATTTTCGGGAACAAAGTAAGGCTTCTCTGCCGCAACTCTCATAGCCTCAGCAACTGTTTTGCACTCTGAACGGAAGAACTTTTTAATATTGAGGACTCCGACAATATCGTCGGCACTCTCTCCGCAAATCGGATAATAGCCGTGTCTTGACTGTGTCAAAACCTTTTTCCAATCCTCTAAGCTGTCCTCTCTATAAACCACCTTAACATCACGGCGGTGTGTACAAACCTCAGAAATCAGAATATCGTCAAACTCAAAAATATTCTGAATCATCTCGTTTTCAATGCTGTCAATTTCACCCTTTTCGCTGCTTGTGTCGAGAATCATTCTGATCTCTTCTTCACTTGCAGCCTCCTCCTCCTCGTGAGGATTGATTCCAAACATACGCAAAATTCCGTTTGTTGTTTTAGTCAAAATCCATACGAGCGGAGCAAAAATAAATGACACAAATCTGATAAAGCCTGAAAGTCCCAATGTTACCTTCTCGGCGTGCTTCATAGCTATTCTCTTTGGAACAAGCTCGCCAAGCACTATACTGAAATATGAAAGTATAAGTGTAATCAAAATAACAAATACCTGCTCGGGAACTATAAAATTGGCTTTAATCATAAAATTCAATCCATTAAACCAATCTGTCAATGGAGTTGCAAAGCTGTCTGCGGCAAAAGCCGAGCCCAAAAATCCCGCAAGAGTAATTGCTACCTGAATAGTTGACAGGAATTTTGATGTGTTATGTAATTGCTTTAAAAGCTTTTTCGCCTTTTTGTTGCCATCCTCGGCAAGCTTTTCAATTTTTGTATTGCTTACCGAAATAAAAGCTGTTTCTGCACACGCAAATATTGCGTTGAGAGCAATAAGAAAAACCTGAAGTAATATAGGTCCTGCGTACATTTTTTACTGAAAACCCTTCCACACGACACCGAGCGTCCCTCGAAAATAATGCTTTTTCGTTTCCCACAAGGTGCGTTGCGCATATATAATTATTTTGATATTATTTTAAGCTTTATGAAAAATGCGCAATTCTCAAAAAGCCTTGTTTGACTTTTTTTAAAAATGACAAAAAGGCACAGCCTACCTCAAAAGATGCAAGTAGGATATGCCAACATTTTATGATATATTATGAAATTATGTATAACAGTTACGAAGCTACATAAGACACAAGTAGTATCTGTACTATCGCCGTCATCCATTTTTCAAATACCTTCCTTTAATAATAATTTATTAAATCATAGCATACAAGACACCTATTGTCAAGACAATGCAATCTTTATTAACACTTTATTTACAACTCAAGGCGACTGATTTCGTCAGCAAAACCCTTTAATTTCAAAGAAAAAACTTATTTTTGAGCATCTTGCGAAAAATAAATGTGCAAATTAAAAAATTTTACATTTTTCCTTGACAAATTAATAATTAAGTGGTAAAATAATTATAAATAAGGGAGTAATCGGCGCTATGCGCAGTAAAGTCAACAACTTGAGCCTTGGCTCTGGCTTTATTTGAAACGGTGAGACTTATCTGTTAAGACAGGTAAGTTTTTTTTATTCCCTGTCTGAGCTTTATAAAATTTTATTCAAAAAAAGGAGTTTTTGAAATGAAAGAGTATCTCTCGTCATCTGTCGAGGTTCTCGAGTCAGTTTCTTCCTCAAACGACGGCTTATCGGCCGCAGAGGCACAATCACGACTTGAGAAAAACGGCAAAAACAAGCTTGCAGAGGGCAAGAAGGAATCACTTCTTCACCGCTTCTTAAAGCAGCTCGCCGAGCCTATGACAATTATTTTGCTTGTGGCGGCGGCAATCTCCGCGGGCGTTGAAATTTATAACGGTATAGCGGCTAATCACTGGGAGTTCCCTGCTGACGTTGTAATCATTCTCGCAGTTGTAATTATCAATGCGGTGCTTGGCGTTCTTCAGGAAAGCAAAGCTGAAAAGGCTATTGAGGCACTACAGGAAATAGCATCGGCTACAAGTAAGGTCATTCGCGACGGTCATCAGATTTTAGTCAAGAGCGAGGACTTGGTTGTCGGTGATATTATAGTTCTTGAAGCAGGTGATGCAGTTCCTGCTGATGCCAGAATTATTGAATGTGCATCTATGAAAATTGAGGAAGCGGCTCTCACGGGTGAGTCTGTTCCTGTTGATAAAAAGGTTGAAGCTCTTACGCCAAACGAAAACGGCGACGTTGCTCTCGGCGCCAGAAAGAATATGGTGTTTATGGGCTCTACCGTCGTTTACGGACGCGGCAAGGCTGTTGTCGTAGCAACGGGTATGGACACCGAAATGGGTAAAATTGCCGACGCTCTCGCACAGGCAGAGGAAGGCAAAACACCCTTGCAGATCAAGCTTGCAGGTCTTTCCAAGATCCTCACCTATCTCGTTATCGGAATTTGTGTAATTATCTTTGGTGTTCAGCTCATAACACAAGGAGTCAGCTTCAACACAGTGCTCTCTTCCTTTATGATTGCTATCTCTCTTGCCGTTGCGGCAATCCCTGAGGGACTTGCAACCGTTGTTACCATAGTTCTTTCTATCGGCGTTACCAATATGTCAAGGCGCAGCGCTATCATCCGCAAGCTCACCGCAGTTGAAACTCTCGGATGCACACAGATTATCTGCTCCGACAAGACAGGTACACTGACACAAAACAAAATGACCGTTGTTGACCACTTCGGCGACGACGAAAAATTGCTTGCAACCGCTATGTCACTCTGCTCTGACGCGGAATTTGATGTTGATGCAAAAACAGCGGTAGGTGAGCCTACAGAGTGCGCTCTCGTAAATTATGCTGAATCACTCGGTCTTTCAAAGAACACTCAAAAGGCAGAGCTTGTTCGTATAGGAGAAGTCCCCTTTGATTCAGGCAGAAAAATGATGACCACTGTTCACAAAGATGCCGACGGCAAGCTTGTTCAGTTCACAAAGGGTGCGCCTGACGAGGTGCTTAAGCGTTGTACTCACGCGCTGATCGGCGGAGCGGTTGTTGAAATGACCGACGCGCTCCGTGCAAATATACTTTCAGCTAACAAGGCTATGGCAGACCAGGCTCTCCGTGTTTTAGCGGCAGCAAAAAAAGACCTTGACGCCGAGCCCGAGGCTTATGAGCCAGAGGCAGTTGAAAATAATCTCTGCTTTGTCGGTCTTGTAGGTATGATCGACCCTGTTCGTCCCGAGGTTAAGCCGGCTATCGACGAGTGTCGAAACGCAGGTATCCGCCCGATTATGATTACAGGCGACCACAAGGATACTGCGGTTGCAATCGCAATGCAGCTCGGTATTATCAAGGACGCAAGCGAGGCTATTACAGGAGCTGAGCTTGATAATATTTCTGACGAGGATTTTGAAACTCTCGTTGAAAAATACAGCGTTTACGCGCGTGTTCAGCCCGAGCACAAGACAAGAATTGTAAACGCTTGGCGTAAGAAGGGTATGGTTACCGCTATGACAGGCGACGGCGTAAACGACGCGCCTTCAATCAAGAATGCCGACATCGGTGTTGGTATGGGTATCACAGGTACCGACGTTACAAAGAATGTTGCAGATATGATCTTAGCTGACGACAACTTTGCAACTATCGTTTCTGCCGCAGGCGAAGGACGTAGAATTTACGACAATATCCGTAAGGCTATTCAGTTCCTTCTCGCATCCAACCTTTCCGAGGTGCTTTCTATCTTCTTCGCAACCATTCTCGGATTTACTATTTTCCAGCCGGTTCACTTGCTTTGGATAAATCTCATCACAGACTGCTTCCCCGCTCTTGCTCTCGGCATGGAAAAGGCAGAAGCTAATGTTATGAAGCGTAAGCCCCGTGATTCAAAAGAAGGAATATTCGCAGGCGGTCTTGGCTTTGCAGTTGCTTACCAAGGACTTCTTGTAACTGTTATTACTCTTGTTTCTTACTTTATTGGACGTGATTGGCTTGCAGAGCTTCATCACGCCGAGGCTATCGCCGCAGGACATTATTCCCCTGAAATGCTTGGAACAAGTATGGCGTTCCTGACACTTTCAATGGCAGAAATTTTCCACGCGTTCAATATGCGCTCGCTTAAGGGCTCAATATTTACAATGAAGACTCAGAACTTGTGGCTTTGGGGCGCAGGACTTCTCTCCTTCATTCTCACAACAGTTGTAATTGAGGTTCCCTTCCTTGCAAACGCGTTTGAGTTGGCGCGCCTTGACCTTAGCGAATATGGAATAGCAATGGCTCTCGCGATCTCGGTTATCCCGATCGTTGAAATTGTAAAGCTGATCACCCGCTTGGTTGAAAAGAAAAAATCCAAATAATGCTTTATTAAAAGACTTGTTGCCATAGCGTGATGCTCTAAAGGACAGTTTTACCTACCGACAGAAAAAAACAGAAACCGCAGATTGATTTTCTGCGGTTTTTGTGATATAATAGGGTATATGATTAACATGGTGCATAAAGCTATTTTGCTACGATAAATAAGAATTTGATGGAGGTACCTCTGTATGACAACATTAGAAACACAACGACTTATTTTAAGAGGATGGCGAGAGTCTGATGTTGATGATTTACATGAAATCATGAAAAATTC
>JAZNER010000017.1:0-5229 GCA_045588675.1 Eubacteriales bacterium | reverse complement strand
TGAGACCTACAACTAATTAAAGGAGCTCGAAATAAATTCGGCGATGGTTTGCAGACCTCCCCAACCCTGTCGGTTGACTTGTCCCCACAGGACTTGGGATGTTGGGAGCAGTAAAGTTGCAGATAGAGCACCGCCCTGGATAGCAGGGTTCCATTTCTACGGGTACACGGCTCGGTGGGGGAACATAAAAAACCGCTACGATTAAAAAATCGTAGCGGTTTTTGTGTTTATTATAGCTCTGAATACATTTTATAAAGCTCGCTGTAGATACCGCCTTGTTCAATGAGGGATTGGTGTGTGCCCGATTCCTCAATACCGTTTTCGGTCAGCACTAAAATTCTGTCGGCGTTGCGGATTGTCGTCAAGCGGTGAGCGATCGTAAAGGTCGTTCTGCCGCGGGCTAATTTTTCGAGAGAGTCTTGAACCAGCTTTTCGCTTTCGTTATCAAGCGCGCTTGTCGCTTCGTCAAGAATGAGAATAGGCGGATTTTTAAGGAAAAGACGCGCGATAGAAATTCTCTGCTTCTGACCGCCCGAGAGTTTAACCCCGCGCTCACCCACATAGGTATTATATCCGTCGGGAAGAGAAGAGATAAATTCATGCGCTCCCGCCAGCTTTGCCGCCTCGATAATTTCCTCGTCAGTGGCGTCGGTTTTTCCGTAAGCGATATTTTCCCGAACACTGCCCGAGAAGAGATAAACATCCTGCTGAACGACACCTATATTGTCGCGAAGCGATTTCATAGTGACATCCTTTATGTCAATTCCGTCAATCAAAATACTGCCTGAGGATGCCTCATAAAAGCGAGGGATAAGAGAACAAAGAGTTGTTTTTCCACCGCCCGATGGGCCTACGAGAGCAATGCTTTCGCCCGCATTAACCCGAAGGTCAAGATGCGTGAGAACATTTCTGTCCTCGCTCTCATAATGGAAGGAAACATCTTTAAATTCAACAGTTCCTTTAACTGCTTGAAGCTTAATTGCATTGGCTTTATCAACTATGTCCGGCTCGGTGTCCATTATTTCGGAGAAACGCTCAATGCCGCTCATACCCTGCTGGAACTGCTCGGCAAATTCAACGATTCTGCGGATAGAGGTGAGCAGGGTGGTGACAAACATCAAGTATGCTGTGTAGTCGGCAAGACTTATGCTTGCGGGGTTGCTGTCGGGGAGCAGCATAAACAGCGCACCCAATGCCACCACGATTATGTACATTACACCGTCAAAAAGTCTTGTTGACGAAGTGAAGCCCGCCATAATCTTATACCTTTCGGTTTTAAGGTCAAGAAATTTTATGTTGCCCTTGTCAAACTTTTCTTGCTCCAGTCCTTCCTTTGCAAAGGATTTTACAACGCGAATTCCAAGCAAGCTGTCCTCAATTTGTGAATTCAGCTCTCCGATATGCTTTCTTGATTCTGAAAAATTTTTCTTCATTCTGAACCTGAAATACATAAGAACAGCAATCATAATCGGGATTACTGCAAAGATAATCAATGTCAACGGAACGCTCATAGTGCAGAGAATGATAAAAGAGCAGATAATTTTGATGCCCGCAATAAAAAATTCCTCAGGACAATGGTGTGCGAACTCGGTGACATCAAAGAGGTCGTTGGTGATACGCGACATAAGAGTTCCAATTTTGGTGTTGTCGTAATATGAGAACGAGAGCTTTTGAAGATGCGCAAAAAGGTCGTGGCGCATATCAGTTTCGATCTTCGTGCCCATAATGTGACCGACACTTGTCATATAGTAGTTTGCGGCAGTGTCAATTACTCGCAAAGCTATGTAGATCAAAGCGATTTTTAAAATCAGGCTTGTTGTCAGAGCTTGTCCGCTCTCTCCTGTTGCCGCGCCTGTGATTTCCCGCACGATCATAGGGAGCACAAGCTCGCAAACCGTGGTGAGCCCCGCACACAAAAGGTCGCAGAGCATTACAGGAAGATGTCTTTTATAATAAGGCAAAAAACGGCCCAGTAGCGACGGCTTTTTTGTTTTTTTCATCTTTTTCCCCAATTCCTTACTCAAATTTAATAACATTATAATTTTATCATATTTTTTATTTATAGTCAAGTCATAAGAGAGTTTTTTAGGCTATTGTGCTTTAAATTTGTTTTCCCCGCATATATTATTAACAGCTTTTGTTTGGGAGAAACAATAATGAGTGGTTTGCAAAGCTTAAAAGCAGGATTTTTAAAGCTTATAGCTCTTATTTTGGCTTTGGTTGTTCCCGTGTTATTTATGAGAGGCTCAAATTTGACGGTCAAAGCCAATGATGATAAAAGTGTTGAGGAAGTTATAAAGCAAGGCTTTTATTCTTTTAAAGAAAAAATCAATATTGAGGAATTTCAAGTTTTGCCCAGTGAGCTTGGTGAGATTTTTTCGTCAGTTATAAAAAACGACCCGTATCTGTTCTATATCTCTCCTCATCTTTCATTTTCATATAAAGCAGGCGGCTGTGTTTTATCAATCAAGCCTGCATATACTATGTCGAGTGCGGAGGCGGGCAGAAAAATAAGCTTTTGCCGAGAAAAAATTATTGAAATATCGTCTGTGGTCTGCCCGATGTTTTCTGATTTTGAAAAGGCGTTATTTATTCACGATTATCTGTGCCAGAATTTTGATTATGACTTAAGCCTTGAAAATGACAATTTGTATGATTTCCTGAACTATAAAAAGGGAACCTGTCAGGGCTATACCTTGGCATATATTGCTCTTTTGCGGGAGTGTGGGATAAATTCTTGCTTTGTTGCCTCGGATACCATAAGCCATATGTGGACACTTGCGAATATTGACGGTGAGTGGTATCACATTGATGTTACCTGGGACGACCCGATTTCAGCCAAGCCTCAATACCGTCATTTTTTGTGCTCGGACAGGGATGCTGAGGAGAAGGGACACCGCGATTGGTATTCGCCTGCCAAGGTCAATTGTTCCTCAGAAATTTATCAAGGCTTTGACTTTGCAGACTACATATATTCCTGCTCACTTGATTTAAACCATAGCGGAAATGTCGATTTGAGGGATTTGTTATCTTTGAGGGCTCAGGATAATAGCGCTTGCAGCTTTGCCGTAGGCAGTAATTTTGCGTTTTGTAATGTCGATTTGATGAGAAAAAAGATTTTGCTTGATAATTGACAATTTTCGCATTATGATATATAATATATAAATGAAGAAAATTATCACGGAGCAAATTAATGAATAAAAATCAAAAAATAAAGCTTGCAGCTGAGGTTGTTGATAGATTAAAAGCCCTGTACCCTGAGGCAATCTGCGCTCTTGAATGGGGAGGCGGAGAAGAGAACGCTTGGAAATTACTTATAATGGGCAGACTTTCCGCGCAATGCACCGACGCAAGAGTTAATATTGTTTGCAGAGTGCTGTTTGAAAAATATCCAACAATGGATAGCTTGGCACAAGCGCCGATTGAGGAAATTGAAAGTATCGTCAGACCGTGCGGATTGTATCGTGTCAAGGCGTCGGATATAAAGGGCGAATGTGAGATGCTTATTCGCGATTTTGACAGAAAAATCCCGGACACGATGGAGGAGCTGCTGAAGCTTCCTGGCGTAGGAAGAAAGATTGCAAATCTGTTGCTTGGCGACCTTTATAAAAAGCCTGCGATTGTTGCCGATACACATTGTATCAGAATTTGCGGACGGCTCGGCTTTTACTCTGAGGATATAAAAGATCCCGTAAAAGTTGAAAAAACAATGTCGGAGCTGATAACCCCCCAAGAGCAAAGTGATTTTTGTCATCGTATAGTTCAGTTCGGTCGAGATGTTTGCTCGGCTCGCGCACCAATTTGTAAGGATTGCCCGCTTAATGACATTTGTAAAAGAAATAATAAATGATAAGAAGCCGACAAAAGTCGGCTTCTTAAAATATATTTGAAAATTTCAGCTGTTCAAGTCGTGCTATCTCCTCGGCAGCACCGCGTAAAAGCTCTAATGCCTTTTTGTATTCGTCGGCATCACAGCTTTCGCTGGCCGCCAGTAACATAGCAACATGGTCGTCAACTTTGTCAATTTCAGAGTAACGAACCGAGAGTGATACCTTACCAAACTCTTTGTCCCAAAAATCATATATCGTTTTGGTAATATCGGAGGATTGCGCCACATCAATCTGCTCGGCTTGGTCTATATAAGAGAGCAATCTTTGGCTAACACCGTTTATATATATGCAATTGAAGATAATAATCCCGACAACAGCAACAAGGCAGGCAAGGGCAATTATAAAATACTTCATTTTTTATCCTCACTTTCGCAGATAGTGTTGCCGTTATTTTGAGCAATGAATATACGCCCCGCATCATTCATCGTCATACATAAAACATCCTTGTAGCTTATATTGTGCCGTGCCAGAACCCTGTCAACCCAAGTCTTATCCCTGTTTAATAGCTCCAAGTTGTAGTTGTTGAACACACCGTCGGCGATAATTATATGCATAACTCCGCTGTCATTGTCAGGAATACCGAGAGTGCTTATGTCGGGCGGACGGTTGCGGCTTTTTGGGATTATACTGATTTTGCCGTTCTCCTCAAGTATTGCGTAGTCAACCTCGTCAAGATTAAAAATTCCGTTTTGCCGTATCTGGCTTACAAGCTCGTCAATTGATATTCTGACCTTGCTCATCTCCTTCTTGTTTATCTTGCCCTTTGATATAATAACGGAAGGACGAGAGGTGAATATTTTTTTTATTTTTGGGCATTTCAATATGACGGTTGATAAGATAATTTCAAATGACATAAGCGTGACTATCGGAATAATCGAGAACATAAACGGTATTTCCACATTGGAAATAGGCATCGCGGCGATTTCGGATAGCAGAAATGTTACAACGAGCTCGGATAGCTCAAGCTCGCCAAGCTGACGCTTACCCATAAGCCGCATAATTACCGATAATAATATATAAATGATAATCGTTCTGACAAAAATAGTTATCATAAGCTCACTCCATTCTAAAGTATTGTTGAACACAGAAGCTTGAATTATTCTTTTGTTATTGTAAAAATGTGCATAAGTGGTAAAAAAATTACAAAAAAGATTAAAAAAATAATCAATTTGACAAAAACGGTTTTTTTATCAAATTTTTTTCAAAAACCCCTTGACAAGTGGGGAGGGGTGTGATATAATAACGAGGTTGCCGCGAAAAAAGGCAGCCGAGGTACACTTGGAGAGAAGTCAATAAAAGATTAAAAAAAGTTGAAAAAACTTTTAAAAAAGGTATTGAC
>JAZNER010000016.1:0-96888 GCA_045588675.1 Eubacteriales bacterium | reverse complement strand
CCCTGTTATTTGTTTGGCCTACCCGAACGGATTCGAACCGTTGACCTTCAGAGTCGGAGTCTGACGCGCTATCCAGCTGTGCCACGGGTAGATTGTTTACGCTTAATTATAGCATATTATATGCCTTTTTTCAAGACTTTTGAACAAATTTCACTTGCCAATTTCAATATATTTAAAAACAAATCGCGTTTTGCCCAACTTCTCACAAGGAAGTTGGGCAAAACGCGGATGTTTTTATATCATTTCAATTACCACAGTGGCTATGTATAGCACTATGCAGGCAATTGATACTATCAGTGTCGGTCGATGCGAAAATAAGCTTAAAGCAGTTTTCTTTGCACTGTCCAAGGTTAAGGTATCCTCGTTTGGTGCTTTTTTCCCGTGCTTCGCTCTTGCTCTGTAAATCCTTGCAAGCTCGCCGAAGAACAAAACGCCCGAGAGCAGAAAGGCAAAAATAATCATTATTAACAAAAGTGCATTGTTCTGCGAGGATAGATAATATTGCGATATATTGGTCTGCAAAAATAATCCGTACAGATTGAAAATCAGGTGGATTATAATCGAGCCCTGAAGCGTGCCTGTGACGGAGCGGGCGAGTGAATAAACAAGACCGCAAGCGATAGCTGACGGAATTTGCCCCGGACTGAACGCGAAAATCGCAAAAATTATAGTTGACAGAGCTATCGCGAATTTTTTGCCGTTTTGGGCAAATTCGCGGAAAAGCAAGCCTCTGAAAAAGATTTCTTCAATAAACGCGGGGATTATGGCGTAGGAGAAAATCAAGTACCAATCCGAGCTTACAAATTCATTTCTGCCCGCGACAATCGTTCCGAGCAGACTAAAGCCGCCGGAGGTGTCAAAAACTCCGCCAAAGATAATGTTCAGCAAAAGCGAGCTCGTCATCATAAAAAACGAGGCAAAAATCAGAAAGAAGATATAATCTGCATAAAGTCGCCTGATGCCGAGCCATCTCATTTGCTCAATAAAGGATTTTTGAGGCGAGCGGAGCAACAAATAGAGATAGATAGGAATTAAAAGGATAATTATCTGGCACAAAATCGGCGAAAGGATTTCGTCGCTGAATGTGAAAATAAACCTGTTGATAATGGTTGACAATAGCCCTAAAACCATACAGGCAAGGCAGAGAACGAGCGGTGCAAATGCGCTTGTGTTTTTGGGTGCATTTTCCTGCCAAACATTTGAATTTTTAACTTTTTTTATAAAATTGATTACATATTCCTGCATACTATTTTGCAAATACCGACGCTTTGATTTTCTCGGCTGTTTCGTTATCCTTTAGCGCACGAACAAGCTCAAGTCCAAACTCAAATGCCGCCCCCATTCCTTTTGCCGTTATTATTTTTCCGTCCCTTACGACCACATTTTCGTTATCAATGACCGCGCCCTCAAGCTCGCACTCAAAGCCGGGGAAGCAGACTGCGCGCTTACCGCAAAGCAAGCCTCTCTTGCCAAGCACAAACGGCGCGGCGCAGATAGCGCAAAGAAAAGCTCCGTTTTTCGCTCCCGCGCGGATTGCGGCGTCAACTGTTTTTGATGAATCTAAGTTCGATGCTCCCGGCATACCGCCTGGGAGAATAATCATATCAGGCTTTGAATCGCGGTACATAATATCGGGAATGTCGGCGTGAACTGTAATGCCGTGAGCTCCGCGTATCAAATCCTTGCCGATTCCGACTGTCGTAACCTCAAGCCCTGCGCGGCGCAGAATATCAAGCGGGCAAAGAGCCTCCACCTCTTCAAATCCGTCGGCTAAAAACATATAAATCATCTGAAGGTCCTGCCTTTCTTTGTCTATATAATTAATGTAAAGCTTTATATAAATTATAGCACAACCCAATACCTTTGTCAACAATATGCTGTTTTCGGCCTGTCTTTTAAAAAAATATAGCAATCGTGGCAAAATTTTTCGAATATCTCTTGATAAATCGGATAATTTGTGGTAAACTATAAGATGGTAAAAAATTTGCGTTGAAAACGCGCTCAAAAATATTGAAAGGCGGAATTGATTATGACCTACAACAAGAAGTCAATTGAGGATGTTGAAATTAAGGCGGGACAAAAGGTGTTTGTTCGTTGCGACTTCAATGTTCCCAGCAAGGACGGAGTTATTACCTCTGATAAGAGAATCGTAGAGGCGCTCCCAACAATTAAATATCTTATGGAAAAGGGTGCTAAGGTTATTCTTGCATCTCATATGGGCAAGCCCCATAATATTTTTACTCCCGGCTTTAAGCTCACAAAGAAAGAGCTTAAAAAGGTTGCTGAGCTTCCCGAGGCAGAGCAGACAGCGGCTACTGAGGAATATCTTGAAAAAGCAAAGAAGGATGTTAAAAAGTTCTCTCTTAAAATCGTTGCTGACAAGCTCAACGAATACCTTGACGGCAAGGTAGCGTTTGCAACCGATATTATCGGCGACGATGCAAAGGCTAAAATTACCGCTATGGAAAACGGCACCTGCGTTCTTCTTGAGAATGTTCGTTTTGATGCGGGCGAAGAGAAGAACAAGCCCGAATTTGCAAAGGCTCTTGCTGACCTCTGCGGAGAAGGCGGTCTTTATGTAAACGACGCATTTGGTACAGCTCACCGCGCTCACGCGTCAACAGCAGGCGTTGCGGCTTACTTGCCCGCGGTTTGCGGTTACCTTATCGGTAAGGAAATCGGTGTTATGGGTAAGGCACTCTCTAACCCCGAAAGACCTTTTGTTGCTATTCTCGGCGGCGCAAAGGTTTCAGACAAGCTCAATGTTATCAATAATCTTCTTACAAAGGTTGACACACTTATTATCGGCGGCGGTATGGCATATACGTTCCTCGCTGCAAAGGGATATGGCGTTGGAAACTCCTTGCTTGACAGTGAGAAGATTGACTACTGCCGTGAGATGATGGAAAAGGCAGAGAAGAACGGTGTTCAGCTTCTTCTTCCCATTGACACAACAGTGGCTGACGGATTCCCGAATCCTATTGACGCTCCCATTGATGTAACAGTCGTTCCTTCGGACAAAATCCCAGCAGATAAAGAGGGCCTTGACATCGGCGACAAGACAATGGAGCTTTACGCAAATGCGGTTAAAGCAGCAAAGACTGTTGTTTGGAACGGTCCTATGGGTGTGTTTGAGAACCCCACTCTTGCAAAGGGTACGATTTCTGTAGCCCGCGCTCTGGCTGAAAGCGATTGTATTTCTATCGTTGGTGGCGGAGATAGTGCGGCAGCTTGTGAAACACTTGGATTTGCAGATAGAATTACTCATATTTCAACAGGCGGCGGAGCATCACTTGAGTTCCTTGAAGGACTTGAGCTCCCCGGTATAGCAGCACTTCAGGACAAATAATTTCAAAAAAATTTCGCTCAAGCCGTATGCGGCTTGAAAGAGGGAAACCGCAAGTGGGGTTTCCCTTTACATAAAAATAAAATAGAAGGAAGTTTTTAAAATGAGAAGAAAAGTAATTGCGGGCAACTGGAAGATGAACTTCACACCCGCACAGGCAACAGCGTTTATCAATGAAATTAAGCCTATGGTTGCAGGTAAGGACAACTGTGATATAATCTTCTGTGCTCCTTATGTAACAATTGCGGCAGCACAGGCAGCGGCAGAAGGCTCTAATATCAAAATCGGTGCAGAGAATGTTCACTTTGCACAGAAGGGCGCATACACAGGCGAGGTGTCCGCAGAAATGCTCACCGCGTGCGGCGTTGAATATGTAATTATCGGTCACTCCGAGCGCCGTCAGTATTTCGGTGAAACCGATGAAACGGTTAACCTTCGCACAAAGGCTGCTCTTGAGGCAGGCATGAAGGTAATCCTTTGTCTTGGTGAGGTTAAGGAGCAAAGACTTGCAGGAATTACAAAGGAAATAGTTTCAATGCAGACAAAGCTCGACCTGGCAGGTGTTACTGCTGAGCAGATGAAGAATGTTATTATCGCTTATGAGCCTGTATGGGCAATCGGAACAGGCCTTACAGCTACTCCCGAGCAGGCAGACGAAACCTGCGGACAGATCCGTGACGCTCTCGCTGAGATTTACGGCAAAGAGGTTGCAGAGGCTACGATTATCCAGTACGGCGGCTCTATGAACGAAAAGAATGCGGCGGAATTGCTCGCAAAGACCAATGTTGACGGCGGTCTTATCGGCGGTGCTTCTCTCGTTGCTGAAAAGTTTACAGCTATCGTTGACGCTGCACAGTAAGATTTTTGAATAGACGCAAAGGGGCGGAAGGGAAACTTTTTGGAAAAAGTTCTCCCTTCCGCCCCTCTGCACTCCCCACCAACCCTTCAAAAACTCCGGAAGAAAGGGAATAGGCAAAACTATTGTAGGGTCGGCGTCCTTGACGACACGCCAAAGCCGCACCGCAGGTGCCTTTTTGAAAAAAGTTCCTTCTCACCTCTCTGCGCTCTCCCCTCATCTTCAAAAACTTACGAAAAGAGAAGGCAACATAAGGCTTGATTTTTGAAAACCCTTATTTTAAAAGGGTTTTTGAATGTGTACCATTTTGGTAAAAATTTTTTGAAAAAATTTTAAAAAACCTATTGACAAGTGTTTTTCTTTGTGATATAATCATAGTGTACCGAAAAGGTACACATTAAACCGAAAGGCGTGACTTCTATGAGAATAACACAAGAAGCCGATTACGCTATAAGGATATGTATCGTGCTTGATGACAGGGGAGAGAAGACTGGCGCTTCCGAAATTGCTGATTTAGCTTGTATAACACCCAACATAACATTAAAGGTGCTTAAAAAGCTGGTTGCACAGGGAATAGTGCAATCCTTTAAGGGTGCCAGGGGAGGTTATCAGCTCTTGCGAGATGGTAGCGAGTTGAAGGTTCTCGAAATCATTGAAGCTATTGACGGAGCGGTCTGCATTTCCAAATGCCTTGAAGGCGAACACAAATGCACCAAAAACCCCCGAAAAAGCTGTTGCAAAATGCATATTGCCTTTGGCGCGATAAACAAAAGCTTAAAAGACAATCTCGGTAAAATATCAATAGCGATGCTCAATGATGAAAGGCTTGGCTTTTCTGATATTGCCGACATTATAAATTAAATCAAAAAATAAAAATCATTTACTTAAAGGAGAATTCAATTATGAAAAAGTTTGTATGTTCTGTTTGCGGTTATGTTCACGAGGGAGATGCAGCTCCCGAAAAATGCCCCGTATGTAAGGTTCCTGCTGAAAAGTTCAAGGAAATGCAGGAGGACGCTCCTCTTGCGGCTGAGCACGAGTACGGCATCTATGCAAAGACCGTAAAGAATAACCCCGATATCAGCGAAGAGGATAAGAAGTATATTTTTGAGCAGCTTATGGCGAACTTCAACGGAGAATGCTCCGAGGTAGGTATGTATCTTTGCATGGCGCGTATCGCTCACCGCGAGGGCTACCCCGAGATAGGTCTTTATTGGGAAAAGGCAGCATACGAGGAAGCAGAGCACGCTGCAAAGTTTGCAGAGCTTCTCGGCGCAGATCTCGAGCCCAATATGAAGGCTACAACAAAAGACAACCTCGCATGGAGAGTTGATTGCGAATTCGGCGCAACACAGGGCAAGTTTGATCTTGCAGCTTGCGCAAAGAAGAACGGACTTGACGCTATCCACGACACCGTTCACGAGATGGCAAGAGATGAAGCAAGACACGGCAAGGCTCTCAAGGGTCTTCACGACAGATACTTCGGTAAATAAGATTTTAGGGATGCGAGCGGGGAACTTTTTCAAAAAGTTCCCCAAGCGGCTCCCGCCGTGGCGGCAACATAAATTCATTTGGGCGGCAGAAAGCGTTGCCGCCCTGCACGGAGAAGCCGAGCGGCTGACTTTTGGTGGTGCAATTCCGCTATTCTCCACAAAAATTGAAATAAAAACCGCCATAACTGGCAATACTAAAATTACATTATGATGAAAGGAATTAACACTATGAAATACGTTTGTCCCTGTGGTTATGAATACGATCCTGCTCTTGGTGATCCCGACAACGATATCGCCCCCGGCACGCCTTGGGAAGAAGTTCCCGAAGACTTTGAATGTCCTGTTTGCGGACTTGGCAAGGATGCTTTTGAGAAGGAAGAGTAATTAAACGCACCTTTTAAAGAGCAGACTTTAAGCTTTGGTCGTGCACAGACCGATTTTTTGAAAAATTTCACGAGAATATACGACAAAATGGGAGGAAACCATTCATTGAAATGGTTTCCTCCCATTGCTGTTTTATCTGTCACGCTTTTCAGCACGACTGAAGAAGCTATCTTTCTTTTACAACTGTCTTTATGTGTCCAATATTGGATTTTTAATACATAATTTAATTTTTAAAGCAATTTTTTCACTGCTATTAAAAATCGATATTCATTTCTCTGAGCATCTCGTCGATCTTATCTTCACTCATCATTCCGCCGATAGCATCAGGAGCTGCAAGAGATGCAGTTGCCGCCTTTGACGCGAGAGTAAGTATTCCCATTTCGTCAAGACCGCGGTAAATACCAATAAGTGCGCCTGCGCAGAACGCGTCGCCCGCGCCCGTCTTACCCTTGATAAAGCCACGGGGCAGCTCCCATGAGGGAAGCTCAAAGAAGCCGTTGTCGGAAAGACAAACGCCTGTTTCGGGCATATGGATTATAACTCGCTCGGAAACGCCCATATCTTTGATGGCGCGTGCAATTTTTTCGAGATTTTCGTGTTTTGGCTCAATGCCCGCGATCATTCCCGCTTCAAGCTCGTTGATTATCACGTTGTCGGTATATTTTAAGCAATCCTTGACTATATGATAGCGGTTGCTGTTCTCGCTGACGAGGTCGATGGAGGTTTTTATTCCGCGCTCCTTTGCCTTTTTCAGTATCAGCTCGCCCTCTCCCGCATCTACCTTGTCAAGAAGCAGAAAATATCCGAGGTGAAGCATCTTGACATCAAGATTTTCAAAATCGACATCTGCTACTCCAAAATCCGCACAAGCACCGGGGTATGTAAAGAAGGTTCTCTGACCTCCCACTATGCTCATAACGTCTGTAAAGCTGGTGGGTTCTTCTCCGCGCGCGAGAAGCGACGCGTCAACGCCGTTTTCTTCAAGAGTGCTTACGAGAAAATCGCCCTCAGAATCTTTTCCTATCTTTCCTACCGCCTTGACGGGTATAGTGGGATCGACTCTCTTTATATCGATGCCTACGTTGGGAACACATCCGCCAACAGCGCGGGACACCGATAATATTTTTGTTAACTCGCCCGATGCGGGATAGGCACTTATCTCGTTCAATTTATCAACGAGAACAGTTCCTGCTACGGCAATACCTGTTTTTTGACTCATATTAGTTGTCCTCTCCTTCTGACCGCTTATCGCATTTGGGGTTTTGAGGGCAGTGCCCTTAGTTGTTGATAAGTAAGCCATAATAAATTTTTATAATTTTTTAAAATTTTTACAAAGATGAAATTCTTTCCTTGTTATTGTTAAATTAAAGCAAGGAAAAACAAAGTGGAATTGAAATGCTTGAAATGTTTTTAAAAATTGTAATCGTTATTTAATATTAGCAAATTTTCGGCATCATGTCAACCGCTTTTGGCAAAAATCAGCAATTTAAATTGTAGGTTGTTTTGCTTTTTAATGCTTATGTTATTGATATGTTATTGCGGTAAACGATAGGAGAAAGTCCGGTTATCTTCTTGAACAATCTGCAAAAATAGGTATAGTTCGAAAGTCCGACTGAGGCGGCGATGTGATATATCGGAGTGTCGGTTTCGCGCAAAAGCTTTTGTGCCTGCTTGATGCGCTGTCGGTTGATATATTCGGTGACGGTACAGCCACGGTTTTCGTGAAAGCTTTTGTAGAGAACGTTTTTGGAAACGTGAAGTGTGGCGCAAAGATTGGGGATGCTCAGATCGTTGCTCAGGTTGTCCTTGATATATGTGGTTGCAAAGGAAATAAAATCACTGTAATCTATCTCAATGGCATTCTCGAAGAGAATGTGCGAGAGAAGATTGCTCAGGCTGTCTATGCGATCATTTGAAAAAGAGGGGATATCCTCATAAAATTCGAGGAGCTGCGAAATATTTTCGCTCATCCATGAAAGCTTTTCGCGGATCTCATCAGGTGTAAAAACGGTGCGGATAGGCCCTGTAATGATGTATCCCACGATGACGTCGTTTTTTATGATAGGCGTTGCGGCATCGGTGAGTCCCGCGTGACAGATATGGGATTGAAAGGAACGGCTTTGCTTACATTCCTCTAAAATGCTGGTGTCGGAGCAGAGGCATTTGTTCGCACCTATTGATGTGTTTTGTATGGCTTTGCAGAACGGCGACTCGTTTTTACAACGGTAGAGAAAATGAAAATTGGCATCCAGAATTTCGAAATTGATGCCGGTCACCGCGCACAGATCCTGCATGATGCTCTTTAGCTTTTCCATATTGTAATTAACTAACAAAATGCCCACCTCCTTCTCACGCATACTATTATAACACAAAAAACACGATTTTGCAAGAAGAATCTGTATTTTAAATGACTTTTTATCTCGCGCAGGAAAATAGTGCAATAATTAGGGAAGAATGTTCATTTTCAAAATCGCGGCAAAAAGGTATAATGAATTATATAAATTTTTATATATAGGAGGAAATTAAAATGCCATTATATGAAGACAAGCATAATGCCGAAAACGTCATTAAGGTAAGTCAGGCAACAAAAGATTCAGCAGTGTTCGGAACAGACAAAGTTGTTAAGTTCCTTGCTGACAAGATTCAGAACGCGAAGACCGTAGCTTTCGACGGCTGGTACGGTGTCGATTATCAGGCAATCGTCGGCTTCGTTGCAAAGGAATTGGAAAAGCGCGGTGTCGCTTGCGACTTTGTTGACGCAAGCACCTTGTACATATCCAAGGAGGCACTTGCAGAGTACAAGCAGCCCTACATAACCGATGACCCCGGCTTCGGCTACGTTAACGGTGAGGGCGTGATCTCTGACATTCAGGATAAGGATGCTGTTAAGAGCATGAGCGCGAAGCTTGCAAAAGCTGATAAGCCTACCGTAGTTTACGGCGCGGGCTCTGCAACTCCCGAGTTGCGCGATGCTTATGAGGTAGTATTCTATTTTGATACCACAATGCAGCGCCTTGAGCTTAAGATGTGGGAGGGTGAGCTTATCCCCTTCGGTTACACCGAGGCTCCCGAGTGGTACAACTGGAAGGAATACCACTACAATGACTTCTATCTCTTGTGGCGTCATAAGAAATATATGTTCGGTCAGATGAACTTCTACCTTGAAGCGTATGATCTTGAGGACTTGAAGTTGGTTACTAAGGCCGGATACGATGAAATCGTAGCAACAGCTGTTAAGTATCCTATCAAGCAGGTACAGATCTTCCAGCCCGGTCCTTGGGGTGCTTACCGTCATAAGGACCTTTGGGATATCAAGGGTCTTGAGATTTCTGCATGGAACAAGATGTCCGGTCCCGAAATGTCTGTAGTAATTGACTTCGGCGCAGAAAAGATGCTCAATTTCCCGCTCATCAACCTTCTCAAGCACAACAAAGAGGTTACAGGTGAGTATATGTCCACAAATTATCCTGACCTCTGGCCTCTTGATATTTGGCTTGACGACGGATACTTCCCGGACAAGCAGCCCGCTGAGCGTATCTCAATGCCTATTCACAACCACCCCAGCAGCCGTTACGTAAAGAGCCACTTCAACGAGCCTCTCGGAAGATACGAAACATACTACATAGCTGAGGCTTACGAGGGCGCGAACACTTGGATGGGCTTTAAGGAAAACTGCGACCTCGAAGCATTTGAGAACAAGTGCTACGAATCCAACAACCTTCTTCCTATCGAGGACTGGAAAGAATACATCTGCAACTGGAAATCCAATGTGGGTGATTTGTATCTGATTCCCCCCGGAACTACACACGGTCACGGTGGTAACCAGATGGTACTTGAAATGGATACCAGCCCCTCTATCGCGGGAACTGAATATTCATTCTTCCAGTATGACTTTGCACGTAACTCTTGGGATGACAATAAGAAGACAATGACAGGCAAGCCCTTGAAGATGCACTTGAACCATGCATTTGACAACGAGCACTGGCGTCGTGAGAACTATGTTAAGGATCACCTGCGTGCAAGAGCAGAGGTAACAACCTGGACAAAAGAATATTGGATGGATAAGTTCTCCAGCCTTCCCGAAATGCCTTTCGATATCGAAAGAATCTATTTTGATAATCGTGGAGAATATACTACCTCAGGCGAGCACCTTCAGATCGTAACATTGACCGTTGGTCATAACGTTACCATTCGCAGCAAGTCGAACCCCGAGCTGTCAACCAGCATCGAGCGTTTGCAGTGTGTTGCTATTCCTGCTAACTTCGGAGATTACGAAATTATTTCGGAAGACGGAAGCTTCTGCACCTGTGTAATTTTCTACATGAAATAATAGGGTTCATTGGGGGCGCGGCTATCTGCGCCCCCGTTTTGTACAAAAGAAAACAATACGCGTGATAAAAGCTTGGGCTTTATATGCACTGATAATTTTATATGTCCGGGAGAGTGTGGAGCTTGTAAATCCGTACTCAAAGATCACGCTTGAAAAAATAATAGGGGGAATTTGTAGTGAAAAGAAGTGAGCTGAATCAGCTGATTCAAGAAAACAGAAGCTTCATCGAGGAAAAGGGATTTAAGCTGCCGCCATTTGCATATTGGACGATTGAGCAATGGAAAAACCGTTCTGATGAATATGCAGAGATGAAGGACTGTCAGATCGGATGGGATGTCACCGACTTTGGCAGCGGAGATTTTCATAAAAAGGGTCTTTTCCTGATGACTATTCGCAATGGTTGCTTTGGAAAGTATGCAAAGCCTTACGCCGAAAAAATCATGGTCGTTGAGGAAGGACAGGTAACACCGATGCACTTCCATTGGAGCAAGA
Organism: Eubacteriales bacterium; assembly: GCA_045588675.1. Lineage (GTDB taxonomy): Bacteria > Bacillota > Clostridia > Oscillospirales > CAG-272 > SVTX01. The sequence continues at coordinate 85,987 of JAZNER010000016.1, read as the reverse complement.
TGGAGGACATTATCAATCGCGGAGGCGGAAACCTGATGGTTCAGGTGTACAACAGTGTGGATAACGAACTGGATCGCACATCTGATGTTACCGTTTATTCGGATTCGCGCAAGTACACAGTGCCGGCAGGAACAGTGCTTCGCCTTGAGCCCGGACAGAGCATCACTATGCAGCAGGGTCTGTATCACAGCTTCTGGGGCGAAGAGGGTAAGGGAAAGGTGCTCGTTGGCGAGGTGTCGATGTGTAACGACGATGTCAACGACAACTGCTTCTATGAGCCTACCGGAAGATTTTCGGATATTGACGAGGACGTTCCGGCAGAATTTTTGTTAACAAACGAATTATAATGATAGAATTATAATATTAAAATCCAATATATTTTTAAGTAAAAAAGGAGAAACTATTATGAATATTCTGGCAATCGGAGCACATCCCGACGACGTTGAAATCAATTGTGGCGGAACTCTGGCAAAATATGCAAAACAGGGACACAAGGTGTTTACGGCAACGGCAACTAACGGAAATATCGGCTCTGCAACACTACCTATGGATGAGATCGCTGCCATTCGTAAGGAAGAGGCAAGAAGAGCAGCGGCTCATATCGGTGCAGAGTACATTTGTCTTGACTATGACGATGAAATGTTCTATGAGGATAAGAATGCAAGACTTGCCTTTATAGATCTTGTAAGATACTGCAAGGCAGATGTTATTTTGACACACAATCCCGAGGATTACAATCCCGACCACGAATTGACGAGCAAGATCATCAACGATATTGCCGTGATGATTCCTATCGCAAAGATCCAGACGAGAAATGCCCCACACGATAAGATTCCGATAATTGCTTACTTCGAGCCCGCAAACGGTCTTGGCTTCATTCCTACCGATTATGTTGATATTACCGATACAATAGAAACAAAGATGGCGATGTGCAGCGAGCACAAGAGCCAAGTGGAGTGGATGCAGGCTAATTATAAGGATTCGCTGACGGGTAAGAACTTCCTCGAGCAGTATTATACTCAGTCAAGATACAGAGGTATTCAGTGCGGCGTAGAATATGCTGAGGGCTTCCGTATGGCAAATGATGCGTTCCGCGTAGTGCCTTACCGCGTGCTTCCTTAATTCGCCCCGTTAAACCGTAAGAAAGAGAACCCCACCGCACTTAAAGAGAGTGCGGAGCATAAAGAGACCTGGAAGCTATACCGGGTAGAATGAAAGGAGAACGATCGAATGAAAGCAAATATTGCGGCGGTAGGTCTTGCCTGTCCTTTTGAGGTGGGCTTTGACAATGCCGAGAATTTGTTAAATCAAACGGTGGACACTTTGGTCGGAATGGGCGTGGACTGCAGCAATGCAGGCGTTGTCATGCACGACTTGGAAACTGTTAAAAAAGCGGCAGACGTATTGAAGCAGATGGATGCGGACGTGCTTTTGATATGTATTGCTACCTGGAGCGAGGATCATCATTTGTTGGACCTGCTCTCATATATTGATAAGCCGGTAATTCTGCGCGCATTCCCTGCGTTTGATACCGGATCTTTGTGTTGCGCTCATCAGATCGGCGCGGTATTTACCGACATTGGAAAAACCTATGAGTTCGTTTACGGTGACGCCGATGATGAAAAATGCGCAAGAAAGACTAAGCAGATAGCGACTGCCTACTCACTGGCAAATTGCATGGGCAAGGTGAGAATCGGAGCTATCGGCGGACGTGTAAAGGGAATGACCGAAATTGCTTACGACGAATTTTCAATCAAGCAGAAGCTTGGTGCGAGAGTTGTCAACCTTGACGAGAAGGAAATGACTGAAAAGGTTGCTGCTATGTCTGACGAGGCTGCCGCAGCACTTCTTGAAGAAAAGAAGGATATGCTGAGGCCCTGTAAGGTTTTGTCCTCCAAAGCCGATATGCTTGAATCTATGAAGTATTACGGAGCTATGCGCGCATTAGCAGACGAATATGCGCTTGAGGCGTTGTCTGTAAAGTGTTATACGACATATATGGGCAAGGTGTGCCTTGGATATTCTATTCTTGCAGAGGAGGGCGTAGTTGCTTCCTGCGAGGGAGATGTGACAAATGCCCTTACTATGAAGCTGTTGTATGAGCTTAGTGAAAAGCCTGTCAACAATACCGACCTTCTTTACCTTGACGAGAAAGCAAATACGATTTTGTTCGCACACTGCGGATCTTCAGGATTTTCGATTGCAGAGGGAGATATTGAGCTGGCACCTGTTCGTCTTGCTGAAACAGGCGTGTGCAGCCGCTTCCTTATGAAATCCGGTACAGTTACCGCCGTTAACATCTGCGGACACGGCGACCAATTCCGTATGGCGATAATGAGGGGCGAGGCTATTCCGTGTGGCATGGAATTCCCCGGTAACCCCGTAAAGATACGTTTCGACAAGAATGTCGAGGACATCAACGAGGAGATCATGGCGAATGGTATAGGACATCACTGGATGGTAGGCTACGGAGATTATGTGGAAGAATTGAAGAACTTCTGCAGGATCAAAGGAATTCGCTGTTACGTGATTTAATTTGGATTTGCAAGCAGAAACCAATTAATTTAATAATAACATTTGTGCCGCGACAACGCCGCAATACAAATGTTATTGAATTAAAAATAAACACCGCCTCAACCGATTTCGGTTGAGGCGGTGTTTGCTGTATAGAGCACTCCACACTTTATACAGCAGTTCTTTTCCAAGCGCAAAAATCAAGGATAGCTCATAGAATGTAACAGTCACAATTTTGTCTGGGGGGATTTTATGGGTTTCAGTCAATTTCTTTACGATATGTTTGAACAGTGCTTAAATCAAAGCTACACCCATACCGAAAACGGAGCAAGCTTTTCGTTTTTTAGAGATCATAGCACGCTGTATATTTTCTTTGAAAAGAGCAACGGAGCTGTTGATTGGAAAAGCAATTTTAACTACCGCGCGGTCAAATATCCGCAAGATAATAAACGACTTTACTGTCACGAGGGCTTCCTCGCGGTTTGGCTTGATATTTTGCCTTATCTTGTAAATGAAATATCAGACAAATCGGTTAAGGAAATAGTTTCTGTGGGGTACAGTCACGGAGCGGGAGTGGCGCTGTTGTGCTATGAATACTGCCGTTATGTCCGCAGTGATATACAAGACAAGATTTTCGGATTTGGATTCGGCTCTCCGCGCGTAATTTGGGGAAAGAGCAACAGGCGAGTATGGGATGGCTTTTTTGTAATTAAAAATATTGATGACCTGATTACCCACCTTCCGCCTTCAATTTTTGGGTATAGGCATGTCGGTCATATGATTACAATAGGTAAATCGGGTAAATATTCGAAGATTGACGCGCACAGGCAGGAAAATTATCTTTACGAGCTGAAAAACAGTCAAATTGATTTTAGCATATAGCATTTGCAACTTGACAAAAGAGCGAAAATCGTCTATAATAATATTACAGTTTATTTTAGGATTTTGTTATGCAGAAGATAAAGGAACGTGCCTATCTGTTTACGCTTGATGAAGCAAGCTGCTGGAAGGTTCTTGCGTGTAAGGCGGATAACCGAGAGGCATTTATTGGAAAAGATTTAAGGGAAATTGCAGGACTTGACGATATTGAGAGTGATTTTTTGCTTGAGAGGCAGGAATTTGGCTCTGAAAACCTCTTTGTTGTTGCCAAATTCAACGGACAAGAGCTACCTGCGCTTGTTTTGCGATTTTTCTCATATTCTTCATATATGGCAGTATGTGTAATTTTTGATTTGCCTATTGTCAGCGTGGCGAATGTTTTGAAAAATAACATATGGGATAATATGTCAGGCTCGCAAACGTTTTTGGCTCGGGCAAATGACGCCTGTCGCGATAAGGCTGAAGAGGAATATGCCTACGATTATATAAGCGCTTTCGTCGGGAATTTATTGCCGTTGTATAATTCAAGATTGCAGGAGGGTCAGCCTGAGAGAAAAACAGTTCTTGCGGCTATTCAAAGCGCGGCAAGCTTTGCAGAGATAAGCGTTGATTGCAATGCGATTAATGCGAGCAGTGAAAGATATGACCTTGGTGTCGGCAATGTTTATTCGGGCCCGTTTTTCTGCGCTGCTTTATTTGCGCTTGCTATGAGTGCAAGGACATTTGCGCGTGAGAATAGCTTAAAAATTTTAGTCGAATGGGAAAGGGAAGGATATTCGATAAGCTTTTCCTTTGAGCCTGTACAAAATGATGCTATATTGGCTATGAATTTTCTTCTTGAGGTTGCGCGTCACAAGCGGATAGGAATGGTGCTTGTGCAGAACGAGAATGAAATCAGCGGTGAGATTGTTCCTTTTTACGCTGATGAGGGCTTGACGGGTGTCAAGGAGAGCGGCAGATATTTATCCGAAACCGAAAGAGAAATCTTTAAATATAATTATCCAGAATAAACATATAATTATCCGGAATAAAAGGTACAATAATAAGACAATAATAATACAGTCGCTATGCGACGGGAGGGCAAAATGGCTAAATACAGATAAGGAAGAATAAATGATGAATTTCAAAAGGAAATTGCAATGATATTGCGAGATGTTAAGGACCCGCGCGTTGCAAACTCCTTTATTAGCGTAACCTCGGCAAATGTAACGCCCGACCTCAAATACGCCAAGGTGTATTATTCTGCACTGACCGGTGATAAGAAAGAAATTAAGAAGGGACTTGCATCTTCTTCGGGCTTTATAAGAGGTCAGATAGCCAAGAGAATGAATTTGCGCATAACTCCCGAAATTACATTTGTTGAGGACGGTTCTATTGAATACGGCGCAAAAATTTCAAAGATACTTGAAGGCATAACGATTACAGACCCCGACAGCGACGAGGAGAATACGGGCGAGGACGGAGAAATTTAAAAATGGAAGAGCAGGGATACAGGGCATTAGCTCTTGACGAGGCAGCAGAGCTGCTGACTGTCAAAAATAATTATTTAATCCTTTTTCACGTACATCCCGACGGAGATGCAACGGGTTCTGCATTTGCGCTCCGCAGTTTTCTTGTGTCTTTGGGTAAGCGGGCCTTTTGCGTGTCGGCAGACGAGGTGCCCGACAGATTGAGGTTTATATCTGAGGACGCGCAGGAAAGCGTCGCGACGGATGCCTTGCCTGAGGATTTTGTCCCTGAAATTGTCGTGTCGGTCGATACGGCGTCCCCTGCCCAGCTTGGCTCACTTTATGAGCTTTACCGTGACAAAATCGATTTGATGATTGACCATCACGGAAAGGGAACTGCCTATGCCGATAATTATATTCTACCCGACGCGTCGTCTTGCGGCGAGGTCTTGTATAGCTTGATTGAGAGATGCGCGGAGCTGCTGAATGCTAAGATACCGCAAAGAACCAACGAGCTGATTTACACCGCTGTAAGCTCGGATACGGGTTGCTTCAGATACAGTAATGTTTCACCTGCAACACACGACTTGGCGGCAAGGCTGATTGATAGCGGAGTGAAATCTGCCGATATCAACCACAAGCTTTTTGGAATAAAGACCTTGAAGCAAATGCAGGTTGAGCACGCGGGATTTGAACGAATGAATTTTCATCTTGACGGCAAGGTGGCAATTATTACATTTCCATACGACCTCAAAAAGCAGTACGGCGCAGAGGACGAGCATCTTGAAACCTTGATTGACGTTGCAAGATGTGTAAAGGGCGTTCAGGTCGCGGCGGTTATCAAACAGTTCAGTGAAGAAAATCGCTTCCGCGTTTCAATGCGCTCGTCCTGTGACTTTGATGTGTCCGAGATTTGCGCGCTTTACGGCGGCGGGGGACACGAGAGAGCGGCAGGGTGTACAATTTCATCAGATTCAATTTTATCAGCCGAGATGGCGCTTGTCTTGGCGGTAGAGCACAAAATGCAAAGCGAGAATATTGAAATATAATAAAAAAGACGAACATTTAATGTTCGTCTTTTTTGCTTGAATAATTATTTATTCTGCTTCAGTTTCCTCGGTTGCCTTCATAGCCTCTACATATTCGGCGGCATATGAGCCTTCGGGGGCGATTATGTACTCTTTGTTTATGCCTACGAAAGCAAAATCACCAATTGATGTAATTGATGCGGTAAGTGTAAGTGCTCCGTCGGTATTAAGTGCCTCGCAGCCGTCAAAAGACAAGCCGCCGATTGTTTCAAGCGTTTCGGGAGCTTTGAAGCTCTGTAAAGCTTTGCAATTCTTAAATGCGCCGTTACCGATAGACTTTACACCTTCGGGAATATTGATAGTTTCGAGTGAAGAGCAGTCGTTGAATGCGAAGTCGCCGATAGATACAACTGCTTCTCCCTCAAAAATTACTGTTTTAAGTGATGTGCACGCATTGAATGCGCCCTTACCAATGCTTGTAACAGTTGCGGGAATCGTGATAGTTTCAAGCGAAGTACAGCCTGCAAACGCGAAATCCTCAATTTTTGTAACTGTCGCGGGAAGATTGATTTTTGTCGCGGAGGTGCAGAAGTAGAACGCTTCTTTACCAATTACGGTTACCTCACGGTCTGCAATTTTTTCAGGCACGGTTACCTCGTGGTCAGTGTAAAGACCAACATAATCTGTAATTATAGCGGTATCACCGACATTCTCCGCAAATGTCAGAGTACCTGTTGCAATTTTTTCAGTATAAGACGGTGCTATATAGTCGTTAATTGATGTTAAGTCGCTTTTTTCTCCGCCTGCGCAGGATACGAGAAGGAGCGACAAAAGAACAGTGATAATAATTGCTGACTTTTTCATTAAATACCTCCGAAATGGTAGCATACATAATTTAACACATTAAATTATACCTCAAATTTTTTAAAATGTCAATAGGTTTGAGCATACTTATCCCTCTTTGTTTGTAAATATTTCAGGCAATTTATTCATATTTTGTTTGATTTGTCTTCTGTTTGATGTAAAATCTAATCTTTTTACTTGTAATTGTTTTCTCTTTATGCTATAATATAGTTAAGTACAATTAATTAGCATTGAATGTAATTAGTTTCAGAAAGGACCTTTAGAAATGTTATCCTCTGTATATAGCGCGGGTATTTTTGGTATTGACGGATATATAGTTACGGTTGAAGCAGATGCTCAGCCCCGCTTGCCTAACTTTGAGCTTGTCGGTCTTCCCGATATGGCTGTCAAAGAGGCAAAGGAAAGAGTTAGAACTGCCTGCATAAACAGCGGCTATCGTTTTCCTGAAATGTCCTTTATAGTTAATCTTGCACCTGCCGACAGAAAAAAAGAGGGCTCGGCATATGATGTGGCTATTTTGCTTGGTATTATGAGGTGTGCGGGCATTGTCCGTCCCGACATTGACATTTCGGATAAATGCTTTATCGGTGAGCTTTCCTTGTCGGGAAATTTGCGCGGAATACGCGGAGCTCTTTCTATGTGTGTTGCGGCGCGCGATGCGGGCTTCCGTGAATTTTACGCTCCTGCGGAAAATGCGGGAGAAGCGGCGGCAGTTAAGGGAATTGCCGTTTATTCTGTTGAAAATATGAAACAGTTAGTTGCGCATTTAAATGGAAGCGAATTGCTTTCTCCTATAAATTACAACAGTGATAATTTCGATGCCTCAGCGTCAGATTACAGTATAGACTTTGCAGATGTCAAGGGTCAGTCTCAGGCAAAGCGCGCGATGGAGATTGCAGCAACGGGAGGGCACAATATACTTCTGATAGGGCCTCCTGGAACGGGAAAATCTATGCTTGCAAAGCGTTTGCCGACAATCCTTCCCCCGCTTTCCTTCGCTGAGGCAATTGAAACCACAAAGATACACTCGGTTGCGGGAACTCTTCCTGACGGAATGTCGATTTTATCTGTACGCCCGTTCCGTTCTCCGCACCATACAATGAGCGCGGTAAGCCTTGTCGGTGGTGGGGTAAACCCAATGCCGGGCGAGGTTTCGCTTGCAAATAACGGAGTGCTTTTCCTTGACGAGCTTCCCGAATTTCCAAAGCAGGTAACAGATGCTCTGCGACAGCCTCTTGAAGACAGAAGGGTAACAATCACAAGGGCAAGCGGAAGAGTAACCTTTCCGTGCAGCTTTATGCTTGTCGGCGCTATGAACCCTTGCCGTTGCGGTTATTTTGGACACCCCACGAGAAAATGCACCTGCAAGAGCATTGATGTAAAGCGTTATATTTCAAGAATAAGCGGTCCTATGCTTGATAGAATTGACATTCAGATCGAGCTTCCGTCGCTCAGCTACAACGAGCTGTCGGACAACAGTATAAAGAGCGAGAGCTCGGCTGAGATACGCGCAAGAGTTATTGCTTCGCGCGAATTTGCAAGAGAGCGTATGGGCAACGACAAATATATAAATAACGCTATGCTTGATTCTGCAGGCATCAGAAAATATTGTATAGCTGACGACTCTGCCAAGGACTTGCTTCATTGCGCATATGATGCTCTTGGCTTGTCTGCCCGCGGATATGACCGAATAATGAGAGTTGCACGGACCATTGCGGATATTGACAAGAGTGAGCTTATACGCATAGAGCATATTGCGGAGGCGATACAGTTCCGCAGTCTTGATAAAAAATATTGGGGAATTGAAGAAGAATAATTACTGAAGTAAGAGGTGTTTGATTTGACAGAGCTTTTATGTAAGCTTTTTATAAAAAACAAGGATGATATAAAGTCGCCAGCAGTCAGGCGCGCTTACGGCACGCTTGGAAGCATCACGGGTATTGTTTTCAATTTGATTTTGGCGTTTGGGAAATTCATCGTCGGATTGATTTTTGGTTCTATCTCAATGCAGGCAGACGGAATTAACAATTTGTCGGATGCGGGCTCACAAATTATTTCGCTGATAAGCTTTAAGATGGCGGCAAAGCCGGCAGACCGTGACCATCCCTTTGGACACGCTCGAATTGAATATGTTGCGTCAATGATAGTTTCCTTTTTCATTCTGCTTATCGGCTGGAATTTACTTAGCGATTCGGTTGCGAAGATTTTTGACAAGGAAAAGCATACCGAGTTTTCGTGGATAATGATTATTGTTTTATCTGTTTCAATAGTTGTCAAGCTTTGGCTTTGCTTTTTTAACAGAAAGCTTGCAGATAAAATCAATTCAACGGTTATGAGGGCAACTGCCGCAGACAGTCTGTCTGACGCGGCGGCAACCGCGGCGGTTTTAGCGGCTATGCTCCTTTACAAGTTTACGGCAATCGATATAGACGCCTATATGGGCGTAGCGGTTGCGATAATTATATTTATCGCCGGCATTAAGATATTGAATGAAACGAAAAATTCAATTCTCGGAGAGCAGGCTGACCCTGAAATCGTGCAGGGAGTTCGGGATATTGTAGGTGAATTTTCAGACGCGCTTGGAATACACGATATGGTTGTCCATTCGTACGGACCCGGAATGGCAATTGTAAATCTTCATATTGAGGTTGACGGCTCGAAGGATATTTTTGAGCTACACGATATGATAGATTTGATTGAGCGAAGAATTACAGACGAGCTTGGAATACATTCAAATATCCATATGGACCCGATAGTTACTGACGACGAGGAGGTCAAAGCTATGAGGGAGATGACCTTGTCCTTGGTGCAGAGCATTGACGAGAGAATGGATATCCACGATTTCAGATTTGTTCGCGGAATTACACATAGCAATTTGATTTTTGATGTTTGCGCTCCGTATGAGGTGAAATATTCTGATGGGGAGCTTAAAAAAATAGTTCAGGAAAAGGTGAGCGCACATAATCCTACCTTTTGCGCTGTCGTTAATATCGACCGCAAATAAAAAAGTCCTTCCAAAATAAATTTGGAAGGATTTTTTCTATCAAAGTAAAGTAAATGAATTTAAAGCTGTAAATTCTTGCATTTTTACTGTAAAAATGCAACTTTTTCGACAAAAATATGAAAGTTTACAATTTGTTAATTGCGAAAGGGGGCAAATAGTGATATAATGTGAGTATTATTTAGCATTGTTAGGATTGGAGGAGAGAAGAATGCAGTTGTATTCCAAAAATCATTCAAGCGACAGAGATGCAGACCTTGACAGAGAGTTTCAGACTATGTTTAATGATGCCAAGTCTGCTTATGTAATACCGAAGGAAGCCTTTGATGGATATAGAGTTAAACGAGGCTTGCGCGAGGCGGACGGCTCGGGCGTTACAGCAGGTGTTACGAGAATTGGCAACGCGCACGGATATATTATCAACGAGGGTGAAAAAACTGCCGTTGAAGGTAAGCTTGAATATAGAGGCTATGAAATAACGAACCTTATAACCAATTTCGTTAAAGAGGGAAGATATGGCTTTGAGGAATGTGCGTTTCTGCTTTTCTTCGGGCATCTCCCGACACAAGAGGAATTGGTCGAGTTCAATGATGTTTTATCAGCGTACAGACGCTTGCCGACAAGATTTACCGAAGACATTATTATGAAGGCTCCGAGCAAGTCAATTATGAATAAAATGGCGAGCGCGGTTTTGTCGCTTTATGCTTATGACGACAATCCCGATGATACAGGACTTGAAAATATGCTTCATCAGAGCATGGAGCTGCTTTCACGCTTGCCGATTATTGCGGCACAGTCCTATGCGGTTTATGAAAACGCCTTTAATGATAAGAGCCTGAATTTGCACAACCCTTCAGAAAAGCTTTCAACTGCCGAGAATTTCCTTCGCGTATTGCGCCCTGATAAATCCTACACCGAGGAGGAGGCAAGACTTCTTGACCTCTGTCTTGTAGTTCACGCCGAGCACGGAGGAGGTAACTGCTCGACCTTTACCTGCCGAGTGCTTTCAAGCTCGGGCTCGGATACATATTCAGCTATAAGCGCGGCAATCGGAGCGCTTAAAGGGCCAAGACACGGCGGAGCTAATATCAAGGTTCAGGAGATGTTCGATTGCATCAAGGCAAATGTCAGTGACATTCAAAATGAGGACGAGGTTGCAGCCTTCCTGCTTAAAATACTCAACGGCGAGGCAAATGACGGCTCGGGACTTATTTATGGTATGGGACACGCCATTTACACCAAGAGCGATCCTCGTGCCGTTATGCTCAAAAGATATGCAAAGAAGCTGGCGTATGATAAGGGATTTGGTGATGACTTTGAGCTGCTTGAAAAAATCGAAAGAATTACGCCTGAGCTGTTTAAGGCATATAAGGGAATTGACAAGGCTATGTGCGCCAATGTTGACCTCTATTCAGGACTTGTTTACCGTATGCTTGACATACCTGTTGAAATGTACACGCCTCTCTTTGCTATTGCAAGAGTTGCGGGCTGGTGTGCTCACAGAATGGAGGAATATTGCACCTCTAACCGCATAATCCGTCCTGGCTACAAGTGTATCACAAAGCCGCGGGACTATATTGCAATGGACGAGAGATTTTAAGACATAGTCCTTTTTCCAATTGAATACTAAAAATCAAAGCAGACGAATTTTTTCGTCTGCTTTTTATGTATTAAAAAGACAGTTGTGCTGCATATATTTATCCAAAGGAAAAAAGAGGAGTGGTAGATATAATCAGCGTACAAAAAAAGAGCAATAATGAAAGTAAGACAAGTCTTTTGGGGCTTAGCACGAAAGAGGCGCGCGCGTCTGCTGACGCTTATGGCAAAAATATAATGACAAGAAAAAAGAGAAAAAGCTTTTTGGGGCAGTTCATATCAAATCTCGGTGATCCTGTAATCAGAATTCTCATAGCCGCACTTTTAATAAACATTTTGTTTATGTTCCGAGAGGCAGATTGGTTTGAAACGGGCGGAATTGCAATTTCTGTTTTTTTAGCGACACTTATTTCAACTCTGTCCGAATATAGCTCGGCAGAGGCTTTCGAGCGTCTGTCGGAGCAGAGTGTTGACACAAGGTGCAGAGTATATCGCGACGGAGAGCTGCGCGAGCTTGACATTGGCGAGATAGTCGTCGGTGATGTTGTAAGTGTTGGAGCGGGAGAGCAAGTTCCCGCCGACGCCGTTCTGATACGAGGTGAGCTTTGCGTTGACCAATCGGCTATGACGGGAGAGAGCAGGGAGATATATAAAAGAGTAAGAGAAAATGATGACGGAGAAGATTTCACTCCGTCGTCCCCTTATTTTTGCTTGCGAGGCTGTATTATACTTTCGGGAAACGGTCTGCTTGAAGTGAAAAGCGTCGGCGACCAAACCTTTCTTGGCGGAATTTCACGGGAGATACAAAGCGAGACCAGAGAAAGTCCCCTTCGCATAAGACTTCAGAAGCTCGCCAAGCAAATAAGCATTTTCGGTTATATTGCGGCAATTTTGATTGCGCTTGCATATCTTTTCAATACATTCGTGGTTGACAGTGCCTTTGATATTGAAATAATCAAGTATAAGCTTACAAGCTTTGACTTTTTATTTTCTCGCCTCTTCCACGCCCTGACGCTTGGGCTTACGGTAATTGTAGTTGCCGTGCCCGAGGGCTTGCCTATGATGATAGCGGTCGTGCTTTCGTCTAACATTAAAAGAATGGTCAAGGATAATGTTCTTGTAGTAAAGCCTGTCGGAATTGAGGCGGCTGGAAGTATGAATATTTTGTTTACCGATAAAACAGGAACCTTGACTGAGGGTAAGCTTGAGGTCGGAAGCATTTATCTTGGCGACGGACGCGAATTTCAGAATGCACTTGAGCTTACGAAAAGCAAGGCGATTTTTGCTGATTATGCTTTGAATGCTGTCGCAAATACAACGAGTGAAATCAGCTGTGATGACAATGGAAGGTTAATAGCGGTGGGCGGAAATTCAACCGATAAGGCGATTTTAAGCTCAATAATCGCAAGCGAAAAAATTCCGTCGGACTTTGAAATTGTATCAAAGCAACCCTTTGATAGCGAGAATAAATACTCCTGTGTTAAAATAAACCGCTCCGGCAAAAAACGGATTTTTGTAAAGGGCGCACCCGAAAAGATTTTGCCTTATATAAGCTTTTTTGCCAACGAGTATGGGCACAAGCGGAATTTTATTAAATCTCAATTTGAGGTGCTTTGCAGAAGCCTTACAAGTCAAGGCAAGAGAATTTTAATTGTCGCGGAGGCGGAAAACACAACCTCTGACAGCCTTGAGCTATCTCGTCTTGGCACATTTACGCTTTTGTGTATGCTTACATTAGAGGATAAAATCAGACCCGAGGCCGCCGGTTCGGTTGCCGCGCTACAACGAGCAGGAATTCACGTCGTTATGATTACGGGGGATAACAAGGAAACCGCCACGTATATAGCAAAAAAGTGCGGGATAATCGGCGGCGGAGTTGATATATCTCTGAGCGGAGAAGAGCTGGCACGAATGTCAGATATACAAATCAAGGAGAACTTGAGCCGAATAGGCGTTGTTGCAAGAGCATTACCAACCGATAAAAGCAGGCTTGTGCGCATCTCACAGGAGCTTGATTTGGTTGTCGGAATGACGGGTGACGGAATTAACGACGCGCCTGCGCTCAAGCGGGCAGATGTCGGCTTTTCAATGGGCGGCGGTACTCAGGTGGCGAAGGATGCGGGAGATATAATTATTCTTGATAACAATCTCTCGTCAATCGTCAAGGCGGTCTTATACGGAAGAAACATTTTCAAAAGCATAAGAAAATTCATTTCTCTTCAATTGACAATGAATTTTTGCGCGGTCGGAGTTTCTATGATTTGTCCGTTTTTAGGCGTGGACTCGCCTGTGACGGTCGTTCAGATGCTTTGGATAAATATAATTATGGATACTCTTGGCGGGCTTGCCTTTGCGGGCGAGGGCGCGCTTATGTCCTGTATGGCAGAAAAGCCAAAGCGCAGAGATGAGTCAATATTAAACAAATATATGGTGTCAGAGATTTTGCTGCAAGGTGGATTTACAATTGCACTTTGTATAGCGTTTTTAAAGGTCCCTGAAATAATTTCTCACTTTCGTTTTGCACCCGACAACATTTATTTGCTGACCGCGTTTTTTGCGCTCTTTATCTTTGCATCGGTCTTTAATTGCTTTAATGCGCGCACCGATAGGCTTAATCTTTTCTCAAACATAACAAAAAACCGCACCTTTATATTTATAATGGCAGCGGTCTTGATTATTCAGATTGTTTTTGTTTATCTTGGAGGGGCAGTGCTCCGAACTGCGCCGCTTAAAGCATCAGAGCTTATGTTTACATTTGTTTATGCATTGCTTGTTTTTCCTGCGGATTTTATTCGCAAGGTGATTTGGAGATTGCTCTTTGGAAAGCAAGGCTATTAAGGGCTTTAACATAGAGTTATTTGCGGCGGTAGGCTTGACAAACAGACGCTTATTTGATAAAATATATAATGAAGAAGTATTATTTTTGCGCCAAAATATGCGTAAAGGAGTTTAAAATGACTTACAAGGAAAGATTTATTGAAATTTACAGGTCTAAAATTAAAAGAGAAGGAGCAGATAATCTACTCAACTACCTTTGCTCTGAGGGAAGCGACTTTTTTACCGCACCTGCAAGCACAAGGTTTCACGGCGCGTACGAGGGCGGCTTGGTCGAGCATACACTCAATGTTTACGATTGCCTTTGCGACATAATGAAGCGCCCGAGAATTAAAGAAACCTATGGGATTGAATATAGCGAAGAAAGTATAGCAATCGCGGCGCTTCTTCACGACATCTGCAAGATAAATTTCTACAAGGTAAGCTTTAGAAATCAAAAGAATGCAGAGGGCAGATGGGAATCTGTGCCTTACTATACAATTGAGGATTCGCTTCCTTACGGTCATGGAGAGAAATCGGTATATATTGCTTCGGGATATATGAGATTGACGCGCGACGAGGCGTTTGCAATTCGTTACCATATGGGATTTTCAGGAAATGAGGACCCAGGAAATGTAGGAAAGGCGCTTGAAATGTATCCTCTTGGATTTTTCCTCAATTGTGCAGACACCGAGGCGGCTTATTTCCTTGAAGGCTCAAATGTAAAAAATAATTAATCGTATATTCTATTTTTCGAGGATAAAAAAATGATTAATAAAAAAACTATTGATTTGTTGATTGAAAAGGCTGAAAACGCCCGTTCTCTTGCATATTCGCCCTACTCAAAATTTTGTGTAGGGGCGGCACTTTTGTGCTCTGACGGAGAGATATTTGTTGGTGCAAATGTTGAAAATTCCTCTTACGGCGCGACAATTTGCGCAGAGAGAGTGGCATTTTCTTCTGCATTAATGCAGGGAAAAAAGGATTTTGAGGCAATTGCAATAGTGGGCGAGGAAAGTGAGAAAGAGCTTCAAAAATATTGTCCCCCTTGCGGAATTTGCCGACAGTTTATGGCAGAATTCTGTAAGAAGGACTTTGAAATAGTTTTATTTGACGGTAAAGAGCCAAAGGTTAAAAAGCTATCCGAGCTTTTGCCTGAGGCATTTGACGGCAGCAGCTTGATTTAACTAATTTTGCTTCTGTACGCTCTTGTATTCGTCGTAAAAGCGGTAATATGGGCAACGGCTTGTATTTCTGCCGAGGAAGTCGATCATTTCGTCCTCGTCAAGAGATACAGAGCAGACATATTCGCCCCATTCATCGTCATAATCGAAAAACTCACAGCTTTCACAGTTGCTTGGCTTGAGTTTTTTCTCGGGGCTTGTTTTTTTCTGTTGCATTTAAATCACCTCTTCCAAATTGTCTTAGTAGTTATATTATAGCAATATTTCGCCAAAAGGTCAAGGGAATTCAATAAAGTTGCAAAGGATTTTTTAAATATAATGATGCATAAAAAAGAAACATTTAACTTCTGGCGGTTAATTGCCGTATCGGCGCTTTTGTGCGCTATAATGAGCTTTATGCTTTATCTGAGAGGCTTTTTTGTTGAAGAGCTCTTTCTGAAGCTTGATGAGCTTGGCAGTATGGAAAATCTTAAATGGGTTTTGAGATACGGCTCTGCGCTCGTTCCCGCAATCGTACTTGCTATTGCTCTGTCTTGCATTTACGCTGAAAAGCAAAGCTCGGGCATTTTCCATAAAGAGCAAGTAATTGCTTTGATCGTATTAGCTGTGTTCACATATATCTGTCTTATGCCCTATGCTATGAATAAGACGCTGATTGATTTAGAGGAAGAGGGCGAGGAGATTAAGACACTGTTTGATGTTGTAGCAGTGTGGCTTGTTGTACAAGCGATACCTATGCTTATTATGATAGCTTATCACGGCGCTAGAGCTGAGGCACTTAATGAGCAAACGAAAAACCAAGAAACAACAAATGAAGGAAAAACAAATGAGGCTTAAAATAATTTTATCAGGATTTCTGGCAGTGTTGATGATATTATTGTCGGCTTGTATTGCAAAGCCACAGGACAACACAGTGCAGAGCGAAAAAGAAGAAGAGCTTGACAGCTTTACTCCTGCTGAGGATTTGGGAGAGGGAAGTCTGCTTGCCGACAGATATAATGAATATTTTGAAAATATGTCGCTTGCCTTTTTAGAGAGTGAGGTCACACAGGCGTCAAGCTTTGAGTACGAAATTATTGACGGCAAGGTCAGAATAACTGATTTTACAGGCAACGAAACAATTGTCGTTGTGCCGAGCGAGATTGACGGCAGAAAAGTTGCGATAATCGGCACAAATACCTTTTCAAATAAGAACATTAGAGCAGTCAGTATCCCTGACGGCATAGAAAAAATCGAAAAATCGGCATTTGAAGACAGTGACGGATTGGCTACTCTGCGCCTGCCCTTTGTCGGTGACGGCGAGGGTGAGCACGGATTTGGCTATATATTTGGCGCCCAGAGGTATGACGAGAACGCCGTTCACATTCCGTCAAGTCTTGATATGGTCATAATCGGTCAAGACTGCCGTGAAATCGCAGACAACGCCTTCTCAGGCTGTAAGATGCTTTCGGCAATCTGCTTTGAAGGAAATATAGACAAAATCGGTCAGTTTGCGTTTTTCGAGTGCTTTGATTTGGTTTGTGTAAGCTTTGGTGGGCTTGGCGGAAAAATTCTTGATTACGCCTTCGCGTATTGCTCCTCGCTTTACTCTGTAAAGCTTGACGGGGCAAAGGAAATCGCCAACGGAGCGCTCTTGAATTGCTCGTCGCTGAACAATATTACCTTGTCTTTTGTCGGCGGTGGCACTGAGCAAAATCAATATTTGGGATATATTTTCGGTGCGCAAAGCCCTGATTACAATGACGAGTTTGTGCCAAGCTCTCTAAGGCAAATCAATATTACAGACGGCTGTGAGAGTATTGCGGACAGAGCATTTTCATCCTGTAAATATATCACCGAGATCAACTTGCCCGAAACGGTCAAGTCTATTGGAAGAAGAGCCTTTTATTCTTGTCGCTCACTTAAAGAGATTGATTTGCTATGCGAGATAAAAGAACTCGGCGACGACGCGTTCTTCGGCTGTGACAGCTTAGAGAAGGTTGTTTTGGGAGAGCATCTGGAAAGCATAGGTATGCAAGCATTTTACCTCTGCTCATCGCTTAAGGAAATTGATATACCTCAAAAGGTAAGTGAAATCAAGGCTTCTGTCTTTTACGGTTGCTCTGCGCTTGAAAGAGTTTCGCTTGGCGGAGTGACGAAAATAGGGAAGGATGCATTTGGCAAATGCAATTCCTTAATACCGCCCGATACCGGCAAAATTTCCGAAATAGAAGAAGGAAATGACGCCTTGTTTTTAAGTGGGAGCGACACCGCAGAGAAAAATTGATATGAAACGGTTAAATAAAAAAACAGTTAAGATTTAAAATATAACAAACAACAGTAATATAAAAATCAACCGAAGCTTGTTTAGGCCTCGGTTGATTTTTTGCGTTCGTATAGAATTAAAGTAGAATTAAAGCAAGTGAACGGGAAGCTTTCCGCCAATGCTGACCTTGTCCTGCTTTTCGCCTTCCTTGTGGCCGATTACTGCGGCAACTGTTTCGGGAGCAACATTTGCAAGAACTGTTGTTTCGACACGCTTAGCCTCAGCGGGCTTTTCCACAGCCTTTTTAGTAGCTTTAGGCGCTTCTTTTGTGCTGGCGGGTGATTTCTTTGTTGCAGTTGCCTTCGTTGACTTTGTCTGTGCTGTTGACTTTGCTGCTGTTTTCTTTGGCGCGGGCTTTTTAGGTGCAGGCGCCGCAGCAGTAGTTGCAACAAGCTCCGGTGCAATGTTTTCCTTTACTTCAACTGTTTTTGCTACTCTTTTTTGGATACTGTCCTTACCTATCGGCATAATTCATAACCTCCTGTGCCATTTCCATATATTCCTGAGCCGCGCGGCTGGTTCGCTTGTAAGCCATAACAGGCTTACTGTTGTCCTGCGACCATTCAACCGTGCTGTCAATTCTGATTATTGTATTAAACAGCCTTACATTATCAAGGCTTGACAAGGTTTCGATTGTCTGCTTAAAATAATTTTTGCGCTCGCTTGCCTTTGTAACGGCAATACCGAGAAGCTCAATCGTAGGAGAAATGAGCTTAACCTGCTCGTAGAATTCAAACATATTCGCAAGTCCGAAAAGTCCCCAGGGCGACGCCTCAACGGGAATTATTAAATAATCAGCCGCACACATAATATTCATTACCCAGCAGCCGAGTGTCGGGGGAGAGTCGATCAGGATAAAATCATATTTGCCCGATTCCTTGATATTCTTGAGCCCCTGACGGAGAATAAACTCTCTCTGCCATTTTGAGAAAAGCTGAAATTCAATTCCGCTCATAAGAGTTGAGGAAGGAATTAAATCAAGGTTTTCATATGCTGTGGGAACTATGTACTCGCTAAGATCCTTCTGCTCAATAATACCTGTATAGAGATTTTTACCGCTCTTTGCCATTTCAAGCGACTGCTCGTCGTCAAAATACGAGAGAGTCAGGTTCATCTGCATATCGGAGTCGATAAGAAGAACTTTTTTGCCGAGTGTGCTCATAGCATAGCCAATATTTGCGCAGGTAGTAGATTTTCCACTGCCGCCCTTGTTATTGGCAAAGCAAATAATTTTTGTCGAGGACATATCCTTGTATCTCCTTTTATTCCTGATTTAAATAGTCAATTATTTTATCAAGTCCCTCTCTTGTATAGGAGCTTACATAAAATAACCTTTTGCAGCCGCAGTTGCGCAGCCAACGCTCAGCCTTTTGGACATTACCGTCAGGCTTGTCGATACCTGTAATAATACCTATTACATCTCGGTTGACGTGGTGAGTGCAGTTTGGCGGGAATACGCAAAATGGCTCATTCGAGCTTACCACAAGTCCGATAACATCAGCCTCGTAAGAATAAACTGCCAAAGCGGCTGCCAAGGTGTGAACCTCAGTGTACTCACCGGGTGTATCGATAATCGTGTCTGTATAGTTTATATATTGGGTTTTGCAGTAATGAATCTGCTCACCCTTTAAAGCTTGTGTCAGCGTGGTCTTACCCGCCGCAACACGCCCCATTAAGATCAGCTTTTTCATTTTTAGGTTCTTGTCATTTCACAAACCGAGAAATTGAGAGTTTTGCCAAAATACTCGGTGATAGCGGTAAATGAAGCCTCAACCTCTGCAACCTTGCCTGTAATTATAAGCGTGCCTGAAAATCTATCTACAAATCCAAGGTCAGCGCCTGAGGATTTGAGAGCAATATCGGCTGTAATAACCGCTGTTTCGGCGGGGCTTACGGTAAGCACGCCGATAGCCGCCTTTTCATAGTCAAGGCGAGGGTCAAGACCGAGTTTCTGATAAAGTATGGGGTCGGGGTTGGCGATTATGTGAGCAAGAGTGATTTGCCGTCCCGGGACCAACTCTTGCACAATTCGCATTTTATCTTGCATATCTAATTTGTTTGCCATAATAATTCTCCGTGCGCCAAAGCGCTAAAAAAATGTTTGAGTTGAGTGTTATTTAAAGAAAATTAAAAATTCTAAATTGTTAGATTAACCGCCGATTTGAACTGACAGCTTTGTTGATACACTTTCCGCCACACGCAAAAGCTCTTGCATATGCTCGGTTGTAGGGGGCGTTATGCCGTCAAGCTCATAGCGTCTGCCTATTCCCGCATACTTGTCCTGACCTAAACGGTGGTAGGGAAGCAGGTGAAGCTCTCGCACATTGGGGAGCGCGTCTGCAAAGCGAGCAATTGCCGAGATTTCCTCGGGAGTGTCATTAAAGGTTGGCACTACGGGAACTCTGATAATCAGATGATTTGCGTTCTCAGCTATGTATTTAGCGTTTTCCAATATCAATTCATTCGGTTGAGTCGTGAACTGTTGGTGCTTTGCTGAATTCATATGCTTTATGTCCATAAGGAAGTGGTCAACGTGGGGAAGAAGTCGATCTACAACTTCACGGCTTGCGCAAGCGGTTGTTTCAATTGCGGTGTTAAAGCCGTGCTCGTGTACCGCTCTCAAAAGCGCTTCGGCAAAATCGGGCTGTGTCATACATTCGCCGCCCGACAGTGTGATGCCCCCACCGCTTCTCCTATAGTAAATTCTGTCTGCCATGATCTCGTCTATAACCTCGCCGACAGTAACATCTCTGCCGACAATTTTGGTTTTGCCCGCAAGAGTCATATCCTGTATTTTGTATTCCTGCGATTCGGGGTTACAGCACCATTTGCAACGGAGCAGGCATCCTTTAAGGAACACGATAGTCCTTATTCCAGGTCCGTCATGTATAGAATATCTTTGTATGTCGAAAATTCGACCTGTTTGCTCGTATATATTTGAATTCACTTTATTACTCCTGATTTCGTAACGATTTTTACCTGTTCACCAATTTTATACGATTAAATTAAGTCAATTTAAGCATATAAAATGGGTGAAATAATTTTCAAAGCTTTTGAGGGCTGTCAGGGAACTTATTTAAAAGCTCCCTGACAAGCCATTTTTACCTTAAAGCCCCGACTGCTCGGTACGATTGATAATATCGTCCTGGAGTGAGCGGGAAAGTGTTGTAAAGAGTGCGCTGTATCCTGCAACTCTTACCACAAGAGTTTTGTATTTTTCGGGGTTCTTTTGGGCGTCAAGCAAGGTTTCCTTTGAAACTACATTGTACTGAACGTGCATACCCTTCTGGTCAAAATATCCGCGAAGGTAAGCCACGAATTTTTCAAGGCTTGCCATACCTGCAAGAGCTGACGGGTGGAACTTCTGATTAAAGAGTGTTCCGTTTGATGCAATTCCGTGGTCAAGACGGGCAACAGAGTTAGCGGTTGCTGTCGGACCCTTTACATCTCGTCCCGATGCAGGGCCTACGCCGTCTGCAATAGGTGTGTAAGCAAGTCTGCCGTCGGGAGTAGCTCCTGTCTGGTAACCGAGCGGAACGTTTGCAGATACGGGATAAAGTCCTGCCTGATATATACCGCCGCGAGGGTTAGTGAATTTGTCAAATGACTTTGTATATGTGTTTCCAACCTCACGTGCAAAGGCATCAACCTCAGGGATATCGTTGCCGTACTTGGGAAGAGCGTTGATCAAATCGAGTATCTCGCCATATCTTGCCTTTTTGTCAGCAGGAATACTTTCTGCATTTGTTATATTCTCATAAATGCTTTTTATAATAGCCTCGTTTACATCAACACCGTTCTTGTCAAGCTGGCGAGCTACCTCTGCAGTAAGCTCAATTGCCTTTTTGGGCATAATACCCTTGCCGAAGTTGTTAGCAACAGCTTCCTTCATCTCCTTCATTGTAACTTGCTTTGTTTCAAATACAAGAGTTTTAACAGCTAACAGTGCATCGGTCATATTAGCAATTCCAAATCCCTGCGGACCTGTGAAATTATAATGTGCACCGCCTTCCTGAAGACTCTTGCCCTTTGAAATACAGTCATCACAGAGGCAAGACTCAAAGGGGAGAGGAGCGCGTACCGAGTGTGCATAGTCAACGGCGTTGTCGGCGTTAACCATCATTTCTATCATGTTAAATTGCTGACGCTTGTAAGCATCATAGAATTCTTCAAAGCTTGTCATTTTCTCGACATCGCCTGTCTGAAGACCGATAAGCTTGCCCTTATCATATCCGTTTGAGAATACAAGCTCGAGCGGACGGCACATATTGAAGAATGCCGCGTCGTGCCAACCGTCTGTTTTGCCGCCCTTTTGAGGCTCTACGCAACCGATAATGCAGTAATCGCGCGCGTCTTCAAGTGTAAGGCCGCGTGCCATAATTGAGGGAATAATAACCTCGTCGTTATAGTAAGCGGGAACTCCAAAGCCTTCGCGTGTAAGAGCCGCTGCCTTAATAAGCAAATCGTGAGGCGAACCGTTCCATACGCGGATTGAAAGAGAGGGCTGGGGAAGGCGAACATGCATTGTAGCCTCAAGACACATATAGGAAAGGTCGTTTGTAACATCAATTCCTTCCTCGTTCTGACCGCCTACGATAAGGTTCTGGAACAAGCCGTAGCCTGCAAAGCCTTCTGCGGAAGCTAAATCTCTTACTTTAGTGAGGTCGTTGAGCTTAACCCAGATACAGTCGATATATTCCTGTGCAAGCTCGTGAGTTATTGTACCGTTGTCAAGGTCTTTCTTGAAAAGGGGATACATATATTGGTCAAAGCGTCCGGGAGAAATCGAGTGACCGTTTGACTCGCACTGAATAAGCTGTTGAACGAACCAGAAGCTCTGGCAAGCCTCATAGAAGCTTCTTGCAGGCTTTGCGGGAACTCTGTCGCAGATCTCTGAAATTTTCAAAAGCTCTGCGCGGCGAACACTGTCTGTACATTCTCCCGCTTCCTTGAGTGCAAGCGCGGAATAACGCTTTGCATATGTGATAACGCCCTCACAGCTTTCAATTACTGCCTCAAGAAAATGCTTGCGGCGCAAGTAATCGCCATTTCCGATATAAAGCTTTGAAAGAGCGGATTTTGCTTCTTCGATTATACCTTCAAGACCTTTATTTATAACCTTTGCATAATCAACATTTATGTGGCCTATTCCGTTATAAAAATAGTTTCCAACGGTAAACATACCGTGGTTCATGAAAACATCAAGAACCTTCTTGTCCATGCTTTGGGCAGCCAAATCACTAACGGTCTTGCCCTTCCAGTAAGGAGTTGCCTTCTTAAGTCTGTCAACAGTCGAGGGAGAGATATAGAAGGGGTCAGCCTCACGGGTTGCGAGAGTGTCATATTCAAGCTCAAGCCATTCGTAAGAATACTCGGGGAAGATCTGGCAACTGCGAGGCTTGATAGAGTTACTACCAACAATAAGCTCTTCAGGACGAATAACTATCGGGATATTTTCAAGAATGTGACGGAATGCGGCAGAGCGTCTTTTAATAGTCGGCAGATGCTCTGTATGCTTGTAACTTTCGGTTATAAGCTCGGCTCTGTCAGCCTCAATTTCGGGCGTATTGGCATAGAGATGGTCAATAAGCCTTGAAATTCTTGGACTTTTATTTATTACAAATTTAATATTGCCCATTTTATTATCTCCAAATAATTAATTATCTCAAAATCATCTCAAATCAGATTTGCTCCCAGAGAAGAGAGTGAGGAGCAGGAATTACAGACGAATTGTAGAATACGCCTGCATCCTTAGCGTGAGCTGCGCCTGCTTCAACAGCCGCGGTAACATCACCGACATCACCTGTAACGAGAGCGATACCCTTACCGCCCATACCGCGAGAGGTGCGAAGCTCAAAAATTGATACTTTAGCAGTTTTAACAGCTATATCAGCCGCTTTAATAATACTTGCCGCAGAATATGTTTCGATAATTCCAAGGCTGCCCTTTTTCTCGGCGGGCTGAGTGCCAAAGAGAGAGGTGATAACTTGAGGGTCAATGCGTCCCATAATAGAAACGTCAACAAGCTTGTCTTCAAAACGGCTCTTAACGTGTTCAACCGCGCTTGTAACATTTGAAATAGTACCTGTGATAATCATTTCAAACTTACCGGGACAGGCGGGACGAGCCGAAATCAAGCTGATTCCTGCGCTTTTGAGAGCCGCATCTGTTGCTTCAATACCCTTTGCTATGCTTTTAAGTTCAATTACACCAATTGCTTGATACATTATGTAAATCCAATACCTTTCTTAACTGATTGACTGTTATGCTTCTATAACAATCTTTGATGGGTCAACCGATACGACTTTGCCGCCGATTGAAGCGAACTGAGGAACAGAAAGACCTGCGCCGCATTCTGCAATCATTTGTCCTTCGGTTACAATATCACCGACTTTAACGGTGGGAAGTGAAGGCGCGCCTATGTGAGATGACATAGCGATTTCAACTCTCGTAGCTTTAAGACTGTTCTGAATGTATTTAGGCACAACATCATATTTGCGCACACCAAGTATTTCTTCCCATTTGGTTGATTGAATCATTCTATACTGGCGGTCAGAGTTTACGCTGTAATCCTCGTTTCCCGCAGCAAATCTGAGCTTGTTTTTAGCAAGAATTCCTTTGAGGTTCAGAATTACATCCTTAGGCGAGATTTCCTGACAGCAAACCTCAGCGCAAACACCGCAGGAACAGCAAAGCGAAGCGGTTTTGATAAGCTCAGGATAATCAACGACAGCATTGTTGAGAGCAGCTCTTATCATTTTGTGAGGCTCAAGCGGATAACCCAGAAGGTTTCTCGGACACATTTCAGTACATCTGATACAACCGCAGCAAGCGGAAGCCGCTCGGCGCATCATATCGTCCATAGCCACCTGCTTGTTCTGAATACAACGAGCGGTTTTGGGAATTATAAGAAGTGATTTTGTTGTTTTGGTAATAGTAGCGGTTTCGGGATCTTTGATTTTACCCATAGCAGGACCGCCGTCTATCATAGCTTGGTCAGGTCGTACCTTTACTCCAAGCATATCGAAAATTTCAGATACACGCATTCCAATAGGAGCTTTAACCATATATCTTTCGGGCAGATCACCGCCAATCGTTACCCACTTTTCCACAACAGGCTTGCCTTCCTTGACAGCTGCGCGAATATTATAAACAGTTTCGCCGTTGTAAACTATAACACCTGCGGTAATAGGAAGATTACCCGGCTTTACAACGCGTCCCGTGGTTTCGTAAATCAAGTTGATCTCGTCACCCATAGGGTAAACATTGGGGAGCAGCTTAACGCTTACATTCTCGCCAAGGATCTGGCCTTCGGTGTAACCGAGCATATGAGCTCTGTGCTCTTTGATCGATATGTACGAGTGCTTAATTCCTGTTTGGGCCATTATTATCTGACAGCCTTCAACGATTTTGGACATTTCCTCACGCATAAGCATATAGTCAGTGTACATAAGCGGCTCACATTCGGCACAGTTTATTACAAGCAAGTCAGCTCCGTCGGCAAGCTTTCCGTAAGAGGGAAATCCTGCACCGCCCGCGCCGACAATACCGTTGTTTTGCATAATTGATTTTAAGTCTATCTGTGGCATTGCTCTATTCGCACAAAAGTGCTTCCTTTCTGTGGGGATAAAAATATTTATGTAGAGTGATAATTTTAACTAAACAAATCAGTTAACTTTTTTATCTACAATTCCTACTACTACTGCATCAATCGGAGAATTCTGGTCGCCGACTGCAACTCTTGCACCGCTTCCTGTTGTTACAAGTACCTCTTCTCCGATACCTGCGCTCACGGTGCGGTCAACCGCTACGATATATTTATCGGTAAGCTCGCGGTTTTCAATGATTTGAATTTCAAGGAACTTATAGCCTACAAGCTTCTCAAGCTTGTTTGTTGATACTATTGTTCCTACAACTTTACCCTTTAACATAAAAATGTACCTCTTATTTTAATCTAATATTAGTCTTTTGCAACAGTAACTGTGCTGCCATTTTTGAAGCCTACCGCATTGGCATCATCAGTATCAACGTGCATTTCAAGTCTGAAGTCCTTGTTAACTCTGATTTGAACGTCAAACCATCTTGTTCTCTTTGTACCTGACATAGCGTCAACATTTATGTAGTCGCCGTCCTTCACTCCGAAGCGAACAGCGTCATCAGGGCTCATATGAATGTGGCGGTTAGCTATAATACAGCCTTCTTTCAAGGTAACTACTCCGCGAGGACCGACAATAGTGATCGGTGCGGAGCCGCTAAGACTGCCTGATTCGCGAACAGGGGGCTTAACCTTCAATACATAAGAATCTGTCACCGAAATTTCTACCTGACTTGCGCGACGGAGAGGACCGAGAACTCTGACACCTTCAATGGCGCGCATTGAAGGGCCTAATATTGTGAGAGTTTCCTTGCAAGCATACTGACCGGGCTGTGACAAA
This sequence comes from Eubacteriales bacterium, assembly GCA_045588675.1. Classification (GTDB taxonomy): domain Bacteria; phylum Bacillota; class Clostridia; order Oscillospirales; family CAG-272; genus SVTX01. The sequence goes on along the minus strand of JAZNER010000016.1, from coordinate 59,919 downwards.
TCCTTCAGATGTGTAAGCTCATATCCTTTGCCGAAAAGAGTGTCCAGATCCTCACGCGTTAAGTGAATATGTCTGTTTGATATACCAACAGGAATTTCAAGGGAGTTGCTTTTAGGAGCATCGGTTGTCATTTCTGAAACTATCTTTTTTACGATGCTTTCAATATCTGCTGTTGAAATATTCATATTTAAGCTTTAAGCTCCTTTCAATTTAAATAACAATTTTTATATTAAGAAACTCAAACATATATCTTGAATGCCTTAATATAAAAATTCTTTTTGTTGGTGTCTTGCCCGAAAAATCGGGCAAGACACAGCTGACATTTTTAAGCTTGTCGTGCTATCTCTGCTAATTTTCAGATTAGCTGAGAGAAGGGAGAAGCTTGTTAACGTCTGTGTGGGGTCTGGGGATAACGTGTGTAGCAACAACTTCGCCGAGGCTGGAAGCTGCAGCTCCGCCTGCTTCAACAGCAGCCTTAACTGCGCCAACATCGCCGCGAACCATAACGCTTACAAGTCCGCTACCGATCTTCTCAGAGCCGATAAGCTGTACGTTAGCAGCCTTAACCATAGCATCTGCTGCTTCGATTGCAGCTACAAGACCTCTTGTTTCTACCATTCCAAGTGCTTCATTCATAATAATTTTCTCCTTTTTGGATTTAAAATTTTTCTTATTCTTTTCCCAAATTAAGCTTGGGAGACTTTTATTTCAGCGGGGGAGCTTTGAATTAAACACCCTCGTCTGTTTTAATAAATTTTACTATGTCGGGATGTGGACGTGCAATAACCTCTTGACACATAACATTTCCGACAGCCTGTGCGGCTTCGACTCCCGCTTCAAGAGCGGCGGTAACTGCCGAAACAGTACCCTCAACAACAACTGTCACAAGTCTTCCGCCCAAGCGCTTTTCAACGTGAATCAGCTTTACGTTTGCGGCTTTCACCATAGCGTCAAGACCGACTATCGCTGTTACCATAGCTTGAACTTCAAGCAGTGCAATTGCTTTTTCCATTTTTTGATCTCCATTTCGGTACTCGGGCGGAGGGAATTATGGCTTCTATCAATTGATATGAGAGAAATTCGATTTTATATGTAACCGAGCCTGAAATTCCCACCCTGCCAAAGTCTTTTGATTTGTTCGGCTTTAAATTAACCGAGTGTGGGGAGAAGCTTGTTAACGTCGGTGTGAGGACGGGGAATAACGTGTGTAGCGATAACTTCGCCAAGACGGGAAGCTGCAGCTCCGCCTGCCTCAACAGCAGCCTTAACCGCGCCAACATCACCGCGAACCATAACGCTTACAAGTCCGCTACCGATCTTCTCAGAGCCGATAAGCTGTACGTTAGCAGCCTTAACCATAGCATCTGCTGCCTCGATTGCAGCTACGAGTCCTCTTGTTTCTACCATTCCAAGTGCTTCATTCATTGTCTTGAATCTCCTTTTTATATTACAATTTTTTTAACTTAATTATTTAGACTTTTTGTCTGTATTTCTGAGCTTATCCTTGCCCGTAGCAGAAAGGTCTGCAAACCATTGAACCTGGTCGTCAAGTCCCGCAATCATCTTAGAGGTAATATAAAGACCTCTGCGCTTTGCTTCCTCAACTCCCGCGTCAAGTGCCGACTGAACTGCGCCTGCATTGCCCTCGAATTTAACAACCATTACAAGCGGCACTGCACATTGCTCTGCATTAGCAGGTTTGTTTTTGTCAATTGCTACAACCTTGACATCAGCGACCTTAGCCACCAAGTCTGCGATTACTATTGAGGTAGTGTAGCCGTAAACCTCAATCATTCCGAGTGCTGCCATAACTGCTACTCCTCATCATTTGTCATTGATATAACAAATCTTGATACCCTTTTGAGCTACGTTTGTTTCCATAGCCTCGTTCATTTTGTCGAGGGGGAAGGAGTGAGTAATCAATTCCTCGATCGGGATGTTCATCTCTGCGCACTGGTGAAGGAATGCAACTGTCTTGGGGTAATCCTGAGCCGAGTAGTCCCAAGAACCAACGATGTTGATTTCCTTGTTACACATAGCGATGTGTGGGTTGACCTGGTAATCTCCGTTGTTTACGAAGAAGCCCATTTCACACATACCGCCACCGCGGCGGATGTAGCTGTAAATATCAGCAGCTGCTACAGGTGCGCCTGTGCATTGGAACGCGAAATCAACTCCAACGCCGTTTGATACTGCCTTAACCTTGTTAACTCTCTTTTCAAGAGTGTCCTCATCGGGACGGCGGAAGCAAATTGTCGTTTTAGCGCCCATTCTTTCGGCTACCTTCAATCTATCCTCATTACCGTCAACTGCGATAATGTGATTGATACCTGCTGCGCGAAGAACTGTGATCATCGTAAGGCCAACGGGTCCGCAGCCCTGAAGAAGAACCTTGGAGCCGAAGTTAAGAAGTCCTGTTGACTGTGCTCTTTCAAGCGCGTGAACACATACGCAAGCAAGCTCAAGAAGCATTCTTTGCTTTAAGTTAAGGTCGTTAACCTGGAAATATGTAACTCCGTAGCCACCCTTAATAACCATATAGTCAGCGAACCAGCCGTTTACACGGTTGCCCTCAGCCTGACCTCTCTTGTCGCCGATAAGGCCAAAAACGCCCTGATTGTCGCAGAGGTTAGATGTTTCGGGATGCATACGACAGTTGTAGCACTCACCGCAGCTTGTAACAGATGTAACTATCTTGTCACCAACCTTGAGGGGCTTACCCTGTGTATCAACCTTTACGTTTTTGCCAAGAGCCACAACCTCGCCTGTGCCCTCGTGACCGAGGATTACGGGAATAAGACCGAATGGGTCCATCTTCCACTCGTGCACGTCGGTTCCGCAGACACCCGCACCCTCAACGCGAACGAGGATATCATCATCGCCGAGCTCGGGGATAGGAAGCTCCTGAACTTCAATTTTCTTTGGACCGGTAAGCATCGCAACGTGTGCAACCTTAGGAACATCTCTTGAAACATTGGCAGATGCGCCCATAGAACTGATTACACTTCTTACAATACTTTCGATCTGAGAAGCAGAAATATCCATTTGTTTATTTTCCTTTCATAATATTGCTATCAAATAATTCTGAAGCTGTCAACCATTACGCAACGGCGGCGTCTTGTAAAGCTGCGGGCGGAGGTAATTCCTTCTCCTGTGGGACCTGCAATCGTAAATGTTGTGTGTCCCTCGCCCCCAAATCCGATACCGGCGTAAGAGGGAGCATTCTTTACAAAGATCGTTGTTTCAACTGCGCGCGCGAAGGCGGTAAGGTTGTCAATGTTCTTTGAGTGCATGTGCGCGGTGTGACGGTTTCCGTGCTCGGCCTTGACAGCCAGAGTGATCGCCTCGTCAATATCCTTTACACGCACAATGCCGAGAATTGGCATCATAAGCTCTTCCTGAATAAAGTCGTGCTCAAAGGGAACCTCTGCGATAGCGCAACGGATCTCAGGTCCAACCTTAATTCCGATCTTTTCAAGGATTACAGAGCAGTCGCGACCGACACAATCACGGTTTACGATCTTCTTTACCTTGCCGTTCTTGTCGGTTTTTTCAACCAGAACGACCTTAGCAAGCTTATCTGCTTGCTCACGGGTAAGCAAGATACAACCGTTTTTAAGCATACCTGCAATAAGTCTGTCCGCAACATTGTTGAAAACGAAAACTTCCTTTTCAGCAATGCAGGGAAGGTTGTTATCAAAGGTACAGCCGTCAATAATGTCCTTTGCCGCCTTTTGAATATCAGCGGTGTCGTCAACTATAACAGGAGGGTTGCCCGCACCTGCGCCAATTGCCTTTTTGCCGGAGGAGAGAACTGCTCTTACAACTCCGGGACCACCCGTACAAACAAGAAGCTTGATTGATGGGTGCTTATACATAACGTTAGCGGTATCAAGCGTAGGCTTAACAACACTCGCAACCAAAACCTTCGGACCGCCCGCTGCGTAAACTGCGCGGTTTACAAGGTCAACTGCATAGTTTGATGTTGCGATTGCGCCGGGATGGGGGTTGAATACAACGCCGTTACCTGCGGCAATCATACCGATACTGTTACAAATAACAGTTTCTGATGGGTTTGTTGAAGGAGTGATCGCTCCTACAACCCCGAAGGGAGCCATTTCGGTAAGAGTAAGGCCATAATCGCCTGTTCTTGCCTCTTCAACTATATCCTCGGTTCCGGGTGTTTTGTCGGCAACAAGCATATGCTTTGCATACTTGTGGTCAACACGACCCATTTTTGTTTCAGCAACACCGATCTCCGCCATATTCTGAGCTTCAGCTCTGGTGAGATTTCTGATTGCCGTAATAATTTTTTCTCTGTCTGCCACAGACATTGAACGGACAGCCTTATATCCTGCATTTGCTACCTCAATGGCTTCTTCCATTGTTTCGTAAATGCCGATAAGCTTGCGTCCGTGGTATTGTGTGGCATCCCAGGCCTTCGCACTGACAGGTGCTGAGGCAGGGGATTTAATCTCGGACACGACCTTTGCGACTATCGCATTGATTTGTGCCTCTGTGAGGTTATTTACCATTTTTATGGACGCTCCTTTTCAATTAATTTCTGAAACAAAAGATTATACTTTTTTGTTTTTAAAAATTACTTGCCGAGAGCGGCGAGAACTTTTCTTGTAATGTCAGATACGAGGTCGTCACCTGCGGGAGCAGAGTGAGAGCCGCATGAGCAGCTGCCGCCTTCTGTCTTGCACTTGCAATTAGATGTGCCGTTGTTAGGACAAGTTTTGCATCCGGGGTGCTTACCGGGAAGCCCCATCTTCTTACGAAGCTCCATAAGTCTTTCAAGCTCTACGCAAGAAATCTCTTCAATATTAGCATTTTTGCCTACGCCGATCTGACGAGCGTAAAGGTTGATCTTTGCATTGAATTCAACCTCTTCCATTGTGAAGCAAGCGCGGATAAGTGTGTTACCAACTGTGAGCGCACCGTGGTTCTTCAAAAGGAAAGCGTCGTGCTTCTGGATATAAGGCATAAGAGAATCGGGAATTTCCATTGTGGAAGGCATACCGTAGTCACAGGTAGGAACATTACCGATTGTCAAAATAGCCTCGGGGAGAATGTACTGATCAAGTTCAATTCCTGCTACTGTGAAAGCAGTTGCAACAGGGGGGTGAGCGTGAACAACAGCGTTAACGTCGGGACGCTCCTGATAAACTCTCATGTGCATCTTGATTTCAGATGAGGGATTAAGGCGACCTTCGATCTTATTACCGTTAGCGTCAACCTTGATGATCATATCAGGGGTCATATATCCCTTTGATACGCCTGTAGGTGTGCAGTAGTACTCGTTAGGGCCTACTTTTACGGAAATGTTTCCGTCATTTGCTGCAACGAATCCGTGGTCGTAAATTCTTTTACCAATGTCGCAGATTTCTTTTTTGATTTCAAAAGGTGATTGTGCCATTTTAAAAAATCCTTTCTTAAATATATACAATTTTTTATTACAACTTTAATTGTTGGCTTATTTAACTATGTCGTAGGTATCCGACGCTATCATATATTCTTCGTCTGTCGGAATTACTACAACCTTAACACGAGAGTCAGGAGTACTGATAACGATATTCTCGCCTCTGGGGCCGTTCATGTTTGCATCCTTGTCAAGCTCAATGCCAAGATACTGCATGTTGTCGGCGATATATTGACGGGCAAGCCTGTCGTTTTCTCCAAGACCTGCTGTGAAGATAAGAACGTCAATGCCGTTCATTTCGGCAACGTAAGAGCCGATGATCTTCTTCGCGTTGTGAACAAGCAAGTCCATAGCGAGCTTAGCGCGCTCATTTCCTTTTTCAGCGGCAGCCCAAACATCTCGAGCATCGTTTGAAACACCCGAAACTCCAAGAAGTCCGGATTTCTTGTTCAATGCATCGTTAACCTCTGCAACGCTCATTCCGCTTTGCTCACAAACATAGGCGATAATAGAGGGGTCAATTGTTCCGCATCTTGTACCCATAGGAAGTCCCTCCTGAGGAGTGAAGCCCATAGAGGTGTCGACTGCACGGCCGCAATCAACAGCTGTGATTGAGGAGCCGGAGCCTATATGGCAGGATACTATCTTTGATTTGTTATAGTCAAGGCCCAAGAACTCACAAGCCTTTGCTGAAACAAAGCGGTGTGATGTTCCGTGGAAGCCGTAACGGCGAACACCGTATTTTTCATACCACTCGTAGGGAAGAGGGTAGATGTAGGATTTCTTTTCGAATCCTGAATAGAAGGAGGTGTCAAATACACCGATATGAGGAATATTCGGCATCAATGATTTACAAGCCGAAACGCCCTTGAGTGCAGGGGGGCCGTGTAGGGGGTTGATTGGGATAATGGATGTGATGTAGTTGATTTCCTCGTCACCGAGAATGCAAGACTTATTGAGCTTGCCTCCGTGAGCAAATCTGTGTCCTACTGCGGAAATTTCATCCACGCTTGAAATCACTCCAAGCTCGGGATCTGTGAGAAGCTTCAAAACGAGCGCAATTGCCTCATTGTGAGTAGGCATTGGGTAATCAGCCTCGTAGTTTTCTTTTCCCGGGCGCTTGTGAGTAATAGCACCGCTAAGTCCTATTTTTTCACATAGGCCTTTAGCTAAAACCGAGCCGTCCTCCATATCAAAAAGCTGATACTTAAGCGAGCTGCTTCCGGCGTTGATAACCAGAATTTTCATATGTATTGACCTGTCCTTTCCTCGTACCTTCCAAAGCATCTGCACAGATGTCGAGGGCCGAAGTTTTGTTGAAATGTTTTGACGCTTTTGGGTATTATTTGAAGCAATACGGAAAAACATCCTTCAATAATAATTATAACAAATTTTTTGCAAAATTGCAATAGGTTTATTTTAAACAGAATGTGAATTGTGTACGAAATTTATGGGCTTTTTGACAAATTTTTTTATAAAAATGCCACTGATAAAAAATTATCATAGGATTGTGATATTTTATTAACATTCAACACCTAATTTTATGCAATATTTCAAAAAACTTCCATTTTTTGCCCGCCTCGACATTGACAAAATTTTGTCACTTTTTCCTTGTGTTTCTGGCATAATTTAAGGGTATTTTAAAAAAATTTTAAATACCTATTGTAATAAATTGAAAAATTTGGTATAATAAATTATGTATTGCTTATTTTGTCATAAATGTCGGTTAAAACATTCGATATTTATGTGAAAATCATTCTTTGGCCAGTGGTGCCTTTGAGTGTGAAAAATGGTTTTATATATTTATAATATAATGAAGACAACTTTTAGAAAGGCGCGCCCCATTCGGCGCGTAAGGTAAAGGAAATGGCAAACAAAGAGAAGTTTTATATTACAACGGCGATTGCTTACGCTTCGCGCAAGCCTCACTTCGGAAACACATATGAGGTTATAGCAACTGATGCGATTGCGAGATATAAGAGAGCGCGCGGATATGATGTATTCTTCTGCACGGGTACAGACGAGCACGGTCAGAAGATTGAAAATCTTGCGCTTGACGCGGGCATTACACCCAAGCAGTATGTTGATGGCGTTGCAGAGGAAATCAAGGGCGTTTGGGATAAAATGAATTCAAGCTACGATTATTTTATTCGTACGACTGATGACTATCACGAGAAGGCTGTCAGCAAAATCTTCACAAAATTCTATAAGAATGGCGATATTTACAAGAGCACATATGAGGGCTGGTACTGCACTCCCTGTGAGTCCTTCTTTACCGACACTCAGGCAGAGGGCGGCAAATGCCCTGACTGCGGACGCGAGGTGCAGAGAGCAAGTGAGGAAGCATACTTCTTCAAAATGACCAAATATGTTGACAGACTTATAAAGCATATTGAGGAAAATCCTGATTTTATTTCTCCCGAATCAAGAAAAAAGGAAATGGTAAACAACTTCCTCAAGGCAGGACTTCAGGACCTTTGCGTTTCGAGAACCTCGTTTAAGTGGGGAATTCCCGTTGATTTTGACAGTAAGCATGTTATCTATGTTTGGCTTGATGCGCTTACAAACTATATTACGGCTCTTGGCTACGACCCCGACAAATCATTTGAGGAGCAGAGCGAGCATTTCAAAAAATATTGGCCGTGTGATGTGCACATTATCGGAAAGGATATTTTACGCTTCCACACGATTTATTGGCCTATATTCTTAATGGCGCTTGACCTGCCCCTGCCCAAGCAGATTTTCGGCCATCCTTGGTTTAACTTCGGCGCTGACAAAATGTCAAAGTCACGCGGAAATGTTATTTATGCAGACGAGCTTGCAGACCGCTTCGGCGTTGACGGGGTGCGTTATTATGCTCTTGCCGAGATGCCGTATGCAACTGACGGAAGTATTACCTATGAGTCTGTAATCAAGAGATTTAACACAGACCTTGTAAACAATCTCGGAAACCTTGTTAAGCGTACGCTTGATATGCAGAAGAAGTATTTTGACAAGACAATTCAGGCTCCTCTGGAGAAAGAGGTGCTCGATGACGAGCTGATTTCCGCTTGTGTTAAGGCTTATGACGGCGTAATTAAGAATATGGATGCCTGGAGAATTGCAGATGCGCTTGAATGTGTGTTTGAAATGCTCTCCCGCGCAAACAAATACATTGACGAAACTACTCCTTGGACACTTGCCAAGGACGAGAGCCGGTCGGCACGACTTGGCACAGTTCTTTACAATTTGCTTGAAGCAATCCGTTGGGGAGCTGTAATGCTTACGCCGTTTATCCCTGCGACAGCAGAGGAGATTTTATCTCAGCTCGGCACAGACAAGACGGCGTTTGATACAATCGGCACAGCCGACAAATTCTCCGGAATAGAGGCGGGAAGAGCTGTTTGCGATTCGAAGGTGCTTTTCGCAAGAATTGACGAGGCAAAGATGCTCTCTATGCTTGAAGCTGAAATGGAAGAAAAGAGAAAAAAGGCCGAGGCGGAAGCTAAGGCTAACGAAGTTCCCGAAAAGCCTGAGGACTGTGCTATTATAGGAATTGAGGACTTTATGTCAGTTGAGCTTCGAACCGCAAAAATCCTTGAATGTGAAAAGGTGCCGAAGGCTAAAAAGCTTTTAAAGCTTAAGGTTGACCTTGGCTATGAGCAAAGGCAGGTCGTTTCGGGTATTGCGAAATGGTACGAGCCTGAGGCTTTGATTGGCAAGAAGATTATTGTCGTTGCAAACTTGAAGCCCGCGACCCTATGCGGTATTGAGTCAAACGGTATGATTTTAGCGTCGGGTGAGGAAACAGTCCGCGTCGTATTCCTTGATAAAGATACACCTCTCGGTGAAAGAGTAAGATAATTTTTAAAATAAAACAAGGTTGGATAAGTGAAAAAATGCTTGTCCGACCTTGTTTTTTTGTTTGATCTCAGCTTTCCTGTACACTGTTTTATTGAATGAATAGAACTGAACATATTGACACAAATTTTGTTTTATGGTATCATTTTCATATAGCTTTCATAAAAAACAAAAATTTTTCCAAAAATGTGTAACCTTTGAAAAAATTTTGCGACATATTGTATGAAGGCCGAAGTAAGAGAGGAGGTCGGCGATGCTCACCGACAAAGGTAAAGACTATGGAAGACACCAAAATAGTTGATTTATATTGGGCGCGAGATGAGAGAGCCATTCGGGAATCAGACACAAAGTACGGCCGAATGCTTACATCACTGTCATATTCCTTGCTTTACTCGCACGAGGACGCAGAGGAATGTGTCAACGACACATATCTTGACGCTTGGGGAGCTATGCCCGATGCAAGACCGACCTATCTCGGAGCATTTCTTTCCAAAATCACCCGTAGGATTTCGATTGACCGCTACAGACGCCTGCACAGCGAAAAAAGAGGCGGAATTGACAATATCTCTATGGAATTGTCCGACATTATTCCCGACCGAGAGAGCTCGGATTTTGATTTTGAAAACGGCAGGCTGAAAGATGCTCTTAACAGCTTTTTGTATTCGCTTGATAAGGAAAAAAGAGTAATGTTTATTCTGCGTTACTTTTATTCAAAGTCAATCGGAGAAATTGCTTTTCAGATGGGCATAGGAGAGGCAAAAATCAAAACTACTCTTTTCCGCACAAGGCAGAGCTTGCAAAAATATTTAGAGGGGCAGGGTTTATTATGAAAAACTTAAAAAAGCAAAAAACCGAATATCTGCTCCGCGAAATCGGCGAGCTTGACGATGCGTTAATTGCCGAGGCGATAGAGTACAGGTCAAAACGAAAAAGTCTGTCGAGGACTTGGCTCATAGCGGCAGCCGTTACTCTTGTGTTCGCATTGACGGTAGGTGGCAATCTTATTTCAAGATTAAATCTTTTCGTCGGCAACAAGGGAGAGGGCACGCTCGACCGAGAGGAGTTTAAAATCCAATCGGTTGAAGCGCTTTTCCTTGAAAATAAATCTCAAAGGTTATTTGACGGAAGGCTTGTCAATTCAAGTGAAGAGCTGCCGTATTTCTCTGACTGCGCACACATTGTCTGGCAGAATATCGGGGAGAGCGGATACTATGTAAGTCAAGGACTTAAGTCAAGCGAGATTGAGATGCTCAAGGAAGAAATGGGCAACGGTGTGCAGACGGGAGTGTCCTCTCCAACACTTAATTACAAGGTCTGGGTGCTTTACGGCGACGGCAAAGTGACCTCTCCGTATCTGAAACAGACAGATGGCAACATTTCGGGCGAGATTTTTGATTACGAGGCAGAGATTATCCCCGAGGAAAAGTTCGTGCAGATACTTCTTGAAGCTCTGCAATAATGCTTTTAATATCGGGATGACCGATAGAAAGGATGGTTACACAATGAAAAAAACAGTTAGAATTTTATCGTTATTGTTGGTTTTTATGCTTGCGATTTCATTCGCAGCTTGTAACGCGGCAACGAAGGACGAGTCGTTAGGCGGTATTGCCGACGGCGGCAACGGGATTTATAATAATCCGAGCTTCTCACAAAGCGGCAGCTCTCAGGCAGGGTTGAAAGATTATATTTATGCTGAGGCAGAAAAGTCTGATAGCGATGAGGCAATATATCCTGAAGCTCCGAGCGAAGACGAAAATAAGACAGAGGCAGATATATATATCGATACCCCTTATTTCCCGATTTGGAAAGAAAATCCCTTTATTAACACGGCTGAAAACAACATTTCTACCTTTTCTGCGGATGTTGACACGGCTTCATATACCTATTTCCGAAAGCTGATAAATCAGGGATATCGCTGGCGCGAGCTTGCAAATTCCTCTTCGGCGTTCAGAACAGAGGAGTTTATTAACTATTTTAAATATGATGTTCAAAGCCCCAGGGATAACGAGCTTTTCGGTGTTACAACAGATATAGTAGCGTGTCCCTGGAACGAGAGCTCGTATGTTTTGCGCCTCACCCTCAAGGCAGAGGAAGCAACTGTAAGCGAAGGCAACAATCTTGTTTTCCTGATAGATGTTTCGGGTTCTATGCGCTCTGAGGATAAGCTGCCCTTGCTCAAAAAGGCATTCTCAACTCTTGTTGGAAGCTTAAGCGAAAAGGACAGAGTTTCTATTGTAACCTATTCGGGCAGGGAGCAGGTCGTGCTTGATGGCTGTGAGGGCAATAAATCAGAGAAGATTATGGCTGCTATCAACAGTCTTAACGCGTCAGGTTCAACTAACGGCGAGGCAGGACTTACAGAGGCGTACAGAATTGCCGAAAAGCATTTTATTGAGGGCGGAAATAACCGTATAATCATGGCGTCTGACGGCGACCTCAATGTTGGAATTTCCTCAGCAGAGGAGCTTCAGAATTATGTTGAGCAAAAGAGAGGTCAGGGCGTTTACCTGTCAGTTTTAGGCTTTGGCACAGGCAACTACCGCGATGCCAATATGGAAGCGATTGCAGACCACGGTAATGGCGTTTATTACTATATTGACGGTGAGAGCGAGGCAGAGAGAGTTATGGGAACAGACCTGCTTGGCACTCTTTACACGGTTGCAGAGGATGTAAAAATGCAGCTTACCTTTGATAAGGATTATGTAAGCTCATACCGCTTGATTGGCTATGAAAACAGACTTCTGGACACTGAGGATTTTGAGGACGATACAAAGGACGCGGGCGAGGTCGGAGCTTCTCATCAGGTGACAGTCTGCTATGAGATTACATTTAACGATGGCGTTAATATGTGGAATGACAGTGCAGAGGGTACAGAATGGATAAAGCTTGCCGTAAGATATAAAAATCCCGGTGAGCCGATAAGCCTGCTCAATGAATATTCAATCGGCGCAAGAGAGCTTGGTGACACAAATGATGATGTTAAATTTATGCTTTGTGTAATTCAAACGACTATGCTTTTGCACAACAGTGAATATATCGGGGACATCACGATTGAGAGCGTGATTGAAGATTTGCAGTCACTTGACCTCTCGGAATATCCCGAAAAAACGGAGTTTTTGGAATTGCTTGAAAAATCAATTAAAAATAAAAGGTAAAAAGCAGACAAAACAGAGGGCGGATGCAAAGCATCCGCCCTCTGTTTTATCTTGTTTTGTTTTAGTTAATTTGTTTTAGTCGAGCTCGCGCTTGCCTGTGTAAAGCTCGTAGTACCTGCCTTGCATTTCGAGCAGCTGCTCGTGAGTTCCGCGCTCTATTATTTCTCCCGCTTCAAGTACCATAATGGCATTTGAGTTGCGAACTGTTGAAAGACGGTGCGCGATTACGAAGGTCGTACGGCTTTTCATAAGTCTGTCCATACCATGCTCAATGTGTCGCTCGGTTCTCGTGTCAACCGAGCTCGTTGCCTCGTCGAGCACAAGGATCGGAGCCTTTGAGAGAGCAGCACGGGCAATATTGAGCAGCTGACGCTGTCCTTGTGACAGGTTTGCTCCGTCGCCTTCAAGCATAGTTGAATAGCCGTCCGAAAGCCTCATAATAAAGCTGTGCGCACTTGCTGTTTTCGCCGCCGCTATAACCTCGTCGTCAGTAGCATCGGGTCTGCCGTAACGGATATTTTCCATAACAGTTCCCGTAAAGAGATGAGTGTCCTGCAAAACCATTGCTATATTTGAACGAAGCACATCTCGTTTGATGTCCTTGATATTTACACCGTCAATAGTAATCGTACCCTCGGATATATCATAAAAACGGCTTAAAAGATTTGTAACGGTGGTCTTTCCCGCGCCCGTAGAGCCGACAAAGGCAATTTTCTGACCGGGGTGAGCATAAAGAGAGAGATTTTTGAGAATTACCTTATCGGGATTGTAGCCAAAGGTTACATTGTCAAAAACGACTTCTCCTTGCATTTTTGGCATATCCTGTGAATTTTCAGCGTCGGGAAGCTCTGGCATTTCGTCCATTACCGCAAATACTCTTTCTGCGCCCGCGAGTGCCGAAAAGATAGTCGCGGCCTGCATTGAAATATTGTTTATCGGCATACTGAATTGCTTTGAATAGCCTGCAAAAAGTGTAAGACCGCCCGCATCAAGCATATTATGGCACATTAAAATTCCGCCGACACCGATAGTCACAGCGTAGCTGATTTGGCTTGTGTTACCCATAACAGGACCCATAATTCCGCCGAAAAATTGAGATTTGAACTGCTTATCTCTCAAATCCTCATTGAGCGTTTCAAACTCCTCAATGCAGGTGCTCTCGTGGTTGAAGACCTTAATAACCTTTTGTCCTGTAACTGTTTCCTCAATATATCCGTTAGCCGCGCCAAGAGCCGCCTGCTGTCCCGAATAGTATTTTCGTGAGTTTTTCGCGATTTTTCCGCCGCCCAGTATGAATATCGGGATAAAGAATACTGTTACCAATGTCAGCTGCCATTGGGTAGTCAGCATAAACACGAATGTTCCGATAAGTGATATTACACCCGAAACGATTGATGTCAGCGAGTTGTTGAGCATAATATCAATGTTGTCAATATCGTTTGTAAATCTTGACATGACCTCACCTGTAGGGTGGGTGTCAAAGTAGCGTACGGGGAGCTTCTGCATTTTATAGAACAGGTCGTTTCTCAGTTTTTCAATAGAGCTTTGCGAAATCATTATCATAATTCTTGCCTGAAGGTAGTTTGTGAGAATGGTCACAAGATAAACACTGGCAAGGATAATCAGCGCCGCGCCTATATAGGACAGAACATCTGAAACCTTTTGGTTTTGACTTCCTATCAGTTTGCTTATAAACGGAGAAGCTGTATTTTTGAAGCCCTCTATCGCTTTGTCTGCAATCTCGTAAATAAAGCCTGACATCCTGTCATCAGCCCCGCCATCCTGCGAGGGAACATCAGCTTCAATTCCGTGCTCTGCGTTGTAGTCGATAGTATAATCGTAAAGCTTATTTATAATCGGTCTTGTCATATAACCGCCCAATAGCGAGGTGGTAGTATTGATAATCATAAAGAGGAATACAACTATCAGCAAAAACTTGTATTTGCCTACATAACCGAGAAGACGGCCGATAGTTTTCTTTGTGTTTTTCGGCTTTCCGCCCATTCCTCCGGGACCGCGTCCTCTGCCAGCTGGGCCGGGACCGACCATTTTTGCGGGGTTTTTTGAAGAGGAGCTGTACTGCTTTTGAAGCTCGCTAAGAGTTCTTGCCATTATTTTTTCTCCTCCTTCTTATCGTTTTGTGAGTTGTATATTTCCTGATACTCCGTGTTGCTTTCCATGAGAGCGTCGTGAGTACCTATTCCCGTTATTTTTCCGTCGTCCATAACAACTATCATATCGGCATCGCGAACAGAAGAAATCCTTTGTGCAATAATGATTTTTGTGGAGCTTGCAAGCTCAGTCTTAAAGGTGTTTCTGATTTGAGCCTCGGTTGCCGTGTCAACTGCGCTTGTTGAGTCATCGAGAATAATGATTTTTGGCTTTTTCAACAGCGCGCGAGCGATACAAAGCCTCTGCTTTTGTCCGCCCGAAACATTGACGCCGCCCTGACCGAGCTCAGTCTGATAGCCTGCGGTAAAGTTCTTGACGAATTTGTCAGCCTGAGCGTGGTCGGCAGCCGCGAAAATCTCCTCGTCACTTGCAAGCTCGTTGCCCCAACGAAGATTTTCCTCAATCGTTCCCGAGAAAAGAACATTCTTTTGCAAAACCATACCGACACCCTCGCGAAGATTGTAGAGAGAGTAGTCGCGCACATTAACTCCGTCAATCAAAACCTCACCATCATCTGTGTCATAAAGACGGGGAATAAGCGAAACGAGAGTAGTTTTTCCACAGCCTGTCGAGCCGATAATGCCGACGGTTGAGCTTGCGGGAATTTTCAGGTTTATTTTGTCAAGCACAGGCTCTTCGCTGTTTTTATAGTAGCGATAGGTGACATTTTTAAATTCAATCTCGCCGTTTTCGATTTTTATATCGTGATTGACATTTTCAAGGTCTGTAATCTCAATTTTCTCGCCAAGCACCTCTTTAATTCGTTTAGCCGAAGCCATAGCGCGCGAGGAAATCATAAGCATCATTGTAACCATCATAAGAGAGAAGAGAATTTGCGATACATAGGTTATGAATGACGAGAGGTCGCCGACCTTGAAGCCGTCAATCTCACCCATGTTTGATATTACGAGCTGACTGCCGAACCAAATTACGAGAATAGTCGTAAGATACATAAAGAAGGTCTGAACGGGCTGCATAAAAATCATATTCTTCATAGCAGCCATTCCCGAATTTTTCAGGTTTGTGTTTGCACGAGAGAACTTTTCTGTTTCAAAGTCTTCGCGGACAAAGGATTTTACAACGCGCACATTTGTTATGTTTTCCTGTACGGTCGAGTTGAGAGAGTCAATCTTGGTCTGCATTTTTGCAAACAGGGGAAGTCCGCGCGCGATAATAAATGAAATTGCAAGTATCATCAAGGGGATAGTTACAGCGAAGACAAGAGAAAGAGAAGGACTCATTCTAACCGCCATAATAAGTGCACCGATAAGCATACCCGGTGAGCGCAGGAACATACGGAGAAGCATATTGACAAAGTTCTGCATTTGCTGAACATCGTTTGTAAGCCTTGTTACAAGCGAGCCCGTTGAGAATTTGTCTATGTTTGAGAAGCTGAAGCCTTGCACCTTGCGGAATAAGTCGTTTCTCACATCTGCCGCGAAGTTTACAGAGGCCTTGCCCCCGAAATACGCTCCGCCGATACCGCCCGCCATCATCATAAGAGCGGTGATTATCATCATACCCATCGCCTCAAAGCTTTTGAGTGTAGTCAGGTCGTTTGCTGTTGCGGCGTTGATTACCTTTGCTAAGTATGTCGGCATAAGCACCTCGCCTATTACCTCAACAATCATACAAAGCGGTCCTAAAATAAAGTAAAGCGAGTAGGGCTTTACATATTTCAACCATTTTTTCATTGTTTTTTATCCTTTCCGTAGGGTTTTTCGTTATCTGAATCAAAATTCAATTCTGCTTTTTTGAGATTTGTCTGCATTTTTTCAAGAAGTCTTACAAACAAATCAAGCTCTTCCTGTGAAAAATCTTCAAGAGCGGTTATATCTACAAGTCTGAAATATTTTTCGCTTTCAATAGCGGCGGCGCGTCCGCGCTCGGTTATACTGATTTCGTTGAAGCGAATATCTCTGCATTTGCTCCGCTCTATATATCCGTCGGCTTCAAGCTTTTTCAGAGTTGTTGCAACTGCCGCGGGGCTGATTTTGAAATGCTCGGCAAGCTCCTTCTGAGAGGGGATTTTATCAAAATGAATAAGATGCATAAGCATTCTGTGACCTGAGGAGTGTAAGCCAAGGCTTGTCGCGAAGCGCTCTATTATAGTTCTGTGAAGTCTGTTTGTCTGAATAAGCTTGTGTATAATTTCGCACTTGTCGCATTTATTGCTTTCCATTTAAGTCCTCCTTGATTTGAAAAATGTGCGCATCACGCATAAAATAATTAACCAATTAACAGTTAATCGGTTAACTGTTTTATATTATATCACTGTCAGCACCGTTTTGCAAGTACCTTTTTAATAAATTCGTGTAAAAAAACAAGGGTGAATGTACCCTTGCTTTTGTATATTTTAACGGCTGTTTTAAATGCTATTCAAAATTCGGCGTAAATTTCTTGTCTGCCGAGGACATTTGCTGGAAATATCCGTCAAATCCCAAGTCAATAGCTGCCGACATAACACTGTTGTATTCAAATGATGTAACTCGCCGCTCAAGGTTTTTGAATTTTCCGTCGGTGTAAAAATCGGGCGTGTATTGGCTCATAAGGCTTAGCTTCATATTTTCCGCTCCTATCTGCTCGGCAAGAAGCTTTAAGGCCTCAATTGAATCTTTTCTGTGAGATGGAAGCACTAAATGGCGCACTATAAGTCCGCTTTTCACCATCCCCACCGCGTCAAATTGAGGCGGACCAACCTGTCTTTTCATTTCCTGAAGCGCTGAAATGGCAATATCAGGGTAATTTTCGGCGTTGGAATATTTTTTGGCGAGCTCGCCCGAACAATATTTAAAGTCAGGGAGATAAATGTCAACAAGACCGTCAAGCAGAGAAAGAGAGGATACGCTCTCGTAGCCACTGCTGTTCCAGACAACAGGAATTGAGAGCTTCGGCTTGATTTTCTCAAGAAGCCTTGCAAGTGACAGAGTATAGTGTGTGGGAGTAACAAATTCAATGCATTCCGCGCCGCGCTGGGCAAGAGAAAAAATCTCTTTTTCAAGCTCATTTTCATTCATTTCACGACCCGAGCCGCCGTTGCTGATAGCCTTGTTCTGACAATATACACAATGGAGATTACAGCCTGCAAAAAACACAGTGCCCGCACCGCCTTGGCCTGAGATGCAGGGCTCTTCCCAAAGATGCAGCATTATTTTAGATATTTTAAACCGGCTTCCAACCCCGCAAAGACCGCGCTCGCCAAGCTCGCGCTCTGCAAGACAGCCCCTTGGGCAAAGATTACATTTGCTCATAAAAAACCTCCGTTAATGTCATATAAAAATTATACAGCAAATTACAACCTTTTTCAATAATAAATTTTAAATTTTTCGTTTTTGCTCTTTACTTTGAGCGTACCGGGTGGTATAATTAATATGTTGATTATATTGTAAGAGGTAAGTCATTATGGAGTTGTTGAACGCTAATGTTTCGGGTGACGAAATTCTGAAAATCACAGCTGCGCAGAATAATTGCTTTCAAAGCGACAGCTTTGTTCGTTTAGTCAAGCTTCTTGCCGCCCAAAACAAGACGTTATCAGTTGCAGAATCCTGCACTGGAGGGCTTATCGGTAAGCTGATAACTGATGTCAGCGGAGCGTCAAGTGTTTTTTGCGGCGGTATGATTACATATACAAACGAGGTTAAAATAAATAATCTTGGAGTAAGACGCGAAACAATTGACAGAGTGAGCGAGGTAAGCTTTGAGGTCGCGGCAGAAATGGCTCAAAGAGCAAGAGAGACCTTCAAGACAGATTTTGCAATTTCAGCAACCGGCTTTGCAGGGCCTGACGGTGGGAGAGAGGATGCACCTGTCGGTACGGTGTTCGTATCTGTTGCATCTTGTGATTTTTGTTATTCATTCAGGCTTTCCATATGTAATCGCGGACGCGACTATATAAGGAGGGCAACGGCTGAATTTCTTGCTCATAAGCTTTCGGAAATTGTTAAAAACGGTTGAATTTTGTGCAATTGTCATTTTTTAATCAACAGTAGTTGTCAAAATTTGTTGAATGTGTGATTGATAAATTTTTAATAAACTATTGATTTTAGTCTAAAAATATATTAAAATATATATATGTGTTTTAAAATGTAATATTTTACACAAGTAGCATATAATTTTTGTTTAGTGCCTGATGGCATACGGAGGAAAACATGGCAAAGTTCAGAAAAATCGGAATACTCACCTCGGGAGGCGATGCGCCCGGTATGAACGCGGCGATAAGAGCGGCAATAAGAAAGGCTCTGTCCGAGGGTATTGAGGTAGTTGGAATTTATGAGGGATATAACGGCCTTATCAACGGCAATGTTAAGCCCCTTGATACCCATTCCGTTTCTAATATAATAACGCACGGAGGAACTGTGCTCTATTCCTCTCGCTGTCCCGAATTTAAAACAGAGGAAGGAATGGCAAAGGCTATAAAGACCTGTGAGGAAAATCAGATAGATGCAGTTATAGCCCTCGGCGGTGACGGTACGTTCCGCGGAGCGACTGATTTGACAAATCATGGGATTCCTTCAATCGGAATTCCTTGTACTATTGATAACGACATAACAGCTACAGAATATACGATAGGCTTTGATACAGCTATGAATACTGTGCTTTCTCTCGTTGGCTCATTGCGTGAGACCTGTGAGTCGCATGCAAGATGCAACATTATTGAGGTTATGGGCCGCGATTGTGGTATGATTGCTCTATATGCGGGCATTTCGTCGGGAGCGGTGGTTATAGCTATTCCGGAGGTTGCTTTTGACGAGCAGTATGCGATTGAAAAATTCAAGCGTGCGAGAGATGTTGGCAAGAGAGGAATGATTGGCGTTTTCGCAGAAGGAATGTCACTCAATCACGACCACACATACAGCGAGTATTTTGTGGAAAAGCTTCAGGCTGAAACAGGAATTGAAACGAAATTTGCCCGTCTTGGTCACGTAGTTCGCGGCGGCTCGCCCACACTTCGCGACAGACTTACCGCAACTCAAATGGGAGCGGGAGCTGTCAGCTGCTTGCTTGAGGGTAAGAGCAATGTTGTTATGTGTGTTAAGGACGGCAAAATATCAAATGTTGATATAAACTATGCTCTTATGCTTGACCGTATGTATAAAAATAAGCTTAAGGACGGAGATCTTGATAATTTCAGCCCAGACACTATTGCCCAGATGAAGTCGGAATGCGCATTCAGACAGGCGAAGATAGAACAGCTCTACGAGATGTCCTTCCAGATAGGCATTTAATTTGTTCGGCAGCAAGACGACCGTAAACGGTATCATAATTATAAAAAATCGAAAGGCGTTATGTAATGTGTAAAATCGGGTTTGATAATGACAAATATCTGTTTCTTCAATCAAAGCATATCAGAGAGAGGATAGCACAGTTTGGCGGAAAGCTTTATCTTGAATTTGGCGGAAAGCTTTTTGACGACTACCACGCCTCTCGTGTTTTGCCCGGCTTTGCGCCCGACAGTAAGCTTCAAATGCTTCTTCAGCTCAAGGATGAAGCTGAGATCGTCATAGCAATCAATTCAGGGGATATTGAAAAGAACAAGGTCAGAGGCGACCTTGGTATAACATACGACCTTGATGTTTTAAGGCTTATTGATGCTTTCCGAAGCGTAGGTCTTTATGTTGGCAGTGTGGTGCTTACAAGATATGAGTCACAGTCGTCAGCTGAAACCTTTGCACAGAAGCTGGAAGCGCTTGGAGTTAAGGTTTACCGCCACTATACAATTCCCGGCTATCCATATAATATTGAAGGAATAGTCAGTGACGACGGATACGGCAAAAATGAATATATTGAAACGACAAGACAGCTGATTATCGTAACCGCGCCCGGTCCCGGAAGCGGAAAGATGGCAACCTGCCTGTCGCAGCTCTATCACGAAAATCAACGCGGAGTAAAATCGGGATATGCTAAGTTTGAAACCTTCCCGATATGGAACCTTCCTTTGAAGCACCCCGTAAATATGGCGTACGAGGCGGCAACTGCCGACCTAAATGACGTCAATATGATTGACCCCTTCCATCTTGAAGCTTACGGTGAAACTGCCGTAAACTATAACAGAGATGTTGAGGTTTTTCCCGTAGTTGACGCAATGTTCAAAAAAATATACGGCTCATCTCCATATAAATCACCGACAGATATGGGAGTGAATATGGCTGGCAACTGTATAGTTGATGACAAGGTGGTAATCGAGGCGTCAAATCAGGAGATCATTCGAAGATATTATACGGCTCTTTGCGAGCAAAAGGAAAATATGAATACAGCAGATGTTGTAAGAAAGCTTGATTTGCTTATGAAGCAAGCAAATCTTACGATTGCTGACAGACCTGTTGTTGCGGCGGCAACCGCAAAGGCAGATGCGACGGGAGTTCCGGCGGCGGCTGTGCAGCTTGAGGACGGAACTATTATTACAGGAAAGACTTCCTCGCTTCTCGGTGCAAGCTCTGCGCTTATTCTGAACGCGCTTAAGCATCTTGCGAATATAGACGACAGCGTTGACTTGATCTCTCGCTCTATTATCGAGCCTGTGCAGCATTTGAAGGTTGACCACCTGGGCAACAGAAACCCAAGACTTCATATAGACGAAGTTCTTATTGCGCTTGCGATCAGCGCGGTGACCTCAAAGACAGCCGCATTAGCTCTTTCAAAGCTTGACGAGTTAAAGGGCTGCGAGGTGCATTCCTCGGTAATTCTTGCCATGACCGATACCAGAACCTTTAAAAAGCTTGGTCTTAATGTAACCTGTAACCCCTATTATCAGGTTAAAAAGCTTTATCACGCAAAATAATTATTAATCAATACAACCGATATTAGCCTTTTCGGAGTGAGAATATCGGTTGTTTTTTTATTTATGTCGCTTGATATTGGCGTTTTTGTCGAGGTTTATCAAAATAGACAAAAAATGCTTTCATATTTTAAATCAATTCTACAAATTTGATATTGACTTTAACTTGAAAAAAGAGTATTATAATATTATAGCATAGAAGGGGAGCGACATACTGACGCTTTTACAGAGAGCCGTGTGCGGTGGAAAACGGCAAAGCTGTTTTTATTGTTAAATCACCCCGGAGCTCGCCACCCAAAGTGCCGATTTAGGTATAAGTAGATTGGCGCGTAATCCTGCGTTAAAGGAAGCCGTATGACTGTACGGACAGAGAGGTCAGTATTGACAAAAAGAGTGGTACCGCGGAAGCAATAATGATAACTACTTGCCTCAACAGAGCGAGTTTATTTAAATGCCTTCGTCTCTTTGAGAGATGGGCATTTTTTGTTTTTTGCCCGAAAACAAACAAGAAAGGACAATTTAAACAATGCTTACACTTGACAAAGTTTACCACGCGGCGTATGCGCTTCGCAATGTGGTGAGAAAAACAGCGCTTATCCGTTCGCCGAAAATCAACCCAGAATGTTCTCTTTACTTAAAGCCTGAAAACCTGCAAGTGACAGGCTCATTTAAGGTCAGAGGAGCGGGATATATGATTTCTCAATTGAGCGATGATGAAAAGGCGAAGGGCGTTATCGCGTGTTCTGCGGGAAATCACGCGCAGGGAGTTGCTCTTGCGGCGCAGAAATACGGAATTAAAGCGGTTATCTGCCTCCCCGACGGCGCGCCTATCTCAAAGGTAGAGGCAACCAAGAGCTATGGCGCAGAGGTCGTTATGGTTAAAGGCGTTTATGACGACGCGTACAACCGCGCGCTTGAATTGAGAGATGAGAAGGGATACACCTTTGTTCACCCGTTTGATGACGACAATGTTATTGCGGGTCAGGGAACGATTGCTCTTGAAATTATCGAGGAGCTTGAGGATGTTGACGCCGTGGTAGTTCCTGTCGGTGGCGGCGGTCTTATTTCGGGTGTTGCCTATGCGCTAAAGCAGTTGAAGCCGAATATCAAGGTTTACGGCGTGCAGGCAGCAGGCGCTCCGAGTATGTTCAACGCTATAAAAAACGGCAAAAGAGAAAGACTTGCGAGCGTGTCAACTATCGCGGACGGAATTGCGGTCAAGGAGCCCGGTGAGAATACATTTGATTTGTGCTCCAAGTATGTTGACGAAATCGTGACCGTCAGCGAGGGAGAGATATCATCGGCAATTTTGGCTCTTATCGAACAGCACAAGCTGATTGCCGAGGGCGCGGGAGCTGTATCTGTGGCGGCAGTTATGTTCAATAAGCTTCCTATTAAAAATAAGAAGGTCGTTGCTGTTGTTTCTGGCGGTAATATAGATGTTACAATTCTTTCGCGTGTAATCAAGAGAGGTCTTTTGATGACGGGAAGAAACTGCACCTTGTGTATCGAGCTTATGGATAAGCCCGGTCAGCTTCAGGAGGTTTCAACGATTATCGCGTCGCACGGCGGAAATGTTACCTCGGTGCATCACGAAAGAGCAAGTGAAACTATGGATATTAACGGTTGCTATTTGAGAATCGTCCTTGAAACGAGAAATCAAGAACACATTAAGGATATTACACAAGCCCTGACACACGCGGGATTTAAGTTGGTTTGATAAAAAAGAATACACTCGCCAAACGGCAGAACGGAGATACAAATGGAAAAAGTTTATACAAAAAATGCGCCCGACGCAATCGGCCCGTATTCACAGGCGGTCAAGGTAGGTAATCTTGTTTTCACATCAGGACAAATTGCTATCAATCCCGAAAGCGGCGCGGTTGAGGCGAATACGATAGAGGGACAGACCGAGCAGGTTTGTAAGAATCTTTGCGCCGTGCTCACAGAAGCGGGAACAAGCATAGAAAGGGCGGTCAAGACCACTTGCTTCCTCTCTGATATGGCAGATTTTGCAGCTTTTAATGAGGTTTACGGCAAGTATTTCACAGGCAAGCCCGCGCGCTCCTGCGTAGCGGCAAAGCAGCTTCCCAAAAATGTTTTGGTTGAGGTTGAGGTAATTGCCGAGCTTTAAGCTTTGGTAATTTTGCAGGATTGATTTATAAAAATTGCAAAAAATATGTAAAAAAACACATATTTCATTAAAAAAGAAAAAAGTTTTAGTTTTTTTCTTGACAAAGGGTTTACTTTGTGTTATAATAAGCACAATATTTCTTTAAATGCGAAGAAGGAAATCAGTAATCTTGCAAATGCTCCAGAAAGCCGATGGGTGATGCGAATCGGTGCAGTATGCAGATGAAGCTCATTCCGGAGCAGTTGCCCGAAGGCCGGACGGTTGTGTAGGAGCAAACGGCAGAGTCCCCGTTATCACGGACAGTTTTACTGATAGGTAAAAGCAGAGTGGTCGATATCGACAATAAGAGTGGTACCGCAGAGAGTTTTTTATGAACCTTTGTCTCTTTTTTAGAAGAGGCAAGGGTTTTCTTGCTTTTTATAAAAATTTTGCACTAATCATACTATAAAAAGACCGAAAAAGGAGGTAAAAATGGTTTTAAACGGTTCTGAAATTTTAGTTAATGTTTTACTTGAGCAGGGAGTTGATACCGTCTTTGGTTATCCGGGAGGCTCGGTGTTGAACATTTATGACGCGTTATATAAATACAGCGATAAAATCACACATTATATGACAGCGCACGAGCAGGGAGCTTCGCACGCCGCTGACGGCTACGCGAGAGCAACAGGCAAGACGGGCGTGGTTATTGCGACCAGCGGTCCCGGTGCTACAAATCTGGTAACGGGAATTGCGACTGCTTATATGGACAGCGTTCCTATGGTTGCGATTACAGGAAACGTACCCAGCCCCTTGATTGGCTGCGATAGCTTTCAGGAGGTTTATATTACGGGCATTACGATGCCTATTACAAAGCACAATTTTGTTGTTCGCAGAGTTGAAGAGCTGGCTGACACAGTTCGCCGCGCGTTTGAAATCGCGGGCAGCGGACGTCCCGGTCCCGTTCTTATTGACATTCCAAAGGATGTAACTGCTGCAAAGACAAATTATGAGCCTCGTGAAGCGGTTAAGGTTGTAAGGACAACTAAAATCAAGGGTAATGTAAAAGAGGTAGCCGAGCTTATCAACCGAAGCGAAAGACCGTTTATCTACTTTGGCGGAGGAGTTAAGATTTCAGAGGCGGGCGAAGAACTTCGCGCTTTGATTGAAAAGGCAGATATTCCTGCGGCACATACGCTTATGGCGGCAGGGGTGCTTGGATTTGGCGAGAAAAATAACCTTGGTCTTATGGGAATGCACGGAAATTACAGCGCAAACTGTGCGGCAAGCAGAGCTGACGTGCTTATAGCAATAGGAACTCGCTTTTCGGACAGAGTTGCCCTTAACAGTGAAAAGTTTGCTCCTCACGCGAGAATTGTTCATATTGACATTGACCCGAGCGAAATCAGCAAGAATGTCATTGCTGATTACAGTATTGTGGGTGATGTCAAGGCGGTTCTTACAGAGATGGATAAACATATCAGACCTGCACGGCACGATGCTTGGCATGAGCATATTGAGCATTGGAAAGCAGAGGATTATAAGCCTTGTGACAGCGAAACTGAAATCAAGCCCCACTTTATAATCGAAACTGCTTGTGCTCTTGCGGGAGAAGACGCCATCTATGTAACAGATGTAGGTCAGCATCAGATGTGGGCGGCGCAGTACCTGCACCATACCAAGTCCCGTAACTTCCTGACAAGCGGCGGACTTGGAACTATGGGATACGGCTACGGCGCGGCAATTGGTGCTCAGATTTCAAATCCTGATAAAAAGGTCGTTCATTTTACAGGCGACGGATCTTTCCATATGAATATGAACGAGCTTTGCACAGCCGTGACATATAAGCTTCCCGTAATTTCGGTTATTTTCAATAATTCTGCGCTTGGAATGGTTCATCAATGGCAGGAAAGCTTCTATGGCGGAAGGTTCTCGTCAAGCGAGCCTGACAGAGTGACGAACTACAAGGCAGTTGCCGAGGGCTTTGGCGGAAAGGGCTTCCGTTGTGAAACCCCCGCAGAATTTGAAGCGGCTATGAAGGAAGCTTTGAATTCAGACGGTCCCGTTTGGATTGAATGTATAGTTGACCGTGACGAAAAGGTTTTCCCAATGATACCGTCGGGCAAAACCGTAAACGATACTATTTTTAACTGATTGGAGGACTTGCAGAGATGAAAAAACAGTGTATGGTTCTTTTAGTTGAAAATAATGCGGGTGTTCTGGCCCGTATATCCTCGCTTTTTGTTCAGAGAGGGTTCAATATCGATTCGCTTACAGTTTCACCGACACAGGACGAAAAGATTTCACGAATTACAATTATGACAAGCGGCGACGAGCGCTCGTACAGTCAGATTATGAAGCAGACAAACAAGCTCGTTGAAACAAAGCTTATATTCTCGGTTGAGCCGACATTCAGCTTAATTCACGAGATTTTGCTTGTAAAATTTGCTCCCGAGGAAAAGGATAACGAAAAGCTTGCAAGCCTTATTTCGATATACGGAGCAAAAATTATTGATAAAACGGGCGATTGTATTGTCGCCGAGCTGACAGATACTCCTCAAAGACTTGACGGCTTTATAGAGGATATCCAGAAATTCAAAATAGTTGAGTCTTGCCGCTCGGGTGCAATTGCTATGGAGCGTGGACAGGTAGAGTATAACATATAAGCATCAGACGATTATTCATCGCCTCAAAATACAAAATTTACAATTATTTTCAAGGAGAAAAGAAAAATGATTAACAAGTATTATGACACAGATTGCAATTTGGCACTCATTAAGGACAAAACGATTGCGGTAATTGGTTTTGGTAGCCAGGGACACGCTCACTCTATGAACCTCGCCGAGAGCGGATGTAATGTAGTAGTAGGCTTAAGACAGGGAAGCGGACATTGGCAGAAGGCAGCGGCTTTCGCAGAGAAGAACCCCAACTTCAAGGTTATGGAGGTTGAGGACGCTGCAAAGGCGGCAGATGTTGTAATGATGCTGGTTCCCGATGAGCTTGCGGCAGACATCTACAATGCACAGGTTGCTCCCTATATGAAGGACGGCGATGTACTTATGTTTGCTCACGGCTTTAATATTCATTTTAATCTTATTCAGCCTGCAAAAAATATCGATGTAATCATGGTTGCTCCCAAGGGACCCGGTCACACAGTAAGAAGCCAGTACCTTGAAGGCAAGGGCGTTCCTTCCTTGATTGCAGTTCATCAGGACTACTCTGGCAAGGCAAAGGATTATGCTCTCGCATATGCTTGCGGAATTGGCGCGGGCAGAGCAGGTATTCTTGAAACAAGCTTCCGTGAGGAAACAGAAACCGACCTCTTTGGTGAGCAGGCAGTTCTTTGCGGCGGTGTAACAGAGCTTATGAAGGCAGGCTTTGAAACTCTTGTTGAAGCAGGCTACGAGCCCGAAATGGCATACTTTGAATGTATCCACGAGATGAAGCTTATAGTTGACCTTATCAATCAGGGCGGCTTTGCAAAGATGAGATATTCTATCTCCAACACAGCTGAATACGGAGATTACAGAACAGGTAAGCGCCTCATTACCGACGAAACACGCAAGGAAATGAAGAATGTATTGACAGAAATTCAGAACGGTACATTTGCATCCGAGTTTATGCAGGAATTCTCTGCAGGCCGCAAGGCTAAATTCTTGGCAACACGCCGCGTTGAGTCTGAGCATCAGCTTGAAAAGACAGGCGCTGAGCTTCGTCAGATGATGTCCTGGCTTAAGAAATAAGCCCTTCGACTAATACTTTAGATTTTTATCTTAAAACTATAATTTTAATCGGTTTGGGGAGCTTTGGCTCCCCAAACCAAAAAATGTTTTATGATCAAGGTACGAGAGGGGCGTCCTTTCGTTACAAATACCATCAAAAATAAATTTGAAAATTACGCTAATGCGATAAAATAAATTTTCAGGAAAAGAGAGAAAATGAAAACTTCAGCAAAACTAAAGACGTTAAAATTAGTTCAATTGGCACTGCTTTTGGCACTTGTTGTCGTGCTTCAGCTTGTGGGCTCAACAATAAAAATCGGTCCGTTGCCAATGTCCTTCGTTTTAGTGCCTATTGTAATCGGAGCAATCCTTTT
The DNA here is from genome assembly GCA_045588675.1 of Eubacteriales bacterium. Lineage (GTDB taxonomy): Bacteria > Bacillota > Clostridia > Oscillospirales > CAG-272 > SVTX01. Next base: position 32,346 of record JAZNER010000016.1, on the reverse strand, counting down.
GGGTGCGAAAGAGGGAGCGTTGCTTGGCTTTACCTTTGGTCTTATAACGATGATTATGGGTATTATGGGCGTTGATGCCTTTTCATTCCTTTTATGGAGCGCAAATCCCGTTTGGTTTGTAATCATTTGTATTTTGAAGGCAACTATGGCAGGCTTCGGCTCAGGACTTATATACAAGGTGCTTGACAAAGCGTTTGGCGGAAAGAAAACAATGCTTTCAACAATTATCGCGTCAGTCAGCGCGCCTGTGATTAATACGGGAATATTTGTTTTGGGAATGCTTTTGTTTTTCTTTGAAACAATGCAGGGATTACCCGATATGTTTCCGGAAGCGTTTGGTATGTATGATAATGCCTTCGCTCTTGTGATTTTGGGTCTTGCGGGACTTAATTTTGTCGGTGAATTTATTGTAAATCTTGTTCTTTCGCCCGCAATTGTAAGAATTGTTGCGGCGGTAGGAAAAAAGATTAAGATTTAAATTTCTCATAAAATCTATTCTGATAAAAGTTTTTTAAGATTTCAGGAAGCTTTTAAAAAAGTTTTCTAAGAAAGAGGTAATATAATTATGGCACTTCGTTCAGATAACGTAACAAAGGGCGCACACAGAGCGCCGAACAGAAGTCTTTTTTATGCTATGGGCTACACAAAGGAGGAGCTTGATCGCCCCTTGATTGGCGTAGTCAGCGCGCACAGTGAGATCGTGCCCGGTCACGCGCATCTTGATAAAATTGCCGATGCGGTAAAGGCGGGTATCAGAATGGCGGGAGGTACACCTGTGCTTGTTCCGTCAATCGGTGTATGTGACGGAATAGCAATGGGACACATTGGAATGAAATATTCGCTCGCATCCCGTGAGCTTATCGCGGACAGCGTTGAAACAATGACAATGGCGCATCAGCTTGACGGTCTTGTTCTCGTTCCTAACTGCGATAAAATTGTTCCGGGAATGGTAATGGCGGCGGTAAGAATGAATGTGCCGACAGTCGTTTGCTCCGGAGGACCTATGCTTGCAGGCTCGTATGACGGCGAGGAGGTAAGTCTTTCCAAGCTTTTTGAAGCTGTTGGAGCATATAAGGCAGGTATTATTGACGAATGTAAGCTTACCGAGTGTGAAACTGGCGCTTGTCCCGGCTGTGGCTCCTGTGCGGGAATGTATACGGCAAACTCAATGAACTGTCTTTGCGAATCAATGGGAATTGCACTTCCCGGAAACGGAACTATCCCTGCCGTTTCAAACAAAAGAATTATGCTTGCCAAGCATGCGGGCATGGCTATTATGGAGCTTGTTCGCAACAATGTTTGCGCAAGAGATATTATTAACGAAAAGTCAATCAAAAACGCTCTCGCTTGCGATATGGCACTTGGATGCAGCTCTAACAGTGTTCTTCACCTGCTTGCTATTGCTAACGAGGCGGGTGTTCCTCTTGATCTCAATCTCTTCAATGAAATGAGCGCAAGGGTGCCAAATCTTTGCCACCTGGCCCCCGCAGGAAGCACACATATGCAGGACCTTGATGCCGCAGGAGGCATCAGAGCGGTACAGGCAGAGCTTGCAAAGAGAGGACTTCTTGATACAAGCGTCAAGACTGTTACAGGCAAAACTCTCGGTGAAAATATTGAGGGCGCGCGCATATTGAGCACAAAGGCAATTCGCCCGATTGAAGATCCATACAGCGAAACAGGCGGTATTCAAATCCTTTGGGGTAATATTGCAGAGAAGGGTTGTGTCGTAAAGAGAAGCGCGGTTGCTCCCGAAATGCTCAAGCACTCGGGTCCTGCAAGAGTATTCAACTCAGAGGACGAGGCTATTGAAGCAATTTACGGCGGTAAGATCGTCAGCGGTGATGTTGTAGTTATTCGCTATGAAGGACCAAAGGGTGGTCCCGGAATGAGAGAAATGCTCAACCCGACAAGCGCACTTGCGGGTATGAAGCTTGACAAAACAGTTGCGCTGATTACTGACGGACGGTTTTCAGGCGCGTCACGCGGTGCATCGATAGGACACGTTTCTCCGGAAGCCGCAGACGGCGGAAATATAGCGCTTATTTGCGAGGGTGATATTATACACATTGATATTCCCGCCGCTTCAATCAACGTTGAGGTCAGTGATGAAGTGCTGGCAGAACGCCGTGCTAAATATATAGCACCCGAGCCCAATATCAAATCGGGCTGGCTTGCCCGTTACGCTCGCCTTGTAAGCGGAGCAGATACAGGCGCGGTAATGAAGTAATATTTAAATTTTAGTTTGCCCTACGAAAATTCCAACAGAGAGGAATTATTATAAATGAACGCTACAAAATACACAAGACAGTTTTTTCCTGCCCCAATTGAAAGTCCCAAATGGACTGCCAAAAATTACATAGAAAAGCCACCTGTGTGGTGCTCGGTTGACTTACGAGATGGAAATCAATCACTGATCGTACCTATGAGCCTCGAAGAAAAGCTTGAATTTTTCAAGCTTCTCGTAAAAATCGGGTTTAAGGAAATTGAAGTTGGATTTCCTGCCGCAAGCGAAACGGAATATCAGTTTTTGCGGACGCTTATCGACCAAAAGCTTATTCCCGACGATGTCACGGTTCAGGTTTTAACACAATCGCGTGAGCACATAATCAAAAAGACATTTGAAAGCCTTAAGGGTGTTAAAAATGCTATAGTGCATCTTTATAACTCAACCTCTGTAGCTCAGCGCGAGCAGGTTTTCAAGAAGGATAAGCAAGAGATTATTGATATTGCGGTAAAGGGAGCAAAGCTGTTTGAAAAATACAGTCGAGAAATGGGAGTTAATTACAGATATGAGTATTCTCCCGAATCCTTTACAGGCACAGAGCCCGAGTTTGCGCTTGAGATCTGCAACGCGGTGCTTGATGTATGGAAGCCCACCGAAGACAAAAAGGTAATTATCAATCTGCCCGTAACGGTTGAGGTTTCAATGCCTCACGTTTACGCAAATCAGGTTGAATATATGAGCGAGAATTTAAAATATCGCGAAAATGTGCTTATTTCCTTGCACCCCCATAACGACCGAGGCTGTGCGGTAGCTGACACTGAAATGGGCCTTCTTGCAGGCGGCGACAGAGTAGAGGGAACGCTGTTCGGCAACGGAGAGAGAACGGGGAACACCGACATTGTCACTGTTGCTATGAATATGTTTGCGCAGGGAGTTGAGCCGGGTCTTGATTTTTCAAATATGCCTGAAATTTGCGAGCTTTATGAAAGAGTTACAAGAATGACGGTCGGCGACCGTTCTCCGTATTCGGGACATCTTGTTTTTGCAGCTTTTTCAGGCTCTCATCAGGATGCGATTGCAAAGGGAATGAAGTGGAGAGAGGAGCACGACTGCCGTTATTGGACAGTTCCTTATTTGCCGATCGACCCGAAGGATGTCGGCAGAGAATATGAAACCGATGTTATCCGTATCAATTCTCAATCGGGCAAGGGTGGAATAGGCTATCTTCTTGAGCATAATTTCGGCTATGTTTTGCCGCCTAAGATGCGCGAGCATGTTGGATATACCGTAAAGGGATATTCGGATCACGCGCACAAGGAATTAACACCGGATGAGGTTCTTGACATTTTCAATAAGGAATATGTTAACATAGGCGCACCGCTTACTCTGCACGACTATCATTTTGTGCGCAAGGGAGACCAGATCAAAGCGATTTTAACTGTTGAATATATGGGCGAGGCGCGCGATATTTCAGCTGACGGAAACGGACGACTCGACGCGGTAAGTAATGCCATCAAGCGAAATCTCGGTATATCTTATTCGGGACTTACCTATACCGAGCACGCGCTTGAGCAGGGCTCAACCTCGCGCGCTGTGACTTATGTAAGTATTGTTGACGACAGCGGCAAGATGAGCTGGGGAGCAGGAGTTCACGACGATATTATCGCCGCGTCTATTTTGGCTCTTGTTTCGGCAATTAATAAGATGATTGGCTAATTTAGTGAGGAAAAAATTATGGCTATGACGATGACACAAAAAATATTGGCGGCGCATGCAGGTCTTGAATCTGTAAAGGCGGGTCAGTTAATTATGGCAAAGCTTGATTTGGTGCTTGGAAACGACATCACCTCTCCCGTTGCCATCAATGAGTTTAACAATAACGGATTTAGCGAGGTCTTTGACAAGAACAAGATAGCACTTGTAATGGACCACTTTGCACCTAATAAGGATATAAAGGCGGCGGGACAATGCAAGCAGTGCAGACTTTTCGCAAAATCCTTTGATATTTCTAATTATTATGATGTGGGAGAGATGGGAATTGAGCACGCGCTTCTCCCCGAAAAGGGACTTGTAGCACCCGGAGAGCTTGTAATCGGAGCTGACTCCCACACATGTACATACGGTGCGCTCGGCGCGTTTTCTACGGGAGTCGGAAGCACGGATATGGCGGCGGGAATGGCAACGGGCAAGGCTTGGTTTAAGGTGCCCTCGGCTATTAAGTTTAACCTTGTGGGAAGCTTAAAGCCGCACGTATCGGGCAAGGATGTCATTCTTCACATTATAGGCAAAATTGGTGTTGACGGTGCTCTTTATCGTTCAATGGAGTTCTCGGGCGAGGGACTTAAATGCCTTACTATCGACGACCGTCTTTGTATGGCTAATATGGCAATCGAAGCGGGAGCGAAGAACGGTATTTTTGAGGTTGACGATATAACGCTTCAATATGTCGGAGAGAGAGTTGCGAGAGAATATAAGATCTACGCTGCTGATGCCGATGCCCAGTATGATGAAACCTATACGATAGATTTGTCTGAGATCGAGTCAACGGTCGCGTGCCCTCATCTTCCCGAAAACACGAAACTTGCAAAGGAGCTTGGCAATATCGTTCCCGACCAGGTGGTGATCGGATCCTGCACAAACGGACGCCTTTCTGATATGGCGGCTGCCGCTGAAATTCTCAAGGGCAAGCATATTGCAAAGGGCTTGCGCTGTATTGTAATTCCCGCAACACAAAGGATTTATAAAGAGTGCATCAAGCTTGGATATATTGAAACCTTTATTGACGCGGGCTGTGTGGTTTCTACTCCGACCTGCGGACCCTGCCTTGGCGGATATATGGGAATACTTGCCGAGGACGAAATTGCAGTTGCTACGACCAACCGTAATTTTGTAGGAAGAATGGGACATATCACCTCAAAGATTTATCTTGCCAGCCCACAGGTTGCGGCGGCAAGCGCTGTTGCGGGCAGAATAGTTGACCCCGCAGAATTGGAGGCATAAATAATGAAGGCTTGTGGATTTGTACATAAATATGGTGACAATGTAGATACTGACGTAATAATCCCCGCAAGATATCTGAATACTGCAGATAAAGGAGAGCTTGCTTCTCACTGTATGGAGGATATCGACAAGGATTTTACAAAAAAGGTTAAGAGCGGCGATATTATAGTGGGCGGCGCAAACTTTGGATGTGGCTCATCACGTGAGCACGCGCCGATAGCAATTAAGTATTCCGGAGTTTCCTGCGTAATTGCCAAAACCTTTGCTCGTATTTTCTTCAGAAATGCAATAAATATAGGTCTTGCAATTCTCGAATGTCCCGAAGCGAGTGAGAAGATAGAGAATGGCGACAGGATTGATATTGATTTTGACAGCGGCGTTATTACAAACATAACAAAGGGCGAAAGCTACAAGGCAGAGCCTTTTCCGGAGTTTGTAAAGGAAATTATTAATGCCGACGGACTTATGAATTCTCTTAAAAATGCAAAATAAGCATTGAAGGAAGGCGAGAACAATGGAAAAAAATATAACACTTCTTTGCGGTGACGGAATAGGCCCTGAGATAGTTGAGCAAGCTGTAAAGGTGCTCATGGCGGTTGCCAAAAAATTCGGTCACAAATTTAACTTTACAAAGGTTGACATAGGCGGATGCTCTATTGATAAATACGGAGTGCCGATTACTGATGAGGGAATGGCGACTTGCAAGGCAAGCGATGCGGTGCTTTTAGGTGCGGTAGGCGGACCTAAATGGGATAATGTTGACCCGTCTATCCGTCCTGAAAAGGCACTTTTGGCAGTAAGACGAGAGCTTGGACTTTTTGCAAATCTCCGTCCTACAAGACTTTTCCCCCAGCTTGCAGATTCTTCACCACTCAAGCAAAGCATTGTGGGTAATGGCATTGACCTTATGATTGTCCGTGAGCTGACCGGCGGTATTTACTTCGGCAAGAGAAGAACAGAGATGGTTGGTGGAGAAAAGGTTGCAACCGACGAAATGACCTATTCCGAGAGTGAGATTGAGCGAATTGGCCGAGTTGCATTTGAAGCCGCTCTGAAACGAAATAAGAAATTAGCCTCTGTTGATAAGGCGAATGTCCTTGATTCGTCAAGGCTTTGGAGAGCTACTATGCACCGTCTTTCGGAAGATTATCCTGATGTCGAGTACAGCGATATTCTTGTTGACAATACGGCTATGCAGTTAATCAAAAACCCAACGCAGTTTGATGTTGTTGTAACGGAAAATATGTTTGGCGACATTCTTTCTGACGAGGCGAGTATGTTGACGGGCTCAATAGGAATGATGCCGTCAGCGTCACTTTCATCAGGAAAGCTCGGTATGTACGAGCCGATTCACGGTTCTGCCCCCGATATTGCGGGTATGGATATTGCAAACCCGATAGGAACTGTTATGTCGGCGGCAATGATGCTTCGCTACTCCTTTGATATGACTGAGGGTGCGGATGCTATTGAGGCGGCAGTCAACAAGGCTCTTGACGACGGATACCGCACCCCCGACATTTTTAAGGAAGGCTTTGTAAAGGTCGGATGCACCCAAATGGGCGACATTCTTGCCAAAAATATATAATAAGGAAGTATAAAAAAATGCTTAACATTAAATATGAGCTTGTAAAGACAAAAAAGCAAAAGCCCGACTGGAACAATTTAGGCTTTGGTAAACATTTTACCGACCATATGTTTATTATGGACTATGATGAAGGTAAGGGCTGGCACGACGCGAGAATTGTACCATATCAGAATATTTCTCTTGACCCCGCTTGTATGGTTTTCCACTACGCGCAGGAGATGTTTGAGGGACTTAAAGCTTACAGAACACCTGACGGCTCGGTTCAATTGTTCCGCCCCGACCAGAATATTGACAGAATGAACACTACAAACGAGCGTCTTTGTATTCCTCAGGTCAACAAGGAGGACATCATTGAAGCTCTTAAAGCTTTGGTTGCAGTTGAGGAGGATTGGGTACCGTCCCTTGAGGGAACATCACTTTATATCCGTCCGTTTATTATCGCGACTGATGTTCAGCTTGGTGTTCACCCGTCAAAGAGCTATAAGTTTATGATAATCACCTGTCCTGTAGGCTCATACTATCCTGAGGGAATTAAGCCTGTAAAGATTTTCGTTGAAAGAGAATATGTGCGCGCGGTACGCGGAGGCACGGGCTTTGCAAAGGTTGGCGGAAACTACGCGTGCTCCTTGATTGGTCAGGAAAAGGCAGAGAAAATGGGATATTCACAGGTTCTTTGGCTTGACGGAATTGAGCATAAGTATATCGACGAGGTTGGCGCAATGAATGTCTTCTTCGTAATTGACGGCACAGTTGTCACCCCAGCCCTCGACGAGGGAAGCATACTTCCCGGCGTTACCAGAAAATCCTGTATTCAAATTCTTAAAAATATGGGATACAAGGTTGAGGAAAGAAAGCTTTCTCTTCTTGAGGTTGAAAAGGCGTATGCCGACGGAAAGCTTGACGAAGCGTTTGGAACAGGAACTGCGGCGGTAATTTCTCCGATTGGCTTGCTTGATACAGGTGACGAAAAAATGGTTATCAACAACAACGAAATCGGAAGCGTGGCAAAGACGCTCTACGACACGATAACAGGCATTCAGTGGGGTAAATTACCCGATGAATTTGCTTGGACGGTAAAGGTAAAATAAAAAGCTTAAAAGAGCGGAATTGTAATCATTTCGCTCTTTTTTGAATATTTTTCTTGACATAGAATTGGCTTTTTAGTATAATATAAGAAAAGAATGCTGAAAGGAAAGGGAAAGCTAATGGAAATAGTATTTCTGACTGCCATAGGTGTCGGCGGTTCAACGCTTGTTGGCGCGCTGATTGGATTTGCCTTTAAGAAAATATCGCATAAATTCAATGATATTATCCTTTCATTTGCGGCAGGCGTTATGCTTGCGGCAGCGGTTTTGGGGCTGATTTTGCCGTCTGTCGAGCGAGGCGGAAAATATGCTTTGATAGTAACGGTTGCAGGGATTTTTACAGGCGCGCTTTTTCTGAATTTGATAGACAGATTGGTGCCACATCTGCATAAGCTTGTTGGAAATGATATTGAGGAGCATAAGGCTAATGCAAATTTAAACCGCGTTATGCTTTTCGTACTCGCTATAGCAATCCATAATTTGCCAGAGGGAATTGCGGCAGGCGTGGGCTTTGGCTCGGGAAATGTGAGCGAGGCTCTTGTAATCGCGGGTGGAATTGCACTTCAGAATATCCCTGAAGGAATTGTTATTATTGCGCCAATGCTTGCGGCGGGAATAAGTCCTAAAAGAACGCTTCTTTATGCCTCTTTTACGGGACTTGTTGAGGTTTTCGGAACGTTGCTTGGATTTTTTCTTGGCGGAATTGAAGCAATTTTGCCATTTGCCTTGGCTTTTGCGGGCGGAACGATGCTTTATATAATCAGCGACGAGATGATACCCGAAACCCACGCGCACGGAAGCGAAAGGGGCGCAACCTATGCTCTTCTGGTTGGTTTTTGCGTAATGCTTGTTTGTGATGTGTTTTTTGGATAAAAAGATGCAAAAAAAGTAAAATGTTTACATTTTGATATTGATTTTTTTGCTGTAAAGTGGTATAAATATAGTATTAAAATAAAGATTTATGTATAAACAGTTCAAAATGCAATTATATAAATAAAGGAGTAATTTATGAAAAAAATTTATGAGGGAAAAACAAAGGATGTTTACGGCCTTGATAATGGCAACGTGATGCTCAAGTTCAAGGACGATTGCACAGGTAAGGATGGCGTTTTTGATCCGGGAGAAAACAGCGTAGGACTTACAATCGAGGGAATTGGCAAAGCCAATCTTAAAACATCTATTTATTACTTCGAATTACTTAAAGCGGCGGGCATTAAGACACACTATGTAAGCGCCGATGTTGACAATGCAACTATGGAGGTTCTTTCAGCAGAGTGCTTTGGTAAGGCACAGGGAGGCGGCGGACTTGAGGTTATTTGCCGTCTTGTTGCAACAGGTAGCTTTATCCGCAGATACGGAGAGTACATAAAGGACGGCACTCGCATTGAGGGCGGTTATGTTGAATGTACCTTTAAGAACGATGAGAAGGGCGACCCGCTTGTAACAGGAGAAGGTCTTGCGGTTCTTGGAGTTATGACACCCGAAATGTTTGAGAGCCTGAAGGAGCAGACCCTCAAAATTACGAAGATAGTTGCAGATGACCTTAAAACGATCGGACTTGACTTATGGGATATCAAGTTTGAGTTTGGCTATCACAACGGCGAGGTAGTTCTCATTGACGAAATTGCATCGGGCAATATGCGCGTTTATAAGGACGGCAAGATTGTCGCTCCCGTTGAGCTTACAAAGCTTATCAACAACAGATAATAAAAAAAGAGGCTTTTTGTATAAAAGCCTCTTTTTTTGCTTGCCGGGCAAAACTTGCTAAAATTCACCTTGACATTAGCCTGCCTATGTGTTATAATAACTCTGTTGTGCAAAAATAATTATGTTGATTAAAAAAGTCTAAGAAAATATATCTAAATTTTTGGAAAGGCTCGGATTTTTTAAAGTGTCAGATTTAAGAAAAGAAATTGAGAGAAGACGAACATTTGCTATAATTTCGCACCCCGATGCAGGTAAAACGACCTTAACAGAGAAGTTTTTGCTTTACGGAGGCGCAATACAGACGGCAGGCTCTGTAAAGGGAAAGCAAACAGACAAGCATGCCGTTTCTGACTGGATGGAGCTTGAAAAACAGAGAGGTATTTCGGTAACCTCGTCTGTTATGCAGTTTGAATATGAAGGATATTGCATAAATATTCTTGATACACCGGGTCACCAGGACTTCTCTGAGGATACCTACCGCACACTTATGGCGGCAGACTCGGTCGTAATGGTAATTGACGCCGCAAAGGGTATAGAGCCGCAGACCAGAAAGCTTTTCCGTGTTTGCGCGGCGAGAAATATACCGATTTTTACATTTATAAATAAGCTCGACCGCGAGGCGCGTGACCCGTTTGACTTGCTTGACGAGCTTGAGAGTGAATTTGGCATAGGAACCTATCCTATGAACTGGCCGATTTCCTGTGGGCAGACATTCAAGGGCGTTTATGACAGAGAGAAAAAGCACATTTTGACATTTGAAACCTCACACGGCGGCAGGGAAAAGCTCCGTGCAATTGAATGTGACATAGCTGACCGCGAAAAGCTTGATAACCTTATTGGCACTGACCTGGCAGATACGCTTTGCGAGCAGGTTGAATTGCTTGACGGTGCTTGCTTTGACTTTGACATTGATAAAGTCAGATGCGGCAAGCTCTCTCCTGTATTTTTTGGCTCGGCGCTCAATAACTTCGGCATTGAGCCGTTCCTTGAAAGCTTCCTTAAAATGACGACATCTCTGCTTGTCCGTCAGACAGTTTCGGGAGAGGTCAATCCCTTTGACGAGCATTTTTCGGCATTTGTATTTAAAATTCAAGCCAATATGAACAAGGCGCACCGAGATAGAATTGCATTTATGCGAATTTGCTCAGGCAAGTTTGAGAGAGGCCGCGAGTATTTGCACGTGCGCCCCAATAAGATGATAAAGCTCTCGCAGCCACAGCAGATGATGGCGCAAGAGCGAGAGATTATTGAGGAAGCATATGCGGGTGATATAATAGGCGTTTTTGACCCCGGAATTTTCTCAATCGGTGACACTATTTGTCAGCCGCCCCTGAAGGTTGAGTTTAAGGGTATTCCCACCTTTGCTCCCGAGCATTTTGCGGTAATCGAGCAGATCGATTCTATGAAGCGCAAGCAGTTCCAAAAGGGTATGGAGCAGATCGCCGAGGAGGGTGCGATTCAAATTTTCTTCCTGCCCGACGCGGGTATGGAAAGAGTTATCGTAGGCGTTGTCGGTATGCTTCAATTTGATGTTTTGAAGTTCAGAATGCAGAGTGAGTACGGAGTAGGCTTTTCGCGAATGGATCTGCCTCATGACCAGATTCGATATATTGAAAAGTGCCCCGTTGATTTTAAAAAGCTTGTGCTGTCGGGGGACACCAGAAGGGTTCGTGATGTTCGCGGAAATGATTTGCTAATTTTCCCAGGCTCTTGGGCAGTAAACTGGGCAACCGAAAACAATGAAGGACTTGAGCTGGCTGAGTTTAACCGATGGTAAAATAAGCTATTTATTTTCATAGATAAAAAACAAAAAACTGTACCAAGTGGTGAACTGAGTGGAGTTCACTTCATTCACTCGGTACAGTTTTTTGCACTTAATAAGCAATTGTAGTCATTAAAGAATATTCAGGCTGGGATACATCAAGTCTTGATGCCTGAACAACTACGGGCTGGTCGCTTTCAACCAAAACAGCATACGGCTTGTTGCGCGGAACAGTTTTTCCGTCCTCACTTGTCGCCTTGTCAAGTCTTATGTGATTGGTTCGTTCATTTTTGCAGACCGCCTTGATGTTTCTCAAAGGCTCCTCGTCCTCAAAATAAATCGTTATATTGATATTTGCGTCCTTGCCTGACAGGTTGAGCACGCAAACAGCCTCGTGGCTGACATACTCTCCCTTTTGAGTGTTGCTCATATACCCGTCGGGGATAAGCCAAACATTTTTTCCGTACATATTTCTATACCAATCCTTTCAAACCCTACAGTCAGGTGATTTTTACAGTATTAGTATAACATTTTCACAGATGTATGTCAATATAAAAATCAAACAATTTAAATTATTTGCCGAAGGTTTCGCATACAAGTGCCGCTGTGTACAGTGCGAAATTGGATTCTCCAATGTCGATTTTTCCCCAATCCGAGAGAGAGCCCTGATAGTATATTTGTGTCAGCTTCGGGCAATCATAAAATGCCATATTTGAAATTTTAGTAAGAGCCTTTGGAAGCTCAATGCTTGATGCTCCGCAGGCGGCGGGATACATAATAAGAGTGCTGCTGTCAATAGAGTATAAAACTCCGTCTATGTCGTGAAACGCTCTGTTCTGAGCGTCAACCGAAATATAGACAAGCGAGGTGCAGCCGCCAAACGCCATATCTCCTATGCTTGTTACTGTTGATGAAATCTGAATTGCCTTAATATCCTTGTTACCGTAAAACGCCTTGTCGCCGATAGATGTGACGATGTCGCCGTCGGGACTGCGCTCGGGAATTATTATGCAGCTATCGGAGCAGTTCCCGATACCGCTTACATAGCAGGTGCCGTTGTCAAAAGAAGTAAACTCAAGCGTTTCAACAATAATCGGCTTTTTTGTTTCGACCTCTGTTTCAGTTTCGGTTTCGCTCTCGGTCTGTGTGACTTTTTCGGTTTCGGTGTTTTCAAGAGGTGAAAAGTATGTAGGGTTTTTGTAGATTGAGCTCTCGGTTTCGTCGCCTGCTCCGTTTTTTTCTTTCCCCGCACAAGAGCTTATGTTAATGAGAATTGCAATTGCAAGAAGCAACAGAAGCCCTGATAAAATGCTTTTTTTCATATTTGTGTTTCCTTTCGTCCAATGCCTCTTGGCATTATTTTTGTCATTCCTGAATTTTGGTGTCTGCAAACCCTAAAAAAATTATATCAATGCAGCTTTTTCTTGTCAATTGCAAGTGTGCGACAAGTATCAACGGCTTTCGTCTGTTATGCTCGTCTGAGCGATTGAATTTGCTCAAATGTGACAGCCCTTGACAAAATAAACTTTTGGACAAAAAAGCTGCTTTTTCGCTAAAATTAAGCTTCAAAAGCTTAAAAATTAAATGTTATGTAGAAAAATAAACATAAAATTAATTCAGAAGAAACTCGATCAGAGTTTTTATGCCCATAAGTATCAAAATAATTCCGCCTGTAATTTCGGCGCCCGATTTGAATTTTGCGCCGAAGAAATTGCCGACATACACACCTATTGCCGAAATGAAGAATGTAAGACCGCCTATTATAAGAGAGGTGAAGGCAACACGGGTTTCGTTGATAAGCGCAATGCTGGTCCCAGCCGCAAGAGCATCTATGCTTGTGGCAAGGGAGAGCGGGAGCATAACGCGGGGGGCGAAGGACGGAGAGATTATTTCGGCGTCGCGCCGAGCTTCAAGCAGCATATTTATACCTATTAAACAGAGCATAATAAACGCCGTGATTGGCGCTAAGCTTGAGATTATTTCTTTGAATTTGTGTCCGAGCCAAAATCCAAGACAAGGCATAATCGCTTGAAAAAAACCGAAATACAACCCCGTAATGACGGAGTGTCGAAGTCTGATTTTTTTCGTGGAAAGCCCTTTGCAAAGAGCGACCGCGAAGGCATCTGCCGACAGCGCGAAGGCGGTTATTAAGATTTCCCATATTTTCATTCTGTATTCTCCGATTTCAAGACATATTAATATGTAACATTCTATGACGGTCTTGATTTTTAAATTCAGCTTTGAGCAGACAAATGTTTTTATTGACAAGTTTTTCATTTTATGCTAAAATGTAATTGAAGGGCGAGTGCTTTTGCCCTTGTCAGATAAAAGTATCAAATCCTTATAACCGAAGGGAGAAGGCTTGATGGGGAAAAAGATTATTACAGTAAGCCGTGAATTTGGGAGCGGAGGACGAACTATCGCAAGAATGGTAGCCGAAAAGCTTGGATATAAATTTTACGATGAAGAGATTATAGATGAGGTTGTCAAGGAAAGCGGGCTTTCACGCGAGCTTGCCGAAAAATATGACGAATATGCAACGCACAAGAATAGCTTTCTGTATTCTATTGCTGTCAATTCGGGCGGCGATAACTATAACAGTCTGTCCTTTGCAAACAGAATTCAAATCGCGCAAATCAATGTAATCAAAAGATTTGCCGATGAGGGCAACTGCGTAATAGTCGGCAGAGGGGCAGATTATGTTCTCCGCGAGCGTGAGGATTGCTTTAATGTGTTTATCAAAGCCGATATGCCGTTCAAGGCAAAGCGTGTTATTGAGCAATACGGAGAAACTGAGGTTAAGATCGAGGAGAGGTTGCGCGATAAGGACGCAAGGAGAAGAGTATTTTACAGAGCGTTTACTATGCGAGAGTGGGCAGATATAGATAATTACCACCTCGTGCTTGACAGCGGTGTAATTGGTCTTGATAAATGCGCGGACATTATTTGCAAGGCCGTAGAGGAATAATTGTTGTCAAAAGGAAAATAATAAAAATAATAAATAATTATAAAATAATTTAAAATGTGATTGACAATCAATAAAAAAAGTGGTATAATAATTTTACTTTATTTCGATAAAGCGAGATTGTATGCCACTCTTTCTTTATCAGGGAATATAAAATCTTTTTTTAAGAATGGAGACCAAAAAATGAAAAAGCTTATTTCAATTTTTCTTGTAGCGGTGATGTGCATTTCACTTGTTGCTATGACCTCTTGTACAGTTGACGACGGTAAGTACACCGTTGGTATTTGTCAGCTTGTAACTCACCCCGCGCTTGACCAGGCAACACAGGGCTTTAAGGACGCCGTTATTGCGGCGCTTGGCGAAGATAACGTAGAGTTTATCGAGCAGAATGCAGGTAACGATATTCCTCTTTGCACTACCATTGCAAACGATTTTGTTTCCAAGAACGTAGATCTTATTATGGCTAACGCGACCCCCGCGCTTCAGGCGGCTGCGTCTGCTACAGTTGATATTCCGATCCTTGGAACTTCCGTTACCGAATACGGTGTGGCTCTTACTATCAAAGATTTTGACGGTCTTGTTGGCGGAAATATTTCCGGCACCAGTGACCTTGCTCCCCTTGACCAGCAGGCACAGATGATCATCGATCTTTGTCCTGAGGCAGAGAAGATAGGTCTTCTTTACTGCTCTGCTGAAGCGAACTCCAAGTATCAGGTGGACGAGGTTAAAAAGTTCCTTACAGAGAAGGGAATTGCAGAAGACAATATTAAGGAATTTGCATTTACCGACTCCAACGACGTTCAGGCTGTAACTACTGCTGCGGCTGAATTCAGCGACGCTATCTACGTTCCTACCGATAACACAGTCGCAAGTAATACCGAAATAATAAACAGCATTTGTCTTGCTGCTAAGGTTCCCGTAATCGCAGGCGAGGAAGGTATATGTGCGGGCTGCGGTATCGCAACTCTCTCTATCAGCTACTACGACCTCGGTTATCTCACCGGCGAGATGGCAGTGAAGATTCTCAAGGGTGAGGAAAAGATTGAAAAAATGCCCATACAGTACGTTACCAATCTCAAGAAGAAGTACAACAAGACCATCTGTGAGGCTCTTGACATAACCGTTCCCGAAGATTATATTGCTATTGAATAACCCCTTCAGGAGAGTAACTGATGGATTTTATTATTAGTCTTTTAAAATCAATGCCGGGTGCTGTTTCTCTGGGTCTTATCTGGGGAATAATGGCAATAGGCGTTTATATAACCTATAAGATACTCGACATAGCGGACCTTACCGTTGACGGTTCTATCTGTACGGGTGCTTGTGTTTGTGCAATTCTTGTAACAAACGGAGTGAGCGTTTGGATCGCTCTGCTCCTTTCGGTAGTGGCAGGTATGCTTACCGGACTTATTACGGGATTTTTCCATACGATTCTCGGTATTCCTGCAATACTTTCGGGAATACTTACCCAGCTTATGCTGTGGTCGGTAAACCTTAAGATACTCGGCAGAGCTAATCTTGGTATCAATGCAAGAAATCTGAAGGTCATAGTCACTCAGCTTGATAAGAGCAAGGCGATAATGGCACTTGTTGGATTCGTTGCGGTCGTTATATTGGCGCTATATCTTTTCTTTGGAACAGAGCTTGGATGCTCACTTCGAGCGACGGGCTGCAATCAGAAGATGAGTAGCGCGCAGGGAATAAATAACAAATTCAATAAGATACTTGGTCTTATTATTTCAAACGGTCTTGTGGCTCTTTCGGGAGCATTACTCGCGCAGTATCAGGGGTTCGCAGACATAAATATGGGACGAGGCGCGATAGTTATCGGTCTTGCGGCTGTCATAATCGGAGATGCTATATTCGGGCATATTTCGATAAACTTCGGCATAAGACTTGCAGGTGTTGCGCTTGGTGGAGTGATATATTATGTCGTATATCAGATCGTCGTTTGGCTTGGACTTGATCCCGAGCTTCTCAAGATGCTTTCTGCTATCGTCGTTGCGATATTCCTTGCTATTCCTTACGTTAAGAGCTCGTATTTCTCTTACACGCCTCAGTTCAAGGCAGAGAGACGGGTGCGCCGCGTTGCCGCAAGAGTTGCAAAAAAGGCAAAGGGAGGGCAGGAGTAATGCTTGAATTAAGACATATTACCAAGACCTTCAATGCAGGAACGGTAAACGAAAAGGTGGCTTTGAACGACATCTGCCTCAAGCTTGAGGAGGGTGATTTCGTGACCATCATCGGCGGTAACGGCGCGGGTAAATCAACTATGCTCAACGCCGTAGCGGGCGCGTGGTTGCCCGATTGCGGTTCGGTAATAGTTGACGGAGTTGACGTTACCGATATGCCCGAGTATAAAAGGGCAAAATTTCTCGGAAGCGTATTTCAGGATCCCAGAATGGGAACCGCTACCGATATGTGGCTTGAGGAAAACCTCGCTATTGCCAAGCGACGCGGTGAGAGGCGCACTCTCCGTTGGGCAATAACGAGAAAGGAAAGAGAAGAGTACCAAGAGCTGCTTAAACAGCTTGATCTCGGTCTTGAGCACAGACTCACAACCAAAATGGGACTTTTCTCGGGAGGACAAAGACAGGCAGTTACTCTGCTTATGGCGGCTATGAAAAAGCCCAAACTCCTGCTCCTTGACGAGCATACTGCCGCGCTTGACCCGAAAACTGCCGCGAAGGTGCTTGAAATCACGGATAAGCTTATTTCTGAAAATCACCTTACCGCTCTTATGGTAACGCACAATATGAAGGATGCTATTGCTCACGGAAACCGCCTTATTATGATGAACGCGGGCAAAATTATTCTTGATGTTAGCGGAGAAGAGAAGAAAAAGCTCACAGTTGAAGCACTTCTGGCAGAATTCTCACGTGCCAGTGGAGCTGAATTTGCAAACGACAGAGCTCTTCTGTCTTAACTTAAAAAACGGTTATTACTTCGATAATAACCGTTTTTTTGTTTAATTTTGCTCGGGGACAAGCATTCCTTTGATTGTTAAGGCAAATACGGGCCCTAAAAAAATGCCGATAAGCCCGAAGAATTTAATTCCGAGATAAATCGAGGCAAGCGTCAGAAGAGGGTGGATGCCGAGGTTGTTCCCAACGATTTTGGGCTCGGCTAATTGGCGAATAACTAAGCTGACGGCGTAAAGCACAAGTAATCCAACCCCAAGAGTGCCGTTTGATGACATAAAACAAAAGATAGCCCAAGGCACAAGCACTGTTCCTGTACCTAAAATCGGCAGAATGTCAACTATTGAGATAATGATTGCAAGCAGTAAAGCGTATTTTACACCGAGTATTGATAGTCCGAGCAGCATTTCGGCAAAGGTAATTGCCATAATGCAAAGATAGGCTTTAAGGTATCCTGTGAGCGCCTCTGCTATTTTCTTTTTCATTGCAGGCATACGCGACCTTAATCTGCTTGGCAAAAGTGAAGTGCAGGCTTGTGAGATTTTGTCGCGGTCAACGCAAAGGTAAAATGCAGAAATCAAAAAAACCGCTAAAAAAAGTAAAATAGAAGGAAGCTTTCCAACAACTCCAACGGCTGCCGAGGGGATTTGTGAGGTCAATGAGTGCAGAATAGAGCTAAGTGCATCAAGGAGCAGGGAATTGAGGTCAAGACCGAGCTGCTTTATCGAATCAAGCTCAAATATTTTGCCCAGAAAGCTTGAACGGGCAAATAAATTCCCGAATTTATCGGTGAATTTTGAGAGTATGTCGCCTATAATCTCGGTGTTTTCGGAAAGATATGCTATTATGTTGCTGATTTCGCCGATTAGTCTTGCGATGGCAAAGGCAATAATCGAAACGATAGCCGAAAAGAATAAAATAATCAGGATAGCCGAGCTCACCTTTCTCGGTATTTTTGTAATGATGGACAGCTTATCTGCGGCGGGTGCGACGATTGCGGCAATCAGAGCGGCGAGCAAAAAGGGAAGCGTAGCGACCAATGCATATTTTAAAAACAGCCAGATTACAACTGCAATTCCCGCAAAAATTATTGTAATATTGGCGGCTCTTCTGTATTCGTTATCCATAAAAATCCCCCATTTGTTTATTCACAATATATTATGCGAGGATTTTTGCGAATTATATCTTTGTTTGCAATTTGTTCTTGACAAGGATAAAAGTCGGTGATAAAATATAAGCATAAACTTAAAATGAAAGGATTTTAAAAGAATAAAAATGAAAAAAATCATTTCTTTATTTGCGCTTTTTTGTGTTTTGGCTACACTTTGCTCCGTATTATCTGCTTGCGCTCCGACAGGCAAGGCAGCGTACGATACATCTCTGACGGGAGAGGGAATTTCTGTTCGAATGTCTAAGGTAAAGGCGCAGATTGATTCGATGGAAGTCGATGACTTTGAGCCGTCTGACCAAGAGAGCGATTTTGTACTTATTCGCGTTAAGAATTACGGCGATATTGTAGTTGCGCTCAGACGAGATATAGCACCCGAAACGGTTAAGAACTTTAAGGCTCTTGTAGCGAAAAAGTTTTACAGTGAAACAGTCTTTCACAGAGTTATGGATGGCTTTATGATACAGGGCGGCGGATTTGTGGTGATTGGCGACAGCCTTCGCGAGAAGGATGCCGATACGATAAAAGGTGAGTTTACCGATAACGATTTTGTGAATAATCTTACACATGTTCGCGGTGTTATTTCAATGGCGAGAGTGGGCGGATTAAATGATTCCGCAAGCTCACAGTTTTTCATTATGCATCAAACGACCGCAACGCTCAATGAAAAGTATGCTTCCTTTGGATATGTTTTAGCGGGAATGGATGTTGTTGACAAAATTGCGACTTGCCCCGTTGACGACAAGAACTCGCAATCTCCCGCTCCCTTGACACCTGTTGTAATTGAATCAATTACATTTGTTCAGCCCAAATGAGTATCTTGAGATTTAAAACAGAGAGAGTTGGCGATGAGGATATAAGCGCGCTGCTGCCGACTCTTGATAAGCGAGCGAACAAGGGCAGCTGTGGGAGAGTTTTGGCGATATGCGGCTCATATGATCCGCGCGGGCTCAGTATGAGCGGAGCGGCGTATTTTGCAGCGGCATCAGCCTATCGCACAGGCGCTGGAATTGTTGAGATATTCACTGCAAGAAAGAATTTTGAAGCAATTGCCGCAAAACTTCCCGAAGCGGTTTATTCTCTCTATGAAAACGAGGAGCATTTTGAAGATGTATGCGCGCGTGTAGAAAAATCATTGAGCGAAGCAGATGCGGTCGTTATCGGCTGCGGTATTGGCAAGAGCGAGATGTCAAGGGCAATTTTAAAGACTGTGCTGAAAAGCGGCAGTGTGCCAATGCTGCTTGACGCTGACGCGTTGAATATTATGTCTGAGGATAAATCTCTGTGGGAATTGCTCTCAAAAGAGCAGAGAGCGAGGACTGTTATTACTCCGCACATCGGGGAAATGATGCGCCTTTGCGGAAAAAGCATTGAGAGCATTTTAAGCTCGACAGTTGAAACGGCATATGATTTTGCGCGCGAATACGGTGTTATCTGTCTTTTGAAGGATAATAAGACGGTGATAAGTGACGGCAAGAAGATATACATTAATCATAGCGGCAACGCAGGAATGGCAAGTGCGGGAATGGGAGATCTCCTGTCGGGAATAATCGGTGCTTTGCTTGCAAAGGGTCAGATTGCATATAAGAGAAGTGCTTTGAGTGAAGATTTTCAACCCGATTGGCTTTTGAGAGCGGCAATTGGCGCATATATTCACGGGATTGCAGGTGATTTGGCACGAAATGAGGTGGGGGAATATTCGCTTATGGCGAGCGACCTTCTCTCGAAAATTCCGAATGTAATATCAAAATACAGCTCTCGCGACGCAGGTAAAACCAATTTGATATAATTTTCATATTGTGTTTTTGCAATAAATTTAATTTAAAAGTCGTATTTTTTTGACTTTTTGTTAAAATTTAAAAAAAATTCAAAAAAATTTTGAAAAACTATTGCAATTATAAAAAAATTGTGGTATTATATATGGGTATGTGGCGGTAGGGCCTGATGTACCCTCTCAGACGGAGGGCGAGCCGTACACTAAATGTGAATTTTAAATGGAGGAACAAGAAATGCCGAACATTAAGTCAGCGAAAAAGCGCGTTAAGGTTATCGAAAAGAAAACACTTCAGAATAAAATGTTTAAGTCTGCAATGAAGACTGATATTAAGAAGTATAACGCCGCTGTTGCTTCCGGTGATATGGCAAGCGCACAGGCAGCATACAAGGTTGCTGTTAAGAAGATTGACGTTGCCGCATCTAAGGGCATTATCCATAAGAACGCCGCTGCTCGTAAAAAGAGCCAGTTCACGAAGGCGCTCAACGGTATGCAGAAGTAATTTACTTCTAAAATTTTACAACAAGGCGCATATTAATAACCCATAATATGCGAGAAAATAAACAACGGTGTG
The DNA here is from genome assembly GCA_045588675.1 of Eubacteriales bacterium. Taxonomy (GTDB): domain Bacteria; phylum Bacillota; class Clostridia; order Oscillospirales; family CAG-272; genus SVTX01. Next base: position 11,578 of record JAZNER010000016.1, on the reverse strand, counting down.
TTTGGATTTCCAAGCACACCGTTGTTTGTTTTATTTACTTATTTGAGTTCATTTTGAGATAAGCATTGATAAAGCCGTCAATATTTCCGTCCATTACAGACTGAATATTTCCGTCCTCATAGCCTGTTCTCGTATCCTTTGCAAGAGTGTAGGGCATAAATACATATGAGCGTATTTGCGCACCCCATTCAATATTCGTCTTGTTACCCTGTATCTCCTCAATTGTGTCAAGACGCTCGCGAAGCTTGATTTCCATAAGCTTTGCTTTAAGCATTTTAAGAGCAGTTTCCTTGTTTTGAAGCTGGCTTCTCTCTGTCTGACAGCCAACGACAATGCCCGTGGGCTTGTGAACGATTCTGATTGCCGAGTCAGTCTTGTTGATGTGCTGACCGCCCGCACCGCTTGAACGGTGAGCGGTGATTTCAAGGTCCTCGTCGCGAAGAACGACCTTATCAACATCATCAAATTCGGGCATGACCTCAATTGAAGAGAATGAGGTGTGTCTGCGTCCTGCCGAGTCAAAGGGGGACACACGAACTAAGCGGTGAACGCCGTTTTCGCTTTTAAGGTATCCGTAGGCGTTAAGGCCTTCAACCATAATCGTAGCCGATTTAAGACCTGCCTCGTCACCGTCAAGCCAGTCAATAAGCTTAACCTTGAAGCCTGATTTTTCGGCGTATCTGGTAATCATTCTGTAAAGCATCTGTGCCCAATCCTGCGCCTCAGTGCCGCCTGCACCCGGGTGGAAGGAAACGATGGCGTTGTTCTTGTCATACTCCTCGCAAAGGAGAACTGAGATTCTCTCCTTTTCGGCAGTTTCTTCAATCGCTGCAAGCTCACTTTCAACCTCGGAAAGACTGTCCTCGTCGTTTTCCTCAATTGCTATTTCGGCAAGCGTGATTGCATCTTCAAGGCGGGAACAGAGGTTTTCGTAGCCCTCGATTTTATCCTTTGATTGCTTTATAGTTTGTGTTATTTTTGTTGAATTTTCGGGGTCGTTCCAAAAGTTCGGGTCAAGCGTCTGAGCTTCAAGCTCCGCCGCCTTTGCTTTAAGGTCGTCAATGCGGAGTGCGTGACCAAGCTCCTTTATATCTTTGCGCAAATCAATCAGCTTGCGCTTTGCTTCTTCAAGTGCAATTATCATTTTTTCTTTATCCTCTCTGAAATTAATTATTTAAGCTTAAGCGGGGGATAAACCTTCTAAATTCTTATATTCATATTGAGCCTCTTATAAATTATTGCCATAAAATTTCATTTTACATTATAACACAATTTTTATAATTTTGCAAGGGGTATAGCAATAAATAAATATCAAATAAAATTCATTCTTTTTGCATACTCTCGCGCCTTGTGCCAAATGATAAAAAAGTAGAGGCAAAAGTGTAAAAACATTGGCTCGGCACTTGACTTTTTGTTGAAAAAGCTATATAATATAGATAATGATATTTAATTAGGAGGTAAGTAGTTGTGAAAGTAACAAAAGAAACAATTATCGGTGATATTCTTGATTATGATTCAGGAACAGCGCAGTTCTTCTTTGAAATTGGTATGCACTGTCTTGGTTGTCCCGCTTCTCGCGGAGAATCTATTGAGGACGCGTGCCTGGTACACGGCACAGATGCAGATAAGCTTGTTGAAAAGATTAACAAATATCTTGGCGCTCAATAATCAAATGTCAATTTTTACAGCCCGTGAAAATTTTTTCTCGGGCTGTTTTTCGAAATTATAAATTCAAGGAGGAGAAGGTGTGATACTTGATAAACGCTTGCGCGCGGCGGCAGATTTTGTGCCGATTGGGGCGCGTCTTGCCGACATTGGAAGCGACCACGCGTATTTGCCGATTGCCCTGTGTCTTGAAAATAAAATATCCTGCGCCTTAGCCTCTGATATAAACGAAGGACCTGTCGCGGCGGCAGTTGCAAATATAAATAAACATTCGATTGGTGACAAGGTTGAAGCAATAAGAGCAGACGGACTTATGGGTGCTCGCGATTTCGCGCCCGACTGTATAAGTGTACTGGGAATGGGAGGGGAGCTTATCATATCGATCTTGAGCGCTGCTCCTTGGATAAAAAAAGAGGGAATAACGCTTATTCTTCAGCCGATGACACACCCTGAGCTTGTTGCCGAATATTTGGCGTGCGAGGGGTTTTCTGTGAAGGATGAAAAGATTGTTTGCTGCGGTGAGCGCGAGGATAGAATTTACCGAATAATTTGCGCCGAATATACGGGAGGGAAGCGCGAGCTTTCCCCGATTGAAGCGTTAGTCGGAAAAGCAAATTTAGATAGAGCGGACGAAGATACTGTCGCTTACATAAAAAGGGCAATACGCGTTCTCCGCACAAGAATCGAAGGCAAAAAGAAGGCGGGGCTTGATTTTTCTGTCGAGGATTTGCTTGCTTGCTCTCTTGAAGAGTATCTGCCCCAAAAATAAATGTTCAAACGGGTGTAAAAAACACAAGAAAGGATTTCATTTTTATGAAGGTAATCGAATTATATAATAAGCTTTGTGAAATTATACCGTCCTCACTGTCTTGCGACTGGGACCGTGACGGGCTTGAAGCCTGTACTGACCCTCAGCGAAAGGTAAAGCGAGCTTTGATTGCGCTTGATGTTACGAATTATGTGATTGATAAGGCAATCACAGAGAATTTTGATGTAATAATTGCCCATCATCCGCTCTTTTTCGGCGGCCTGTCGTCGATTAATTGCTTGAACGCTGACGGCAAGCGCGCGGTTTTGCTTGCGAAAAATGATATTGCGGTTATGACCTTCCACACCCGTCTTGATGCTGTGAGCGGAGGAGTTAATGATGTGTTGGCTTCACGGCTTGGCTTGTCGGATGTTGAGGCTGTAGATAGCGGCAGCGACACTATAATGAGGCTTGGCAGCCTTGAGGGCGAGATGTCACCTGAGGAGTTTGCGCGACTTGTAAAGTCGGCTTTGTCAGACGGGGGGCAGGAAGCTTCAGTAGTTCTTTCTTCTGTTGGAAGAAAAGTGAAAAAGGTAGCGGTGCTTGGCGGCTCGGGCGGTGACTATATTGCATTGGCGGCTCAAAAGGGAGCTGACACCTTTGTCACGGGAGATATGAAGTATCATCAGGAGCTCTCGGCTTTTGATTTCAACATAAATCTTGTGTCTGCGGGGCACTTCTTTACCGAATATCCCGTATGTCAATTTTTGAGAGATTTAACAGAAAAGCTATGTCCCGACGCACAGGTGGAGATTTGCTTTTCCAATAAGATAGAGGTTGTTTAACGGAGGCAGATTATGACTTATGTAGTATCAAATCTTCACGGAAATTATACTAAATTCAAAAAGCTTTTGGAGCTGATTGATTTCAAGGAAGCCGACATTATGTATATTCTTGGCGATATAGTGGATTTCGGCGAGGAAAGCATGGAGCTTGTCGGAGATATAAGCGTAAGATATAATGTTTATTCAATTGTAGGCGAGCACGATTTCATGGCTGTAAAAATGCTTACAGGCTTTGAAAAAATGCTTAAATCGGGAGAGGTGCCCGACAAGAAATTTATTGAGGAGATGACCGAATGGTCGGAGAACGGCGGAGCTGTTACTCTTGCTTCATATCGCGCGCTTGACGAAGAGATGCGAGAGGGAATTATTGATTATCTCTCTGATATGACGCTTTATGAGGAAATTCAGATCGGCGACCGGGACTATTTGCTTGTCCACGCGGGAATTGCAAATTTCGCAAAAGATATAGAGCTTGATGCTTTAGCTCCCGAAGCATTTTTCAGCGAGGCGCTTGACCTTACAAAGAGATATTATGACGACAAAATAATTATCGTGGGGCACAATCCGACGACCGAAGAAAATGGCGGCAACGGCAAAATTTTCTACGGCAATAATAGCATTGATATTGACTGCGGAGAGGCGAGAGGTGGAGCTATAGGCTGCCTCAGACTTGAAGACGGACGGGAGTTTTATATTTAATAGGTTTGACCTGAAATTTAGATAAAGGGATTTTAATGTGAACATTAAGAAGAACGATAAAATAATTCTTGATATAATTGATATGAACAATCTCGGCGCGGGAGTTGGTAAGCTTGAGGGCGGCGCGGTCGTTTTTGTCAACGGTGCAGTGACCGGAGATAGAGTGTTGGCGAAAATAATAAAGGTAGGTAAGAGCTTTTATGTTGCAAGACTGGAAGAAGTTTTGTCGGCATCAAAAAACCGCTCTGCGACTGATTTTTGTACCGCGCCTCAATCCTGCGGAGGCTGTGTTTACCGCAATTTGACACGCGAGAGCGAGCTTGAAATGAAAAAGTCTTACATTGAAGGAATTTTTCTCAAGGCAGGACTTTCAGATGTTGAGATTTTACCCGTTATAGCGCCGAGCAGTCGCGAGGGGTATCGAAACAAGGCACAATATCCCGTCAGAGCGACAAAGGACGGTATTCGCGCGGGATTTTTTGCAAGTAAAACTCACTCTATCGTATCTGCCGAGCACTGTATGTTAGAGCCTGAGATTTTCTCTCAAATCGTTGATTTCGTTTGTGATTTTGCAACCAAGAACGGCATTACCGCCTATGACGAGGAGAGTGGCAGAGGGCTTCTTCGCCACATTTATCTGCGAAGAGGACAAATCAGCGGCGAGATTATGCTTTGTCTTGTAATAAACGGAGAAGAGTTACCGAGGTCGGATAGATTTTGCGATTTAGTAGCTCAAAAATTCCCGCAGATAACAAGCCTTCTGCTGAATATAAATAAGAAAAACACAAATGTCGTGACGGGAGAGCGTTACATAGTTCTGTCGGGTAACAGATACATCGAGGACACGCTCTGCTCTCTTAAATTCCGCATAACACCCGAGTCATTCTGGCAGGTCAACCGTGACGGTGCTGAGATGCTTTATGGCTTGGCAAAGGACTTGGCAGGGCTTGACGGAAGTCAAAGTGTCCTTGACCTTTACTGCGGAACAGGCACGATAGGCTTGTCTATGGCAGACAAAGCGAAATATGTGATGGGCATTGAGATTGTTGAGGGTGCGGTCGAGTGCGCGAGGTTGAATGCCGAGCTTAACGGCATCAAGAACGCCGAATTTTACTGTGCAGATGCCTCAAAGACCGAGGACATTATCCCAAAGAACAGAAAATATGATGTTGTAATTCTTGACCCGCCGAGGAAGGGAACGACCGAAGAGCTTATAGATTATATCGCAAAAAGTGATATAGGGAAAGTGGTTTACATTTCATGCGGGCCCGACACCTTGGCACGCGATTGCGCGTATTTCAGAAAATTGGGCTATAAGATAGGCAAAATCCAACCTGTTGATATGTTTCCTGTCACGGGGCACATCGAAAGTGTCGTGTGTCTCACACGACACAATGAATTGCCGATGGCATGAATTGCACTAACGTGCATGAATTGACCTTTGGTCATGAATTGCCCTGCTGGGCATAAGGAGAACACGGCAATTCAATTCATGGAGTGGGCGGAATGCCGACGAGAAATATGGTTAACATTTTGAAAGGAATTTTTAAATATGAATAACAAATCTTCTTCCATCCCGGTGGCAATGCTAACAAAAAAATTCTATTGTCACAAATGCGGAGAACGATTAAGCAAGCATTCTAAAACAAGAACAGTAAAACCGGGTGACCCCGATTATAGAGAACATAACAGGATTAATCATAGAATTCATATGGTGGGAGAAGTTGAAGTTACAGAATATGATTTTCAGTGTTATGGTTGCGGCAACATTATCGAATATGATGAACAATATGTTGTTGGGAAAATTCAAAAGCAGCTTCGAAAAAATGTGCTTTCTGAGGAAGAAATTCACAACAAGAGAGGAAAAGTAGAAGATACAATAAATAGAAATGCCAGAGTATTGAAGGCAATTTTTACCGTAGCCTCTTTGGTAATTATGGGATTGATCATTTATGGTAAAATCAAATCTGGGGATTTTTCGTTTACACTTTATTTTTAAAAATATACCTTTTGTCGTATGAAACCATATCTAATTTTTTGTTTTAATAGAAAGAAGTAAAATGGTAAATTTAAAAGAACATTTAGAAAAATACCCCGAAATGCAAATTGAGGATATAATAAAGCTTCATTTGCAAGGAATTTTGGGTAATGGACATCTCGTCAAGGATAAGCAAATAGCTCTTGATTATATGCTGCGTGAATATGAAAGCATTGAGGGCGACAGTTCACCCATGATTGAAGAAATCAGCGACCGATATGTGAGGGTCTATCTCTATCCGTATTTTCAAAAGCATCAATCCTTTGATGCGTTAGCAGAGGCGTTTGTTTTATCCTCGCGCGAAAGTGTTGATGACGGTTTCTTTGTTGAAGAGATAAAAAAACTCAAAAACGAGGAAAACTCAAGCTTTATAGACAGCTACCTGTCGGGTGGAAATTACTTAATCAGACATTCAGAGGCTTATCGACAAAAGTACGACCCTCATTACAGGGTAATTCATAAAAAATATTTGAAAACAATATTGTAAAGGAGATTAATATGAGTTCAAAGGTTTATTTTACAAGCGAAATAACAAAGGAAGCGGTTTTGCGTCTTTATAAGGCAATTAATTTCAAGCTTGAAGGCGAGGTTTGTATTAAGGTTCATTCGGGTGAGCCGGGAAACCAGAATTTTATCCGTCCTGAATTTTGGAGTGATATTATTCGCGAGGTTGGAGGAACGGTTGTTGAAACAAATACCGCCTACAAGGGAGGAAGACATAATAAGGAAACTCACCTTGAAACCTTTAAAAAGCACGGCTGGAACGCTTTTAAGATTGATTTGCTTGACGGCGACGGCAACGATTTAATGCTTGAAATCCCTGACGGCTTGCAGATAAAGCAAAACTTTGTCGGCAGAAATATTGAGAATTATGACTCTATGCTGGTGCTATCCCACTTCAAGGGTCACCCAATGGGCGGATTTGGCGGAGCGCTGAAGCAGTTGTCAATTGGTATGGCGTCGGCGTATGGCAAGGGCTATATTCACGGCGCGGGCGATTTAGAGCGAAAGTGGACATCAGACCACGACGATTTCCTCACATCAATGGCAGATGCGGCAAAGTCGGTAATTGATTATTTCAAGGGTAGAATTCTTTACATCAATGTTATGAAGAATATGTCTATTGACTGTGACTGCTGTGCGGTTGCAGAGGACCCCTGTATTGCTGACATTGGAATTTTGATTTCAACCGACCCTGTTGCGATAGACAAGGCTTGTGTTGATTTGGTTTATAACTGTAATGACGAGAAGAAGTCGCACTTAATTGAAAGAATAGAGAGCCGTAACGGACTTCTGACAATTGAGCAGGCTGAAAAGCTCGGCTGTGGCTCAAGTGATTATGAGCTTATCAATCTTGATAAATAACAGAGGTAGCTGAAATAAAAATTTATCAAAGTCGTTTTTGAAATCTCGGCGGAGCGTTATATCCGATAATGAGAGGGCTTGGCGAAAAGCTCTGATTTTACTGTGAAACTTTTGAAAAGCTACTTGACAGAACAGCTTTTATGCTTTATAATTGTTATAAATAAATCATTGATTGAAAGGGAATTTTATTATGTATCGTATAGGAATTGACCTCGGTGGAACAAATATCGCCGCAGCGGTTGTAAGCCAGGATTTCAAAATATTGAAGAAAATGAGTGTTCCTACGGGAGCAGATAGAGAAGCAGATCTTATTATGGACGATATGGCAGAGCTTTGCCGCAATGTTTGCAAGGCAGCCAATATTGACCTTAGCGAGGTTGAGGCTATCGGTATTGCGTCCCCCGGTATTGTTGACCACACGGATGGCAAGGTAGTTTATTCCTGCAATCTTCCATTCCTTAAATATGATATGTGTAAGGAACTTGCTAAGCGAACAGGCGTTGACAATATCCACGCTGAGAATGATGCAAACGCTGCTGCTTGGGGCGAGGCTGTTGCGGGCGCGGCGAGAGGAACGGACGACTCTGTTATGATAACTCTCGGCACGGGCGTTGGCGGCGGAGTTATAATCGGCGGCAAGGTGTTCTCGGGCTTCAACTATGCGGGAACAGAGCTTGGTCACATTGTAATTGAAGTAAATGGAAGACCCTGTGGCTGCGGCAGACTTGGCTGCTGGGAGGCATACAGCTCAGCTACGGGACTTATCAATATGACCCGTGAAAAGCTTGCAGAGTGCGAGGAAAAGGGAATTAAAACATCTATGACAGACTTTGTTGAGAAATACGGCAAGGTTAACGGCAGAGTGGCGTTTGATGCGGCAAGACAGGGAGATAAGGCGGCAGAAGAGGTTGTTGACGAGTATGTTTTGTATCTTGCAAGCGGACTTGCAAGTATGATTAATATTTTTCAGCCCGAGGTGCTTTCAATAGGTGGAGGAGTTTCGGGAGAGGGACAGTATTTGCTTGATAAGCTCGTTCCTATAATCAGAAAAGAGCAATACGGCGGTAGCTACATAAAGCTTACAGATATTCGTATTGCCGAGCTTGGAAATGACGCGGGAATTATCGGTGCGGCATTCCTCGGTATTTAATTTATTTTGTTTGCGGCAATCAGTTTGCCGAAGCTGAAATGAGAGCCCTTGAAGACAAAAAATCAAGAGCTCAAAAAAGAGAAAATCAAATAAAATAAAAAAGCGTACAAGCCAAACTCATCTTGTACGCTTTTTTGTTATTTGGAAATCTTGTCAAGATAATTTTTTATAGCCTCAAAGGACTCCTGACTTATATGGTGCTCTATTTTGCAGGCGTCCTCGGCGGCGACCTCATAGCTGACGCCTATTCGAATAAGCAGCTCAGTCAGCATTTTATGTCTGTCATAAATACGGCTTGCAACCTCAAAACCTATCTCTGTAAGAGTGATAAATCCGTTTTTGTCAATGTTTATATAGCCGCCATTCTTTAAGATACCCATAGCACGGCTGACAGACGGCTTTGAATATCCCATATGCTCACAAATGTCAATAGCTCTTACGGTTTTTCCATTGTCGGTAAGAATGCGTATTGTTTCAAGATACATTTCGCCCGATTCTTGAATTGGCATAATTTACCTCCTTGAAATTTAATACTTCCAACTAATTTAAGTATATCATATTGTTACAATTTTTGCAAGATGTTTTGCAAAAAAAGAATAAAACCGACGAAAGCATACTCCCGTCGGTTTGAATTTTCAAATATTAGTTATTTTTTGCAATCAGCTCTTTAATATCGCGCAAAAGCTTTGCCTGTTCTTCAACGTTAGCATAGAATTGATTTTCACGCTCAGTAAGGCGCTCAGCCTCTGCTTTTGCTTTTGCATCTGCCTCTTCCTTTTCCTTCGCCTTTGCTTCGGATGCTGCTGCCGCCTTTTTAAGCTCTTCCTCGTTGACCATTTCATCAATTCTCTTGCGCAAGCTCGTGATAATCCTTACTATTGCAAAAAGTGTTAAGGCAATTAAGAAGAAGTTGATAATTGCGTTTAATAATGCACCCCAGTCAATATAAATACTCTGGATGAGGTCGGGAGAGCCGTCCTCTAAATTAACACGCTTCAGGAAGGTGTAGATTTCGCTGAGCGAATTTTCTCCCAAAACAAGCGCTAAAAGCCAGTTTATCACGGGCTTTAAAATATTGTTGCTAAGGCTGTTGATAATTGCTGTAAATGCACCGCCCACAATAACACCGACTGCCATATCAAGCACATTTCCGCGTGTTATGAACTTCTTGAAGTCGTTGCCGAGCGCCTTGCGCTTTTTGTTGAATTCTTCGGCTTCTTTTTTGATTTTTTCTGCTCTCATTCTTTTTTCTCCTTCTGCAATTCTTTTTTCTAATACTTCCAAATCTTCTTTTGACATTTCTGACCTCTCAATTTGATTTATAATACTATTTTAACTCCATTTAACCTATTTGTCAATAGTTAAAAATTATCTTTTTACATATAAACCTAATTGTTGACAAAAAACAATCTTGTAGATATACCGATAAGCAAGTAGTAAAAAAGCCCCGAAAAATCGGGGCTTGTGGCGGAGGAAGAGGGATTCGAACCCCCGTGGGCTTGCGCCCAAACGGTTTTCAAGACCGCCTCGTTATGACCACTTCGATATTCCTCCGTGTTCAATTGGGTGACAACTTTCTGTCACCTCAGTATTATATCACATAACTTAGCGGTTGTCAAGTGCTTTTTGCGAAATTTTCATCGTGTATTTTAAAAGAGTATTTTTCATTCCTTTGTTAGGTTTTTTGAATAATTTAATGTTGCACCTATTGATTTTATTCGACATAAAATGATATAAGAACGGAGGTGCTTATATGCGAAATCATAACAGACACAATCACTATAACGATTATAACGGTTGCGACAATTATTACAATCAACGACGGGGAGATTGGCGTGATAATTGTCACGAAAGCTGTCGTGATAATTCCCGCCAAAGCAGTGGAAACAACTCCTTACGCGATTTTGGCGACCGCCCGCTTGTAATCAATATTGACAAGGCAGTTTCAATTAACGATAATTTCAGATTGGCGTTATGGACGGGAGAATACTTGCAGCTTACCATAATGGAGATTCCCGTTGGCTGTGACATTGGTGTTGAAATGCATCCACATCTTGATCAGCTTTTCAGAATTGAGCAGGGAAGCGGAATTGTTTGTATGGGTTGTTCTCAAAATAATCTTACCGACAAGCATCAGATAAATGACCAGTATGCAATAGCTGTCCCCGCGGGCACATGGCATAATATTGTAAATACGGGTAGAGTTCCGCTGAAGCTGTATTCGGTTTATTCGCCACCCCAACACCCTTTCGGCACCATTCATAAAACTAAGGCTGACACCTAATAAAAAAGACTTGTTGCCATAGAGCGGTGCTCTAAAGGACAGCTTTTAAAAATACGGCATATCTCGAAAGAGGTATGCCGTATTTTGCCTTTTGTGTCCACAAAAGCAGTGCTTGTCAGGAAAATTGACGAGGCTTTTAACGATCAGCGCACCGATGTTTTTCTACAAATTAGAATTTGTCAGCTATTTATCCTGCAATTTCTTTTCTATATAATCAGATTTCAAAATAGAATAACAAACTGAATCAAAAAATTCACCATCGAATCTTTTGTATCCTTGTTCTATTGTAATTTCATATTCAAATCCACATTTTTCAAGAACACTCTTGGACCTAATATTATCAGGAATATGAAAAGCAGACAATAAATCTATGTTTAATTCATCAAACAAATATTTAATAATTTGTTTGATTGCTTCTGTCATATAGCCATTTCCCCAATAATCTTCAGATAAAACATAGTTTATAGATTTGGCATAAAACTTTCCACGATTGTGGTCGGGACAGACTCTAACACAACCAATAACTTTTTTACTATCTTTTAGAGCAACTGCCCATCGGTCATCATTTTCAATATACTCGTTCAAAACATCGAGGGTAACATTTATATTGGCATGAGGTTCCCAACCGCCCATAATAACCGAAGAATTTTTCATGATTTCATGTAAATCATCAACATCAGACTCTCGCCATCCTCTTAAAATAAGTCGTTGTGTTTCTAATGTTGTCATACAGAGGTACCTCCATCAAATTCTTATTTATCGTAGCAAAATAGCTTTATGCACC
>JAZNER010000015.1:0-36918 GCA_045588675.1 Eubacteriales bacterium | reverse complement strand
CGTTGGTCGCCCGTATTTTTTTATTATAATTCGTTGTCGCAGTTATGATATACTTCCATAACGTCGTCGTCTTCCTCAAGCTTCTCGATAAGAAGTCCCATAAACTTGTTATCGTCCTCGCTTGTAAGCTCAACGGTGGTGGAAGGAACCTTTGTCTTTTCTGCAGATGCAAGCTCGTAGCCTGCCTCCTTCAACGCCTCTGCAATAGCGTAAACGTCATCGGGAACGGTGTAGATCTCGAATACTCCGTCCTCACCCGAGAAGTCCTCAGCACCTGCCTCAAGTGTAGTTTCCATAAGCTTATCCTCGTCGATCTTGCCGTCCTCGTCTGTGATAACAATAACGCCCTTGTCTTCAAAGAGGAAGCTTACACAGCCTGTCTGTCCCATATTGCCGTGATACTTCGAGAAATATGAGCGGATATTACCTGCTGTTCTGTTTCGGTTATCTGTTGTTGCCTCAACTATTACCGCTACACCTGCGGGACCGTATCCCTCATAAACGATTTCCTCGTAGGATTCACCTGTTCCGCCGAGAGCCTTTTTGATTGTTCTCTCGATGTTATCATTAGGAACATTGTTTGATTTTGCCTTTGAAATCAAGTCACGAAGCTTAGCGTTAGAGTTCGGGTCGCCGCCGCCCTCTTTTACCGCGATCGTGATCTCTTTACCGATCTTTGTAAAGACCTTTGCTCTCTGAGCGTCGGTCTTTTCCTTTTTGTGCTTAATGTTAGCCCATTTGCTATGTCCTGACATTTTATATATTTCCTTTCAATTATTAACTGTTTTCAACTTTTATATACGCTCGGTCTTTTTCAAGCAAATCAAAGAGAATGCGCTGCCAAGCACATATTTTGTTGCCTCAGTGAGCATAATTCTTGTGCCTCTTACATTGCCGTCTTCCGCGTTAAGTATCTTGCACTCGTGATAGAACTTGTTAAACGCAACCGCAACATCAAGAATAAATCTCGTGATGACCGAGGGCTCGTAGTCGCGGATCGCGGTAAGCACCTTTTCCTCATATTGACAAAGTGTCTTAAGCAAAGCGGCTTCCTCTTCACACGATATGACTACCTTACCGCCATGATCCTTAACCTTCTCAAGAAGTGAGCAAGCACGCGCATAGGTATATTGAACATAAGGCCCCGTGTTGCCGTCAAAGCTGAGTGCATCTTCAAGATTAAAGTTAATATCCTTAATTCTGTTATTTAAGAGGTAATAGAACACAATAGCACCAACGCCAACCGCTTCAGCTATATCATCTCTGCCGCGAAGGTCGGGATTTTTCTCCTCCATAATTCCCTTTACCTTTTCAATTGCTTGCGCAAAAAGGTCTTTAAGCAATACTACATTGCCCGTTCTTGTCGCAAGCTTTGCGCCGTTCAGGGAAACTGTGCCATAGGGTACGTGAACAAGCTCATCATGCCAATCATAACCCATAAGCTCAAGAACCTTGAACCACTGCTTGAAGTGGAGAATTTGCTGATTGCTTGTTACATATATGCATTTATCGAAATTGTACTCTTGCTTGCGGTAAACCGCCGCCGCAATATCTCTTGTGGGATACAGCGTTGAGCCGTCGCGCTTCAAAATAAGACACGGGGGCATACCGTATTCTTCGAGGTCAACGATTGATGCTCCGTCATCAATTTTGAGAAGTCCGCTTGCGCGTAGCTTTTCAACCTGTGCGGGCATTTTGTCGGTGTAGAAGCTCTCGCCCTTGTAGCTATCAAACTCAATGTCGAGCTGCTTATATGTTTTACCGTATTCCTCAAGGCTGATTTGAACGAACCATTTCCAGATAGCTATGTTCTCCTCATCACCCATTTCCATCTTTTTAAATTCTGCTCTCGCCTGCTCTGCCAGATCCTCGCGCGCAGGAATTCCCTTTTCCTCGTCACCCTTTATTTCATTGTTTATACGAACATAAAGCTCAACGAGCTTATCAATTCCGCCCTCTTCGATCTGTTCTTTGTCGCCCCAGAGGCGATAAGCAACGATAAGCTTACCGAACTGTGTACCCCAGTCGCCGAGATAGTTAATACCAACACACCTATATCCCGCAAACTCGTGTAGCTTTTTGATTGAGTGACCGATTACAGTTGTACCGAGATGTCCGATATGGAACGGCTTTGCAACATTAGGCGAGGAATAGTCAAGAACTACTGTCTTACCCTCTCCAAGATATGTCGGCGCACCGTAATTTTCTTTTTTATCAAGTATTTCGGGAAGTACATTTTCACCGAGATACTTGTTGTCAAGCTTAATATTGAGGTAGCCGTTCACCGCCTCGGCTGAGCCGATAGCATCACCCTTAAGCTCCTCTGCTATTGTAGCGGCGATCTGCACGGGTGAGCGGCGGAGTGCCTTTGAGAGCTTAAAGCAAGGGAATGCAAGGTCGCCCATCGTACTGTCGGGCGGATACTCAAGCATTGTTGCGATTTCTGTCGCAGAAAGCTCTGCCTCGGGGTTAATCTTCTTAACGCCCTCATATATTTTTTCAGCTATTGAAAGTTTAATCTTTAGCATTTATATACTGCCTTTCTATTATTTCAACGTCTATAATTTATCACAATTTATAATTATACCACAGTAATACTTAAATTTCAATACCAAAATCAAATTTAAGCATATTTTCCGCGTTATTTTTGTTTATCCTCTATCATATCGCGAGCCGCCTGTCTTTGAGCCTCGGTAATATTAATTCCACCGAGAATTCTTGCCGCCTCGTTTACCCTTTCCTCGCCGAAAATAAGGTGTATGCCCGTTTCGGCTCTGCCGTCGATTTCTTTCTTAGAAATAAGATAATGATTGTCGGCAAGCGTTGCTATCTGCGCCGAATGAGTTACGCAAATGACCTGACCTCGCTTTGAAATATCGTGCATCTTAATTCCGATTTTTCTTGATGTTTTGCCCGAAATACCTGTGTCGATCTCGTCATAAATTTCGGTATCAACACCGCTATTTTCATTTAAAACGCTCTTAACTGCAAGCATAATTCTCGCCATTTCTCCGCCTGAGGCAATATCTGCCATATGCTGCATTGGCTCACCTGGATTTGTAGCAATAAGCAAGTCAATTTTATCCTTACCTGTCGGTGTGAAATCATCTGCGGGCGAAACCGCAATTTCAAGCTTCACGCTCGGCATATCAAGATAGGATAAAGCATCAAGTATTTTCTCTGATGCAGAATTAGCCGCAACAAGTCTTTTTTGAGTTAAGCTGTCGCACAAGGCTTGCGCTTTTTTTTCCAGCATTGAGATTTGCTTTTTATATTCCTCGCACCTCTCGTCAGAAAGCTCAATTTCGTCAAGTCTTGCGGCCGCTCTCTCGCGAAAAGCCAAAATAGTCTTTATGTCTTTTCCGTATTTGCGTTTTAATGACGAAATCGCTTCAAGTCTTGTTTCAACTCTGTCAAGCTTTTCATCGGGGTTCTCGTCATCAACAAAGCCCTTTACATTTGACGCGATATCAGCAACCTCGTAGCTCATATCAAGCAGCTTTTCGGATATTTCCCTCGCTTCGGGCATTACGTCTGAGATTTTTGCAAGCTGCTCTGATGCTCGGGACAGAAGATATGAGGCGTCCGCTCCCCTCTCTCCGCCTTGAAGCAAGCGATATGCAAAATTCACGTGTTTATTTATCTTTTCAATGCTTCCAAGACGCAGCTTTTCTGCTTCAAGCACCTCTTCCTCTCCGTCCTTAAGCCTTTTTGCATCAATATCCTTGATTTGATAATCAAGCATTTCACGCTCTCTTGCCTTTGCCTCAGCGTCAAGCGTAATCTCCTTGAGCTTTTTTCTGTAATCCTCAATTTCACGGTAAACAAGTTGATATTCTTCCCTGTCGGCATCAATCTTGCCGTAAAGGTCTATCATAAAAACATACGAATTTTTATCAAGCAAGGCTCGGCTGTCGTGTTGTCCGTGAATTGAGATAAGCGATTTGCCTATTTCACGCAAAATTGTTTTTGTAACAGCCCTGCCATTTATTCTGTATGTTGTTTTACCGTCAAGTGTCAGCTTTGCACTGACGATAAGCTCGCCGTCCTCAGCTTCAATTCCAATTCCCTCAAGCTTTTGCAAGGTGTTGCTTGAAAGACTGCCAAAAACTCCCTCACAAAGCGCATACGCCTCGCCGTTGCGGATAATTTCACTGCTGACCTTAGAGCCTATCAGCATATTAATACCGTCAATTATTACCGATTTACCTGCGCCTGTTTCGCCTGTAAGCACAGTAAAGCCTTGTCCAAAATCAATGTCAACCTTTTTGACGACCGCTATATTCTCAATATGCAGAGCTGTGAGCATAGCTTATACCTGCCTTAAACAAAATTATCTTAATCCAAATAACAGCTTCATTCTGTCAGCTGCAATATACGCCTTCTCGTTGTCGGCTGTTACAATGATTATAGTGTCATCTCCCGCCACACAACCGAGAATTTCAGCGTCTGTTATTCGGTCAATCGTAAGCGCTACCGCCTGTGCCATGCCCGCAGAGGTTTTAAGCACGATAATATTCTGTGCGCAGGTTATGCTCGCAACGGTATCAACGACCGAGTGCGACATAAGAGATGCGCCGCCCCTACCCTTTTTGGTTATGTGAGAAACAACATATTTATATGAGCCGTCAGGCATTGCGACTTTAACAAGGTCAAGATCTCTTATATCTCTTGAAATCGTAGCCTGAGTAACATAATATCCCTCCTGCTCCAGAAATTCTATAAGCTCATCCTGAGTTTCAATTTCAAATTTCTTTATAAGCTCTAATATTTTTTCTTGTCTTCCCTTTTTCATCTCTATACCTCTTTAATTACTTATCGGTCATTTTTTGTCTTAGTCTGTCGTAAAAGCTTCCGTCCTTCAGTCTTACAAAGGTCGTGCGCAGCGGTGAGCGGGTAATTCGCACCATTTCTCCGATACAAAGCTCATAATTGGCTCTGCCGTCAACTGTTAAGAAAAGTGTTTTCTCTCTCTGGCAGATGTTCTTTATTTCAATATTTGCTGTATCGGGGAAAACTAATGGGCGTGCATACAGCGAATGTGGACAAATGGGAGTTACGCAAAGACAATTAAGTCTTGGGTCAACAATTGCTCCTCCCGCCGCGAGCGAGTACGCCGTTGAACCCGTAGGAGTTGATATGATCATTCCGTCTGAACGGTATGTTGCAATCAGAACCCCTCCCTCGTAAAGCTCAAGGTCAACCACTCTTGAAATTGAGCCGTTTGATAAAACCGCATCATTGAGAGCATACTCATTCTTCTTAACATTGCCCTTATCATCAATCAGGGCAATATTGATCATTGAACGCTCTTCGAGCTTATAGTCACCCTCAACTATACGGGTAAGCTCGTCAATTTCGCTCATCTCAAGCTCTGCCATATATCCAAGTCTGCCAAGATTAAGTCCGAGAACAAGCGTGTTATAGGGCGCCGCTCTTCGAGATGCTTCAAGAATCGTTCCGTCACCGCCAAGCACGATCACAACATCAACAACTCCGTATGCATCATCGGGGTTTAAAAAATTAAACTTGATTTTATTTTTGTTGTTCTTAAGCACTTTATCCTTGTTGAAGCTCAAGGCGCAGACCTCACAACCCAAGCTATTTAGCTTTTCGGCTACCTGCATAGCGGCATTTGCCTTATCAAAAATATTAAAGTTAGTAACAAGCAATGCTTTTTTTATTCTTTTTGCCATTGTCATTTGCCTTTCATCAGTTGTTTCTCTTTTGCAAAATCTGTGTTTCGGACTGATAAATCAGCTTCTGCAGAGCTTTTTTACCAAAGCCTTTATTTCATCGGGGACATTTATATCAGCATTATCACTTTTTTCAAATAAGGCAAGATATTCTCGGTTGCCGTCCCCACCCGTAATAGGAGAGTTGATAACTCCTCGCGGTGTCATATTAAATAAGCAAGCCGACGCTAAAACCTTGTTTATTGCTGTTTCTCTGTCCGAAGGATTTTTTACTATTCCATTTTTTCCAAGAGCGCTCTTACCCGCCTCGAATTGGGGCTTGATCAGGCTTATAAAAAACGCTCCGTCATACAAAAGACCGCTCACCGCTTGATGAATTAATGTTTGCGAAATAAATGAAACATCCATTACAGCAATATCAAAAAATCCAAAATCGTCAGAGCTCATATTTCTCGCATTATAGCCTTCAATTGAGCTGACCCTTATATCAGAAAGGATTCTGGAATGGAGCTGACCTTTGCCCGAATCAACTGCACAGATACTTTTAGCTCCCCTTTGAAGCAAGCAATCGCAAAATCCGCCCGTTGACGCGCCTACATCAATACATCTTTTGTCCTTGACATCAATTTGGAAGTAATCAAGAGCCGCTTCAAGCTTTAAGCCTCCTCGGCTTACATATTTTTCATTTTCAATAATTTCAATCTTATGCTCAGTTCCGTCAATGCTCTCAGATGGCTTTGACACGATTTTGCCGTCAACGGCTACCTTATTTTCACAAATAAGCCTGCTTGCCTTGTTTCTGCTTTCAACAAGACCGCTTTCAACAAGATAAACATCTAATCTCATAGCACAGCAAATGCGGGAATAAGAGCTACAAGGAACGGAATGGCAATTCCAACAATCATACCTGCAAAAACTTGCAAGGGTGTATGTCCCACCAACTCCCCAAGAGCTTTAATTGTAAGTTCAGTATCATTCTTAGCCTCTGCCAATTCTTTAATTATTATGTTCAGCGCTTTGGCGTGCTCACCTACCTGACGTCGCATTCCCATAGCATCTCTCATAACAATCAGAGCAAGTACTACGCTTATTGCAAACTGTGACGAGCCAAGACCGTATAAAATTGCACAGCCTGTCGCAACAGAGCAGACCGCCGCAGTATGTGACGATGGCATTCCGCCTGTGCCAAACAAAAATTCCGAAACAGAGAAACTCTTTAACTTAAATATTCCCGTAAAAACCTTTAAAATCTGCGCAACAAGCCAGCTCGCAAGCGCACAGGCAATCAAATAATTTGTAAGTAGTGCCTTTAATTCTTCCATTTTTCCCTTTCATCTCCCGCGAAATTTAGAGCGGGGCTGTCGGCTTAATTTTCTCTGTCGCAAAGATAGAGCGCAATCGCGCCGAGTGTTTCACTTCCGTCTATATCACTGATTTCTGCAACCGCATTATTGGTAAGCTCCTCAGAGTAAACCTTCGCCTCATAAGGCGTGTAGTAGCTCATAAATGTTGTCTTGTTTTGCTTTTTATCGGCTCCGACCCTTTTGCCGAGCGCCTCGTCGCTTGAAATCACATCAAGAATATCATCTACTATTTGGAAAACAAGGCCTATCTTTTGAGCAAACAAGGTCAGCTTTCGTGTCACCTCGTCGTTAAGAGTTGCTCCCGCCGCAAGACAGCCAAGCTGTACCGCCGCGCAAATAAGAGCACCTGTTTTCTTCGAATGAAGGTCAATCAACTGGTCATAGCCCAACGGATTTTCCTCGCCGTAAAGGTCAATGACCTGTCCCTTTACCATTCCAAAGCTACCTGCCGCGTCCGACAAAACTCCAACGGCTGAGGCTACACAATCACCCGGAACATAGGAATTCTTAGCACAGACTGAAAAGGCGTCAGTGAGCAAGCCGTCACCCGCAAGCGTGGCATACGCCTCGCCGAAGACCTTGTGATTTGTTGGCTTTCCTCTTCTCATATCGTCATTATCCATACAAGGAAGGTCGTCGTGTATAAGCGAATATGTATGCACCATTTCAATTGCACAGGCAAATGGCAATGCCGCCTCGATTTTGCCCCCAAGCATCTTACAGGTTTCAATAACAAATGACGGTCTTATTCTCTTTCCGCCTGACAAAAGACTGTATCTCTCCGCCTCATAAAGCTTTGAGGCAGGCCCTTCCTCTTTTGTGTATATTTTTTCAAGCGCGCGCTCAACTGCCTCTTTATTGCTGTTAAGAGCGTTAATTGCAAGCTCACGGTTATATTCAAGCATAAAATAATCCTTTTTACTTAAAAATCACATTTCTTCGGTAAATGTTCCCTGAGGTACATCTACAATATCAATTTCACCATTTTCGCTCTGCTGAAGAATTTTTATTTTTCTCTTTGCCGCATCAAGCTCATTTGCACATTTTGAAGCGAGCCCTATTCCCTCTTCATAAAGCTTCAAGGACTTGTCAAGAGGTAGCTTTTCGTCTTCAAGCGTTTTGGTTATTTCTTCAAGCCTTGCCATCATCTCTTCAAGGCCAAGTTTTTTCTTTTCTGCCATAATACATTCCCTCTATTTAGCTTTCTCTTCTTTATCAATGATTTTAGCCGACATTGAGCCGTCAGACATAATGATTTTTACAGTTTGTTCAAGCTCAACTGCTTCAACAGACGAAATCGGCTCACCTGCATCATCTTCGATTATCGCATATCCGTGTGATAACACCGACAATGGATTTGCTGCTTCAAGGCGTAAGCAAAGCATTGAAAAAGTGTTCTTTGCCCCTTTGTATATATTCAAAATCTGTGTGTCAAGTCTTCCCTCAAGCTTTTCAAGCGAGTGTTGCCTGCTCAAAAGCTTGTTTTCGGGTGACAATGCCTCTACTGTTTTTTTAAAGAGGTCAATTCTACCTTCAAGCATATCGATTCGTCTTCCGAGCGCCGCCTCTGTTCGACGGTACAAATTCAGCAGCTTGCTTTTCAGTTCGACCGTGTCGGGAAATGCAAGCTCTGCCGCCGCAGAGGGAGTAGGTGCGCGCATATCCGCAACAAAATCGCATATTGTGAAGTCAGTTTCATGACCGACCGCCGAAATCACGGGAATAGACGAGCCCGCAATAATCCTTGCAAGGCCCTCGTCATTAAATGCCCACAGATCCTCGGCAGAGCCTCCTCCGCGCCCTATAATAATCAAATCAACAGGGCACTTATTATTAAAGAACAACACTCCGCCCGACAGACTTTTAGGTGCGTTCTCTCCCTGAACAAAGGCGGGATAAATAACAATCTCCGCCGACGGACATCGCCTTCCCGAAACATTTATAATATCGTGAAGCGCCGCTCCGGATGCCGAAGTAATAACTCCTACGCGCTTTACAAATCTGGGAATTGGCTTTTTTCTTTCGGGAGCAAACAAGCCCTCTCCCTCAAGCTTTTTCTTTAATTGCTCAAAGGCAAGAGCTAAAGCCCCTGCACCGTCGGGCTGAACATCATCAACGATAATTTGATAATCTCCGCTTACGGTATATGTTGAAATTTTGCCGTGAAGCAAAACCTTCATTCCGCTCTCAAGCTGAAATTTAAGTCTTGATGCCGACATTCTGAACATTACCGCCTTGATTGATGAATTTTCATCCTTCAACGAAAAGTACAGGTGTCCCGACGAATAATTGCTCTTAAAATTGGATATTTCGCCGCGAAGCCAGATATTTTTCAACACAGGATTTGATTCCAGCGTCATTTTGATATATTCATTTATCTGCGATACGCTGAAAACAGTTTCCTTTTGCATTATTTTTCTCCGTATTGATTTATTTTCTCAAATATTCTCTTCTGCAAAGCAAGGCAATTCCTGCGGCGTTATCCGAGGAAAACTCAGGCTCTGAAAACAAAGCTCCTCTAAAAGATTGCAGCCTTGCTTTAATTCGCCTGTTGCTCATAACTCCGCCCGCGTAAATCACGGGGATATCACCATACTGCTCTCTTAAATTGTCTGTCAGCTTTTTTAAGGTTTCTGCTATGAAATCAAAGCAAAATGCACTGACAAGCGCCTTATCTTCACTTTCTCGGTAAAGCTTTTCGGCGAGATTTTCAAGTCCCGACAAATTGCAATAAAGCCCGTTTACCGATAGCTTCGGCTTAGGCGTTTGAATATTATTGTCCGCAATCAAGCCTTCCATTTCTCTGCCGCAAGGAAATTTCAGCCCCATAAGCACGCCTGTGCGATCAATCGCCTGCCCCGCATTTATGTCACGGCTACCTCCGATTTGTTCAATCTCAAATCCTTCACCCGACGGCTTTACAAGCAAAATATCCGTTGTGCCGCCCGACACATGAAAAGCGGCAAATGGCTCTCTGCCGTCTAACAGTGCGGTATTATTTGCTGAATAAAGCGCCGCCATAATATGTCCGCCTTGATGTGAAAAGGCATAGCTTTCCGCGCCCGTCACGGCAGAAACCGCCGAGGCGGTAGAAATTCCCGCCAAGAAGCAGGGCATATATGAGTCCTCAATATCTCTCGGCGCGCTTGAATAACCAATTGCGGCAATGTGGTGGCTTGGAGAATTTTTACTCAAAAATTCTTTTAATTCTCCCATAAGCAAAGGAATATTTTTGGTGTGGGCAAAAAGCGCATCGCTCTGCCTGAGCCCTCTCTCTCCCAGAGCCACGGGAAGCAGCTTTTTCAAGTTCAGAATAACCTTACCGTTATAATCCGCGAGAGCTATTGATGTAGTGTAGTTGCTCGTGTCAATTCCTAAAAAAAGCTTGTTGTCAATATTATTCATTTTCGTCGCCATCAGCGGTAGTATCGGAAACAGCTTCATTTTCACCGTCAGATGCCTGCTCGGCGTCAACAGCCTTCTCGGCGTTAGCCACAGTTTGGGCCGCATCGGCAATTATTGCATCTATACCGTTCTTCTCGGTGTCCTTGAACAGACCCGACAATACTCCGTTTACAAACTGCTTCGCCTTATCCTCTCCGTATTTAAGTGTCAGCTCAACCGCCTGGCTGATTGATACATTTGCGGGAATGTCCTCTACGAAAAGCATCTCGTAAACAGCTATACGAAGAATATTTCTTGAAACGCGCGAAAGTCTGTCTGCCTTCCAGCTCTTTGAATACTTACCTATTACAGCATCAAGAACATTGAGCCTTGAAATTATCCCGAAGTATGTATCCTTCATATATTTATCCAGCGGAATTTCTCGATTTTCACAGGATAGTCTGAAAATCTCATTTGGATTTCCCTCAATATTGAACTCTGTTTCAAAAAGCAATGCAAAAAGATTTTCTCTCGCTTCTTTTCTTGATATTTTTGCCATAACATTCCCCATTCTGCCGCATAGCACGGCTTATTTAAACATATTAATATTACGAGTTACAATTTATGCTCTTATTAAGTATTAATTATAATAAGTCAATCATATTTATTATACATAATTTTTATATAAATGTCAAGGTTAATTGAATATTTTGTTTGTAAAAATGAAAATTTATGCAAAATTCAGCTTGTGAAAGGTTTTTTATGAGAAGGTGGCTAACTCTATTATTTGCAGCGTTTTTTACGGTTATTATAACTCTCAACTCCAATTTAACTCAAAGCGAGGAGAAAACAATTCTCACAATGGCGGCAAGTGAAAGTCAGGATTATATCAAGTACATAGATTTTACTCCGACAAGCAAGGCTATGAGCGATTGCCTTGCGCTTGATATAGAAAGGTACGGGCAGGAAAATCACATAGATTGGATTACCCTGCTCTCCTTGCTTGCAAGTGAAAATTACGGAAGCTTTGCATCATACAAAACCGAAAGGCTTGATGAACTGGTCAAAAAAATCGACGAGAGCGGTATTGACGCGTGCATAACCAATCAAAAGCTTTACACCTACTACAAAAAGGCTTATGGCGCGGTGCTTGGCGGAATGGCAGGAGAATACACTCGCATAACTACCCACAGCGACGGCAATATAGAAATTGAAAATGGCTACGGCTTGCGAGCCTGCTCCCCAATAGCACAGGGATATTACTATGTTGATTACGACGATTTCGGCACCTCTCGTTCTTACGGATATAAACGCTCCCATTTGGGCCACGATATGCTTGGCAGTATCGGCACTCCTATCGTTGCCGTTGAGAGCGGATATGTTGAACACCTTGGTTGGAATATGTACGGCGGTTGGCGAATAGGTATTCGCTCGTTTGACGGGCAAAGATATTATTATTACGCCCACCTCAGAGCAAATCACCCATACGCCAACGATATGTACGATGGCAAAATCGTCAACGCGGGCGAGGTGATTGGCTATCTTGGTATGACGGGATATTCAAGAAAGGAGAACACAAACGGCATTGACACCCCTCATCTGCACTACGGCTTGCAGATCATCTTTGACAAATCTCAAATTGACGGTGTAAACCAAATTTGGATCGATATGTACGAGCTGACCAGATTTTTGTCGAAAAACAGGGTGGAAACATTCAGCTCGGAAAACGAAAGGTACTCGCGCTCCTATTATATCTACGACGAGGCTCCCGATTGATTTTTTGTAAATAATTTTCAAAACACCTTGAACTCAGCGATAATTTATGCTAAAATAAAGTCAGAATATATAAAGGATTGGTATTTTACCGTAAACATTTATGGACTATAAAAAATTTCTACACACTTTTATCTCACTCGGCTCGTTTTATTATTTGCTGATTTCGGTAGCTATTCTCCTGTTTTTACAGATAGCGTCTGGAGATAGCTCGAGCTACATTATCGTACCGAGTCAATTCTTGAAAATTTTATTATTGGCGTTTATGATGTCGCTCGGAAGCGCGCTCAAAAAGCTTGAAAAGCTTTCTCTGCCCGTGCGCTGTACCCTGCACGCCTTTTGCTATATCGGCGGCTGCTTACTTTTCCTCGTAATATGCGGACTTAAATTTACTCCCGCAATAGTTGTAACTGCCCTTTTCACCGTTTTGTATGCCATTGAAGCTTTAATTGCCAAAGCTATACGAAAAGCAAAAGAAAAAAGTAACTCATCTTCTGTAAAGGCTAAAAAGCAACCCCCAAAAAAACAAAAAAATGCTGAATACACAAGTATGTTTTCAGACAAATAAGGGGTGTTGAAATGAGAAAAAACACTCTTGATAAGGTCAATGAAATCATAGTTATGGCGGTCGCGGTTTTAGCCGTTGCCTGCATAGTTTCAATGATAATGTTAGCCTTTCGAGGCTTTAACGAAAAGCTATTTATTGATAACGACAAGCCTGATAACACAAGCACTTCGAGTGAGGTCAGACTTCAGAAAACACCCGACTTTGGCGAGGCTTACATAAAGCAAATCGTTTTTTTAGGCGACCACACTGTATCGGGTATGGAGAGCATTTCAGATGACTTGCAAATTTGGAGCGGAGAGGACAAAACTCTTCCTCTTGATTACAGCATAAGTACCGCAACGATAGTTTACCCCGATACGAAGGAAAGCATTTCAATCTCATCCGCAATAAGGCTAAAAAATCCCGATTATATAGTAATCACTCTTGGAATTGACAACGGAGTTGCATATTGCTCCGAAGAAAAATTCAAGGAATATTACACTAAGCTTATATTGGAAATTTCAGAGGCTTCACCAAACACAAAAATAATGCTTCAATCAATCTTCCCTGTTTCAGATGAGAAGCAGAAGGCTCAATCAAGCATAAGCAACAGAAAAATTGATGCCGCAAACACTTGGATTGAGGAGCTTTGCGAGGAGCTATCGTTGAAATATCTTAACACCGCAAGTATTTTAAAAGATGATAAGGGCAATTTATCCGAAAGCTTTGACAGAGGCGACGGTATTAATCTAAACAGTCAGGCATACAGTGAAATTCTTTATTATATAAGAACTCACGGATATAATTAATAGCTTTAAGCGCAAAAACGCCGCGTGTCCAATCGGACACGCGGTGTTTTTATGTATTATTGATTTAAATTAGTCTTCTTTCTTTTTGAAAGCTACGAAGCCGCAAGCTGCTGCTACTGCAACAATTGCAACAACACTTGTTCCAACTACGCTGCCGCATCCGCTCTTAGCAGGCTGCTTATCGTCGTCACCACCCTTAGGAGCTTCTGTTGTAACATTTACATCAGGCTCTTCTGTTGTAACAACAACATCAGGCTCTTCTGTTGTATCGTCTTCATCGTCACCGTAATCGTTAGGATTTTCAAGGCCGAGATAATCGTAAACATACTCCTCTGCCTCTTCAACTGTTCTGAAGTATGCTACAAATTCAATATCAAATGCGTTTCTTCCTGCTTCGGTGTACTTAACATTTGCAAAACCGTACTGAATACCGTTAATTCTACCCTCTTGACCGATAATGTCCTCTACCATATCTGTGTAGAAATACAGGTACTGACCTGCCTTATCGCCATCTTCAACAATGATGGGGTCATAGCACATTTCAAGCTCACGAACTCTGCAGTTTTCGCCCGCAGTAATATTTTTACCGTTAAGAACATAGCAGTCAACAGACTCTGTTGCATAACACTCATCCATATAGTCACAAGTACAGAAGTTCTTTGTAAGCACAACAGCTACGGGGAAATCTTCAACCGAATATGACACATTGTTCTTAACCTTAAGGTAAACTGAAGCAACATTCTGCTTAGTTTCTACCAAGTGAACTGTAAAATCGTCATTTACCTTTACAGTTGTACCAGCAGTAGAGCTTGGAGCCTTACCTGTAGCGGAGTTGATCATATCACCCGTCAAGATAATAGCAGGCTGACCTGCGGGAACTGTGTCAGCAGATGCAATTTCAGCAACCTCATTGACATACTTTACAGGCTCGCGGGAGTCATCACCAGCGGGAACTGTAGCTTCATCAAGGTTCGCACCGAAAGATGTAACTGTACATCCAACTGTACCGCCCTGTTCACTGTTACGCATAGAGAAACCAACATAAGCCTGACCGTCGGGGAAAGCTTCCTTCAAGTACTCATTGATCTCTGCAGGAACAGGAGCTCCATTGCACAACAATGTATAATTTTCACCATCATAAGTAAGTGAGAATTCTATAGTGATACAGCCGTTTTCATCCTGCTTGGCTTCAATCTTTATATCATTATTGATAGCCTTTTCTTCATCTGTGTAGGGAACTCTTGTAAAGCCTTCCTTGTAATATGTGTAACTGTCCTTACCGTTAAAAACTATCTTATATGTTCCGGCTTCCTTGTCGTCGATTTCAGGACGGAAAAGCGTCTGAACACCGTAGCCATATGTTTCAGCATCGGCTACACCGGGCTCAGTCATAGGCTGGCTCCAGATATTGAAATTGACCCATTTATCCGCAGCCTCGTAAGAAAACTCATCAATTCTTACCTGCATATAGATACCGTCCTGTATGTTCCAGGTATCCCTTGTCTGAATGGTTGCGAAAGGTGCTTGGCCTTCCCAATCGGCAGGAATCAGGCGAACACCGTCATCGGTATATTCATAGCCTGGAATCGAGCTTCTTTCGGAATCGGAAAGTGCATAGTCAGATGCTGTCGCATATGCCAGCCACATACCGTCTGCCGCTGCTGCAGGAACTGATGCAACAATCACGAGAGAGAGAAGCATAGCTGCAACGAGCAATGTTGAGAGAATTTTTTTCATAATTCTTGTCTCCTTGTTTAATTTGTAAAATTCGTAAAGGATACTAAAATCCATTGTACGATTTATTTTAACACAAATACGCAAAAAAGTAAATAGGCATTTTTGCCAAACCACTTGTATAATTATTGTGCAAATTAAACAATCCAATCGATAAATTTTCACTTATTTAACATTGAGTTTTTATTTCATTAACACTAATATTTTTCGTCATAGTCAGACATAAAAACTGCCGTGTGTCCTTGGGACACACGGCAGTTAAAACTATTTAAAATTAGTCTTTCTTCTTTTTGAAGGATACAAATCCGCAAGCACCTACTACTGCAACGATTGCAACAACGCTTGTTCCAACTACGCTACCGCATCCGCTCTTTGCAGGCTTATCATCGCCGCCCTTAGGTTCTTCTTCGGTGGTAACATTTCCAGCAGGCTTTTCAGTTGTAATGTCAACATCAGGTTCTTCTGTTGTAATGTCAACATCAGGTTCTTCTGTTGTAACATCAACATCAGGCTCTTCTGTTGTTATTTCGTCTGTTACAGTTTCAGTTTCAGTTTCCGCATCTCTATCTACGCCGAGATATTCATAAACATAGTCCTCTGCCTCTTCAACTGTTCTGAAGTATGCTACAAATTCAATGTCAAACGCATTTCTTCCTGCTTCTGTGTATTTAATATTTTGGAACAAATATTGAACACCATTGATTCTGCCTGTTTGGCCTTCTCCGCCGTCCTCTACCATATTGGTGTAGAAATACAAGTAGCTTCCTGCCTTATCGCCTTCCTCAATAACAATTGGGTCATAGCACATTTCAAGCTCAAAAATTCTGCAGTCCGAACCAGCCGCTCCAAATTCACCATTCAAAGCGTAACAGTCAACCGACTCTGTTGCATAGCATGCTTCGGGATTTTCACAAGCACAATAGTTCTTTGTAAGAACAATTGCTACTGGGAAGTCATCAATTGCGTACGCTACATCTTTCTTTACATTAAATGTAACTGCTGCACCGGATTGCTTTGTTTCAACTACATGCACAGTAAAGTCATCATTTACTGTAACCGTTGAGCCTACTGTAGATATAGGAGCCTTTCCTGTTGCAGAGTTAACAAGGTCACCTGTAAGAATGATAGCAGGCTTGCCAATCTCTACTGTGTCAGGAGATGCAATCGGCACTTCTTCTGCTGCAGTGTCAGAGTAAGAAATCGGCGATCTGGAATCATCACCCTGAGGGATTGTAGCTTCATCAATGTTGGGACCAAACTTGGTGATAGTACATCCAACTGTTCCGTTCTTTTTATTGTTTTGCATTGTGATACCCACATAAGCCTGACCGTCAGGGAAAGCTTCCTTTAAATAAGCGCAAGCATCAGCAGGAGCATCTATTCCACATACCTTGAAAGAATAATTTTCTCCATCGTATGTAAGCTCAAATACCAATTTGATATTTCCATTCTCGTCTTGAATTGCTTCATACTTAACCGATCTGTCAGCTTCGTGTTCAGCATAGGGCACTTGTGTGAAGCCCTCTTTGTAATATACCCAGTTGTCATAACGGCTGACTGTAAGTGAATATTTTCCGGCTTCGCTGCTGGGACCGGGACGGAAAAGCGTCTGAAGACCGTAGCCGTATGTAGCCATATCACTGCTACCAGGCTGTGTCATTTGCTGGCTCCAAAGATTTATGTTAACCCATTTATCAGATGCTTCATATGAGTATGCATCGATAACAACTTCCATATAAATACCGTCTTGAATATTCCAAGGCTCTTTTGTCTGGATTGTTCCAAAAGGCATTTGATCGTTCCATTCAGCCGGAACCATACTAACGCCTTCGTCAGTATATTCATAACCCGGAACATCTACCCTCTCATTTTCAGGGAGAGCATAGTTTGATGCTGTTCCGTATGTTGTCCACATACCGTCTGCCGCAGCTACAGGAACTGAAGCTACAATTACGAGTGAGAGCAGCATAGCTGCAGCAAGCATTGTTGATAGAAATTTTTTCATAATTCTTATCTCCTTTTTAAATAATGGTTATTTGCCAAAAGATAACATATCTTTTGTTTAAATTTATTATATCATATATGCAAAAAAAAGTAAATTCGCATTTTTGCTAAAACTAAATATAAATTATTGTGCAATCATTACAAATTTTAATTATTAAGCTCTTTTTTTTCGCAACCGTACAGCTTTCCTTGCCAAAGGTCTTGTTCATAAAGCCTTTTGTCGATATTATTAATTACAATTGTCTTTTTCCTGCTCCACTCGGGTGCTAAAAGCTCTGACTGCATTCCGTCACCCGTTAACCTTCCCACAACTGTATCGGGCGGCAGATATGCCAAAGCATCAGCACACAGCTCAACATAATCCTCCATAGTCATAGGTGTATATCGTCCGTCAAGATAAATATCGGCAAGTCGGGTTCCCCGTATCACGTGAAGCAGATGAATTTTTACCTGCTCGGGACAAAGACGCGCTATCTCCCTGACGCTTTCAAGCATCATTTCCCTGTCCTCATTTGGAAGTCCAAAAATCAGATGAACACAAATATTTATTTTTCTTGAAGCCCCACGAAGCTTATTATATCCACTCAAAAAATCGGCATATGTGTGACCGCGATTGATCAAAACCGCTGTCTTATCGTGAATTGTCTGAAGCCCAAGCTCGACTGTAAGCACAGTTCTCTCTGCAAGAGAAGCCAGATATTTTACAATATCGTCTTCAAGACAATCGGCACGCGTTGCAATATTAAGAGCTACTACTCCTTCCTTTTCCATTACCGCCTCAATCTTTTCTTGAATTTCAGGCAGAGGTGCATAGGTATTCGTATGAGCTTGAAAATACGGGATATACTTATCGGTCTTCCACTTTGACGACAGTTGATTTTTTATGATTTCAAACTGCTCTGCTACGGGGATAACACTATCCGCCGCAAAGTCACCGCTGCCTCTCGGAGAGCAGTAAATACAACCTCCTACCGAGCATTTTCCGTCTATATTCGGACAGGTAAAGCCTGCATCAAGCGGAATTTTCATACATTTTCCGCCAAAGGTCTTTTTAAGGTAATAATCGTATGTAAAATAACGCTTATTGGTATCGCTGTTTTTATACGGGTTGGTTTGTACTTGTGTAGTCTTCATTACAGGCTCTCCTTTCTTTGAATTCAGTTGGTCAAATTTGGTTTATAACTGTTTTTTATTGCTTTGTCGCCGCTTAAACCGTAATCATAAGCACATATTTATCAGGGCCATATCAAACACTGCCTTGCATTTGATACAGCCCATAAATACTACTCTAAATGTTATTTAGCAAGAAACTTTTCGCAAACGGCAAGCTTAACGCAAAGTGTTAAGACCTCCATTGCCGATTTAAGCTCATCAAGCTTCGGGAATGTCGGAGCTATACGGATATTACTGTCATCGGGGTCAACTCCATAGGGATATGTCGCACCAACGGTTGTCATAACAACTCCCGCTTCCTTTGCGAGCGCGTAAGTTCTCTTTGCACATCCCTTTTCAACGAACAAGCTGATAAAGTATCCGCCATTTGGATTTGTCCAGCGGGCGATACCCTGATCGCCAAGCTCACTCTGCAAGATTTCCTTGACAAGCTTAAACTTCGGTGCAATAATTGCCGCGTGCTTCTTCATATGTGCGGTAACATTCTCAGGAGTTTTAAAGAACTTTATGTGACGGAGCTGATTTAGCTTATCAAAGTTAATTGTCTGAGCCATCATTATAGTTCTTATTTGCTTTAAGTTATTTTCACTTGCCGCCAAAAGCGCAACGCCTGCACCTGGATAAGTAATCTTTGATGTCGAATAGAAGCAGAGCACTCTGTCGCCGTTACCTGCCTTACAGCACTCATCGATAATATCAAGCAGCTTATCGCTCTCGTCGTAGAGATCGTGAATTGCATATGCATTATCCCACATAATTCTGAAATCAGGTGCGGCAGTTTTCATGCTTGCCAAGCGGCGCACAGTTTCATCAGAATAGGTTACTCCGTCGGGATTGGAATACTTGGGGTTGCACCAAATACCCTTGACCGCGGGGTCCTTCACAAGCTCCTCTACCGCATCCATATCGGGACCTGTAGGTGTCATATTGACATTTACCATTTCAATGCCAAGCGACTGTGTCACCATAAAATGACGGTCATAGCCGGGCACGGGGCAGATAAATTTTACCTTTTCCTCACGGCACCAAGGGCGCTCGCTTCCGCAAACACCGTAAAGCATAGCGCGGCTCAATGTATCATACATAAATGTCAAGGATGAGCTGCCGCCGAGAATAATATTTTCAGCGGGAATTACCAAAAGCTCTGAGAAGAGCTTTTTAGCCTCGGGAACACCGTCAAACAAGCCATAATTTCGGCAATCAAAGCCTCCTTCGGTCTTGCAGTCCTCAGCACCGTTCAGGCAAGTCAAAAGTCCGTCAGAAAGATTTAATTGCTCTGTACAGGGCTTTCCGCGTGAGATATCAAGAGAAAGGCCCTTAGCCTTGATTTGCTCATATTTACTTTTCAGTGTAGCGTATTCGGCGCTTAACGCCTCTTTTGTCATTTCGCAGTATTTCATCAAAAACAACTCCGTTTGCAAGAATTTATACATTAATAAAACATATCCTTGACATTATACCACATATTTACAAAAAAAGCAAGATGTTTTTTGAAATTTTGCAAAATTTTTAAATTATCCTTGTTTTTCCCAAAATCTGCGTGCAATTTCTGCAAGAGATTGTGAATTTCCTGCAAATTTTATTCCCTTCCACTCGTCAGGAAAGAGCGCCTTATACTTAGGCTCGGCGTATCTGTCATCAATAAGCACGGCAATTCCGGTGTCTTCTTCTGTGCGGATTACTCTGCCAACTGCCTGCAATACCGAATTCATACCGGGATAGGTATAGGCGTAGTCATAGCCCGAACCGTTTTGCTCCTCGTAATAATCTCGAATGATATTGTTCTCGTCCGAAATGCCCGGCAGTCCGACTCCAACGACAATTACGCCGATAAGACTTCTGCCCGGCAGGTCTATTCCCTCTGAAAAAGAGCCGCCGAGAACACAAAAGCCTATTTTTAAATTCTCCGAATTATCTTTAAAGCTATTCAAAAATTCTTCTCGTTCAGAAAAGCTCATATTCTTCTTTTGAACAAAGGTATTTACTCTCGGGTATTTTGCGTGGAAAATCTTATGGACTTCATTCATATAGCTATATGACGGAAAGAATACCATATAATGACCTGCCTTTGCCGACACCGTCGCGGCAATCGCAGAAGTTACCTTTTTGTAGGATTTTTCCCTGTCCTCATATCTTGTGCTGATTTTATCCATTGCAACAACACAGAGGTTTTCAGGTGGGAACGGTGAGCGGAAGCTTACCGAAACACTCTTTTTACCTCCGCCAAGTATATCGGCAAAATAGTCAGTTGGCGTCAATGTCGCAGAAAACAAGACAGAAGCCTCTGCTCTTTGGAGCGCCTCAGACAACTGTCCCGACGGGTCAAGACAATACAAAAGAACTGAAACGGTATCACAGCTTTTGTTAATAAAAGTCAGATATTTTCTGTCAAAGCGTTCGCAAATTTTTCGGTATTCGTAAACCTTAAATGCAAGCTCCTCGACGGCAAAATATATCGGGCTATCCTCATTATACTTTAACCACGCGTCGCACTTCCCTGCAAACTCGCCGAGCACCTCGTTCATCTTTTCGGGCAATTCGCGTGTAATGTAATAGCCTGCACTATTGCCCTCATTATCGTATTTCATATTGTCGCGGCAGAGAGAACCTAATTTTTCAAAATGTCTGATTACCGAAAGACACGCCGAGGTAATCGACGAGCTTGGCTCTGCCACTTCAACGATAGCCTCAAAATCCTTATTTGAAAGCCAAGCCGAATACATATCTCTTGCACGGTCGGGCAGGTTATGAGCCTCATCAAGCAGGAATATATATTTTTC
Source organism: Eubacteriales bacterium (assembly GCA_045588675.1). Classification (GTDB taxonomy): domain Bacteria; phylum Bacillota; class Clostridia; order Oscillospirales; family CAG-272; genus SVTX01. The sequence continues at coordinate 15,654 of JAZNER010000015.1, read as the reverse complement.
TCCCCTTGCCTCTCTGTCGTCAAAATACCGTTTGAGATAGACAGTAGGAGAGAAAACATAGTTATAGTCACAGATAATTATGTCGCAAAGCTCTGACAAATCAAGAGATAGCTCATACGGGCAAATCTTATTTTTTACCGCAACATTCCTTATATATTGACTATCAAAGCGAAGCGACGACGACAGCATATCGCTAATCACCTTTTGATATTTGTCATAATATCCCGCGGCGTAAGGGCACTTTTCGGGATTGCAATTTGAAGATAGCTTTCCGCCCTTGAGCTTTGCGGCAGTATTCGGGCACATGCTCTCCCGTGATGAGAGAACACAGGAATAGACGCGTGCACCCGCAGAATTTAATTTTTCAGCCGCCGAATATGCCTCTCTGCAAATACTTGATTTAGATGTAAGATAAAAAATCTTATCGGCAACTCTCTCTCCCCAGCATTTGAGTGACGGATACAGCGTTGATATTGTTTTGCCAATTCCCGTCGGAGCTTGGCAGAATAAACGGTTTCCGTGCTTTATATCTCGATAGCACTCGCGTACCATCTCCTCCTGACTTTCCCTGAGACTATGGTACGGAAATCTTACATTCTCGGCCGACAATCTTCGCTCTCGCTCACGCTCGCGAATGAATTTAGCTCTGCCAAGACACCTTGTAAGTATATCTGTATATCGCACTCTTAATTCTTCTGCAGTGTAGTATTTTTCACTATATCTTATCTCACCGTCGTCAATATTATAATAAATCAACCGCGCATTTGCTCCGTCAAGCTCTTTTGCTCTGCACAAAAAATAAGTGTAACAAATAAGCTGTGCAGAGTGTCTTTCGTCAAGCTCTCGGCTCAAAAAAAGAGCTTCGCCAACCGTTTTAATCTCATCAACGGTATATTGCCCATTATGACATACTATTCCGTCAGCCCTTCCTTTGACATAAAAATAAATACCGTCAAGCTTGCTGGTATTTTGAAGCTCTACCTCGCTATGATAGTCCTCACCAAAGGACTTTCGCAAGGCTTTGTGAATGCTTGTGCCTTTTAATGCACGCTCGTTTGAACGACTGTGCGAGCGACGGCAATCTATATCTCCGCCGGCCAAAGCCGATGCACAAAGCTCACCGACTGACAGCTCAAAGCAATCGCTATCAAGGTTATATCTCATGCCGTCCTCCTTAGATTTAATGATATATATAATTATATCATTGAGCATATTGCTTGTCAATCCCTTGCCCTCGGCAAAATGAAAATTACCATAAATTTGGGGGTTACATTTTTTCTTGTTTTGTATTATAATATATAGTAGAATATAAACACATATTTGGTATAGAGAATTACATACAAAAAGGTTTATTATGCTTGGTACACAGATATTTCCGTGCATTATACTTTTTGAAAATGGGGGTACTATGGAACTTATACTTATAAGCAATACAAAGCTTAAAATTATGCTTGACGAGGGAGATATGAGGCGTTATAAAATCTCGGACGACACAGATTGCGCCGAGCCTGAGGCAAGAAAGGCTATACGAAATATACTTGAAAAGGCGCGTGAGCAAATAGGCTTTAACACCGAAGGAGCAGAAATTTTTGTTCAGCTTTACACCTCACGCTCAGGGGGGTGTGAGCTTTTCGTTACAAAAAGCAAGCACAATGAGCCGATACTCAGCCGAGATAGTGAGGACCGACGTCTCAACGACGGATTGTCACTTGACAAGAAAACAAAAAGGAAGGAAGCATACGCCCGAGCAATAGACCGCAGTGAGATTGCAAGCATTATACCTCAACTAAAAGAAAGCTGCTACAATCAAACAGTCACCAATAACGGCAAGCTTGCATTTTCCTTCCCCTCCTTATCAATTTTGTGCAAGGCTTGCAAAATCCTGTATCAGGCGAGCATAAAGCCTGCAAGCAAGGCCTTTACGGACAGTCTTGGGCTTTACTATTTATTCTTGTACAACACGGGCATCTCGGCATATTCCTCTCTTGACAAGCTAACATTTCTGCATGAATACGGCAGGAAAGAAAATCCCGATTACTGTATTACATACATAAATGAGCACGGAAAGCCTTTATGTGAGGAAAATGCCATCGAAACATTGTCACAATTCTAATCTTTTAAAAAACACAAAAAAATTGCTCTTGATACTTGAAATCAAGAGCTTTTTTTGATATAATGTAATTTAGTATATTTTATAAATAAAAAGCTTATGAAAGGACTGCATTGTTTATGGAATGGGAAAAATTAATCAGCGCTTGCTCTGATTGTACAAAATGCCCCTTGCACGAAACAAGAACAAATTGTGTTTTCGGCGTTGGAAACAAAAATGCCGACCTTATGTTTATAGGAGAGGCCCCTGGAGAGCAGGAGGATTTATCGGGAAAGCCGTTCGTTGGCCGTGCAGGTCAGCTTCTCGACAAGTATCTCTATGCAATTGACATTAAGCGCGAGGATGTTTATATAGCAAATATTCTTAAATGCCGTCCGCCAAAAAACCGTGACCCACTTCCCGCAGAGGAGGAGGCTTGCATTGACTATCTGCGAGCTCAGGTTGCGCTTATCAATCCTAAAATCATCGTTTGTCTTGGCAGGATTGCCGCTATGAAGCTCATAAAAGCCGATTTCAAAATCTCACAGGAGCACGGAGCTTGGTTTAAAAAGGGCAACTATCTCATTACAGCAGTCTATCACCCCGCCGCACTCTTGCGCGACCCCAGAAGGAAAGAGGATATGCTTGAGGATATGAAAAAAATCAAGGAAAAGCTTTTGGAGGGATAAATTTCCATGGATTTCAGCGCATTAAATATAGTAATTGCAACGCTTTTCGTTGTAATGGTCTGCGGCTTTGTTTGCCGTAAGACAGGCATTATCGACGATACAGCGTCAAAAAAATTATCTCTGCTTATCTTAAAGATAGGCCAGCCTGCTATGATTATATCCGCTCTATCCTCAGCGAAGTATTCAGAGGAAAACCTGAAAATTGCAGGAATAATCATTATACTCGGCTTCGCTCTTCACTTGACTTTGGCAATTCTCGCATATTTTGCTTGCCTGCCCTATAAGAAGGTTGCAGACGAGCAGAAAATATCCGAGTTTTCAATGGTCTTTGCCAACACTGCTTTTATAGGATTTCCCATATTCCAGGCACTTTTTGGCGACATAGGACTTTTTATGGCGTCCTTCCTTGTTATAAGCTTTAATGTTTTGATGTGGACACTCGGTCTTTCAATTTTTGCACGGGGCCGCGACGACATTAAGCTGACGCCCAAAAAGGCTCTCTTGAACTTCGGTACAATTCCCTGTGTAATCGGCTTTGCGCTTTATCTTTTAAAGCACCCCGCAGTCGGATTTGAAATGCCTGCGTTTGCAGCAAGCAGCTTGCAATACCTAACAAACCTCTGCACTCCTATTTCTCTTTTAATTACAGGAGCCTTGATCGCTACCCAAAAACCAAAAAAGATTTTCTGTACCTGGAAACTGTTTTATTTTAATATTGTAAGACTTATTATTCTTCCCATTGCAATATGTCTTATTTGCAAATTGCTGAACATTCCGCAGATATACGCGCTTTTTGCAACGGCAGGTGCAGCCCTTCCCGCTGCGTCCTCAGTTTCTATGATGGCGGAAGCCTATGGATTAGATTCGGGATATTCCTCTCTCACAGTAGGAACATCATCGCTGATATCTGTTGTTTCGTTACCAATCATTTTAAGATTTGCACAATGGCTATTAGTGCTTTAATAAAATAATCAAAATAAAAAACTCTCCAATAAAGCAATAGCTTGAAATAACAAAAGGACAGGATTATACCCTGTCCTTTTGTTATTTAATATTGTAAAAATCAACCGTATAGTCTTTAAATACTGTCAAGACGAAAAAACATCAATGACTCTGAACACCTGATATGCGGTGCTTGATAAATTATTGTATGCATTTTGACGATTTAAAGCCTCCTCCAAGGAAACAACACTCCGCATAATCGAGAAAAAAGCATCTATGCCTTGTTCATTGCAAACCTCAGCATCATCCGTAATACATCCTGAAAATGCGATAACCCTTTTACCGTACTTTTTTGCAATTTTTGCAACGCCGACAGGCGCCTTTCCCATAGCTGTCTGAGCATCCAAACGACCTTCTCCTGTCACAACGATATCGGCGTTCTTTATGTATCCTTCAAGCTTGCTTTCTTCAAGTATTATTTTTATTCCCGACTCCAAGGTAGAATTGGTAAATGCTAAAAAAGCAAATCCTAAACCGCCCGCTGCTCCTGCGCCCTCCTGATTCATATCGGCCTTTTTAGAAACGGTACTTGCTATTTCCGCATAATTTTTTAGCCAAGCATCCATTTTTCCAATCATTTCGTGCGTTGCTCCCTTTTGTGGAGAAAAAACAGCGCTACAACCATATTCGCCACAAAGAGGATTCTTTACATCACAGGCAATACGAAACGTACAGTCTTTTAATTTATCAACTGCTCCGCTGGTATCTATTCTTGACAGATTCTGCAAGCCCTTACAGCCACGGCTTATTTCATTTCCGTTCTTATCAAGAAAACGGAATCCCAATGCACTTAACATTCCAACGCCGCCGTCATTTGTTGCACTTCCACCAATGCCGACTATAAAATGTCTGCATCCGCGATTTATAGCATCAAGAATAATCTCTCCGACCCCGTATGTCGTTGTTTCCAACGGGTTCAATTCATCACGCGACAAAAGAGTTATTCCTGCCGCCGCCGACATTTCGATAATAGCAGTTTTATCATCTTCAATAATGCAATACTTTGCTTGAACCTTATTTGATAAAGGCCCACTCACAAGCACAGTTATCTCTGTACCGCCAAGTCCTGCCGACAAAGCATCAACCGTACCCTCTCCGCCATCGGCAATAGGACGCACAAACACCTTTGCATTTTTATTAACTCGCAAAACTGCATCGCGAACCGCGCATCCCGCCTCCATAGATGAAAGGCTTCCCTTAAAAGAATCTATTGCAACAACTATATTCATAACATTTCTCCTGATTTTTAAGCTATAACCGTAATTTATCTCATTGTATCATCTAAGAGGGTTACTCTCAAAAAATGCAACTGTAAATTACACTTTATCATTCATTTATATCACTGTAATATACAATTTCGTCCGGCAAATGAAGCCCAAGCTTTTCTCTTGCGACACGAACGATATAATCAAAGTCCACAGGACTATCAAGAAGATAACGCAGCTCCTCTATTTCATACTCGTAAGCCTCAACCCTCTTTTTAAGTGCTTTCTGCTCGCGTTCAAGCTCGCCAAAACGCATAATTCCAGTAACAAAAATAGCAATTGATGAAATCAACAATATAACGGGAATCAGCCTGAGTATTACTCGGGTGAGAGGTGTCGAAAGACTCTTTTTTAGCGCCTTGCCCAAATTTTGTTCGTGTCGGTCTTGAAGCTTATTCTCTGTTTCTTGCAGCATATCCGAAATTGATTCTTCCTTCGCGCTTATATCTCTCTTCGCGTGTGACATAAACAAAATCCTCCTTTCCCTTATCTTCAGCTTTATCCGTACAAATCTCTTTTCTTTTCTCTAATTTCTTTTTTATTCTACTTATTATTTTAGCAATAATTTTGCCTATTGTCAAGCGGTAAATATAAATTATTCCTCTCCACGACCACCGAAGCGGTAAAATTAATAATTTGGCAACAGACATGGCAAGTTTTTTTATTTTTTTCGTCAAAAAAGCGGTAAGCTTCAACACAAGCTGACCAATTGAAAAATAATACAAAAGAAAGCCCGAAGACATACAAAGATATGTCAATCCGCGAAATACTCCTCCGCTCGTTGCATAAATCAGGATTATTGATGTGATGGCTACAACAATCCAAAAAATTATGTCACAAATAAATGTCACAATAAATGTTAAAACCGACCTCGGCTTGCTTATGTTTGCTTGAGCCTTGCCATACTGAACTCCAAAGAACATTTTTAACATTCTGATACAATCATAAAAGCACCCAAGCCCTACGCCGCACAAAAATGATTTGATTATCAGTGCAATTATAGCATCTTGCGATAAATTAATCATAAGTCAATAAGCTAATTTGACTTTCTTGAAAAAAGCCCTCTTTTCCGAACCGCTTTTTCCTCAAAATAATATACACCGTTGATTTTGCCTTGAATCTCAACACACCCGTCTGTAATATTAAGCTCGGTTATGTGCAATCCCTCTCCCTCAACTGCCATATTTCCGCAAATGCTTTCAAGCACAACACCTTGCTCATCAAAGCTTACGACATCATTAACACCGAGTATTTGTATTCCCTCTCTGCTCTTTGAGGTGAAGGAATGTGCTCCTTTCTCGCGTATATCGTTCATAAAAAATACCTCCGCATATAATAAAGTACAACAGTACAATATATGCGGAGTATTTTCCGATTATTCAATTACCTCATAAAGCGAAGCCGCGTCAGACTTTGCCGTAAATTCTCGAACATCTGAAACTTTGACCTTAAGAGTTTTCTGGCCAAAGCTTATTTCCAGTATATCGCCGACCTTGACATCATAAGATGCCTTTGCCAGTCTGCCATTTACCGTAACGTGCTCGGAATCGCAGGCGTCATTTGCTACAGTTCTTCTCTTTATGATTCTTGAAACCTTCAGGAATTTATCAAGCCTCATTATTAGCCGTTAACTTTATCCTTAAGAAGGCTTCCTGCGCTGAATGCAACATACTTGGAAGCGGGAATCTGAACTGCTTCGCCAGTCTTGGGATTTCTACCAACTCTTGCTGCGCGTGACTTAACCTCAAAGCTACCGAAACCTGTAACCTTAACATCGTCGCCTGCTGCGAGTGTTTCTGCAATAACGTCGATAATAGCGTTAACTGCCTCTGCTGCGTCCTTCTTTGTCATATTTGTCTTCTGTGCGAGTGCGTCTGTAAGCTGTAACTTGTTCATAATTTTGAACCTCTTTCTTTTAAATTTTGTTACCGCAAGATAGAGCTTTGCGCCAAAACGCTTCACACATCCTGTCGGTTATTTTTTTTATTAAATTTATTATATCACATATTGGATAAATTTTCAAGAGGTTTTTTAAAAAAATTAGTCAAAAAATCAAAAAATTTAATGGTTTTTTTGATTTTTTTAGTGTTTTATGCTATCCCATACCTCGTCAAGCTCTTTCATAGTCATTTTTTCAACATTTTTGCCTTGTGAGATAGCCAAATTTTCAACTTTTTCAAATCTATCAATGAATTTATTGGTTGCTTTATATAGTGCTTCCTCACAGTCAACTCCGATTTTTCTCGACAGGCTTGTAACCGTCAACAGCAGATCTCCCATTTCCTCAGCAATATGCTCCTCATTTCCCTCTGCCATTGCTGACTTGACCTCATCTATTTCCTCGTATAACTTGTCAAAAACTGCTTCTGTTGTTTCAAAGTCAAAGAACGACGCCTTCTTCCCTACCTTTTGAGCGCGAAGCAAGGACGGCAGCATTGGCGGAATGGCGCGCAATTTATCGGTGAGAGTTTCCCTTTTCTTTTCCTCACACTTGATCTTGTCCCAATTGGCAAGCACCTCGTCAGTACTTCCTACCTCAACATTACCAAAAATGTGCGGGTGGCGGTGAATAAGCTTGGCACAGACATCGTGTGTTACATCATATATGTCAAACCTATCTTCCTCGTTCTCAATCTGCGCGTGAAAGGCAATCTGCAAAAGCACATCGCCAAGATCCTCGCGCAAAAGCTTCGGGTTTTCGGTGTCAATAGCCTCAATTACCTCATAGGTTTCCTCTATGAAGTTATTTCTTATGCTTTCGTGGGTCTGCTCTATGTCCCAAGGACAGCCCCCCTCACCGCGCAAAAGCTCCATAATCAGAACAAGCTCATCAAAGCCGTATTTTTCACGCGATAAAATATAGTCGATTTTTTCTTTTCTTTCCGCGAGTGTGAATTGATTTTTCATTTTTTACAGTCCTTTATGTTTAATTTCTTTTTAATTTCAAATTTAAATCCTGCTTTTGAATTGCTCCTGTCAGAATTGAAACAGGCAAGTAAATTACCGCCGCCAGCAAAATTGACAAAAGCGTCAGCAGTCTTATGTCAAAATTGTCAAAATTGTTTTGTAGCATTACAAAAAACAGCTTTGCTCCGAAAACTGCTATAAACGCCGACAGATACGGCTTTACAAATACGCCGAGAAGTGATATAGGGCACTCCAATTCCCTGCATATATAATAAAAATTTATTGCATTTATTGCAAGGTCGCAAAAAAACGTGCTGATCGGCGCGCCCGCAATATTAATCTGCGGAATACCTATTAAAGTATAAGCCAGCACTATCTTAATAAGCGCTCCAACTGCCATTGATATAATTGGAATGACCGCCTTTGAGTAGGCTTGAAGGATAGCATTTCCGACAGTTACAAGGCAAGACAGAGCGACCGACAAGCCAAGAGAGGCAAGAAGCGGAGAGGAAATTCTTATTGCATCTGCCTCACCGCTGAAAATAAGAGATAAAATATCCTTTGAAAAAAACAGCAATCCCAGTGAAATAGGCATTGAAACAATTGCAGTCAGCCTTACTGCCCGCTCAACGATAGTCACCGCCTCACGCCCGTCATTTTTCGCGGCGGCTGAGGAAAGTGACGGCACAAGTGGAAGCGCCACCGAGCTTATAAGCGCGGGAGCCAGACTAAACAGCGGCAGAGCCAAGGTCGTGTAGCTTCCGTACATGGAAAACGCCTCGCTATTGCTATATCCTATGCTTTGCAGCCTTCGAAGAATTGTTGTCATATCAATAAGCTTTGTAAGGCTTATTGTAGCTGACGACAAGGTTACGGGCACTGCAATTTTCAAAAGTGAGGGGAGTATTTTATTGCCGTCGCCAAAGGCAAATGTCGGCCCTGTATCCCCCTTGTGTGAAAACACCTTTGACAGCGCGAGATATAGCATAGAAATAGCCGTGCCAACTGTCAGACCGAGTACGGCAAAAGCCGCAACTGTCGGCGTTTCAAGCCCCAAATCAAGCGCAACAAATGCAAATACAAGTCCCAAGATTAATTTTCCAAGCGCCTCAATAATTTGAGAAATCGCTGTCGGCAGCATTTTTTCAAGCCCCTGAAAATAGCCCCTGTACGCGCTTGAAATACAAATAAACAAAACAGTAGGCGAAATAGCAAGAATAGAGGGCATAGCCTCCTCACTCTTAAGTATAGCCGAAATCGGATAAGCAAAGGCAATCATAATTGCGCTTCCGACTATCCCGAGAATTAAGAAAAGCCTGAATGATGTCTTGAATATCCGCGATGTCATTCCCTCTTTTTTTGTTTCAGAGGATGAAATCAAAACCGACATAGCAACAGGCAAGCCCGCCGTTGAGATCGTGCAGAAAAGCGCGTAAATCTCATAAGCGGAATTAAAATAACCCATGCCCTCGCTCCCAAGAAGCCTGAGCATAGGTATTTTGTAGATAAGTCCTATTATTTTTACGATAACAGCTGACAGCGTGAGCACAAATACTCCCGACAAAAATCTGTTGTTTTTATTTGAAGTCCTGATTTTGCTTTCAAGCTCTGCCAACTATCACACACCGCCCTCAATCGAAGTAGTGAGAAATTACCCTTTTTGCTTCATAGCGCAAGCGTTCCTCATCAATTGAAGTATATGTGCCTCTTTCATAAAGTATTCTTCCGTCGCAAACCGTCATAAGTATATCGGATTCCGACGCGCTATAACAAATTGTCGATTCAAAATTGTAGGACGGAATATTGCCGATAGAATCCATATCCACAAGCAGCAAATCAGCTTTTGCGCCCACCTCTATTTTACCGCAATCCTCGCGTCCCTGAGCCAACGCTCCGTTTCTTGTCGCCATTTCAAGCATATCGCCGGCATTCGTAACCGTCGGGTCAAGCTCCTCGCCCTTATGAATAAGAGATGCAAATTGCAGCTCTCGCAAAATACTTATCGAATTATTTGAAGCTGCTCCGTCAGTACCCAGCGCGATATTAATTCCTGCCTCTCTCAATTTCCTATAAGGCATAATTCCGCTTCCAAGCTTTAAATTGCTTACAGGATTGTGAACAACGGTTACATTATGATTTTTCATAATCTGAATATCGTTGTTATCTACCCAAACACAATGAGCAGCAGTCACAGGCACATCAAGAACTCCCGTATCCTCAAAAAATTTAATTGGTGTTACGCCGTGCCTTTCAATACATTTTTCGTGCTCACTTGCCGTTTCTGATGCGTGAATATGAATACCCGTACCCATCTCGCGCGCAAGGAACGCAACATATCTGCAACACTTCTCAACATTCGTATATTCTGCGTGAAGCGACATTTCAACCTTTATTCGTCCGTTATCTGCATTATGCCATCTCTTATATAGCTCAATTGCTTCGGCTATTCTGTAATCATTCGCAACATCAATATCTTTGTCAAAGGATACTATAGAGCGCGAAATATTGGCCTTTACGCCGCTCTCGCTGATTGCTCTTGCCGTATCGTCAAGGAAATAGTACATATCCGAGAAGGATACCACTCCCCCTCTGAGCATTTCTGCAATCGCCAGCATTGAGCCATAATACACTCTCTCGCTGTCAAGCTTTTCCTCAGCGGGAAGTATCTTTTCATCAAGCCACCGTCCAAGTGGCAAATCGTCGCCATATCCGCGAAAAAGCGTCATAGCACTGTGGCAATGTGCGTTATAAAATGCGGGAATGACAAGGTTTCCGTTTCCCTCTATCGTCCTCAATGCAAGGATTTTAGGAAGCTTCTCGCCGATATATGCAATTCTGTCGTCTTCAATCAATATGTTTACAGTTTTATGCCCGTAGCCGCAGCTCTCTGGCAAATAAACATTTTTAAAAAGAATACTCATATACTGTTTCCTTAAATTTATACAAATTCATTATATAGTGAAGTCGGCGAAATTACTGATTTATCCATCGCCTCAATTCCCACAAACATTTCAAGAATTTTTCTGCTTTGAGCATAATGCTCGTCATCTTCTGTCATTTTGCTCAGCATTTTGCGAAGATACGGCGCCAGAATATTGAGCTCATACGCGAGTGTAGTATCAATTTCAACATCGCAAAGATGCAGATGAGGAAAAATGTTCTCAATCTCATTCTTACGGACTCCCTCCCAAACCGAAAAGGTGAATTCGGGAGCAGCACCGCGAAAATTATTGTCGCGTACAAGTCTGCGGCAAAGTCTTATAAAATCGGACTCAAACCTTTTGCCGTTAACTTCAATTGTGCTGCTGGGATAAACATACAGCACCAAGCCGCCATTTCCCTCAATTACCGATGAAACCGACGGATAAAGCACCTGTATCCCCTCAAAAAGCAGGACATCGTTTTCTCCAAGCACTATTTCCTCACTGCCCGTTCTTGTTCCTTCTGTAAAACCGAAAATCGGCTTCTTTGCCCTTCCCTTTGAAAAAATCTCGTTTATAAATCGTTCAAATTCTTCGTTATCAAAGGTATCAGGTGAGTCGAAGTCTATTTTAGACAGGTCTAATTTTTCAAGAGCCTTTCTTGAAAAATGGTCGCGGTAAAAGTCATCAAGTGACACGGGATGTATCCTTTTGCCTATCTTTTCAAAATCTGAGGTAAGCTTTTTTGCGGCAGTCGTTTTACCCGAGCAGGTCGGTCCTGTCAAGCCTATAATTCTTGAATTCTTCTCCTCTGCGAGAATTTTTGTCGCCTCTGTAAATTTATCATCAAGAGACTTATCGCAAAGCTCTACGAAATCCTTGTTTATTTTTGTAAATCCCTGCTTTAAATTAACATTTTCTTTGCCCATACTGTTACTCATAAAAACTCTCCCCTGATTGTTATTATTTTTATTGAATGATTTTTAACCAAAAACAGTAAGGCGTAAACAATTTAAATCAAGCCTCTGCGAATATAAAATTCTCTCGCCGCGTCAAGCTTTTCCTGCGTTTTGTCCTCTGCGAGATATTCATATGGGTATTTCTGATTGAAAAATCTTTCTATTATGCGCTTTTCTCCGTTTTGGGGATTATAATCCACAAATTTAGAAACGGCTCCCGCTCCTGCGGCAAATATCGAATGGATTTCCTCCATCATATAGATGTTGTAAAGACCCTTTTTCCCGTCAAGTGCAAAGCCGACATTCTCATAATTGCCGACCGTATTTTTTTGTCTGTACATATAGTACGGTTGATAGCCCTCGTGCTGTGCCTTAATCTGCGAATAATCCACGCACTTGCCAACATCGCCGCCCCTTACAGAATAGATATTGCTGAAATTTTTAAGAGCGTCGCTTGCCTTCTTGACGCTGAATGTATGTACTGTGATGTTTTCAGGTCGAAGAGCGACAATATGGTCATAAGAGCTTGAAAAGCTTGCGAAATTGTCACCCGGAAGTCCTGCAATAACATCTGTATTAATAATGAAACTGCCTGCCTTACGCGCTATATCGTATGCGCGCAGAAAATCATCTGCTGTATGCGAGCGACCTATGATTCTCAAAACATCGTCATTGAGCGTTTGAGGATTTACACTTATTCTGTTCACGCCGTAGGCAGCGGCTATTTTCATCTTGCCCTCTGTAATCGTATCTGGCCTACCTGCCTCAAGAGTATATTCCTCAACTGATGAAACATCATAATTCTCCGCCACAGTTTTAAGCAACCATTCAAGCTGACCTTCCTCAAGAACTGTCGGTGTACCCCCGCCTATGTATATTGTTTTAACCTTTAAGCCAAGCTCGCGTATCAAATCAAAATTAGCCTTGATTTCTTTGCCGAGAGCTACAAGATAATCGGGGATTGTTGAAAGCAGTTTTTTAGAAGTATATGACACAAATGAGCAATATGCGCATCTTGTCGGGCAAAAAGGTATTGAAATATACACGCTGCACGCACGGGGGTCGGCTTGCTTTACAAGCTCTGACTCATTCAGCGCGACCTCTGTTGCAAGAGCTGCTTTTTTGGGAATTACAAAATAATCATTCACAAGCGTCTTTTTCACCCTTGTCTTTGACATTCCATTCTCTAACATCTCGGTAGCAACCTTGCTCGGTCTGACACCGACAAGCATACCCCACGACGGTCTGTAGCCAAGAACCTCTCCGCAAACAGAGAGCACAGCGTCCCCTATGGCAAGCTTTTTAAGTCTGTCATAGGTAATGTCCTCTCTTCTCGGATAAACCTTTTCGGCTATTGAGCTTTTTACACCAACATAAAGCTCTGCAAAAACGCGCACCCCGTCCTCTGTTTCCTCAATCGAAAGCGACATATCAGGCTCATTTTCTCTTTCGCATTCCTCTTCCTTTTCGGAAAATTTTTCGCCGGGGAAAAATATCATACAAAGAGTTTGAACATAATATTTATTTATGTTTCCGTTAACCTTAAGCTTCATTTGAAAATTCCGAACCTTTCATTCGTCTTTTAACATTTTTTCTTTTTTAGAACTTCGCTATCCATTACTATGGTCACAGGGCCGTCATTTATAAGACTGACCTCCATATGTGCTCCGAACACACCGCTTCCAACCTGCTTTAATTCCGATGTGAGTAGCGACTTAAAATATTCGTAAAGTCTGTTCGCCTCAGCAGGCGGTGCGCTTTCCAAAAAATCCGGACGGTTGCCATGCTTGTAGTTTGCCATTAATGTGAACTGCGATATTACAAGGGCTTCACCGTCAATATTTTTTACAGACAAATTCATTTTATCGTTTTCGTCCGTAAATATGCGCAGATTGCATATTTTGGTGGCAAGAAGGCTCGCGTCCTCCTCGGTGTCGCCTCGCGCAACTCCAAGAAGAATTAAAAGCCCCTCTCTGCATTCTCCGACAAGCTCGCCGTCAACGCGGACATTTGCCGATTTTACCCTTTGTAATACTGCCTTCATTATAATTAATCCTTTAAATTTTTATTATGAAAATCCGCGTGCAACGCTCTCTACGCCTTTAAGTGTGCGTAATCTTGCCACGATCGAGTTATAGTGCTCAATATTTTTACAGCTTATCTTCAAGCTTATAATACATCTGCCAAGATTTCTCTTTTGAGAATTAACGTGCAGAATAGCAACTCTCATATCGGCGAGTGCAACCGCAATATCAGCAAGCATTCCAACTCTGTCCTCGGTAAAGAGCTGAAGCAGTGCCTCATATACGTTCTTTGAGTTATCCGCACCGTCATTGCCCTCCCAATAAGCGTCAACCCAGCGAGTACGGTTTTCTTCGTTTTTCAGACCCTCAATAACATTCGGGCAATCCTTCTTATGAATAGAAATTCCATAGCCCTTTGTTATAAAGCCGATTACATCATCACCGGGCAAAGGATTACAACACTTAGCAAACTTGACCTGACACCCGCTCTCTCCGTCAACAACAATTCCGCTGTTTGATTTAAGGTGCTTGGGCTTTGTCTTTTGGATAATATCGGTTTCGGTGATATTTTGAGGAACTTCAGGCTCGGCGGTGTTTATCTTACTGATTTCATCCCTCAGCTTGCTTGCAAACTTATTAAGCGACACTCCGCCGTAGCCGATTGCATTATATAGGTCCTCTGCCGTAGCAAAGCCAAGCTTTTGAGCAATACTTGAAACCATCTCGCTCTTTTGCTGTTCGCCGGGCTTTGCAGAATGCTTTTTAAATTCTCCGTCAACTATTGAGCGTCCAAGCGCAATATTTTCAGGCTTGCTTTCCTTTTTGAACCATTGTCTGATTTTTGCCTTAGACTCGCTGGTCTTTACGATATTCAGCCAATCTCGGCTCGGTCCGCGAGAGCTTGTTGAGGTTAAAACCTCAACGATTTCACCGTTTTGCACGGCGCGGTCTATCGGAACTATCATACCGTTGATCTTCGCGCCAATCATCTTGTTTCCGACCGCCGAGTGAATAGCATAAGCAAAGTCAATAACCGTAGCACCGTGAGGAAGCGCAATAACATCTCCCTTTGGGGTGAAAACAAACACTTCATCGTGGAAAATGTCTGTTTTAAGCGCCTGCATAAATTCATCGGGGTCGCGCGTATCGTCCTCGGTTTCAATAAGCCTTGCAATCCATTCAAGCTTTTTGTCCATATCCTCCTTCGAGGATGCTCCGGATTTATATTTCCAGTGTGCCGCGATACCGTATTCGGCAATATGGTGCATCTCACGGGTTCTTATCTGAACCTCAAAAGGAATTCCGTCGCGACCAATTACAGTTGTATGCAAGGAGCGGTACATATTAGGCTTCGGAGTTGAGATATAATCCTTAAATCTACCTGGGATAGATTTAAACATCTCGTGTATAATACCAAGAACGCTATAACATTCAAGCTCTGTTTCAACAATTACGCGCAAGGCATAAAAGTCGTAAATCTCATCAAAGCTCTTGTTTTGATTATACATTTTCTTATATATGCTGTATACCGACTTAACGCGCCCCTCAAGGAAAAATTCGATCTTATTTTCAGCCAAGCGTGATTCAATATGTCTTCTGACATTTTCAATCAGGTTTCTGGTCTGACCGAATTTTTTCTGAATGTCATCCTTGACCTCAGCATAACCTATCGGGTCCAGATAGAAAATACCCAGATCTTCGAGCTCATGCTTCATTTTTTGCATACCGAGTCTATGCGCCAGCGGTGCATACACCTGCATTGTCTCAAGCGCTGTGGTTCTTTGCTTTTCCTCGCGTT
>JAZNER010000014.1:0-34965 GCA_045588675.1 Eubacteriales bacterium | reverse complement strand
CTATGCATTCTCTGATAACCTCAGCGACTTTGCTAACTATCTCTCAACTGAGGAGAAGGAATTCTGCCAGCATAATGTTAATGACGGAACAAATTGTTCTGTTTGTGGCGGAGCAATTGCAGGATAATTAGCTATCAAATTAATATTTAAACAAAATTTCCGCCCCTGTTTTCAGGGGCGGGTTTTGCTTTACATATGTTTTGCGGTATTTATTTATTATCTGCTAATTTTTTCTTTTTTCTATTGACATTCGTCTTTGTTTGTGATATAATCAAATAGTATAATTATATTATTATGGTTAGTTTGCTCGTTTTAAGTGTTGCTGTCAGGCATATGGTGATAATAACAAGAAATCGGAGATATTGAGAATGAATGAGAATAATAATAACTATGAGATAGATGTTTTGCAAATTATAGGTATGGTATTAAAGCGCTGGTGGATCGTGGCGATTGCCGCAGTTCTTTGTGCTTTGACTGCTTTTGGCTATAGTAAATTGATGGTAACTCCGATTTATGAGGCTAATGCAACCTTGCTCATCAACAGCGGAACATCGGTATCTACTACATATCAGGAAATTTTGTCGGGACAGTATCAGTCAAGAGATTACCCCTACATTTTAAAGGCTGGTTTAACGCTTGAGGGTATTGCTGAAAAGCTGAATAGCTATGATTTTTCCGAAAACGACGGAGTTCCTTACAGAACATATACAGCGGGTGTTCTTTCTTCAATGATTTCGTCGGTGTCGGTTGACGATTCACGTATTTTTATCATTAATGTCAATAGCCCCAACCCTGACGAAGCTCGTATAGTGGCAAATGCCGTGGTTGAGGTTTTCCCTCAAAAGATCGAAGAGTTAATTCGCGGTGGTAGCGTTGGTATAGTAGATCTGGCACAGACTCCTACAAGCCCTGTTTCACCTAATTACAGCTCGTCAACCTTTTTAGGCCTAATGGTTGGATTTATTATCGGAGTTGTTATTACTTTAGCTATTGGATTCATCAATGATACTATTGAGTCTGAAAACTGGATCATGACTACATTTAAGGATGATATTCCTTTGCTTACAGTTATTCCCGATACAAGCTCATCATCTTATAGATACGATAAATATAGTAGGTATCGTTATAAGTACGGTCAAACCTATGGCAGTAGGCCCCGTAGCGAATAAATGAAACAAATTATTTGAGCGCCGATTTCGGCGCGTGGAGTTCTGCGTGAAGGTTACTAACCTTTGATAGTGAGGCATATTTCTTCACGCGAGAGTTTTCTCACGAAAACTCAAACTTATCATTAATTTGAGCGCCGAGAGCGGCGCATGGAGTTCTGCGTGAAGGTTACTAACTTTTAACAGTGAGGCATATTTCTTCACGCGAGAGTTTTCTTGCGAAAACTCAAATCTATTAATTATTTGAGCGCCGATTTCGGCGCGTGGAGTTTAAGATGGCTAAAAACAACACCCAACAAAAAGATCGTTCTAAATCGATGCGCAGAATAGGGCCAAACCTTAATTTTGCCTCGAATGAAGCGTATAATCTTTTAAGAACCAATTTATCCTTCTCTTTGCCTGACAAAATCGGTGGTAAAATAATCGGTATTACCAGCTCTTCTCCGCAGGACGGTAAGAGCACCACATCCATTAATTTGTCATACGCCTTGGCAGAGGCAGGCCATAAGGTCATTCTTATCGACTCGGATATGAGAAGACCGTCTATTTCAAAGGTTTTGAATGAACCGATGTCGCCGGGCCTTTCAAATGTTTTGGCGGGAGATGATGATAAAAACGCTATCAGAGCCGGAGTGTTACATAAGAATTTATCGGTTTTGTTCGCGGGAGATATTCCCCCCAATCCGTCCGAGCTTGTAAGCTCAGAGAAAATGAGGCATACTCTTGAAGCCTTGCAAGCGGAATATGATTATGTAATCATTGATTTGCCCCCGACAAATCTTGTTTCTGACCCGTTGGCTGTTTCCAAGTTTGTTGACGGTATAATCGTCGTGGTAAGACACGAAAAAACCAAAAAGAAAGAAATTCTTGAAACTATCAGACAGCTGAAGTTTGTAGGTGTACGAATTCTTGGCTTTGTTTATAATGGGTATAAAAGAGGTAAGGGGCATTATTATTCATCTGACACTTATTATAAAAAACCAAGCTCACAAAAAACAAAATAAATATTTTTGATTAAACTTTTATAATTATTAATATTTTAAATAGCGGAGAAACAAAATCAAACCCGCTTAGAAAGGAACCAATATGAAAAAGCTTATCGCACTTATTTTAGCTCTCGTTCTTACACTTTCGTTTGCAGCTATTGTTGTTTGTGCAGACGATGATTACGTTCCCAGTCCCGAATTGTCTGAAACAGAAACCGAAACCGAGCCTGAAGAGCCGAAGGGTTGTTTCTCTGTTGTTGGTTCAAGCGTTGTAGCTATTGCTGTGACTACTCTCGCGGCTGCGGCTATTTCCTTGAAGAAGAAAGAGGATTAATTTCTATTTGCAATACACCCCTATGAGTCCGGCGTCCCTTGATGTCGGGCTCATAAAGCATTAAGCGAAGGTTGGTAATCTATGAAAACAAAACATTTGATTTCTGCCGCTATTTTCGTAATTTGTTTTGTTGCATTGGCGGCATTTGTTTTAAATTTGAATAGTATTTTAGTGGGAGATAACGGACACACAGGTCCAACTGCCGGCGAAAGCCATAATAAGATAAAAACAGTTTATATTGATGGGGAGCCTTATTTGCCTCGTGAGGAGATAGTAAATTTTCTTGTTATGGGACTTGACGAGGAGGGGTACGCCGATCAAGGCGGACGCGCTCAGGTAGATTTTTTGCTGCTTATTTCCTTCAACAAAGAAGATAAAACATATAAAATGTATCAAGTTAACCGCGACACAATGGCTGATGTTGATATATACAACAGCCTTGGCGAAATAGTTGATACTAAAAAACAGCAGATAGCGCTTTCTTATGCTTACGGAGATAAAACAAGTATAAACAGTATCCAAAAGGCAAACAACACGATAAAATCGCTTTCAAAGCTCTTGTACGGTGTTAAGATACATCACTATGTGACCGTAACAATTGCGGGTGCTTCTAATTTTGTTGATGAAATTGGTGGCGTGGATGTTCTGATAAATCAGGATATGACTGTGATAAATCCAATGTTTGTCATGGGCGAGCAGGTTTGTCTTGACGGAGAGAGTGCTGTTCAGTATCTTCGTGCGCGCGGAGGACTTGATGATTCAACGAATGTTGCAAGAATGGAAAGACATAAGACCTTTGTTGATGCAGTAATTAAAAGAATGTCCCATATAGATTTTGATGCAGAAAAATTGGAGAGCTTATATAATGCCGTATCGCCTTATGTTTTTACAGGATGCGAGAGTGCTTGCTTTGATGAGATATTCGGATATTTTGATTCGTTTTCATCAGCAGGAATTGAGGCGTTACCCGGTAAGGCGGTTAAGGGCGAGGTATATATCGAATTTTATTTAGACGAAGATAAAATGAAAGGGATAGTTACAAATGTTTTCCTTAAAAGAGCAGACTGATTTGCTTGATACAACAGATTTATACACTAATTCCTTGCACATAGATTTTCATTCTCATATTTTGCCATTCATGGATGACGGCTGCAAATCAAGCGAAGAGTCTATTGAGTTGTTAAAAATGACACGCGCACAGGGGGTCGGTAAGATCGTTGCCACCCCGCACTTTTATCCTACACAGGAAGATCCTGATAGCTTCCTTGAAAGGCGTTCGGCTTCCTTAAATAAGCTTATTGAAGCGTTGGAGGAAGCTCAAATACCGAAGGAAAGCATACCTGAGGTTTATGTGGGTGCTGAGGTTGCCTATTTTAGCGGAATCGCAGGTTCTGCAACAATAGATAAGCTTTGTGTTCTTGGCACCAAGCTTTTGCTTGTTGAGCTTCCGTTTGCGACGTGGAGCGAAAGTGTTATCGAGGAAATTATTACCTTGCAAAGACGCCTTGATATAGTTCCTGTAATTGCTCATGTAGAGAGGTATATTTCTTTTCAAACAAAGAATCTTGTAGAGCAGCTTATGTTAAGCGACCTTTTAATTCAGTCGAATTGCAGTGCTTTTTTGAATTTGTCGTCGAAACGGTTTGTGCTTCGCGAGCTGAAGCGAGGATGTATAGACTTGCTTGGCTCTGATGCTCATAATCTGACCAATCGTACTCAAACCTTTGGAAAAGCAATCAAGCTGATTGAAAAAAGGCTAGGCGTTGATGCGGTCAATGAAATTATGAAATTTGGTAACTATATTTTGGAGAACGCTGAACGGGTAATTTAATTTTTGAGGATTTTTGTTATGAATAAAAGAAATCTTTTGCTATTTCTTTTTATATTAATAATTGCATTTATCTGGTCCAATTCAATGATATCTTCTGCGCTTTCGGGTGAGATAAGTCATTTTGTGGCTCTTATTTTAGGCGGAAATCAAGAGCCCAGCGCCGAAGAACATTTTTTGGTCAGAAAAATGGCTCATTTTTTGGAATTTTTTGCTCTTGGTGCTACAGCCTTTGCTCTTGTCCGCGAATATACCGACGATAAATACAGAAAAGCTTTGTTTTTGATGTTTACGGGCGTGATTGTTCCGCTTGTCGATGAAACGATACAAATTTTCAGTTCGCGAGGGCCTTCGCTTACGGACATTTGGATCGATATTGGCGGTTTTACGACGGGTTGTGCTTTGGCGCTTGGGATTTGTGTTATTATTCGCGCAATCAAACGAAAAAAGACTGCTGACGGAACTACATAATATCGTCAAAATCAACAAAATAATTAATTAAATATTTGATAAGTCTTGCTTAAAAGCTATTGACTTTTTTTGACTTTTATGGTATTATAATATTGTAGATTTTAATCGATTTCTGCGACTGACGGAATTATTAAGTGGGCTGTACCACGGTGAAACAGAAATCAATAATGCCGACCGTCTGGGCACACTTACTCTATGTGGGATAAGTGTGTCCATTTTTTAGTTTGTTGAAAAAATTTGGAGGTTTGTTCAGATGAAAAAAGTTGGAATTTTGATGGGAAGTGCAAGCGATTTGCCTGTTGTTCGCAAGGCAATTGATACACTTGAGAGTTTGGAGATACCATATGAGGTGCATGTTTATTCGGCGCACCGCACACCTAAAGAGGCAAGTGATTTTACCCGAAATGCAAAGAAAAATGGCTTTGGTGTCATGATCGCGGCGGCAGGTATGGCGGCGCATCTGGCAGGTGCGGTTGCGGCAAATACAACTCTCCCTGTAATCGGAATTCCTTGCAAATCAACAAATCTTGACGGACTTGACGCTCTGCTTGCGACAGTTCAGATGCCCTCGGGTATTCCTGTGGCAACGGTTGCTATTGACGGAGCGACAAACGCGGCTCTTTTGGCGGCTCAGATTTTAGCTTTATCTGATGATGACCTTGCTAAAAAGCTTGAAGATAAGAGAGAGGCAGATGCGCGCGCAGTTCTTGAAAAGGATGCGCAGATTGCGGCAGAGTTTAACAGATAAGTTATTGCAAAGTATTTTGGAGGTCTTATAAATGGGAGGATTTTTTGGAATTGCATCGCACAAGGAGTGTTTGGTTGATGTGTTCTTTGGAACGGACTATCATTCTCATCTCGGTACTCGCCGCGCGGGACTTGCGGCATACGATAAGGAGTGCGGGCTTCAAAGAGAAATTCACAATATATCAAATTCGCCATTCCGAACAAAGTTTGAGAAGGTTTTTGAGGATATGCACGGAACATCTGCAATCGGTTGTATCAGCGACAGCGACCCACAGCCCCTGCTTATTTGCTCAAAGCTGGGAACATATGCGATTTGTAGCATAGGTGTAATAAATAATGTTTCCGAGCTGCTTGAAAAATATTTTTCGTCAAGCGGCGGTCATTTTAATGCTATGACAGGCGGTGCTATCAACTCTACCGAGCTTATTGCGGCTCTGATTAACCAGAAGGATAATTTTGTTGATGGAATTAAATTTGCACAAGAGATTATTGACGGAACGGCCTCGGTTTTGATTTTGAAGGAAGGCGGCGCGCTTATTGCGGCGCGCGATAAGGTCGGCAGACTTCCGGTGCTTGTCGGCAAAAATGATGACGGATATGCCGTTACCTTTGAATCATTTGCCTACCAAAAGCTTGGTTTTGTTGACGAAAAGGAATTGGGTCCCGGTGAGATAGTTGAAATTACACCTGACGGTGTAACACAGCTTGCCGCTCCCGGTGAAAAAATGCGGATTTGCGCTTTTCTGTGGTCATACTACGGATATCCAACCGCAATTTATGAGGGCGTTAATGTTGAAGCTATGCGATATAGAAACGGTGCAATTATGGCGAGGCGCGATAAGGAAACAGGAAACGCCAAGGATATTGATTATGTAAGCGGTGTGCCTGATTCGGGAACGCCTCACGCAATCGGATATTCAAACATCAGCGAAATACCTTTTTCGCGTCCGTTTATCAAATATACTCCAACTTGGCCGCGCAGCTTTACGGCGGCAAAGCAGGCGGACAGAAAAAAGGTTGCTAAAATGAAGCAAATTCCTGTTCACGAGCTCATTCAGGACAAAAAACTGCTTTTTGTTGATGACTCTATCGTGCGCGGAACACAGCTTCGCGAAACAGTTGAATTTTTGTACGATAACGGTGCAAAAGAGGTTCATATGCGGTCGGCCTGCCCACCCGTTATGTATAGCTGCAAATATCTCAATTTCTCTCGCGCGACAAATGAAATGGAGCTTATTGCAAGAAGAGTTATTATGGAGCTTGAGGGTGAGGAAGGGTTCAGGCACATTGAAGAATACAGCGACGCAAATACAGAAAGAGGAAAAAACTTGCGCCGTACAATTTGCGAAAAGATGCATTTTGCCTCTCTTGAATTCCAATCTCTTGAAGGAATTATAGAGGCGATTGGCATAGATGAGTGTAAGCTTTGCACTTATTGCTGGAGCGGTAAGGAATAATTTTTAACAATTGTTGACATAAAAGAAAGGATAACAGTATGCATTCTAATTCAAAATCCGAAAGCTACGCTGCGGCGGGCGTTGATATTACTGCGGGCTATCGCGCAGTTGAGCTTATGAAAAAGCACATTGCAAGAACCAAGAACGAGGGTTGCCTTGATGATGTTGGCGGCTTTGGCGGTTGCTTCGGCTTAAACCTTGCGGGCATGGAGGAGCCTGTGCTTGTTTCCGGAACTGACGGTTGCGGAACTAAGGTGAAAATGGCAATCCTTATGGACAAGCACGACACGATAGGTGTTGATGCGGTTGCTATGTGTGTTAATGATATTATTTGCTGTGGAGCGAAGCCTCTTTTCTTCCTTGACTATATCGCTTGCGGAAAGAATATTCCCGAAAAAATTGCGGATATAGTTGCAGGTGTTGCAGAGGGCTGTGTTCAGTCTGGCGCGGCGCTTATTGGCGGTGAAACCGCCGAGCATCCGGGCATGATGCCTGCAGAAGAATATGACCTTGCAGGCTTTGCGGTTGGAATTGTTGATAAAAAGAAAATTCTTGATAACACAAGAATGCAGGAAGGCGATGTTGTGATTGCTCTTGCATCAAGCGGCGTTCATTCTAACGGATTCTCTCTTGTCAGAAAGGTATTTGATATAGACAATAATCCCGACAGTCTTTATACTCCGAATGAGGCTCTTGGCGGCAAATCAATTGCCGAAACACTCCTGACACCTACAAGGATTTATGTAAAGTCAATTTTGGCTTTGCTTCAAAAGGTTGATGTCAAGGGAATAAGCCATATTACAGGCGGAGGATTTTATGAGAATATCCCGCGTTCAATACCTAAGGGACTTACCGCAAAAATTACAAAGAGCGCGGTAAAGGTTCTGCCAATTTTTGATTTGATTGAAAAGACAGGCAATATCCCTGAGAGAGATATGTATAATACATACAATATGGGTGTTGGAATGAGCGTTGTGGTACCCCAAGGTGAGGTTGAAATCGCTCTTGAAATTTTGAAGGCTAATGGTGAGGATGCCTATGTAATCGGCGAGATTATCAAGGGCGATGAAGGTGTGGTATTCTGCTAATGAGTAACGAGGTTCGAATTGCTGTTCTTGTATCGGGTGGCGGCACAAATTTGCAGGCACTTATTGATGCGGAGAAGAGCGGTATTATAAAAAGCGGCAAAATTGAGCTTGTTATTTCAAGCCAGCCGACAGCCTTTGCTCTTGAAAGAGCAAAAAATGCAGACATCGATGTAGCTGTTGTATGCAAGCGTGAGCTTGGCACGCAAGAAGCGTTTGAGGATAAAATCAATTTTTTACTTGACAAGTACAGGATTGATTTAATCGTTCTTGCGGGCTTTATGTCAATTTTGAGCACGGATTTTACAAGGAAATATGAAAAAAGAATTCTCAACGTTCACCCATCGCTTATTCCGTCATTTTGCGGGAAGGGATTTTACGGGCTTCGCGTTCACGAGGAGGCTCTGAAATACGGCGTTAAGGTGACGGGAGCTACTGTTCATTTTGTAAATGAAATTCCTGACGGCGGTGAGATAGTTATGCAGAAGGCGGTTGCAATCCGCAAGGATGACACTCCCGAAAAATTACAAAAAAGAGTTATGAGATTGGCTGAATGGAAAATTTTGCCCGTTGCAGTTGAAAAGATTTCAAGGGAAATCCTATCAACAAAAAAAGATTAAAGATAATAATACCAACTACAAAAGATTTTAGAAAGGTGAACGATAATGGCACTTTATGATTTGAAAAAGCTTCTCTCGGAGAATACATACCCCGGTCGAGGAATTGTAATCGGTAAATCGCAGGACGGCAGGAATGCTATGATTGCATACTTCATTATGGGAAGAAGTGAGAATAGCAGAAACCGAATTTTTGAGGAATTTGACGGCGGTATGAGAACAAAAGCATTTGATGAGTCAAAGCTCGTTGACCCAAGCTTGATTATTTACAATCCTTTCAGAAAAAAGGGAAGCGTTGATGTAATCACCAACGGCGACCAAACCGACACGATTTACAATTTCCTTCTTGAAGGCAAGAGCTTTGAGGATGCGCTGATGACTCGCGGATTTGAGCCTGACGAGCCTAACTTCACACCCAGAATTTCGGGTATCATAAATTATGATTTGGCAAAAAACAGCTTTAATTATAAGCTTTCTATCTTAAAGAGCAGAAACGGTGATGGCTCGGTTTGCAACCGTTATTTTTACAACTATATGGCAGCAGAGGGAATAGGCCATTTTATCCACACATATAAGTGTGACGGCAATCCTATTCCGTCCTTCTACGGCGAGCCTGAGGAGATTGAGCTTCCAAATAGCGCGGAAGAGCTTGCGGATTTGGTATGGACAAATCTCAATGAGGACAATAAGGTTTCTTTATTTGTCCGCACAGTTTCTCTTGTTGACGGTAAGGAAAAGAATATAATCATCAACAAAAACAAATAATCAGAGAGGATTTTTAAAATGAAGGAATTTGAACTTAAATACGGATGCAATCCAAATCAGAAGCCTGCTAAAATTTATATGAATGACAATCAGGAGCTTCCGATTGAAATCCTTTCGGGCAGACCCGGATATATAAATTTTCTTGATGCTTTTAACTCCTGGCAGCTTGTAAAGGAGCTTAAGGCGGCGCTCGGACTTCCCGCAGTTACTTCCTTTAAGCACGTAAGCCCGACAAGTGCGGCGGTTGGTATTCCGCTGTCGGATAAGCTTAAAAAAGCTTGCTTTGTTGACGATATTGAAGGACTTGACGATTCTCTCTTGGCGTGTGCTTATGCCCGTGCAAGAGGAACAGACAGAATGTGCTCGTTTGGTGACTGGGTGGCTCTTAGTGATGTTTGCGATGTAACAACTGCAAAAATGCTTGCTCGGGAGGTGTCAGACGGCATTATCGCACCGGGCTATGAGCCTGAAGCTCTTGAAATTCTCAAGGGTAAGAGAAAGGGTAATTACAATATAGTAAAAATTGACGAAAGCTATGTTCCCGCTCCTGTTGAAACAAAGCAGGTGTTTGGTATTACCTTTGAGCAGGGAAGAAATAATTTTGAAATTAACCGTGAGCTGCTCTCGAATGTTGTGACAGAGAACAAGGAAATGCCAGAGAGCGCAATCCGCGACCTTATAGTTGCTCTTATAACACTTAAATATACACAGTCTAACTCGGTCTGCTTTGCAATTGACGGTCAAGCAATCGGAGTTGGAGCAGGTCAGCAGTCGAGGGTTCATTGTACTCGTCTTGCAGGCGGCAAGGCAGACACTTGGTTCTTGCGCCAGAGTGACAAGGTTCTTAATTTGCCGTTTAAGTCAACTCTTCGCCGTCCCGACAGAGATAATGTAATTGACGGCTATATCAACCAAAATGAAGAGGACGTTTGTGCTGACGGCAATTGGCAAAAGTATTTTACCGAGCAGCCCGCTCCCTTTACCCGTGAGGAGCAGAGAGCTTACCTTGATACAATTGACGGCGTTGCTCTTGGCTCGGATGCATTTTTCCCATTCAGCGATAATATTGAACGCGCTAAGAAGAGCGGCGTAAAATATATTGCAGAGCCGGGCGGCTCGATCCGTGATGACATTGTAATTGATTGCTGTAATAAGTACGGCATCTCAATGGCGTTCACAGGCATGAGATTGTTCCACCATTAAGGAAAACTTACCTTTCTTGAAAGAAAGGTAAGCCAAAGAACTTTCAAAAAAAGATTACAAGAACAAAGAGTTTAAAAACTTTAAATATAAAATAACTTCTGTGAAGAAACAACTCAACAAAAACCTATATAAAAGGTTTTTGAATGGGGCAAGGGAAACTGTTTTCAAAAAGATTTCCTCTGCAAAAAAGGAGTAATATGAAAATAATGGTTGTAGGCGGCGGCGGACGAGAGCACGCCATAATAAAAAAGCTAAAAGAAAATAAAGAAGTTGAAAAAATATATGCTCTTCCGGGAAACGGGGGAATGGCGAAGGATGCCGAATGCATTGAGATTGGCGCAAAGGACATTGACAGTATAGTCAAGTTTGCCGTTGAGAACAAAATCGACTATGCTGTAGTAGCTCCCGACGACCCGTTGGTGCTCGGTTGTGTTGATGCTCTTGAAGAGTGTGGGATTGCTTGCTTCGGTCCGCGCGCTAATGCGGCAATTATTGAAGGAAGTAAGGTTTTTTCAAAGAACCTGATGAAAAAATACGGTATACCCACAGCGGAGTATGAGGTGTTTGACAATATAGATAATGCGCTTGATTATCTTGAGGATGCGCCTATTCCTACAGTTATTAAGGCGGACGGATTGGCGCTCGGTAAGGGTGTAATTATCGCCACGACACGCGAAGAAGCAAGAGCGGCAGTAATTTCAATGATGAAGGACAAGGCCTTTGGCAAGAGCGGCGACCACATAGTTATTGAGGAGTTTTTATCAGGTCCTGAGGTGTCGGTGCTTTCATTCACTGACGGAAATGTAGTTGTTCCCATGATTTCGTCAATGGACCACAAGAGAGCGGGGGATAACGACACGGGACTTAATACGGGCGGTATGGGTACGGTTGCTCCTAACCCTTATTATACAGAGGATATTGCCAAGCTATGTACAGAGCAGATTTTCCTGCCTACTATCAAAGCAATGAAAGCGGAGGGCAGAGAATTCAGAGGATGCCTTTATTTTGGACTGATGCTTACAGAAAAGGGCCCCAAGGTTATTGAATATAACTGCCGGTTCGGCGACCCCGAAACACAGGTAGTTTTGCCGTTGCTCGAAAGCGATTTGCTTACGGTAATGCAGGCTACAACAAACGGTACGCTCGCTGACACTGCTGTTAAGTTTAAAAACGGTCACGCCTGCTGTGTGATTATGGCATCGAAGGGCTATCCCACGGCATATGAAAAAGGCTTTAAGATGACGATACCAGCGGAGATTGAGAATTCGGTATATGTTGCAGGTGCAAAGCTTGAGGGTGATGATTTGCTTACCAACGGCGGACGCGTTTTAGGTGTAACAAGTATTGCGGACAGCCTTGACGCAGCAATAGCAAAATCCTACGAAAAGGTAGAAAGAATCAAGTTTGACAATTCATATTACCGCCACGATATAGGACAAAAAGCCCTTTTGGCATATAAGGAGTAAGAATGGTTTACAGAATATTTGTTGAAAAGAAAAATGAGCTTGCCCACGAGGCTCACTCGCTTTGCTCGGAGCTTTCGGGCTTGCTTGGCATTAAAGGATTAAAATCGGTTAGAATTTTAAATCGCTATGATGCAGAAAATATATCCGAGGAGCTTTTTGAGCGCGCGGTCAATACTGTTTTTTCAGAACCGCAGCTTGATATTACAAGCAAGGAATTAAATACAGACGGCGAAGTTGTATTCGCGGTTGAGTATTTGCCTGGTCAGTTTGACCAAAGGGCAGACAGTGCGGCACAGTGTATTCAGATTATGTCCTGCGGCGACAGACCTATTATCCGCACTGCAAAGATTTATTGCCTTGGCGGAGAGCTGTCTGACGAGGAAATTGCCGCTATTAAAAAATATGTAATTAATCCCGTTGAAGCAAGAGAGGCAAGCCTTGATTTGCCTGAAACATTAAAGGTAGATTACGATATTCCCACAAGCGTGGCAACGGTTGAGGGCTTCATTGATATGACTGAAGCTCAGCTCGCCGATATGGTAAAATCACTCGGACTTGCTATGGATGTTGACGACATTAAATTCTGCCGTGAATATTTTAAAAGCGAGCAGAGAAACCCCACAATCACAGAAATCAGAATGATTGATACATACTGGTCTGACCACTGCCGTCATACCACCTTCCTGACAACGATTGACAGCGTCAAGTTTGAGGATGAGCTTTTGCAAAGCACTTACAACGAGTATCTTGCAACGAGAGAAAAATTAGGTAGAACAAAGCCGCAGAACCTTATGGACATAGGCACATTGGCGGCAAAATATTTAAAGAAAACAGGACAGCTTCAAAAGCTCGACGAGAGCGAAGAAATAAATGCCTGCACGGTAAAAATTGAGGTTGAGATTGACGGCGTGAGTGAGCCTTGGCTCTTGCTTTTCAAGAACGAAACGCATAACCACCCGACTGAGATCGAGCCCTTTGGCGGAGCGGCTACCTGTATCGGCGGAGCGATCCGCGACCCGCTTTCAGGCCGTTCCTATGTATATGCGGCAATGCGCGTAACGGGTGCTTCTGACCCGACAGTGCCTGTGTCTGAAACTATTCCCGGTAAGCTTCCTCAAAGAAAGATAGTTCAGACAGCGGCGGCGGGATATTCGTCCTACGGTAACCAAATCGGTCTTGCGACAGGTATGGTTGATGAGATTTACCATAGCGGTTACGCGGCAAAGAGAATGGAGATCGGCGCAGTAATTGCGGCAGCTCCCGAGGCAAATGTTCGCCGCGAATGTCCCCTTGACGGCGATGTTGTAATCTTGCTCGGCGGAAGAACAGGCCGTGACGGCGTGGGCGGAGCGACAGGCTCATCAAAGGCGCACGACTCTCATTCGGTTGAGACCTGCGGTGCTGAGGTGCAAAAGGGTAACGCGCCTGAGGAGAGAAAGCTTCAAAGACTTTTCCGCAACGCTGAGGCTTGCAGAATGATTAAGAGATGCAACGACTTTGGCGCAGGCGGTGTTTCTGTTGCAATCGGTGAGCTTGCAGACGGACTTGATATTGATTTTAATAAGGTTCCAAAGAAATATGAGGGACTTGACGGCACGGAGCTTGCTATCAGTGAGTCGCAGGAGAGAATGGCGGTCGTAATTGAAAAGGAAAATGTTGAACGCTTTATGGCTCTTGCAGACAGTGAAAACCTTGAAGCTACCGTTGTTGCCCGTGTTACCGAGGAGCCCCGCCTGAGAGTTCATTGGAACGGAAAAACAGTAATTGACCTCTCGCGCGAATTCCTCAATTCCAACGGAGCTGAAAAACATATTGATATAGCTCCAGAAAATCCAAAAAATTATAAAAAAGAAATCCCTGAAAGCTTTGTTGACGGCTACAAGGCGCTTGTTTCTGACCTCAATGTTTGCTCAAAGCGCGGTCTTTCTGAGCGCTTTGACTCTACGATCGGTGCGGGAACTGTGCTTATGCCGTTTGGCGGTAAGCACCAGAAAACTCCTATTCAGGCTATGGTCCACAAGATTTCGGTTGAGCAAAAGCACACCGACACCTGCTCTTATATGGCTTGGGGATATAACCCGTTTATTGCGGAAAAATCCCCCTATCACAGCGCATACTTGGCGGTGGTTGAGAGTGTATCTAAGCTTGTTGCGACGGGAGCAAAATTTGAAGATGTATATCTTACATTCCAAGAGTATTTTGAAAAGCCGATGCGTGACGGAAAGCGTTGGGGCAAGCCTCTGTCGGCGTTGCTTGGCGCATTCAAGGCACAGCTTGACCTCTCTATTGCGGCAATCGGCGGCAAGGATTCTATGTCGGGCTCGTTTGAAAAGCTTGACGTTCCGCCAACCCTTGTTTCCTTTGCGGTTACAACGGGCAAGTGCGACGAGGTAATTACGAATGACGCAAAGGCGGCAGGACATAAGCTTATCTCCCTATGCCCAGAATATGACACAAACGGACTCCCCGTTGCAAGCTCATTGATCGATACATGTAATAAGGTGACCGCTCTTATGCGTGAGGGTAAGGTTTATGCGGCTTACACACCGACCGCAGGCGGAATTGGTGAGGCTGTTTACAAAATGTGTATCGGTAACGGTCTTGGATTTAAGTATCTTGATGAGTATATTTCAGTAGCAAATATCTTCGAATATTGCTACGGCTCCTTCTTACTTGAGGTTGACGCTGATGTAGCGGGTCAGACAATAGGTTACTTTACAGATGATAATACTATTTCGTACGGTGAGCAAAAGATTTCTATGTCTGAGCTGAATAAGCTTTACGAAGAAAAGCTTGAAGGCGTTTTCCCGACACTTGAAAAGGACGAGAGCAACACTCTTGAAGCCTTCTCATATAATGCAGAAAGCCGTGTAGCTCCTTTGATCAAGTGCGCAAAGCCACAGGTGCTTATTCCTGTATTTCCGGGTACAAACTGTGAGTTTGACTCGGCAAAGGTTATGCGCGACGCGGGCGCCGAGCCTAAGATTTTTGTAATCAATAACCTTACAAGCGACGGTATTCAGAGAAGCGTTGAGCGCTTTGCAAAAGAGCTTGAAAGCTCACAAATGGTATTCGTTCCCGGTGGATTTTCTGGCGGTGATGAGCCTGACGGTTCGGGTAAATTTATAATGGCGTTCTTCAAGAATGCAGAGATCAAGGACGGAGTTCACAACCTTCTCAATAATCGCGACGGTCTTATGTGCGGTATCTGTAACGGCTTCCAAGCTCTCATCAAGCTTGGTCTTGTGCCTTACGGCAAGATTATTGATACAGATGAAAATTGTCCTACCTTGACATTTAATACTATAAGCCGTCACCAGTCAAAGCTTGTCAGAACAAGAATTGCATCAAACAAGTCACCTTGGCTCGCAAATACAAATGTGGGTGATGTTTATACCGTGGCCATTTCTCACGGCGAAGGCCGTTTCCTCTGTGACGAAGCGCTGATCCGTCAGCTTGCAGAAAACGGTCAGATCGCAACACAGTATGTTGACCTTGACGGCAGAGTAACTGATGATATTCGCTATAATCCAAATAATTCGGCGTTTGCAATTGAGGGAATTACATCTCCCGACGGCCGAGTATTCGGTAAGATGGGACACTCAGAGAGAATTGGCTCGGGACTTTACAAGAATGTTCTTGGCGAATTTGATATGAAGATGTTTGAGTCCGCAGTAGAATATTTTAAGTAAAAGCAACTAAAAAGCTATTAAACAAAAAGCGGGCCGGCAATTATCTATAATTATATTCAGAGAGGTTGATAAAATGGCTTATTTATCAGACATTGAGATCGCGCAAGCGACAAAAATGAAGCACATTTCAGAAATTGCAAAGACAGCAGGTATTGACGAAAAATACATTGAGCAATACGGCAATTTCAAGGCAAAGGTTGATTACGCTCTTCTCAATGAGTCAAAAAGAGAGAACGGAAAGCTTATTCTTGTAACCGCAATTACTCCCACTCCTGCAGGAGAGGGAAAGACTACAACAACTATTGGTCTTTCCGACGGACTTAAAAAAATCGGCAAGAATGTCGTTGTAGCTCTCCGTGAGCCTTCCTTAGGCCCTGTTTTCGGAGTTAAGGGTGGCGCGGCAGGCGGCGGATATGCTCAGGTCGTTCCTATGGAGGATATAAATCTTCATTTTACAGGCGACTTTCACGCAATAGGAGCTGCCAACAACTTGCTTGCGGCTATGCTTGATAACCATATCTATCAAGGAAATGCGCTCAATATTGACCCTCGCAGAATTACCTGGAGAAGATGCGTTGATATGAATGACCGTCAGTTGCGCTTTGTTACAGACGGACTTGGCGGACGGGTCAACGGTGTTCCGCGTGAGGACGGCTACGATATTACGGTTGCCAGCGAGATTATGGCGGTGTTCTGTCTTGCAAGCTCAATTTCCGACTTGAAGGAAAGACTCTCGCGAATCGTTGTTGCTTACACCTATGACGAAAAGCCCGTAACTGCTGGGGATCTGAAGGCAGTTGGCGCTATGGCGGCACTTCTCAAGGACGCGCTCAAGCCTAACCTTGTGCAGACACTTGAGGGCACTCCAGCGTTTGTTCACGGCGGTCCTTTTGCGAATATTGCACACGGCTGCAACTCGGTAATAGCTACCAAGATGGCTATGAAGCTTGGTGATTACGCGGTTACAGAGGCAGGCTTTGGAGCAGACCTCGGAGCAGAAAAATTCCTTGACATCAAATGCCGTATGGCAGGACTTACTCCAAGCGCAGTTGTCGTTGTTGCTACTGTTCGCGCGCTCAAGATGCACGGAGGCACACCAAAGACTGAGCTTGGACAGGAAAACCTTGAAACGCTTGAAAAGGGAATACCTAACCTTCTCCGTCACGTTTCGAATATTACTAATGTGTATAAGCTTCCTTGTGTTGTTGCTGTAAACCGCTTCCCGACAGATACAGATGCCGAAATTCAGCTGGTTATTGAAAAGTGCAAGGCACTCGGTGTAAATGTGGTACTCTCAACTGTTTGGGGAGAAGGCGGAAATGGAGGCGTTGCCTTGGCAGAGGAGGTTGTCAGACTTTGCGAGGAGAAGAACGATTTCAGCTTCAGCTATGCTGATGAGCTTTCAATTGCCGACAAGATCCGCGCAGTCGTTACTCGTGTTTACGGCGGTGATGATGTTAATATTACACCCGCCGCCAAAAAGCAGATCGACAGCTTGACGGCTCTTGGCTACGCAAATCTTCCGATTTGTGTTGCAAAGACGCAATATAGCTTCTCGGACGACCCGACAAAGCTCGGCGCTCCTGAAGGCTTTACGGTTACAGTCAGAAATGTTAAGGTTTCGGCAGGTGCAGGCTTTATCGTAGTTCTTACAGGCGATATTATGACTATGCCCGGACTTCCAAAGGTTCCCGCGGCAGAAAAAATTGATGTTGACGACAACGGTAAGATTACGGGATTGTTTTAAGGTGATATAATTTTTGGAAGGGGAGAAGTTATTTGAAAAAG
This sequence comes from Eubacteriales bacterium, assembly GCA_045588675.1. GTDB lineage: Bacteria > Bacillota > Clostridia > Oscillospirales > CAG-272 > SVTX01. The sequence continues at coordinate 17,360 of JAZNER010000014.1, read as the reverse complement.
CTTCTCCCCTTCCAAAACCCCGCTCCGTGTCAAAAACTTTTTGAAATAGGAAAATATCATAGGGCAAATAGTATAAAGTTAAGTTAATTGTATTGACATTTTATAGTGTAATATGATATAATATACATATTAACTATTGAGGAGAGTTTTTCTATGTGGTTTGTATATTTACTTGTTTCTTTGATGTTAACCGCTTTGTTTTATACAGGACCTATTCTTATTTATAGGTTTGCAATTAGGAAAGCAACCTTAAATAAAAAACAGGCGATTATTACAACAGTTGTATGCGGTTTTGTTATGTATTTATTAATGTGGCTTATTGTACATTCTATAACCGATAGCGGAGCTAATTTTACTGCTTGTAGCATATGGAGTTTTGTCAATTATTACATACTTACAAAAGAATTTACAAATACTTCAACGGAGAAAAATTTTAAATCGAGCGAATATAAAAATATTGCTCAAAATAATAGTAATCAGACAAAAACAGCTTATCGTATTCGTTTTTGTAGAAAATGTGGCAATAAGATAGTCGAAAATAGTAATTTTTGCAATGCTTGTGGCTCAAAAATCGATTGGAATTAAAGGTGAATGATATGAAAATGCTTAATTGTATTAAATGTGGTAATTCTATACCAAATGATAGTGCGTTTTGCCCTTTTTGTGGAGAAAAAGTTGTTCATCGTTCTGTCGAGGTTAGTAATGAATCTGCTAATGAGGTAGCTATGCCGGCTGATCCTACTAATATTGAGGCGGTTTTGAAGCGTGCGTTCATTTTTCTTGAGGACGGATTGTTTGACAAGGCAGATAGATACCTTGAAATTGTTCTTGACCAAGACCCTGAAAATGCAAAGGCGTATGTTGGGAAACTGTTGGTGAGCCTGAATTTGAATAATCAGGAGCAGTTGTCAAGCTGTTTTGAAGATTTTGAAAACAATGGCGATTATAAAAAGTCCTTGAGATATGCAGACGACGAACTTTTCAAAATTCTTACTCAATATAGCGTTGATGCAAATAAGCTTCGTGAAGAAAAGAGAAAAGAAGAGGAGCTTGTTGAAGTTGAAAAAAAGAATGAAGAAGAGGGTGTTACTGAAGTCGAAATGTCGTCAAGGGCATTTGCTATGATTTTACTGATATGTATACTATCTATGTTATTTTTATGTGCATTATTATCATTATTTTACTGAGTTTCGCTTTATACGAAAACGAAAAACCATTAATACTTAATAAATCTGTATTTTATGATATAAATCCTCAATATATAACATAGGATCAAGTGATACTACATATGAAAAGATATTCTTGTTGAGTATCAGTGAAGTTAATAGACATTTGGGTGAATATGCAAGACGATTTGAAGCCACTGCTTGCGCGAAAGCATAATGATATTCCAAATAGTGTTGGTTACAGCTACGTGTTTGCAATCAAAAATAGGTCGCTACAGTTTCCGCTGACGTTAATGAACATGACAATAGTATCAAATATAAGAACGCTGTTTGACCGCTATGTGGATAGATTAAAATAACTAATCCTTTTGCACTATTGTCTGTGTAATATTTGAAAATATCGCAAGAGCGAAATAACAATTGAATAAATCGCTATTTAAATCTTTTTTTACAAAATTACTTTTCTAGTTTGAAAGTTATCTGTCAATTGTGACATTTTTGATAAAAATGCTCCTTTATACTTGACACTAAGTGCATTTTGTGATATAATTATACGAATATAAAAAAAGCTTATTTGTAGTTTGTAAAATTTTAAGAATGGAGAATGAAAATGGCAGTTTTTAAAGCTAATATGAAAGCTAAGACGAAAGATGCGGCATCATTGGCAAAATGTTTCCTCGACAACGAGGCTCTTTCTTGCTTTAATTCTCCCGAATATACTATTTTTCCCGGTTTTTGTGATGTGCATGTGCATTTTCGCGAGCCGGGCTTTTCTTATAAAGAAACGATTGCTACGGGCTCTATGTCTGCAGCGGCAGGCGGATACACCTCGGTGTGCACTATGCCAAACTTAAATCCCGTGCCCGATTGCAAAGAGCATCTCAATGAGCAGCTTGATATTATTGCGCGCGATGCTATAATCGGTGTGCATCCTTACGGCTCAATCACTGTTGGTCAGAGGGGAGAGAAGATATCCGACCTTGAGGGCATGGCAGACAAGGTTATTGCATTTTCAGACGATGGACGCGGAGTTCAGGACGCGGGAATGATGAGAGAGGCTATGCAAAGAGCAAAGGCTCTTGGCAAAATGATCGTCGCTCACTGTGAGGTCAACGAGCTTTTGAAGGGTGGATACATCCACGACGGAAAATATGCGAAAATTCACAATCATAGGGGAATTTGCTCTGAAAGTGAATACAGGCAGATAGAGAGAGATTTAATATTAGCAAAGGACACGGGGTGTGAATATCACGTTTGTCATATATCCTGCCGTGAGAGTGTCGATTTGATTCGCGCCGCAAAGGCCGACGGAGTCAGGGTGACTTGCGAAACAGGACCGCACTACTTGCTCTTTAACGATATGGATCTGCACGAAAGCGGAAGATTTAAAATGAACCCGCCCCTGCGTAGCGAAAGTGACAGGGCAGCTCTGCTGCTTGGAGTCTTTGACGGTACGGTCGATATGATTGCGACCGACCACGCGCCTCACTCGTGCGAGGAAAAGTCGCGTGGGCTTGAGAAAAGCGCATTTGGTATTGTCGGACTTGAAACTGCTTTCCCGATTATGTACACAAGCTTTGTAAAGACAGGGCTTATGTCTATGGAAAGGCTTATGGAGCTTTTAGTTTACAATCCAAGAGAAAGATTCGGTCTTCCTTTGAAGGATAGCTTTTCAGTCTGGGATCTGGACGAGGATTATAGAATAAATCCCGAGAGCTTTAAGTCAAAGGGCAGGGCAACTCCGTTTGAGGATACTCTTGTATTCGGAAAATGCAAGGCGACAGTTTATAACGGCAAGATAGTCTATCGTGACGAATTTTAAAAGCTTATTTAACCATAATACATTTATTGCAGATGAGTAAATTTATTGGAGGATGAAAGAATGGCAAAGAGAACAGACCTAAAGAAAATTTTGATAATCGGCTCAGGACCTATAGTGATAGGTCAGGCGGCGGAATTTGACTACGCGGGCACACAGGCATGTCTGGCGCTTAAGGAGGAGGGATACGAGGTAGTGCTTGTAAACTCCAACCCCGCTACAATTATGACAGATACTACAATTGCAGACAAGGTGTATATGGAGCCCTTGACGCTTGAATATGTTGCAAAGATTTTGCGCTATGAGCGTCCCGATGCTATAGTTCCAGGTATTGGCGGACAGACAGGCTTAAATCTTGCTATGCAGCTTGAAAAGAAAGGTATTTTGAAGGAATGTCATACGGAATTGCTCGGCACAAGCAGCGAGAGCATTGAGAGGGCAGAGGACAGAGAGCTTTTCAAGGAGCTTTGTCAGTCGATCGGCGAGCCTACCATTCCTTCTGAAATCACATATAATCTTGAAGAAGCAAAGGCGGCGGCAGAGAGAATCGGCTACCCCGTAGTTTTGCGCCCTGCATTTACACTCGGCGGTACAGGCGGTGGATTTGCAAATAATGAAAAAGAGCTTATCGAGGTCGGTATGAACGCCTTTAAGCTTTCTCCCGTGCATCAGGTTTTGATTGAAAAGAGCGTTAAAGGATATAAGGAAATTGAGTTTGAGGTAATGCGCGACTCTCTTGACCACGCTATCACAATTTGCGGAATGGAGAACATTGACCCCGTAGGCGTTCATACAGGCGATTCTGTGGTTGTAGCTCCGATCATGACGCTTTCAAAAGAAGACGAAAAAATGCTCAATGACTCGGCTATCAAGCTTATTCGTGAGCTTAAAATAGAGGGCGGCTGTAATGTTCAGTTCGCGCTCAACCCCGAAACAAGCGAATACTATCTCATTGAGGTAAACCCCCGTGTTTCACGTTCATCTGCTTTGGCATCAAAGGCAAGCGGATACCCGATCGCACGCGTTACTGCAAAGATTGCTGTCGGCATGTCGCTTGAAGAGATAAAGATTGCAAATACAAATGCGGCTTTTGAGCCTCGTCTTGACTATGTTATAGCTAAGCTCCCACGCTTCCCGTTTGATAAGTTTGCAAATGCGTCAAACAGCCTCGGCACACAAATGAAGGCTACGGGCGAGATCATGGGTATCGGCTCTAATCTTGAAGAGTGCTTGCTCAAAGGAGTGCGCTCGCTTGAAACAGGCGTGGACCATATTCACAATCATAAGTTTGACGATATGAACGACAAGGAGATCTTAGACTACATCAAGGATTTCCGTGACGATAATATTTTTGCAATAGCAGAGCTTCTTTATCGCGGAGTATCAATTGACGATATTCACGAGATTACAAAAATAACTAAGTTTTTCCTTGAAGCGATCCAGAGAATTGTGGATATGGAAAGAAAGCTCAAAGCAAACCCTCAAAGCATTGAGGTTTTGACAGAGGCAAAGAAAATGGGCTTTGGCGATAAATATGTTGCAAAGCTTTGGAAATGCCGTGAGCTTGACGTTTACAATTTCCGCCACGAGCATAAGCTTTTCCCTGTATTCAAAATGGTTGATACCTGCCATACAGGAGCATATATTCCTTATTTCTATTCTTCATATACAGGTGAGAATGCTTCTGTCTTGACAGATAAAAAGAAAATCATTGTTCTCGGCGCAGGTCCTATCCGTATCGGTCAGGGTGTGGAGTTTGACTATTCGACCGTTCACGCCGTTTCGACAATTAAAAATTCGGGCTACGAGGCAATTATCATCAACAATAACCCCGAAACAGTTTCAACCGACTATACAACAGCAGATAAGCTTTATTTTGAGCCGCTTACTCCTGAGGATGTAATGAACATCATTGAGTTTGAAAAGCCTGTTGGAGTTATTGCTTCTCTCGGCGGACAGACTGCAATTAATCTGGCACAGCCGCTCTATGACAGAGGTGTTAAGATCATTGGTACAGACTGTGCGGCGATCGATAAAGCTGAGAATAGAGATTTGTTTGAAAAATTGCTTGAGGAGCTTGAAATCCCACAGCCGCAGGGCAGAGCGGTTACCAAAATTGAGGACGGAATTGAGGCGGCTGAAAAAATCGGCTATCCTGTGCTTGTACGCCCCTCATTCGTGCTTGGCGGACGCGCTATGCAGATAGTTGCAAACGAAAGACAGCTTCGCCACTACTTAAAAACCGCCGTTGAAATTGATGAGGACAAGCCCGTGCTTGTTGACAAGTATATCAGCGGTAAAGAGGTTGAGGTCGATGCGATTTGCGACGGTCGCGATGTTTTCGTTCCCGGTATTATGGAGCTTGTTGAGAGAACAGGTATTCACTCCGGCGACTCGATCAGCGTATATCCTCCGTTCAGCATTTCAAATAAGGTCAAGGGTACGATACTCGGCTATGCTAAAAAGCTTGGTCTTGGAATTGGAATTGTTGGTCTTTACAACATTCAGTTTATTGTAGATAAAAATGACGAGGTGTTTATAATTGAGGTTAACCCGCGCTCCTCGCGTACGGTTCCGTTCTTGTCAAAGGCGACAGGCTATTCGCTTGCTGATATTGCGACAGAGGTAATTCTCGGCAAATCACTAAAAGAGCAGGGAATATTTGACCTTTACCCTGAGGAGAAGAAGAGATGGTATGTTAAGGTGCCCGTATTCTCATTCAATAAGCTTCGCGGACTTGACGCGTATCTCTCTCCTGAAATGAAATCAACAGGTGAGGCAATCGGATATGACGATAAGCTCAACCGCTCACTTTATAAAGCACTTCAAGCTTCGGGCATGCACTTGCAGAACTACGGTACTGTTTTTGCAACTATTGCCGACAAGGATAAGGAAGAAGCGCTGCCTCTTATTCGCCGTTTCTACAATCTTGGCTTTAATATTGAAGCGACAGAGGGCACGGCGCGTTATTTGAAGGAAAACGGTATCAGAACTCATATTCTTAAAAAACTTTCGGACGGAAGCGAAGAGATTGCAGAATCTATCCGTCAGGGACACATCGCTTACGTTATCAATACCAGCGATCCTTCGTCTTCGGGTGTCAATCGTGACGGCTTTGAGATAAGAAAGTACGCGACCGAGAGTAATGTAACTATGTTTACATCACTTGATACAGTCCGCGTTCTTCTTGATGTTCTTGAAGAAACAACTCTCACGATTTCGACTATTGATGCATAACCTGCTTTTCTTTCAGGGAAGATGAGCAAAAATTCAACTGTCGGCTGAATTATGTCTGATGTTGTAATTCACTTGTCGATGGCAGGGTTAAAAAGAAATAACAAAGAAGGACGAAAATGAAACAATCTCTTTTTGAAATAAAGGAAAATGTCGCACTTACAGGCAATGTTTATAGAATGGTGCTTGAGGGAGACACGGGCGACATTACAAATTGCGGTCAATTTGTAAATATCAAGCTTGAAGGTCTATTTTTGCGCCGACCTATTTCGGTATGCGATTGTGTGGGCAATCAGCTTACAATCATATACAAGGTTGTTGGCGAGGGCACCGAGCAGATGAGTAAGATGGATATTGGAGAAAAGCTTGATATTCTTACGGGTCTTGGAAACGGATACGACACATGCTTGTCGGGCGAGCGCCCCTTACTGCTTGGCGGAGGCGTTGGTGTGCCCCCGATGTATATGCTTTGCAAAAAGCTTATCGCCGAGGGCAAAAAGGTGACTGTTATACTTGGCTTTAACACAAAGGATGAGCTTTTCTATGAGCAAGAGTTTAAGGCATTGGGAGCGACTGTTTATGTAACAACGGTTGACGGCTCTTACGGAGTTCGGGGATTTGTCACCGACGCGATGAAAAATCTTGATTACACATATTTTTACACCTGCGGACCTGAGCCGATGCTCAAGGCTGTTTATTCTGCGTCAATTACGAGCGGTCAGTTCAGCTTTGAGGAGAGAATGGGATGTGGCTTTGGTGCGTGTATGGGTTGCTCCTGCAAAACAATTACAGGCTATAAGAGAATTTGCAAGGAAGGACCTGTTATGCAAAAGGAGGAGATTTTATGGGAGAAATGAGAGTAAATCTTTGCGGAATTACGCTTGATAACCCCGTAATCCCCGCAAGCGGCACATTTGGGTTTGGCTATGAGTTTGCCGAGCTTTACGATATAAATATGCTTGGCACGTTCTCGTTTAAGGGAACAACGCGCGACGCGCGATTTGGCAATCCGACACCGAGAATTGCCGAAACTCCGAATGGAATGATTAACGCGGTAGGGCTTCAAAACCCAGGCGTTGAAAAGGTAATCTCAGAGGAGCTTCCAAAGCTTAAGAAATGCTTTAATAAAAAGGTTATGGCAAATGTTTCGGGCTTTTCTGTTGAGGATTATGTTTATACCTGCGAGAAAATTGACAAATGCGAGCAGGTAGGCTGGATAGAGGTAAACGTAAGCTGCCCGAATGTTCACGGTGGGGGAATGAGCTTTGGTACATCTGCAGAGGCGGCTGCCGAGGTCACGAGAGCTGTAAAGGCAGTGACAAGCAAGCCAATCATAATTAAGCTGTCGCCCAATGTTACCGACATTGTGTCGATTGCAAAGGCGTGTGAGGAAGCAGGCGCTGATGGTATCAGTCTTATTAATACCTTGCTTGGTATGAGAATAGATTTGCGTTCAAGAAAGCCGATTATTGCCAATAAAATGGGCGGTTTTTCGGGTGCGGCAATATTCCCCGTGGCAGTGAGAATGGTATATCAGGTGGCTCACGCGGTAAATATTCCCGTTGTGGGAATGGGCGGAGTTTCGTCTGCCGAGGATGTTATCGAAATGATGCTCGCAGGCGCTACCGCCGTTGAGGTCGGTGCTGCTAACCTTGTTGACCCTTGGGCGTGCAAAAAAATTATAGAGGATTTACCTCGTGTGATGGAAAAATACAGGATTAATTCACTTGAAGAAATAATCGGAGGAGTTAAATAATGGGAAAAGATGTAATTATCGCGTGTGACTTTGACAGTGCGGAGAAAACATTTGAATTTTTGGATAAATTCACAGGCAGAAAGCCTTTCGTGAAAATCGGAATGGAGCTTTATTATGCGGAAGGGCCATCAATCGTCAGAGAAATCAAAAAAAGAGGGCATAAGATATTCCTTGACCTCAAGCTTCACGATATCCCGAATACAGTTAAAAAGTCTATGGCAGTGCTCTCTCGCCTTGATGTTGATATGACAAACCTTCACGCCGCAGGAACTAAGAGAATGATGGAAGCGGCAATTGAGGGCTTGACCCGCCCCGACGGAACACGTCCTTTGCTTATTGCGGTTACACAGTTGACATCTACCGACGAGGAAAGTATGAAAAATGACTTGCTTATAAATGAGCCTATCGACAAGGTCGTTATGCATTATGCGAATAATGCAAAGCTTTCGGGTCTTGACGGTGTCGTTTGCTCACCTCTTGAAGCGGGTAAGGTTCACGATATATGCGGAAAGAATTTCGTTACGGTTACTCCCGGTGTAAGATTTGCAGATGGTGACATTGGTGACCAGAAGAGAGTTATGACACCCGCTGAGGCGAAGAAGATAGGCTCTGATTATATCGTAGTCGGCAGGCCGATTACGGCGGCATCTGACCCTGTTGCCGCGTATGAGCGTTGTGTTGCGGAGTTTTGTGATTAAGCCTTCGTAAGTTGGCGAAAATGTAAGTTTACAATGGTTCAATTTATCGACGAAAGAGAGTATTATATGAAAAAACATTTCATAGTTTTAACGGTATTTGTTTTTCTTTTGCTGTGTTTAACAGGATGTGAAGATTCTTTTGAAAAGGAAACTACAGCACCTGTTGAGGTGGTTTTGCAAAATGTTGAGTATAACGGTGCAAAGTTTTATGATGTGTATAATGCGCTAGAAAATAACGGCTTTACTAATATTAACATAGTACCACTGGACGATTTATCTTCTGTTGAAAAAGAAATAGACGACATTGTTGATTATATAACTATTGATGGCTGCTCCGCTTTTTCAATAGGTGATACTTACATGTCTGATGTTGAGATACATATATATTATCACAATATTGATATGTTATTTGCACCGTTCTCAAGTGATGAACTTGATGGTAATTCATTATTTGAAGAAGTGAAAACGCAATTTGAAGATGCCGGTTTTACGAATGTTATAGGTGAACCAATTGAGGATTTAATTTTTGGTTGGTTAACGAAAGATGGGGAAGTAGAAGAAATACTTATTGAAGGGAATAGTGTATTTGAAGATATAGAAATGTTTCCATTCGATGCAGAAATTGTTATTAAATATCATACCTTTCCTAGTTCAGAAACTGATTTTGTCGAAACGAACGCTGAAGAGTACGAAACAATTGAAACAAACGGGAATATTGACACCGAAAGTGAAATTGAAATTCTTACAGCCGAAAATAATGCTGAATTAGCGGCAATCCTTTCATTTTGCAGTGATGATTATACAATCGTTGAAGAATTTGCAGCAAAGTATAAGGGTAGAATTATTGAATTTGATGGCAATATTGCATATATGAGTAATCATGGCAGTTACACTACTAGATTTGATATCCTAATTGGTACTGGAGACTATGATGAAAATTCACTGTGTGGTCCAGGTTTCCAATTTAGAGATGTTAATGCATTTGATATGGATATTGATACTTTATGGCTTGAAGATTACTTGCATATTGGTGATAATATACATGTAATTGCCAAAGTAGTTGCTTTTGATCCCGCAAGTCAATTGTTCCAATTGGAGCCAATCAGTGTTGTAGTTAAATAAACAGTATAAGGAGAAAAATAAAATGGAACAGTACAAAAGAGAATTTATACAGTTTTTAGAGAGCGCGGGAGTGCTTAAATTTGGAGATTTTACTGCAAAGAGCGGAAGAAAAATACCGTATTTCATCAATGCGGGAATGATTAAGACAGGTGACGACATTGCAAAGCTCGGCGAATTCTATGCAAAGGCATATTTTGAAAAGCTTGGCGCAAAAAAGACTGTTCTTTACGGCCCCGCATACAAGGGAATTTCCTTGGCGGTTTCTGCCGCTGTTGCTCTGTCAAAGCAGGAGTTGAATGTACCCTTCTTCTTTAACAGAAAAGAGGTTAAGGACCACGGAGAAGGCGGCGTTTTTGTAGGCTATGTTCCCACGAGTGGCGAGGAGGTTGTAATTATTGAGGATGTAATTACAGCGGGAACTGCAATCCGCGAGAGTATGGAGATTTTATCTCACCTTGACGGTGTCCGCGTTGCCGCGACCTTTATTATGGTTGACAGAAAAGAAAAGGGACAGACAGACAAGGGAGCTATGCAGGAGATCGAGGAGCAGTTTGGCTTCCCCGTATATTCGATTGTTGATGTTTACGACATTATCGAGTATCTTGAAGAGGATGAAGCAAACAAAGAGAATGTTGAAAGAATTAAAAATTACCTTGCGATAAACGGCGCAAAGGCGTAAAAGAGGGAAAAATGAAGCATATTATAGATATTCAGGATTTATCGGTTTCAGAGCTTTCCGAGTTGATTGAGATTGCCGAGGATATTATATCAAATCCAAAAAAATATTCAGAGATTTGTCGCGGCAAAAAGCTTGCAACGCTTTTCTTTGAGCCCTCCACGAGAACTCGTCTGAGCTTTGAGGCGGCGATGTACGAGCTTGGCGGAAATGTTCTTTCTGTTTCAAGTGCAAATTCGTCCTCTGCCGCAAAGGGAGAAAGCATTGCGGATACCGCAAAGACTGTTTCCTGCTATGCAGATATTATCGCTATGCGGCATCCTAAGGAGGGAGCACCCTATGTAGCGTCGCTGAACGCTACAATTCCCGTAATCAATGCGGGAGATGGAGGACATAATCACCCCACTCAAACGCTTGCCGACCTGCTCACGATTTGGAGAGAGAAGGGAAGATTTGATAATCTCACCGTAGGCTTTTGCGGAGATTTGAAGTTTGGCCGTACTGTTCATTCGTTGATTAGCGCATTGTCGCGATATTCGGGAATTAAAGTAGTTCTTATTTCTCCCGATGAGCTTAAATTGCCGAGCTACATAAAGAAGGATGTCCTTGAGGCAAATAATATTGAATATGTTCAGACCGCCGACTTGCTTGGTGTTATGCCCGAGCTTGATATTCTCTATATGACCAGAGTGCAAAGAGAGAGATTTGCTGACGAGGACGAGTATCTTCGCCTTAAAGATAGCTATATCCTCACCCCCGATAAGCTTGAAGGAGCGAAGAAGGACCTCTCGATCCTTCATCCGCTTCCTCGTGTGAATGAAATTGCCGTTGCTATTGACGCTGACCCGCGAGCTTGTTATTTTAAGCAGGTGTTAAATGGCAAATATATGAGAATGGCGCTTATATTAAAGCTCTTAAAAATTGCCGAGAATGACCGCGAGAATTCCAATAAAGCACAAAAGGCAAACGGCGAAACTCTTGTAAATGAAATCGAGTGCAAAAATCCGCGTTGTATTACCTCGTGCGAGCAGGAATTGCCTCATATTTTCAAGCTGACAGATAAGGAAAATAAAATTTACCGTTGCATTTATTGCGAAGCAAAGGCAGAAAAATAAAAAACCAGCCGCAAGTTTAACTTGCGGCTGGTTTCTATAAGTCAGATAATCTTTTTAACAGTACCGCCTGTCAGGATTATCATTTTAATTGCATCGGCAGAGTAGTCATTTGCCTCTACCTTCAATCTTTTCTTTAAGGTTCCTCTTGCCAAAATCTTAATGTAATCTGTTCCCTTGGGTACCAAGCCCTTTTCGGTCAAGGACTTTATTGTGACCTTGCTTCCACCTCTGAAATTATCTGACAAGGTGTCAACATTTACTATTGCTTTTTTATTATAGCTCTTTTTCTCAGTGCCAACAGTCTTTTCTGTATCAACAAAGTGCGCAGCAATCTCGTCTGAAATCGTGGCTTGAGCATCTTCAATTGAAACCTCTTGGGTTATATGCTCTGCAACAAATTGTTCCTCCTCTGCAGTCGCCTCGTGCTTTGTGATGATGACCTTTTTTTCAATGATTGGCTCAGGCTCAACAGCAGGCTCAACCCTTGGTTCGATTTTGGGCTCGACCTTCTGTTCTTGATCAACATTTGGCTCAAGCATTGGTTCGGGCTTTGCTTTAGATTTCTTTTGTTCCGCCGAATTTACAGTAGTCTTCTTTAATTCTCTGAGCATATGTATATTGGCATACACCAGAATGCAAGCTTCTATAAATAAAAGACAATCTGCAACAATTAAGTACGGACGCCAAATTAACAGTGCCGCCAATGAAAGTAATCTTTGATTTCCCGAAAAGTTCTTTTTCTTTTGACATTTTACATATAGAATAAAGAAGCTCAAAGAAAGAACAAGAACGACTATTGATAAAACAATCGCTACAATAATCAAAATGTTATCTAACATAGTTTTTCTCCTTTTAAATAGAATGTTGAAATGGGAGCTGTTAGTGCATAACACTATCCGCTTAATTTATTTTACCACATTTTAGCAAAATATGCAATAGCTTTTTAAAAAAATTGTAGATTTTGCATAACTTCTGGGGGGTTTAAGTAACTTGCATTGTTGTAACTGAATTTGTTAAACAGTTTTTGACATAGTGAAATGCTCAAAATGTGAGGTGATTGGATGTGTCGGCGTAAATTAAGGTTTCTTTAATTTAATATGCAGAAAAAGTATTATTTATTCTCTTGACAATCGTTTGAAAATGTGCTATAATACCCTTGTTGCGAAAATATGCAGGGGTGTTGGAATTGGCAGACAAGCTGGCCTCAGACACCAGTGTTTCACGACTTGCGGGTTCAAGTCCCGTCCCCTGCACCAAACAGTAGAAATCCGAACCCAAAGCCGGTAGGCGAAGGGTTCGGATTTCTTTTTGTGTTCGGTGATATGTGATGTCAATCTGCTGTTGTTGGCATCACGCCAGAGCACCGCCCAAGTAAATATTCTTGATAGTTGATGCCAAACGAAAACATTTTTAAGAAAGGATATTTACAATGAAAAACGAAATTACTTATACCGAACATAACGGACTTTACTACCCCGATCTTGCACTCCCCGAACAGACTAACTATCCCCTCGGCAAATATGCCAACCTGCGGCTTGACTTTATGAAAAGGCATCGTCGCGGAACGTACACTACACTTCTCACCGAAGGACGATTAAACGAATACCTATGCGCCATTGATATTCAAGCTCATAATTTGCTCGAAGACATAATTCCTCGCCTCGCCCAAGAACGCGGCGTAGACGAAGTTCTGAAGGCTCACAACGTACTTCAATGGACTGCTGAGATGAACAACATCAAAGCAAACGCTGAAGAAATTGTATTGCAGGAGGTGATCTATCAATGACGTCGATTATCAACGAGCTTTGGCACGGAAATATCATACCGCAAGAAGATAGCCGAACTAACTCAAAAGAAATGAAAGAACTTCTCGGCTATATGTCACGCCACCACGAGAACTTGGAGAAAAGCTTCACCGATGAGCAGAAAGAGATATTCGAAAAGTTCCACGACTGTTGGAGCGAATATATGAGCCTTGGTGAAGCAGCCATCTTCGAGTATGCTTTCAAGCTTGGGATGCAGATTGCTATTGAAACTTTAACTGAATAACTTACAGCGGCGGGGTTTATCCTCGCCGCTTAATTATTCCTCGCAAATCGCAAAATAGGAACGATAATTTTCTGAAATCTTTGAAAAATATATTGATATTATTCCCAAAATGTGATATAATGTACCTTGTAAGATTGTATTTAGATTAGGAGGATTCTCTGATGGAATATATTAAGGTGTCAAAAGCCGCTGAGAAATGGGGAATTTCCGCACGTCGTGTTCGTGTTTTGTGCGCCGAAGGAAAAATCGATGGCGTAATCCGTAAAGGAAATCTTTATATGATTCCCGCTAACGCAGCAAAGCCTATGGACGGAAGAAAAGGTAGAACAGGATTTTTACTTGATATTCAGAAGAAGCGGGATCGCCTCTCTGCTATGCGTCCGTTGACACCAGGCGAAGTGGAGCGTTTGCGAAAAGAATTTATGGTGGAATTCACTTATAATTCTAACGCTATAGAAGGCAATACCCTTACTTTGAAAGAGACGGCAATGGTTTTGGAAGGTATGACAATAGACCAAAAGCCTCTAAAGGATCATCTTGAGGCAATAGGGCATGTACAAGCCTTCGAATATATTCAAACAATCGCTGAAACCGATTGTGCGCTTAATGAAACAATAATAAAAAATATTCACTCTTTGGTCTTGATAGATCGTCGCGAGGATCGAGGAATATATCGTAGAATCCCTGTGAAAATTATGGGCGCCTATACCGAGCCAGTTCAACCATATATGATTGAACCGAAAATGACGGAGCTGATTGAAGCTAATAAAGAGCGCGAGCAAACAATACACGTCATTGAACGTATTGCCCGTTTCCATCTTGAATTCGAAGGTATCCATCCCTTTATCGACGGCAACGGTAGAACTGGACGTTTGATTCTCAATCTTGAATTGATACGTAACGGTTTCCCGCCCATCAACGTAAAATTCACAGACCGTAAGCGTTATTATGATGCTTTTGATGCCTTCTATCGCGACGGCGACGCAGGAGCGATGATAGACTTGATTGCAGAGTATGTGGACGAAAGACTTGACGAATATTTGAATGTATTGGGTAACTAAAAATGGCAGAAATGAAAGTAAGATTTTTCTATACCGTAACTGCCGTAGTGTTTGGCGCAGACGAAACGCTTTTGAATATAGAATTAGTAAATGGTTTTAAATTTGTCAAGCGTAGCTTGATGCCTCTTCTTGACCATTTGGATACTGTTTTTGAAACGGATGCTATGGGACTTCGACGCGATTATGAAGCTTCCGTAGTTGACAAGGAACATTTAGGTGTTATTTGTGTAGAGAAAAAACTATCATTTGAAATTGATGGTCGAGATGCAAACACAATATTTAATCAAAATACCGTAAATGATTTTGCATCGATTGACGACCAAATACGCACAATCAGATTTTTGAATGAAGGAGCATTACGGCTCAAAAAAATAGCCTTTAAGATGTCTTCTGAAAAAGCGACTAATCATGGCGTAAATATGTCAAGCCACTACAACGCAATCGTTCCTATATCAGAATCCTATTCTTCCAAGCCCATTGCTCTTTTGCACTTGGATGATGATGCTGTTTTGAAAACAAATTTTCAGATTAAGAATAATCTCATCCCTCTGTCTGACACTTCGTTGAATATTTGCCACGCATATTATGATTTGTCATATTTCAACGAAACGTATGTTTCTATTGTTTTGTTGATAACAGCGCTTGAAATGATATTCTTAAAGGGAGAGCAAGGAAAAAAAGAAGTTCTGTCAAAAAGAAGTGCGGTTTATCTTTATGATGACAAAGAACAAGTGCTTTCTCATTACGAAAAAATAAAACGAATTTACAAGAAACGAAGCGATTTTGTTCACGATGGAAAATATCAAGATATTGCCAGGGATGATATTGTTTTTTTGAGACAATGCTTAAGGACTACCATTTTGAAACTTCTTGACGATGAGAAGAATAAGAGCGAAAGAATAAAAGCATTAAAACAAAAGGTTCAAAAAATGTGGGGAGAATACGAAAATGAGGAATAGAATGATAAATAAATTTAGATGTAATTATAAAAAGGAGTGTGTGATATGAAAGGTAATGAAATGAAACTCGTTGCCTATATGCAGGGATCTAACAAGCGATTTGTTATCCCCGTGTATCAGCGCAATTACGATTGGAAAATAGAAAACTGTAAGCAACTGTTCGATGACCTTGTAAAAGTCATTCGAAATGGGCGAAAAAGCCACTTCTTTGGAAGTATTGTGTCCGTTTACAATCCCGATGGTGCTAATGACGAATTCTTAGTAATTGACGGTCAGCAAAGACTGACTACCGTTTCCCTGCTTCTTCTCGCCATGTATAATCTTTTGGAGAAAGGAATTGTCATATCGGCGAAAGCGTCGTTGAGTGAACGAATCTACGAAACCTATCTGGTGGACAAATGGCAGGATGATGATACCCGTATCAAACTAAAACCTGTCAAAAATGACCGCATGGCTTTCAGCAAGCTGTTTGATGATGAATCCGAGCATATCAAGGAATCAAATCTGACGATCAACTATAATTATTTCTACGAAAGAATCCAAAAGGAAGAAATAACGATTGACGAGCTGTTTGATTCGTTGTCCCGCCTTGAAATAATCAGCATCACGCTGAATCAAGATGATAATCCGCAGTTGATATTTGAAAGCTTGAACTCTACGGGGGTGGCATTGAGCGAAGGCGATAAAATTCGCAATTTCATCTTAATGGGCTTGCCTACTAAAGAACAAAACGATTTTTATGAAAAATATTGGAATAAAATTGAGGTTTGCACCGGATACGAGGTCAGTGCGTTTATTCGTGACTATTTGAGTGTCAAACAGCAGGTCACGCCCTCTATGAGCCGAATATATTACACATTTAAGGCATATGTCGAGGATCGTGAGCTTGAAACAGAACCGCTTTTAAGTGATTTGCTGTCATATGCCAAGTGGTACGAGATCCTCGTAAAAGGAAAGACTGCTAACAGCGCCTTAAATGCTTGCATTTATCGTCTGAACCGTTTGGAAACTACGGTCACTCGTCCGTTCTTCTTGGAAATACTTCGCCTTCATTACGAGAACAAGCTCTCAATGGATGAGGTCACCGATGTTTTCCTGACAACCGAAAATTATCTTTTCAGAAGAACAATCTGTGATCTGCCCACAAACGCGTTGAACAAAATATTCTTGATGCTTCATAAGGATGTCATGCGTTATGATGGAACGGATGATAATTACGTTGCGAAGCTGAAATACGCGCTTCTTGCCAAGAAAGAACGAGCGAGATTCCCTGATGATGCAGAATTTGCGGAATCCTTCTCGACACGTCCAATGTATTTGATGAACAGCAAAAATAAAATCTATGTTTTGGAGCGTCTTGAAAACTTCGGTACAGCTGAAGACAAAGACGTATATCGCCATTTTGACGATGGTACATACAGCATAGAGCATATTATGCCCCAGCATCTCACGCCTGCATGGGTAAAGGATCTTGGCGAAGATTATCTCACTATCCACGAAACTTGGTTGCATCGTATTGCCAATTTGACTTTGACGGCTTACAACTCCAAATATAGCAATAGTACATTCGCAGAAAAGAAAAATATGAAAAACGGATTCCTCGAAAGCGGAATTCGAATGAATCAGTTGATTGCACAAAAAGACATCTGGACATTAGCCGAGCTGGAAGAACGCAATACCTATTTGTCAAAACGCGCTCTTCAAA
>JAZNER010000013.1:0-4621 GCA_045588675.1 Eubacteriales bacterium | reverse complement strand
CACTTCTGCGCCTTTTCAATCAGTTCCTGCGAGGGCATTTTCTTTTCTGCCATTTAAAATTCCTCCTAAAAATTAAAATAATGGTTAACACGGGCGTTTAAGAGCCGCCGCTCAAAATCCCTGATTATTCTACTTGCTTTCCTGTTTTAAGGATTCGCAAGTTGTTTAAGAACTGAAATTTACGGGCGTTTGCGGCTCTATAGGTAACATTTTCTTTAATGGGTTGCATAGATTCTTCGTAGGAAGTGCCGCCGAGAAATGATTCAGCAAGTTTTTGCGCCGATAACAAAATATATGAAATTCCTGCCCCGGAAGGCGTTACTATTAAGCCCGCCGCGTCGCCTATAAAGTAAATTTGCTCGCCTGCCCGCAACAAAACATCATCGCCTGCAGGCAAAAAGGCTCCGCGCAGTGGTTGAGTAAGGGAAATTGCCCTGCTATGACAAAAATCGCTCAACCATTCCCGACAGCTTTTTGCGTAATCTGCAGTGGGATTTGTATGCGAAAAGAAATATCCTACGCCGACTGTGGCGTCGTGCCTGTGTGGAATGTACCATCTATAACCGACGCTGCCGTCAGGCAAATGGTCGAAAATAATATTTTTGCCTACCAAAGGAATCGTAGATTCCAAAGCAAAACCGATTCGCGGCTTTTTGCCCATCGTAAGCTTGCGAACTGTCGAAGTCGCCCCGTCCGCACCGATTAGATTACCGAACTGCACATGGAAAATTTTTTTCGTTCGCAATTCCACACATTCCGCTGAGTTTGTCTCCAGATTTATTTTTCTGACGGTTGCGCGATCTTTAATTTGTCCGCCGAGCTTGAGATAAGAATTAAGAAAATAATCGTCCAATCTTTTACGCGGCATTGTGTAAAAGGCCTCGCCGCGACTAATTAGCTCATAACCGCCGAAAAATGACTCTACAACGGAAATGGGTTCCGCATTAAGAGCCGACCAAGCCTCTTCCCCGAAAATCTTAATTATTTCCTCGCGACACCAATTACTAATCATTCCGGCACAAAGTTTATCTTTTTGCTTAGCGTCAAGGCGTTCCAAAATCAGAACGTCGGCTCCGGCTTTGCGAAGAAGATAGCCCAACGTGCAACCTGCCGCGCCGCCGCCTATTATCAAATAGTCGCAGTGTTTTGTTTCCATCGATAAACTTCTTCCTTCAAAAAATTTTCCTTACACTTATATAGACGTTCAAAATCCAAATCCATTAGAGCTTTTCAAAAAAAATTTTTTCCAAACTTAAATTCCATATATGTGGATTTTCTATTTTGCTCCTCAAAAACGCCTTTAAAGCACTTTTCAAGCTCCTACAACGCCTTTCAAAACAGGTTTCAAGCTACCAAAATCATTTCAAAACAGTTTCACAGCTCCAAAGTCATTTCAAAACAGTTTCAACGCTCCAAAATCATTTCAAATCAGTTTCACAGCTCCAAAGTCATTTCAAAACAGTTTCAACGCTCCTAAATCATTTCAAAGCAGTTTCAACGCTCCTAAATCATTTCAAAGCAGTTTCAACGCTCCTAAATCATTTCAAAGCAGTTTCAACGCTCCTAAATCATTTCAAAACCGTTTTCAAGCTCCAAAATCGTTTCAGGATAAAAAAATCCCCTCGACATTACGTCAAGGGGTTTATGAATAAAATTTTTCGCCCAAATTATGCTCCGATACGTTTCAAATTCAATTTCTCTGCAAGCTCCATCACTCGGTTATAATATCCGCCCTTGAAAAACTTGCAAGTAATTTTATCCACGCCCAAAAGGTCTCCGTCGCCGTTTTTGGCCATTGCCTCGCCACGACAACCGCTCGCACAACGATTTTTATACTCGCACGCCGCACATTGAGGATTTTTTTTGAAATAATCGCCCAATCTCGTGTCGATTAAGTCCATGTATGCACCTTCATTTAGCAATTCCTTAAGCGGCTTGTCGAATATCGTCGAAAAATGCTTTTTACCCGCGTCGTTGAAGCTCATCGGAGGGCACGGCATTATAAATCCGGAAAAATCAATGTGAATCGAGTTGCGAACTTGACTGCATACGCAAAACTCGTCGATATTCATGTCTTCTGGTGCCCGCTCCATCGGAATTCTGTATTCGGAAGGGCTAATTCCCTCGAAAACGCCCGATAAATTTAATCGAACAGGCGCACCGTCCTCGATATATTGCGGAATGTATTTCAAATAAAAATTAAACAGTTCTTCGGTCGATAAAATCTTGTCGCTCATGCCTAAAGCCTCGCCGTCCTCCGAAATATGGGCAACTCGTAAATAATTCACGCCCAAACTCGCCAATTTCTTTACCGTCTCGCGAAAAACTTCTAAATTTCCTTTGTGAAGTCCGCACGCACAAGTAACAGATAAATTTTTTTCACGCAAAAGCTTTATGGCGCGTATCGCAAACTTTTCTGCACCTTCGACGCCGCGAATCCAATCGTGACAGCCGCCCACGCCGTCAAAACTTATTTGGAAACCCGGCTTTAAGTTCCTTTTCTCCAATTCCGCCATGAATTTTTCGTTGATTAGCATTCCGTTGCTAAGTATCGTCGCTATTTTTATATCGGCGGCAATCAATGCGTCCACTATTTCCCAAAAATCCTGCCGAATGAGTGCTTCGCCGCCAGTAATCGATACCGTTTGAACTCCGCAAGCAGAAAGTTGCGCGATTATGTCCATGCATTGCTCGTGCGTGAACTCCTCGACCTTGTGTTGCGGCGCAGACATGTAGCAATGCCGACATTTATAGTTGCATTTGCCAGTTATCGACCAGTGAGCCGTACTTACGAACCGATTATCATAAAATTTGTATTCCTGAACGGATTCGAGCGTCGAGGGCGTGTCATTTGCCTCAACGTAACTATCTGCGCGGAGTTCTTCCATGATTTTGCGCTGTTCGTCGTCAAATAACACGCTTTCCGAATCAAAAAGCCCGTTGCACAGTTTCAACACTGCAAATTTTTTACCAGACAAGAAATCATAATCTCGCGTCTCGCGATTGATGACGCCCGTCGGCAAAAATTTCCAACCGCGCAACATATAATCATTTTTCAGCTTGTAAAACATATCAATCCTCCGTTATCAGAAAAAGGCAGGGAAAGTGCTTCACCCTGCCACAAATTTTTACATTTCTCTAGTTAGCCGCAACCGCGTTGAGTTCGTCTTCAGATGCTTCGCCCTAGTCAGTAATCAATTTCACGGTATCAATAGGCAACTGCATCGCAGAAATTTCTATAAAACTGAAGATTTCCACAGTCGCCTGAGTCGCAAGATAATTGCGTCCTGCAAGCACCACCTGCAACAGCAGTGAGTTCGTTAGCGGACGCTTCGCCCTCTTCGTTATTGTCGAAAACTTCCTTGAAGTCCTCGACCGTGAAGTTGAAACCGGCTTTAGCCGCGACTGAAATGAAAATCGCCGCAATCGCCGCCTCTTTGTCCGATTCTTCGCCCGTGAACGCCGCTTGAGCGTCTTTGAGTTGCTGAGCGAGTGCCTCGTCCTCATTTACTTTGGCGAAAAACGCCTTAACCTGTTCGACCGACATAAATATCAGCCTCCAAACTAATTTTTTTATCACAACGCCAATTGGCGCAGTAATCAATAAATAGTAACGGGAATTGAGGGGCACATTTTCAGAGGATTGGGTTTGGTAAAACCTGATTGGCACTCAAAATCCCACTTGATGCCGCCAGCAACAGCTTTGAGTTCTTCTGCGGACGATTCGCCTTCTTCGTTATTGTCAAAAGCCGCCTTGAAGTCCTCGACCGTGAAGTTGAAACCCGCTTTAGCCGCGACGGAAACGAAAATTGCCGCAATCGCCGCCTCTTTGTCCGATTCTTCGCCCGTGTACGCCGCTTGAGCGTCTTTGAGCTGCTGGGCGAGTGCCTCGTCCTCGTTTACTTTGGCGAAAAACGCCTTGACTTGTTCCACTGACATTTTATCAGCCTCCTATAAAAAATTTTACCTTACACTTATATAGACGTTCAGAATCTATGAGCATAGCAAAACATTTTAACAGCTACAAGTTCAGTTTTACCACAAGAAGCAAAATATAACGCGTCTTTTAATGCAGTCCAGAAACCGCCGCCAGCAACCGCTGTGAGTTCGTCTTCGGACACTTCGCCTTCTTCGTTGTCAAAAACCTCCTTGAAGTCCTCGACAGTGAAGTTGAAACCGGCTTTAGCCGCGACGGAAACGAAAATTGCCGCAATCGCCGCCTCTTTGTCCGATTCTTCGCCCGTGAACGCCGCTTGAGCGTCTTTGAGCTGCTGGGCGAGTGCCTCGTCCTCGTTTACTTTGGCAAAGAAAGCCTTGACCTGTTCCACTGACATATTATCAGCCTCCAAACTAATTTTTTAATCACAACGCCTTTCGGCGCAGTAATCAGCACATTAATTCCATATTCATTCTGCCGGCTCCACTATTCGATTTAACCACCGAAGAAAGGTCATCTAGTCCTAAATGATTACAATAATCTTTTCTTCCGCCTGCAACCGCATTGAGTTCGTCTTCGGACACTTCGCCTTCTTCGTTGTCAAAAACCTCCTTGAAGTCCTCGACCGTGAAGTTGAACCCTGCTTGAGCCGCGACGGAAACGAAAATTGCCGCAATCGCCGCC
>JAZNER010000012.1:0-18722 GCA_045588675.1 Eubacteriales bacterium | reverse complement strand
ATTAAATCTCTCTACAAACTCAATAACCTTTGCGCTTACGTCAAAGTTTTCGGTAGTGGTAGTATTAGGTGTAACTGCCATTTTTAATTATCTCCTTTTATAAATAAATGTTTGTTGTTAGAAATGGCTTCAACTCTTTCGTCATAGTTCTTTATCGCCATTATCTCTGCTTTTGTGGCGTACTGTTTACCGCCTACGCCCCGCGGTGTACCCCCCTGCAACTTAACGGCTGTAACGCCCTTCCAAGCGTCAGGGTCATCTTTTACCAAATCGTGAAGAATGTCCTTGTGTGCTTTGCCGACATTTTCTTCTGCTGATAAAGCTTCAATAAATTTGTTGTAATATCCTTCGCCTGTGAATTTGCCTTTCCAATCGTCAGGTGTTTTTCCATAGGCTTCAACCGCTTTGTTAAACATCGCACGGTTGTTTTCTTCTTTTTCCTTTGCCAACTTATCAGCAAGAGCCTGTTTTTCTTTTGCTTCATTGTCTGCTTTGAGTGCATTGTATTTGGTTTCCCATTCTTCTGCACTTGCATTTTTAGACTTTAACGCTTCAAATTCTGTTGTCAAGGTTTCATAAGCCTTTTTACTCTCTTTGAGTTCATCTTCAAGCGATGTATGCTTTGCCTTTTCCTTTTCAACATCTTTGCCATTCAAGTCCATAATCTGCTTTAACTGTTCGTCAGTCGCATCTGCAAAAATAGCTTTTACTTCTTCACGCTTCATAATCTCTTAATCTCCTTTATTGCTACGATTTTTTACGAGGTTTCTCCTCTTGCTTTAATTGAGTTTTGCAACTTTACGAGTTGCCAACAAAATATAAAAAGTGCCAACAATAGTATAAACTACTGTTGACACTCATTACCGATTGTTTCAGTTATTGGTGTTTAATCATCGTGTACCAAATATAATTTATTTTCTGTTTGGGAATAGGTTATATCTGTTATTTGCCCATATATACTCTGTCCTAACGCTCCACCGAGATTATTGTTGCAACCTACAACAATTTTTGCATCCTTCGGGTATTTGCTTAATTTTTGTAACAAATCGGACAACTCATATACTCTATTGAAATTTATCATCTTTGTTTTCACTTTCTCCCGATAATCTTCGGGTAATAATGTTTATTGTTTTGCACCGCTTTCCGTTCGGTTTGCGGTTGTTGCACATAATTGAAATTTCGCCTTTGTCATTGATAGGCTCATTCTCATACGCAATAATGTTTCCACATTCGGAACATCTGATTTTTTCTGCCATAATGCAAGTTAATCCTTTCTCGCCGTGTTCGGTCTTGTTAGATTTTGTAGAACATTACAATTCTACTCTTACATTATAGCATATTAAATTGGTTTTGTCAATAGGCGGTTATTTTGAACTGTTATTTGACTTGAAACAAACACTAACAAGAAACATTGCCAACCAAATGCCTGTCGCAATCAATAACGAAAAATTCCAACCAAAACAAAGCGTAATCAACTTTATAATACCAACTGTTATTCCCCAAGAGAGAGCCTTAACTGCCAAAAATATTCCAATTACAATTAAAATGTGTTTCATTGTTTCTCCTTTCATTCCCTCACCTCATCATTTTGGGGTGTGCGTAAATCTTCCCCATACTTTTTCTTATATTCTGCAATTAAAGAATTAACAACATACTGCTGACGATATAATTTGCTTTTTAATTTATTATATTTGTCGCATTCTTTATCAATAGTTTTTAGCCATCTGTTTTTGACAAACAATTCAAAAGACTGTTTCAATAACTCCCTCATTTTTCCCTCTCCTTCCTTTCCTTTGCTACGAGGTAGCGGATAAACTCTGCAACCGACATATTGTGTTCCTTTGCCTGTTCCGTTATATCCTGTCGTTCCTGTTCGGTGCAACGGATATTTATCCATTTGTCTTTGGTCATTGTTTGCCTCCTTGATTATGCCAACTCAAAACGGTCAGCGAACTGTTCGTCCAAGAAAACGTGAATGTCTTTAATCTGTGCATCTTCCCAATCCATATCGGGGATTAAACAAACTTGGTATCCGCCCAAAACGGGGCAGATTGCGTGTTCTCTCTTTGTTACCTTATCAATAGCCTTCATTTTCTATACCTCATCTTTCTTTATTCAAGGTCTTTCCTCAGCCTTGTACCTACATTATACACTATCTTTTTGTGTTTGTCAACCCCTTTTCGCAAATTTCTCAAAAAAATTTTTCGGCAAAGAATATCCCCTGCTTTTTAGGGCAGGGGGAATGTTATGTTTTTGGTTTGCGAGGTACGGACATTCGCTTGGTTTCGGGGTAAAAGCCTGTAATATTGGTTATTTGTTCATATTTGCCCTTGTAAGCCTTTATTTTATCGTTACATTGTTTTACCAATGCTTTATCTCCGCTTGCTTGCGCGGTCTGTTTTATGGATTTCTGCTCACGAATAGCCGTCTCAACCCTACGCATCATTTGTTGTGCCTCGTAACCCGAAACATCTTTGCCATTGATATTGTGTGTTTTTGCGTTCTGCTCGTTCAATCGCTTTAATTCTTCGGGAGAATATCGAGGCTCTGAAATACCGCAAATAATGGGTGTTTTATAGTGCAAACAGCCATAGTCCTGTAATCGCTCATTTGCTTCGTCAAAACTGTCAAAATGCACTCCGTTTATTGTTCTTGCCTTGCCAACTACAAACTGTTTGCCCTGCATAAATTCGTGTGAGGGGCGAGGATTTGCGTGAAAGTCCACCTCATAGCCGTCGCACCCAAGTTCTTCGCCTATCATTTCGTTATACTCAACCGATGCCTGCTTTGCTCCCCATAACAAATTCTGCCGTACAACTGTATCAAGCCTGCGTGTAACTCCACCACCATAATCAACCCTTACACCGCTACCACCTAATTCGATAATGCTATCACGCATAGCCGTGTGAAAGTCTGTTGCTCCTGTTGTTACCTGCATAACCGCTTTGTCGAGAACATCTGTGTAATATTTCTGCATACCGATAGGCTTACCATTTGCACCCAAAACGCATAACGCCTTTGTCTTTGCAAGGTTTATCATCGTTTCTCCTGTGGTTTTTGCGTAGGCTCTTGCTATGGCTTGTAGTTCCCTATTCTCCGCAAACGGCACAAACTTTTTGCCCCTGTAATCATATAACGGCTGATTTGCAAGGTGTTGCTCTTCCAACAATTCGCCATACATCTGCTCAATCTGTGATATGTTGTAGCCGGTAACCTTTGCGAGTTCTTTTGTTATGGCATCCATATCTTGCTTGACCGTTGCAATGTTGTTTATGCTCTTGACATCAGCCAAAGACAATTTGCCATAACGCTTTATGCGTTTACCGATGCGTTCCAATGTGCTTGTTTCCCAACCCATAACATTCTGCATCAGCAAGTCCGCCTGTTGTTCTAACTTCGAAATATCAGCCATTCGCACCACCCTCTAAAAATGTTACAAATTCGCAGTAGCAATCCTCACATAAATCTATTCTTTGACCGCCACTTGCCCTATATTCGCCAACACCCCACAACTGAATTTTAGCAGATGAATTTTTGATATCTTGATATAATGATATCATTTTTCCGCATCTATCACAAGTAACCTCTATTTTTTGCGACATTTAACCACCTCGCACTTCTCTATGTTCTCCACTTAATCACCGCCTTATAAAAAGATAATTGCCGTAATTATTATTTGACAAAGATGTATAATTTGGTCTATCCAAAGGTTAATTTTTCGCTTATTTGCTTTCAAATCGTCTGTAACTGCGTGAACGGTAACATTTAAGACAAATGCAATCAAAAACGCAAAATTGATATTGAAAGACAAACTATAAGCAATCGGTAACATTATCATAAATGCCCACGAAAATGAGTGCATAATCAACGCCCATATATAGTCATATTTATACATCTTTTCGGGTGCGTTCTCTTGCCAATACTTCTTTTGTTTGGCTGATGCTAACCAACCTTGCAAATAATAATCATCTACTATGTGGCAAAACATCATCAACAAAACTATAAAAATGTTTTTCACTTCTCCCCACCTCTTTCTTTTGGTGTGCCTTTGCTACAATAACCATCACAAGGCATATTACAATCAAATTCTCTGCAATTATAATCTTCAATATCATAAAAAACACAATTGAAACACCTAACCACTTCCACAAAGTCAGCTTTGTTTTTGAACTTAACACAAGGATTTAATATCCTTTCTGCTTCTCCGTGTTCAGCACATTCAATTAAATGCTCTTTACACATATCCTCATAATGAATGCAATCTTTACAACTTGCCATCACCCCTCACCGCCTTTCTCGGTTGGGCGTGTTGACCGTTGGCTGATTTCGACGCGAATATTAAATCCTTGACTAATAACGGAATTTATTTGTCTTTGCAAGGCTTCTTCTACTTTCTTTTCTCCGCCCCAACCAAAAGTATTTCTGCCTACAACTTTGTCAATTTCCTTTTGAACGGCAGATGCGATTTTTTCATCGAACATTGTCTTGATTTTTTGCTCAATGTTTGTATGCACAGCGGATTTCACATAACTGTCAACTGTACTTTCGATAAGTTCTCTAATTTCCTTATCGCTCAATCCTGTTTCGGAAATCCTTTCACGAATTGTCGCTCTAATTCCCAAATCGTTAATTTCTTGCATTACTGCCTGTTTTACAAGGATTCTTACTTCATTTTCAAAGTTCATTTCCCCCATCTTCCTTTCTCTGCTTATCTATCAGCCAACGATTTATGCCTGTATTGTGTTTTAACAGGCGTTGTAATTGCTCTTTCAATACTCCAACCAAGAGAATAAACCCTATTGCTTAATAAATCTCTTGCAAGTCCTGTTTTGTTAGACCATTCACGCAAGGTTAAACTTTCGCCATTATATTCATATTTTCTTGTTCGTCTTGTATTGTCAGAATTTTGTGCATCTGTTACCCAACGGCAATTTTCGGGGCAATAATCTCCGTCATTATCTATTCGGTCAATAACCCATTTTGTTCTGCCTGTTTTGGTAAATTCTTCGTTATACCCTACCGAATACGCCCAATCATAGAACGCCTTAAAATCTTTACGCCATTCCTCGCAGACTTGAATACCTCTGCCACCATAATTTTTATATGACTTGTGGTTTTCGTTGCAACATCTTGCTATAATACCTGCCCAAATATGATGCAACCTTGTTTTACAAAGTCCGTGAGTTGTTAATTGCTTTCTTGTCGTTTCTCTATGAGAACAACCGCAACTTGTACTATCTCCACATAACAAAGAATACATTTTTACAGGCTTAACTGTACCACAATCACATTTACAAATATGCATAACATCGGCATTGTCGATTATAGTCCATCTGCCTATTTTAGTTCCTATCGGTATTGGCGTTCTTTTCGGCATTTTTCATTCGCCCCCTTTCCATTTCAACTAAAAATCTTAAATACTCGCTGATATTCATTCTGTGAGCGTGTGCATCGTTCTTTAATTGTTCAAATTCTTCCTTTGTTTGACGGAATACTGTTTGTCTTGTTTCGGTCATTTTTCCACCTCAATCCTTTTTAATTCTATTATTCTGCCCCAAGAACAAATATCGCTACAAATAAGAAGTCCATCAATTATTCTAAAGCAACCAGCATTGCAGAAACTTTCTTCCACATATTTTTTCATATACTCAATTGCCGAATTTACATTTGAAAAATATTTTTCGTCTATTGTGCAAATATCGTCTGCATCTCTTGAGGTTTCTGCGGCGTTATACCAAACTTTAATTTGAAAAATGCCATCAGAATTGTTTTTTATCCATTCTTCAATGTTTTCTTTTGATTTTATTTCATTTTCTTTTTTCTGCTCTTTTTGCCGATTTTCTACCATACCGAACAACATTTCAAAAAAATTTTTTGCGACTTCTTGAATTTCTTTTTCTGTATATTCTTTTTCACTCATATTCAATCCTCAGCTTTCTCGCATTTCAAAAGCGGAAATTCTCCACAATATTGTGGCATTGCAAGCTCTAATTTTATTTTTTTAGATTGTTTTTCCATATCGTATATACCGCGAAATCTAATTGTGTTGGATTTTCTTCAATAATTTTTTTAAATACCATTTCTATGACTTCTGGTGGGTGTTCTATCGTCAAATGTTCTGTCGCTGGATGCGGATGTGCAAAAAATGGTTTTTTATTTGGGATTATTTTCCCTTTTGCAATTTCTGGTATTTTATATTTATTCATATTTCTACATTCAAAACCTTATAATAATGTTCTTTTGTCAAAGACATTCTTCCTCCATCCGTAAACACTGCTATTCTGTCAACAAAATCAAACACACCTTTGTATTCTTCAAACCTCAATATATGTTTATCTCCGCACCATATAAGGTGCAAGGTGTCCCCGACTTGCAGGGACTCTTGCTTAACTCTTTTGTAATTAACCATAGATAATGCACTCCTCTTTGTTCAATGTAATCATCTTCTTGTTGTACTTAAATGTTACGGTTGTTTCTGTTTCATTTTCAACAACTCCATAAAACTTTCTTACAACAAGTTCTTTTCCCTTCATATCAAACCATCTAATGTCTTTCATTTTTGTTACCTCATCTTTCTTTCGGTTGTTTTCCTCAACCTCTGTATATATTATATCACAAAGTTATACACTTGTCAGCCCCTTTTTCAAAACTTTTTTAATTTTTTGCAAAAAAATACCGAAAACATTTCTGTTCTCGGTATCGTGGTATTACTGCCCTTGTAAAATTCGTTCAAGAGCCATATCGGTGTTGGCTTGGTTGTTTGCCTGTATTCGTGCCAATTTGTCCGCTATTTCCTCATCGGTCATATTCGGGTAAAGCCATCTCAATTCGTCCTCTTTTTCAAGCACACCTCTGTCAACGGCTGAAACAATACGCTCATACTGTTTGTCGAGGTCTTCAAACGCATCCATCCAATCAATATAAACCGTGTACAGGTCAAGCGGAATATTCAAAAACACCGCATCGGATTCAATTGTTGCCTTTATTCCATCAAACATAGCACTCTGTATCTTTTTCACGAGCGATTTTGTCTTTACATTTGAGTTTTTAATCTGCGTTGCCGTTGCGTTGTTGGTCGGGTCAACTTCTGTCAAAAATCCCCTATCCAAGCCTACCGCATCTTCCCAATCGGCTTTGGCATCAATCAACTTTTGCTTGTAATCGTTGTATCTTGTAGACGGAGCAAAACTGTCAATAAGTGTTCCGTCAACCCCTGCCTTTTTGCGAATGGTGTAAATGCCTTCGGGAAGGTCAAAACGCTCACCATCTTTTGTGCCGATTTTTCTTGCAACGGTTTCATCTGCAAAGAGCTTTGTTTTCATCAGGTGCATTTCTTCGTCAAGATTATTCCGTGCAACCTTGATTTGATTTTCCACTTCCTCGCACCCAAAATTCAGCGGAACGCCCCATTGAGAAAGTCCTCTGCTATCCTGTGGGCTTTTATAGTATGCTACACCGATATTGTTTGCATTATAATAGGCAACGTTATCATTCTTGTAATGCTCCCATTCAGCCAAATATTCCTCGTTACCGCTTTTGTCGGTGGTGTAGTAGTAAACATACAAAGTGCCGTTCTCGTCAAGAATATGGTGCCTTATAAGCCTGTATTCCCTATGCTTGACAATCTTCTTGTCAATAACCATAGCGACCTCATACATCTTATCGGCTACCATACGATAAACGGAAACATCAGCAGGAGCGATTATGCGGTGGTACGGCTCATCATCTTCGCCCGTTGCCATCGTAACGAAACAACCGCCCTTGCCGTTCATCATAGCACATATTTCATACCGCTTTGCTTCAAGGTTTTCCGCAAGTGGTATCAAGGGCTGAACAAGTGTGCTGTCCGTCTGCAATTCCACTGTTGCCTCATCGCAAACAAGCGAGGTCAGTTTTGTGTTCGCAATCGCAAGAGGGTTATACTCCGTTATATTCTCCCAATCCTGCACCTTTACAACGATTTTCTTTTCCTCGTCATATTGGTCTATCTTCTTTTTGACAAATCCCCAAAAATTACTCCAAAATCCCAAAATATCACGCTCCTATATATTTTGTGCTTCGTTTATTCGCTTTTCGGCTATATCAAAATAGCCTTTGTCTAACTCTATGCCGATAAAGTTTCGGTTTGTGTTGATACAAGCAACGCCACAACTGCCACTTCCCATAGTAAAGTCTAAAACTGTTTCGCCCTCGTTTGTGTATGTCTTTATAAGATATTCAAGCAGGGCAATTGGTTTTTGTGTTGGGTGTGTTGACTTGTTTTTTTTCTGTATTAAACCTTTGTATGCTTCGTGGGTATCTTTTGCCCTCGTTCTTTGTTTGCACTTTTGGTCTGTTGCCTGTTATTTCTCCGCTTGTACCTTTGCCCGAAATATAAGGCTTACCCTCTGTCATTTGCGGAAAATAATTGTGTTTTGCTTTGCTAAATACTGAAACAATTTCGTGTACTTTGTATGGTTGATATTTGCAAAGCATAAAGTTTGCACCCTGCTCTTTTTCCCACATCCAATCATACTTAAAATTCTTAATATTGCTCATTCTCAAAGCACTTGAAAAAGGCTCACTACCGAAAAGACAAATAGCACCATTCGGTTTGATTATTCTGTTCAACTGCTCCCACATCGGCTCAAACGGAATAACACTATCCCATTTACAAGCCGTAGTGCCATACGGTGGGTCAGTAAGCACCAAATCCACCGAGCCATCGGGAATGTTTTTCATCAATTCAAGGCAATCGCCGTTGTATAATTGTATCATATTACACCTCGCACATAGCCTTTTCTTTTGCTCTCTGTTTCTTGGTTTCGCTTATCTTCTTTTTTGTTTCTTCCGAGAGCTTTTTGCCTGTTTTGGCAATACTCAACTTTTGTTTCTGTTCTTCCGTCATAGGTTTAGCAAAATAATTTGATGCACATTTCCTTGAACAACAAACCTTCTTTTCGCTTGGTTTTACTGTAAATTCTTTTCCGCAACATAAACAAATTCTTGTTTCTTTGTTTTCTCTTGCCTTTGCAGAACACGCCCTTGAACAATACTTGACTTTATAATACTTGTTTGTTACAAATTCTTTTCCGCAAGTTTCGCATACTCTTGTTTCATCATCAATCCCACTCATACGGCGTTCTTTTGCTCTGCATTTCATAGAGCAACACTTTGAACCGCCTTTTCTGTGTGCCGTAAATGTTTTGCCACAAATAATGCAAACACTTTCAACTTCTTCATAGAATTTATCTTTCATCTGCTCATAGTGCTGTTTGTGCCATTCTCTACCCTCTGCCGAGCCGTGCCATTCGTCAGCCTTTGGTCTTACAATTTCTTGCATTCTCTTTCTTGCTTCTTCAAGTCGTTCTTCACTCCAATTATTTCCGTGTTCGGTTAAATGCTTTGTAGCAGAAAGACATTCCAAATTGCTTATATCATTATTAGATTTATCTCCGTCTTTATGGTGGATATGATAACCCTGCGGAATTTCTCCGTTATAATGGATATAAACCATTCTGTGAAGCATATCTAAACCGCTTCCGTCTTTTCTTGGAGAATAATAATACCCTTGACTTTCACGCAAATAATAAAGTCTGCCGTTAAATGTTGCTCTTGTTTTGTTTTCATTGTATTCAATATTTGTCATATAAATCACCTCATATATATTATACAACAAATAT
Organism: Eubacteriales bacterium; assembly: GCA_045588675.1. Taxonomy (GTDB): domain Bacteria; phylum Bacillota; class Clostridia; order Oscillospirales; family CAG-272; genus SVTX01. The sequence continues at coordinate 9,060 of JAZNER010000012.1, read as the reverse complement.
AATTTCCTGTCAAGTGCTTTTGACGCATTTTTTTATTTATTTTCCGTCAAGTATGCGTATTCATCTGCAAGGGAATAAAAAAGGGAGTCTACACAATCGATGTTGTAACTGCCATCGTCAAGGATAATCGCTTTTTCACACTTCGGGTCATACACCGCATTTTGTAACTGTTCTATAAGCGGTTCACATTCGCCCTTTACAAGTTTGAATTTTCCTTGTGCCATAAGTTTAGATAACATCAAGGGTCTATCCTGCAACGGCATTGATGACTTGATACAGGCGGCATTATCAAATATATATCGCCAATCGTTAAGTCCGTTGATAATCGTATAGTATGCATCGTCTACATAACAGTTATTTGCCCTTATGCCGTATTCTTTTTCTATGCTTGATATAAAATCCTTTGCGGCATTTTCAACATCAGCAGGGCGTAAATCCTGCGGCAATATCTCTTTTGCCTTTAATACATAAACATTGTTTTGTCTGTCAACTGCACTTGCAACAAGCGAATAGTTTGACAGGTTGCCTCCAATGTCGAACCCTACGGAAAAATTCCGCAAATCTTTCGGTACATCTTTTCTGTCAATGATATACTTCTCGACATTCTCCGCAAAGTCTTGAAAAACTATGCCCTCTGCCGCACATCGCAAACCGAGTATATCTCGCTTATAGTAAACACTTCCAAACTCATACTTTGATATTTCTTCGTCAAGGTTTTCCTTTGACAAATTGATATTATCAAAGATGTTAAAGGTTATAAGATTAAAACCGCCCTTTAACTGTCCGCTTTCGCTCTTTTCCTCATACACATCAATAAACTTTCGGTAAATCTCTGCGTTTGGACTTTCGGGGTTCAAATCCCAATAAAAGCGTTTTATATCTGCGTTTATCTGTCTGCGTTGTGCTTCTCTTATCGTTTCTTCGTGGTGTAGGTTTATCTCCGTTGCAATCCATAAGCCAATAGACATACCTCTAAACTTCTTGTAACTATCAGCCTTTGCACCGCCGCAAAACAAAACAATCTTTTCTTTGTACCCTGTATCTTTTCCACATATCCTCAAACACTCATTGCCTTTGTATTTACCCCATCGGCACTGACCCCTAAAAATATGCTCCAATCCGTACCCGTCGCAATCGCCTATGATAATTTTTGCCGTTGGTTGCGTTGAAGCGGTTGCAAGGTGTAATTTGTCTTTTGACTTTTTCAAATCGTGAGCAAAGCAAAATATATTGTCTGTGGTCTTACCACTACGGATAGAACCCTCTGCAATATTCATTGAGCAAGTCTGCGTATTCCGCATATACTCTTTGTGCTTATCGCTCCAATTATAAGCAAGTGTATTTGTCCTCTTAACCGCCAAAGACATCAGCCTCCGCTTCGCTTATGTCCTCTATGTTTTCATCCGCTCCGCTTTCAAAGAAGCCAAGCAGTTTTGACATAGTTTCCAAAGCCTTGATTTTGTCTGTCGGTCTTACGGCTTCGGGGTCAATATCGGCAAAGCCTATCTTTCTCAATTCCTCAATAATCATATCAAATTTAATACCGCACTTTTCGGAACGGTCATTTTGATATTTCTCTAAAAATTGTTGAATTTGAGGTTTTTTAAGGTTTTCAGCACCTATCGCCCCTGCGGTATCTTTGCTATATCCTGCCCTTATAGCCGCCTGTGTTGCGTTAAAGTCAATGAGATATTCATAGACAAATATTTTCTGCTTATCGGTTAATCCCTTTGCCAATATCTCACCGCCTTTCATAATTCAAGCAATCTTGTTTTTCTTCATCGTTTGAAAACGCCTTTTTGATTTCCGTTTGCAGGTCTTTTGTCATATTCTTATCATACGCACTCACTTTATAATCGTGATACATTCTTGCACTTCTACTATCAACAATAAAGAACATTTCACCACTTGGATAGTGTTTCTGTATCCATTCAAAAATTGGCTGAAACATATCGTAAATATTACCATAAGTTTCGGGATTATTTGAATTGTCAAAATCCTTGCAGATTTCCAAAGACTTTTCAAACTGTTCTCTATTTTTGCATACCTTTTTATGCTTACAATTTCTACACATAAACATACATTCCCCCATTATGCACAAAAGAGCCGACACAATCGGCTGTGTTTGGTTAGCATATTGTATCAACTCCTTTTCTTATTTGTCCAATTCAAGCAGAAATGCCACGTTACAAGCGATGTGATAAAGGTGCGGAAGTCCGCTATCTTCGTCAACGCCGTGCGGTTCTTTAAGCCACTTGCAGATGTGCCTCATCAATGCCGCCCTATATCTTGTTGGTTCTACCCGTTTATAACTGTCAATTCCGTATTTTTCCGCTCCGTGTGTCATCACAGCACCGACCGCCTCGATCAGTTCTGCTGGCACAAGATCAAGACGAAATTTTCCTCCGCCGTGCTTCAATCCGTCTGTTTTGATATCCATATTATGCCTCTTTTCTTTTATTGGTGGATCCTTTGGGACTTGAACCCAAGACCGCCCGGTTATGAGCCGGGTATTCTAACCAACTGAATTAAAGATCCATATATCGTGCCAATGGTCTTGATTTCACCCAAAAGAACAAAATACGCGCCATCCACTGCGCTTCTCGTCTATTCGCCAAATCGCAAATCGCGACGAATGGCTTCTCTCGTTCCGAGCCGTCAAAAGGAGGTACACCATGAACAAATGAGGAGAGAATCTTTTCTCCCTCCTCATTATATCATAAAATTATTTGTTTGTCAATATCTATATCGTTTGGTCGATTTTATTATTTCTTGTTCATATCGGAAAGAAAATCCATTACAAGATTCTTGCATTCCATTGCATATCCTTGAAACGGTCGTCGCTGAAATGCCAGTAATAATCGAAGCGGCTTTTTGTGTAGGCGCTTTTCTAATAAATGTGCCCTTTTCATCAAATATCAAAACGGGTTTAATCGCCCTTGAAGTATTGATCTCCTTTCCTTCTCTCGCTTTTCTGTATTTCTCTCTTTTCCTCGCCATTTCTTCAATCTGCTTTTCTTTGCTCATGGTCTGCTCCTTCCATTCGTTCAATCATTTCGTTTGTTTTCCTATCCAAAAAATGACCTCCAATAATCTTTTTGTTTGTGTTGCAACCATAGGCAACCGCACGCAAAGCAAAAATCTCTTTATCCGTAATAAACGGGATAGGATTCAATTCATCTTTTCCCATCATTTCCCTCCTGCCTTTCTACAATGCTTCATAATTTTCCTTTGTCCTTCACTCTGTACCATTTTGATGGGGCGATTTCTTTCTCATATTCTTCAAGCGCAAGGGGATTTTTGTATTCCTTGATAGAACCAAAGAAGAACACATATCCATTTTCTCCATCCAACAATTTGAATATATCTCTCGTTTTTATCTGCAGTGCTGTTTCAAGAGCAAAATCCATTTGATTCATGTCAACCGATTTCACGGCATGGCATATGCATTCACCCACAACACGCCCCCTTCCTTCGTGTCTATATTCTGTATATCCCACTTTTTGAATGTTCTTTAGATTTCCAAGCTTTTCATAGAAATACATCTTGAACGGCACCTCAAACATTGACGGTCTCCGTCTCGAAAGAACTGCGGTTTTTCGTTCATGGCTAATCAATCTAAATTCCGACCTGCTAACGCTAATCATCATCGCATTCACAGCGCACCTCCGCAATCATTTGATGAACAAAGCAACTCGCTTATAAAAGAATTCGTCTGCAACTCTTTCAAGGATGTCTTCTACCTGCTTAATCGGATACATCGAAATCCAATCATCGTTGTTTTTAAGATATTCTTCTTTGAATTCCTTTCGGTCGAAGAAAACGCGTTCAGCATAAACTGCAAATTCTTTAGCAAACGCATTGTTCACATCGAATACTCGTTCCCCGTCCTCCTCTTTCAAAATCGCTACAACTTGCAATCCCTTATTCAAGGCAAGCGTTCTCAAAACATCGTTTGTTTTCATTTTTGTTCTCCTTTTCCATCCGTTCCCCGATTTGTTTTTTGAAGTGAATTAAAAAAACATTTTGGAAACATTATTATTGTTTATATTTGATACAATTTTATTTTATGTTCCTATTTTAAAAATCAATAGGAACTATATAGGGAACTGCAAAAACCCTTGATATCGCTATGTTTTTTATACCTCGTTCCCTGTTTTCCCTGTGTTCTCTTTAAAAAATAATTTTCTATACGCGATAAACATATATACCCTTATTTTCACATATATATCTTCCCGTATATAAGGTTATCAAATTTGCAGAGAACTGCAGGGAACAGGGAACGCAATCAAAACGGGAACGGCTCGTCAGCGGACAATTCAACGAAATTCGGTGATTGGTTTTTGACAATACAAACGCAATTCGTAGGCGAATTTGTAATGCGCGCCTTTTTCGTGCGTTTTTCGTGGTCACAGAGAAGCATTCCTGCGCGCTTGGCGTAAGATAGGAACGCTGTTGAATTGAAGCCTGCAAGGCTCATTTCGCGGTCGAAAACGGATTTTATAATGTATATGTGTTCCGTGTCGATCTTTCCCCATACCTCTCCTTGATAGTCGCCATATCCATTGGTTGTGAATTTGTTCGGATTCCGTGCAACCAATTCCAAGATGTATTCCATCGCGCGAGCATTGACATCGACATCTTCTTTCTTCGTCATGATCTTTGCCATATCTTCAACGGTCAAATTGTTTCCGTCTTTGAATATGTATTCTGTTGCGAAATAGTCAGCCGCCAATATAGCGGAAGCCGATGCCGCCTGCTTGTCCGTTCCGCCATGTTTAAGCAGTTCCCGAAAATAATATTTTTGAACGGTGTTCAATCCATCAATTAATCCGTCCTGTTGCAACAATTCAACGAACTCTCGCCCTACAAATCCGTAGTTTTCGCCGATCACGGCACAAATACCGATCAAATCAGAATACACCTTTTCAGTACATTCAAATTCAATAACACGGTTAACCGCTCCGCCGCCACTGTTTGAATTGCTTATCGGGTGTTCCCCGTTTGTGATGAAGCAGTTACGCCAAGTGTTGGTCTTTTGCAACCCGCCTTGTTTTGCTCCTCTCGTTCTTCCTACACCCTCGGTCAACTGATAAATGATCTTGTCAAAATCTTTAACTCCCGCAGAAGATTGAATCTGCAATTCGTCAATGCACATCGGGAGCGAATTGAGGAAGGAAGCCATCATTTCTTGACCTACAAGCGTACTGTTGAATGTGGTTATATATTCGCCCATTTTCGGGCAAGCCCACACCGATGCGGCGATCATCAAAAGAACGGTCTTACCGCCGCCCGAAGAACCCCAGCAATGCAGAAAAAATGGTAAAAGACCGCAAGGCTCTAATATAACACTTGCAAACGACGCGGCAAGGGCAATTCTGCCAACTGTCTTTTCCGCTCTCAATTTCCTCATGGCATCGAGCCACTTTTCACGATCTCCATTTGATTTAACTGATTGGAAGATTTGTCTGAAATTGTTCTCGCCATCAAATTCCAATTCTTCAACATACGGCGAAAATCCCTCTCCAACCCATCCCAAACGGCTGACAGACTTTTGTTCCGGAATGATTTCATAATTCAAATCCTCGATCTCAAAAAGGTATTTGGAAAGGCTTTTTGCGTTTTCAGAAGTTACAAGAACGCCGTTTGCCGCGAGTTGTAAAATTCCATTGCTTGATGCCACCGTTGTTTTTTCTGCGATCAGGGAACGCCACGCCCTGCCCTTTTTGTAGGCGATTTTTAGCCGTTCTTCTCCCGTGTCGATGTTCACCAATCGTTGAACCGGAAGAATCGGATGACGGCACACGATCTGCTCATAGCCGTATTTGTCGTGAATCATAACACCGTAATCATCACAAACATATTCACCACTAAACAGTTCGATTTCTTGATTTTCAAAATTAGTGGCATTTTCCAATCGCATTCCCTGTTTTTGTGCCTGCGCCTCGCAGTATGCGTTCCATAATGCCATGAATGCACGAACGCCCAACGATCCAGCCTGTTCTTTCATCCTCTCGCAAAGCTGACGGAGCAGGAATTTGTTGTCTTTATATTGATATAGCCATTCATACGGTCTTTCCGTGTTATAATATTCTTCGACCGTGAATGATGGCATTTCAACCATATCTTTTTTCATGTTCGTTTAATTCTTCCTCCGCGCATTGTATAAGATATTTAACTCGATCAAGTTTAGCGCACGCCTCAACGAAAAGCGGATGCGGTTCTTCATCTGAATTTTTCGGTTCATAATCTTTTTTGTTTCTTTCCATCCGAATAAATTCTCCGTGCAGGTCTGCCCATTTCTTCAAAAGGCTTTCGCGTTCTTGTTCTCTTTTCTTCTGCTCTTGCTTTTGCAAAAACGCTTGTTTTGCCATGTCGGTTTGACGCCTCTTGTCTATCCGTTCACCGATTGGCAAACCGAGACAGAAATCATCGTTTATTTTTGAAACAGCATCGGAAAAGGTCAAAGAAAAGTATTTTTGAACGAATCCGATTTGATCTGCGCTTTCACCACAAACGAAACAATGGATATAATCGTCCTTGAAGCCGCAATTTCGGTCTGTGCCATTATGAAAAGGGCACCGCACCCTCTTATTGCGGTCAACATCAAATCCGTACCTGAGCAGAATTTCGGGCATTTTAACACGTGTTTTGATTTGATTTGCAAAATAAGAGTTATTCATTGTTTTTGAAACACGGCATCTTTTCCATTGCCGATTTATAGAATTTCGTGCTGACCTCGAATCCGTAAGCCTTTCGACCGAGTTCATAAGCGGCTTGCAAGGTGCTCCCACTTCCTGCGCAAGGGTCAATGATTACATCATTTTCATCAGTGAAAATCTCGATTAAACGCTTCAATACATTGACGGGCTTTTGCGTGGGATGAATTTTCGGTATGTCCTTGCCGTCTCGCTCCCACGGAAACCAATTGAAGATCATTTTACCCGTCCCGCGAATTACTTTGCCGTCCTCGTCGTATTTGCGCCCGTTGTTGAATTTTGGCAACTTGTCACGATAGAACAGCAAGGCGTATTCCGTCGCGCCGCAAACGCGCATATTTGCTTTCAAAACCTGCGCTGAATAATTCTTGCAGAATATCAACGGGATGTAATGCATATATCCGTGCTTCTTTGCTATTTCGATCAGCATTGGCATTTGTTCAAACGCGCAAAAGATAATCATGCACGGCGCTTTACCGCGCTCTTTCGGTTCTTTTTTCAATAATTTACTGCAAAAATGGAAATACTCATTCAGATTGAAATCTCCATCGCCGTTGAAAAACGCCGATTTCGCGTGTTTACTTTCACCGTTTTTGTTATCACCTCCGACATACCACATCGGATTTGATCCGTATGCTTTTTCGCCTACATTATAAGGGATATCAGCAATAACCAATTGCGCTCTTGGAATTCCGTACCGTTTATAATTTTGAAAATTGTCATGATACAATTCGATTTTGTTCATTTTTCGCCTCCAATAATTCAATGATTCTCCGCCCTGTGCTTCTCTTGTCGCAAAAAAGGAACTCCACCCCATAAGCAATGTGAACACGGTATATCTCATCAGCCAACCTTCGACCGCTCACACCACTGTATTTATCGTTCCACCGTGCGACATCTTCAATGGATTTGATTTGACCGCCGTGCTCGATCAGAACAAAAAGCTTTACACCTTGTTCTCTTGACCTGCGCACCTCTTTCCAAAAACGGCTATGGTCTTTGGCGTTCATCAAATTTTTTGAGATTTCGGACAAATTCTGCTTTCTGTCTATCGATATTTGCGAATTGCCTTCTATTTGATAATCGCCCACATCCAGTTTCTTTATTTCATACTCAATTCCGTGTTTATCAAAATATGCCTTGATGTGGTCGCACTTCTTTTCACGGCTGTCTATGATTATTTTCGCCATAACGATCAGAACGGAAGATCATCATCAGGATCAAGTTCTTCCATCTTCGGCTGTACGGCAGGAGAGGCAGGTGCAAGATCAGAAACGTTGGAATCCGATTTGCTGCCGCAGAAATCAACGCTGTTAGCCATCAATTCCCACGAAATGCGGTTGTTTCCGTCTTTATCCTTCCATTTTCGGCTTTGCATCTCACCGCTGACGATAATTTCTTTACCTTTTTTGAAATGCTTTCCGACCATATCTGCAAGGCTACGCCAACAAATGACTGTGAAAAAATCAGCTTGTTTATCTTCTCCGTTCTTGTGCGAACGGTCAACAGCAACGTTGATTGTGCAAACAGAAACCCCGCTCGGCGTCTGTTTTAATTCCGGTTCGGCAGTCAAACGACCGTGTATTACAATGTGATTATACATTTTTTATTCTCCTTTCAACGCATCCGTCAAATCAGATGCCACTTTTTCCGACTCAAACCATTCTGAAATCTTGCTTTCGCCCTGCTTGATGGCGTTGTAAATTCCGATGTATTCGACAAAATCATCAGCGTTCATCGTGTCGATTTTGCGCTTCAATCTGCTTTCGATCTGTTCCTGCGTTACTCCGAGCTTGGCAAACTGCACCACCATCTTTTTGACACGGTCAACAATCGGGGTATCATTCTTTCCTGCAAGCGTTTTCTTGCATTCCGAAATGGCATCTTCCACGAACCAAGAAGGCAGAATCGCAAGAATGCGAGAACGTAGTCGGCGCGTTGCCATATTTGCGTTGTTTTCGTAAATATCGCGTTGACTGGTCAATGTAACCATCTTCTTTCCCTGTTCGCGCTGATGCGGGCTTGTGAAATTCTGAACAGATTGGGCATTTGTTTCGAGATCCCATGCATAAGCCTGCATCTCACTTTTGCCTTCATCTTGCGAAAGCTCCTTGATGCCGTAGTCGATATTGCCCCAGCAACGCGCCAATTCTTCAGCGAATCGGATTGTCGGTCCTTCGACCGTCTGACCGCCTCTAGGGAACGAATAGAATGCTTTTTCCGCCATTGTAGGTCTTTGACACGCTTCCATTGCTTTTGCATAGGCTTTGACTTCATCACGCGGGAATCGCTTGGCGATAATGAGCTTTCCCTGAGCCTCTGCCACCGCACGCGAAATTTC
>JAZNER010000011.1:0-11492 GCA_045588675.1 Eubacteriales bacterium | reverse complement strand
ATACTGCGCGGTTACAGCTTCCTGTCCGCCACGGATAACGCCTATACAGTTGCCCTTTGTGTCATATCTGAATTCTGTGATAATGCCGTCACGGTCAACAGCCTTTATGCAGTTGTTGTTGCTGTCATAAGCAAAGTTTTCAGACGAGCCGTCGGCGTACTGTACTTTTATCAGATTGTCTTTTTCATCATAATCAAACTTTGTAGTTGAACCGTTCACCGTTTTTGACGTTACGTTTCCGGCTTTGTTGTATGTTGTCTTTACGCTTGTTCCGTCAGCATATTTTTCTTCTGTTATCTGCTGATCATCATCGTACTTATATACAGTTGTTACACCGTCATGGTCGGTGTAGGTTGTAATTTTATTTGCCCTGTCGTAATCAAAACGCTCGGCGTGTCCTTCTTCGTTAACGGTCTGTGTGGTGTAGAGGTTGCCGTCCTTGTCCATAAGGCCGTACTTAAATTCCACAAACGAGCCGTCCGGCTTTATAAGCTTTTCAAGATTGCTGTCGCTGTTATAGACAAAGCGGCTTGTGTCGCCGTCTGTGTCGGTTACACTCTGCAAAAGCTTGCCGTTATAGCTATAACTTACGCTCTGTCCGGCAGATTTTCCGCCTTCATAAAGCTCTATCTTTGTAAGCAGCCCTTCGCCGCTGTATGTAAATTTAAGGCTCTGCACGCCGTTGTCGCTCTTGATTTCTACAAGCCTCTTCTCAGAATCCCTTACAAAGCTTGTTACGTTGCCGTTTCTGTCAGTTATGCTTTCAAGCAAGCCCCACTTGTCAAAGCTTTGCGAACTGCCGTTCTTGGCCTTAAGGATAAAGCCGGATGCATCCAGTGAATCCTTGCCGTTCTTTGATTCAAGTGTGTACACATTCTTGTATTTCTCTACCGCTGCTTCCCATTTTCCGTTCTGCTTATACTCAAAAACAATTGGGATATAGCCATCTAACATAAGAATAAGAGTGTCATTACCGGTAGCCTCATTCTTGGTTACTTCTCCATAAGAAGCATATTTGTTCAAAGCTTTAAGATCTCGTGCCTTTTCTGCTATGGCCTTTATTTCCAAAATCTTTTCTTTTTGAGAATCTACAGTTGTCCTTGCGTCTGCCAAGTTGCTCGAAACAGCTGTTTCCCCTTTTTTTAATTCTTCTCTACGTTTTTGAGTATCTTCTTCAGATTCATCTTCTTTAGCAGCATACATTTCTTTATATTCATCGCTTTCGATACTATCTCTAAAAGTTTTTTCTGCTTCTGAAAGAAAGTTTCCTGCCGATTCATAATCTTCTTTTAATTCTTTGAAAGCTGCATCAGCTCCGCCTGTATAGCCACGAATTATCCTTGTTTCAGTATTCAGTACCCATTCGGAACCACAAAACTTTCCGGCTGTCTTATGTGCGCTTACATAATAACGGTTTATACTTACTGCACCAGTTAATGTTTTTAGACTTATATCTGTATCATTTTGAAAATACCTTCCACTTGTAAGCAGTACAGGGTCTCCTGCTGACATTGCAGTTAATGAACGAACCGAGAATTTCAGACTTCCTTTATTTTCTGAATTACCTGATAATAGTTTTGACATTTTACTGTTTACTTTTGAAATTAAATCAAACGAGCTGAATTGCTTACGGCCTTCGTTTCCGGGCCCGCCGCCACCAGGTTCACTGCTTGTGCTGCTACCGCCCTTGCCGTTAAAACTTATGCTCCATCCACCGCCAGAAGAATTTGTATATGATAAAGTTCCGCCAGAGAAACTGAGCGAAGCGCCACTACTAAAGCTAACAGACCATGCATAAAGAGATATTACACTTGCAAATAGGATAAATATTAATGCAATTGCAACTTTCTTAAAATTTTTCTTCATTTTTATCATCTCCTTAGTTGAAATCTACATAAAAAATCTTGTCCAGAAGGCTCTGCGCAGGCGGCTGCGATGGCACATACCAGACTGAATCAGTAACGAACTGCGGTTTATACAGCACCGAAGTTCCCTTCATATATGCGTCTGAATGTCTTGATGCGGGCGTTGAAAAGCCTGTCAGCGGAACGACATGCACGCCGAGCGGCTTCGCTATTCCGTCCGCACTCCAGCTCTTGGTTACTGCGGCAGAAACCGCATCTTTCAGAACGTCAGCCTTTGACTGAATCTCTGCCTGCACGGCCGCATCCGTAGAGAATATGCCCGCACTTGCCGCCGTTCTCTCCGCAAATCCGTAAAGGCTTATGAACCAGTCCGAAGGGAACGAGGTTGAGCCGTAGCCTGCCGGTGAATTTATAAAGAAAGAAAGCGCGGCGTTTCTTATAGAAGCATTAATTATGCAGCCCGAAAGCGTTTCCGAAAGAGATTCAAAAGCAGAGAACACTGCCTGAATCTTCGATGAATCTATGACTGAGACGGCTGTTCCGCTTGCCGATGCATACTGCGCCTGATATGAAGAGAGCAGGCAGTCCTCAAAAGAAGCAAGGCTCATGTCGCCTGCGGCGAACGCCGTGAAAAGCTGCTCATAGTTCCACCCCGAACCGGGAGCAAGACCGTGCGTGCCGATTATGGTAGAAGCGCAATTCTTAAGCTCATAGCAGACTTCAAGGATTGCGGAAAAGCATGTGTCGAAGCCCACGAACGAAAGGCCGCTGCCTGAAAGCGCAACCCTCATTTGCGAGACAGGCATTGAAGATGAATAGCCGGTCGTGTCGTCTACTGCAAATGCGCGCGAAGAGCCTGCGCTGCGCCAGCCTGTGCCGTGCCCCCACACTATAAGGGCATAATTTTCAGCCTGATATGAAGACCTTGCAAACGAAAGCACCGAACCCAAGACCCTGTAGTCGCTCATGTCAAGCTCCTTCGAGCCGTCCTCGGTAATCTCAAGCGCCGGGCACGCAAGCCGCTTTGACACCACGGCAGTGTTCACACCTGCAGGGTCATGCTGAATCTCATAGAGGCGCGTGTCAGTCCAATCGCCGTCAGTAGAATCATATCCGGGCGCACGGTCGATAAGCACGAGCACTGAAATCTTGTTTGAATTCATGGAGCTTACTGCCTCAAGCTGGTTTATATTCCTCATCGCCTCGCCCTCAAGGTCGTTGTCGGCAGCCATATAGATTACAAATGTCCACTTGCGCCTGTTTCCGTCAGTTATAAGAATGTTATCTTTTGAAAGTCCGGCGCTTCCACCGCCACCGCCGCCACCTCCTCCGCCGCATGAGGCAAGCACAAGAGAGACAGCCATTGCAAAAACATAAAAAATCTTATTCCTCATCACCAGCTCCTTACTGAATATGTTCCCAATTTGTCTTCCCAGGTACTTCCGTCCGTGAAAGTAATCTTTTTGACAAAGAAATAATCTATTAGATACGGTGATGACGGCGCACAGTAGATGTACGGGTCAAGGTTCAATATAAAATTTCTCGAATCGCCTGAAGCTATGTCGTCTGTAACGCCGCTTTCCGGAAAGTCGGCGAGTATATGGTTTGTTCCCATGAAGGGATTCGTGCCCTGCTCGTCCGCATAGACCATGCAGGAAATCTTTATCCTTGAAACTGTCTTGCTTGACGTGTTCGTGTATGAAAAATGAACTCCGCAGCTTCCATAAGCGCCCGGCATTGAGCCTGTGCGGCATTCAGGGATGCTGATAACGAACGGCGTATGCCCAGCCGTGCTGTTCTGGCTTACAGACGAAGAACCGCCTCCTCCTCCGCCCCCGCCGCCGCATGAGGCGGCAAGCAGCAGAACAATCATTCCTAGCGATGCTACCGTACTTTTTTTCATTTCTTTTCTCCTTTTTCTATCAACTTTATTCTTTCTGAAATTTCAGGCTCGTCCGAAAAGAGCGCGGCCTTCTTCAGATACTTCAAGGCATTGAAGGTGTCGTCCTTTCCGTACTGGTATATATCAGCAGTGAAAATCAGCACTGCCACGTCCGACGCGTCCTTTTTCTCAAGAGCTGCAAGAATCCTCAATGCTTCTTCCATGTCGCCCTTCTCAAAATCTATAAGCGCCTCATAGAAGAGCGCGCGCCTGTCCGAGCGGTCGAGCGCTTCAGCCCTTTTTACATAGGAGGAAGCCTCGGCGTACTTGCCTGCCGACAGCGCTTCATAGGCTTTCTCAAGAAGCTGCGTGCCGGAAGCGGCACGTATGTAGAGAATCTGCCTCGCGTCGCCGAACTGGAACGTCTCGGAAATATCCTCATATCCTTTGGCCGTGCCAGTAAGCACATAAGAGCCGGGGTTCACCTCGCCGAAGTCGAACCTGCCGGTCATGTCTTCCACCACGTTTTTCGAGAACCTAGGGTTGTCGGGGCTTTCAAGCGTCAGCTCCGCAGAGCCTACAGGTGTGTTGTCCCAGTCGTAAATCATGCCGCGCAGTGCAAGCTTCTGCACCGCGTTCTTTCTGCCGGAACGGCATGAACCGAGAAGCGGCAGCAGGCAAATCAGCAAGGCAGCCGCCGTCAGACAGAGCAATCTTTTTTTGCAATTCATTTTGACCTCTCCTGAACGATTTTTCCTTCCTTAGTTTTCATATATATTGTGTAAGTTCCGTCATCATTGCGTATGCGCCCTACTTCAGTCATGCCGTTATTTTCAGGCAGTCTCCTTACAGCAGGAGCAGAAGCCTTTACCGGCGAGACCTTACGGCAGAACACAGCAGCTGCCGCGCCGTCAAGCGCACTGCTTTCAAGTGCTCCGGTGCGCACATCGCCGCCAGCTTTCACAAGCTCGCCCTTTATGGTTATTTCACTGCCGTCCCCGTCTATAGAGAATCTTCCGAGCATCACGTCCGAGCCGCTTTCAAAGTCCGAATACCGGCGCATAAAGCTGTCCAGCCCTTCCGTACCAGTCTTCAATACAAAGCTGTTCCCGGCAGTCTCCGCATTCTTCATTGCAGGAATCATGTCCGCCATGCGCTCCATCAATGCCGGTTCTGCAGCGCCGGCTGAGGCAGGCTTGTCCGCCGTCATCTCGAACGTGCAGCTGAATGCCGTGCTGCCAGCATCTTTCTGCATTGAAGTTACAGAGACATTGCTGTAAAGTCCTGAGCCTGATATTTTCTCAAGCAGCGCGGAAGGGCTTTTAGTTTTTGTCTTTAGTACGACATGCCCCTGCGCGTCTTCAGAGAAATGCACCACAAGGCAGCCGCTGTCTGAAAGCAGGCGGCTTATCCCTAGGAACGATGACAATGACGAATAAGCCCTGACCTCTTGTTCATAAGCTTCAGCAGCAGTTCCGGCTGTCCGTTCAGCCGCCGTTGCCGCCGTGCCCTGACTTGCTGGCGCATCGCATGAGCGTAAAAGCAGCACGATGCAGAGCATTGCGGCACATGCCGCCGCAGCGGCCGCAAGATATTTGCCGTATCCTTCAGTTCCGAATGCAGGCGCGGCTTTCTGAATGTCCTTTCCTGAAAGGCATGAAACGCTGCGGTCTGGGCTTTCCGTAAAGAGAATCCTAGGTTCATGCGCCTCAATGTCATAAAAAACCTTCAGCCCAGCCTTCGTATATGAAGCGCCGCCGTCCGTGAACGATTTTCCGGACGCAATGGCAGAAACTTCGGTCACGAATGTGCATGAATGATGCATGACCTTGAGTTCCTCGTATGATTCCTTGTCAGCCACTGTCACAAGGGCGAATTTTCTCTTCTCAAAGGTGAATACGCGGCAGCCCCATACAATTCCGTCCGCGTCCGCCGGATATTCCTTTTCAAGCTGAGCCTCAATATATGATTTCAGCTCCCTGCCGACTGATATGCGCTTTTCAGGCAATGCAAAAAAGAACGATGCGGCAGGTTCAATGAGAATCTTCTTCATTTTCTGACCGCCCCGTAAAATACAAATGTCCTGTCCTGCACGGTGCATTCAGCCTTGTAAAGCGCCGCCGTGTCCTTCTCCCTTTCGATGCTGACTGTGCATGAACCGGCGAAGGGCGCGCAGTCTCTCTGCCATGAGGCAATGTCGCCTTTTTCCGCCGCAATGCGGAAAGACTTTGAAAGGAATGCGGCCGTCCTCACGCCGTCCTGCCTTTCTGGAAGGCTCACGGCCGACATTGCCGCAGGGATAATTATGTCCGGCAGCGAAATCATGAAGAGCGAAAGCATGGCGGCGGCGCAGACTGTCTCAAAGAGATTCATAGAGCGCCTCCGCCTGCCGGTTTTCAGCTTCCACCGTACCATCTAGCCTTGCGGCTTCCTTCTCGATAAGCCTGCGCTTCTGCAACAAATATGAGTCTATGACCAGCATCACCATCGTTACTGCCATGACAAAGAGCAGCGCTGAAACAAACGAGAAACCGCAGTCAGATTTATTAAAAAAGGCCTTGACCTTATTTCTTCCAAGATATGATGTCAGCCGCATTGCCCTCTCCCCCTTCCTTGCCGTCCGAACCGTATGAGATTATTTCAAACGGCAGACCGTTACTGCCGGGCGTCTTGTAAGCATATTCGTTGCCCCACGGGTCTGTGCCTATCTCGCTTTCCGTATACGGCCCGTTCCAGCCTGCCGGAACTGGCGAAAGGTACGGCTTTTCCCATAGCGCGCCCAGCCCCTGCGCGTCAGTCGGATAGCTGCCGCAATCAAGGTAATATGCCTGAAGCGCACTTCTGAATGAGCTTATCTGCGTAAGCACAGCCGTGTGCCTTGCCCTGTCGATATATTTAATTGCCGAAAACGCGACTGTTGCCGAGAGTATCAGCATTATCGAGAGCGATGCGATAATTTCCACAAAGCTGAAGCCTTCGTCAGCTTCAGCAAGCTTCTGCCGTAATTCTTTGATTTTCATAGCGTCATAGACCTCCGAATGATGTCAGCAGGGGCACTACAGCCCCCTGTATCAGATATGCAAGGTAGCAGGCCGTGATAATAAGGCTTGCTGGCTCGCTTATCCTTTCAGCCTTTCTTATCTTGTCTGCCTCTATTTCCTCGTAGTAAGACGAAAGGAAGAGGAACGTGGTTTCTATCTCCCCCTGATGCTCCGCGATTGAAATCCACGAGAGCACCGTGCCTGAAAAGAAATCCGCCTGCCTGAATGCGGCGGGAACTGACACGCCCTTTCCGATGTTTTCCTTTATTGAAAGCAGCGCTTTCTTGAGCTTCAGGTCATCGAAGAACGGAAGAGTCCTTGAAAGCGCTTTGTGAAGCGGAATGCCCGACGAAGTGAACAGGTAAAGGTAATAGAACAGCGATGACAGCTTGTGGCGCGGATTGTATGTCCTGTAGAGCACGGCAGAGAATGCCGCCGCCATGGCAAGCAGCAGGAACATCGCCGACAGCACGCTCCTGACTATCGAGCTTATATCGCTTTCCGTAACTGCACCGTATGAGGCGAACAGCGGTATTCCCTTTATGAGCAGCGCAGCAGTGGCGCATATCGAGAGCATTATTATCCCTGCCGGATAAAGCATAATTCCGGTGAGGTTTTTTCTTGAGCCGCTTTCCTTTTTTATAAGCGAATGTATCTTCCTTACTGCGTCCTTTATCAGCCCTGTCTCTTCCGCCGCCTGAAGCAGGTAAAGGTATTTCCGCACGGCCTTTTCCTTGAAGCGTCCGCCTACGGAGAGGGCGAAAGTTCTGCCCTTTTTCATGCTTTCCTCGATGAAGGCGGCATCCTTGTTGCCGTCTTCCGAAAGAATATGAAGTGAATCGCTCAGAAGCAGGTTATGCTCAAGCAGGGGCAGCAGGAATTCTATCAGCGCGGCGAAGTCCTTCATGACGAAGCCCCCTTTGCGAACGTAACGGTGCGGCTGTGCAGCTTGAGCTTCTTCTCATCGTTCCTTTCAAGCTCCTGACCTATCACGGCCTTGAGCACAGCCCTTACAAGATATTCAGGCACCCCCATGTCGGTGAGCCTTACAGGCGCTTCTTCCGGCGCGCCTGTATGCAGCGTGGCAAGCACCAGATGACCGGTGAGCGCGGCGCGCACCGCAAGAGCGGCCGTCTCTGAATCCCTTATCTCGCCGACCATTATGATGTCCGGGTCTTGGCGGAGTACGCGCCGGAGTATTTCAGAGAACGTCATGCCTGTCTCGTCGTCGGTCTGTATCTGCGTTATTCCCGGTATGCGGTATTCAACAGGGTCTTCTATGCTGATTATCTTCTTTTCTGATGTGCGCAGATATGAGAGCATCGCGTTGAGCGTTGTCGTCTTGCCCGAGCCGGTCGGGCCGGTGACAAGCACAAGGCCGCCGCCCTGCCTTATCAGCTTCTTTATGAGAACAAGCTGGTCTTCAGGAAATCCGAGGCTGTCAAGAGAGAGTATCTTTTCTTCCGTATGGAGAAGCCTCATAACTATTGATTCGCCGTATACTGTAGGCACTACCGAAAGGCGGACGTCCGCAGGCGCTGATGCACCTGCCTGCACGGAAAGCCTTCCGTCCTGCGCCCTTCTTTTTTCAAGCACGTTAAGCCTTGAGAGCATCTTAAGCCGCACTGAAAGCGCGGCCGCTTCTTCCTTTGTAATCCGCGCGCCGTCTTCCATAAGCCCTGCGACGCGGTAGCGCACAAAGAAGCCGTCAACGAACGAGTCTATATGGATATCACTTGCGCCTCGGCTGATTGCTTCAAGTATGATTGAGTTGAGCAGGTTCACGGCGGGCGCGCCCGCCGCTATGTGGTTTACGTCTACAGTGCCGCCCTCTTCCGTTCCGCTTTCACCTTCATCTCCGTCAGCGCCGTCACCATCCTTTGAGAACAGTCGGCTCAGGCGCAGCGAGAATTCCTTCTCATCCAGCAAGGTGAAGATTGTCTCCCTTCCCGAAAAGAAAGACTTGAGAAAAAGCTTCGTCTGTCCGTCAGTCATTTCCGTACAGCCGATTTCGGCACGGCTTTCCGTGACCGATATGGGCAGAACATGGTGCGCCTCGCAGAAAGACGGTGACAATGTGCCTGAACCGTTCATTTGCCGCCTCCGCCGTAGGGCACGCCTTTCCTGTTCCAGATTTTCGTGCCTACCTTGCCGTACACCTTTTCAAGGTTCAGCGCCTCGTTTTCGTCGTCGCTGTCCTTCTCCAGATGCGGCACCAGGTATATGACCATCTCGCTCTGCTCGTCTGTCTTGAGATATGTGCTGAAAAGCCTGTTCAATATTGGAATCCGCTTTAGGAAAGGTATTCCTTCGTCGGAAATCGTTGAGTCGTTCTGTGTAAGGCCGCTCAGTATCACAGGTTCTCCCGACCTTGAGCGAACCTGCGTTGTTATGAGCTTTTCGGATGTGGGCGGAGGATTGCCTGTGGTGGCTGAAACATCCACGCCCTGCTTTGAGACTGATGCTGTTACGGTTGTCGTTATCATGCCGTCGCCTGAAATCCAGCCGTTTATGTCGAGCACGAGGCCGGATACTATCTCGCGCGTTACGCCCGTATATTTAGGCTCGCCGGTCTCGGGGTCTATTGTTGAATCCCTGAAGCGGTATGTTGATGTGTTCCTGAACTGTATGTTCTCGCCCGAAACGCCGTGCAGAGTCGTGTCGGCAAAGACTGAAGCTTTGTTCTCGGCCAGCGCGGTGTTGAATTTGAGCGCGAAAAGGTAGCCGAATACTGTCACTACGTCAAAGTTAAGGTTGAGCAGGTTCGCGAGCGCGCCGGTGAGCAGCGTTCTGTGACCGGGCACAAGGTTGTCAGCCTCGAATTTCAGCGACCAGTTCAGGTTCGCCGTTTTCTGGAACTGCACTATCAGCATGTCATAGCGTATTCTTTTATGCGGAATATCAACGTTGGCAAGTTCCTTTAGCAGAATCTTTCTGTTCTCGTCAGTGCCTTTGAAGAATATGCTTGAGTTGTTGCCGGTCAGCACTATGTCTTCAGCTTTTACTGATGGCGGAAGGTGCGCGATGAGGTCTTCCGCCTTTATGTACTTGAGCTTTATCACCGAGCTGGCGGCAGGCCTGTCTATGAGCGCTATGAAGTCATCGAAGCTTTTTTCATCTTTTTCTTCGATTGCAAACGTGAATGACGACTTGTCGGGCAGCTCGTAGAATTTCATATACGGAAACCGTGCCTCAAGCACAGGGCGGACTGCGCCGAACGAGCTGTATCTCAGCGTATGGTGTTTCCATACCGCGCTTCCGCCCTTTATGCTGCTCTGTATGTTCTGCGTCTCCTCCTGGAATATGAACCACATTCCGCCGCTCTTGACAGCTTTCGCGCCGCCGCCGTCAGCAATCAGAGAAAGGCTCTCATCGAAATTCTTCCCTGCAAACTGTACATGCTCTATCTCCCGCATGTCAGTTACGAAGCTCGTGTAGCTTTCTTCTGTCATGGAGAAAAGCCTTTCGAGCGCGTCTTTAAGCGGCGCTTTGCTTATGTACGCCGTGAACGTCTGAGAACTTGACTCATCGTCAGCCGTATCCTGCATTTCTTCCTGAATTTCCAGCTTAGTTTCTGCATCGGCGACCGCGCTCTTTCTTGCGGCAGATTCCTTCCGCACGAATATATATTTGTCTTCAGTGATTACGGAATAATCGCTGTACGGTTTTAGGAGTATCTCGAGCGCTTCCGTGACAGTCACGTTATCCGCGCATATTGAATTCTTTACGGAAGGCAGTGTCTCGTATGTTATCGTCGTGCCTGTGGCGTGCGCTATGCGCTCTATTATCTGCGCAGCCGAAGCATCGTAGCTTACAAGGCTGAGCGTGCCGTCACCGTTCCGTGTTACCGAAATCTTGGAAATGTAGAGCACGCCGCTGTCCTCGTATGCGAAAAGCCTGTTCGCCTGAAGGAACGCGTTGAACGCCTTTTCTGTGTCTGTTCCTGCGAACTGGAATGAAGTCTCGCCTTCTACAGTAGAATCAGCGAGAATGGGCTTGCCTAATTGAGTTGAGAATATGAAGAGCACGTCCTTTATGTTCTGGTTGACGAACTCGAAAGACCTGCCCTGCGCGGTGCAGGCGGCTGAAAGCAGCACGGCCGCAGCACAGACGGCTATGGACTTTTTTATCATTGCATTGTTCCTTTTTTCAATATTGCTTCCGCAGCCATGATGCCCGTGCAGCCGAGACTCATGAACGGTATCAGCGGTATTTTCTTCTTTCCTGCCGCTGCGGCATAAACAAGCGCCGCAAGGCAGCCTGCAAGCATCGCCGCGTGCCATTCAAAGAAGCCGAGCGTACCCGCCCCTGCCGCCGCGTACCATATATCCGCCAGACCCATCCTGTTCCTGCTCAGCTTCCTTGCCGCAGCGAACAGCACCGCGCCGTAAAGCCCCTTGAGCAGCGCAGGCGGAATCATCCGCGCACAGCCCGAAGCCGCAAGAACGGCGGGCAGCAGCAGGCCGTAAATGACGAATGTCAGGCGCCGCACTGCGCCGTCCTTCATGTCCTGAACCGTGCATCCGAGCGAGAATGCCGCAAAAATCACAGAAATTGCTTGCATATACCGACATCATAATGTATAAATGAAATATACGCAAGTGTAAGTTATTGTGTTATATATATATATATATATATATATATATACTACAAAGAATTAAGAATATTATGCAATTATTTCTGCTTTCCGCAAAGGAGATTATG
>JAZNER010000010.1:0-44257 GCA_045588675.1 Eubacteriales bacterium | reverse complement strand
TTTCTTTGGTGGTGTTTTCTATGGGTGGGAATATGCGAAAGGCTCCCTCCGGGAGGGAGCTGACACCACGGGAGTGAGGAGGAGAGAGCGTTATTATGAGGCCAATCTACATTCCAAGTCACGCAGGCTCCTTCCACCGCTATCGCGGTCCCCCTCCCTCTCGGAGGGAGGCTTTTGCGTGCCGTTCCTCTGCGGATAGTGGGTTCGGGCTTCTGCCCGATTCTGTCCCAGCGTGAGCGCAGGGAGGGTGCGAGACGAGCGCCGCCAAATAGCGGTGGACGTCCACGCGCTATGCTTGCCCCAGACGCAAGCGTCGAGAAAGCTGAAAACAAGTGTTACTTGATTGATAAACAATGAATTGATAATTGACTATTGCACCATTATATGATAAAATATAATCACACCGGTGATATCAATAACTGGAGGTCAGAGTATGAATATTAAGATAGGTGAAAAGATAAAGCAACTGCGACAGCGCGATGGCAGAAAACAAGAGGATTTGGCCAATGCTCTTGGAGTCAGCCCTCAGGCAATTTCGCGCTGGGAGGCAAACGGAGGTTATCCCGATATGGAGCTGATACCTGCCATTGCTAATTATTTCAACATCAGCATTGATGAACTATTTGGATATAGCAAAGACAGACAAGAAAAATTGAGATCCATATTGGATAAAGCCGAAACGGCAATTAACGGTCTGGGCGATATGACGGAATGTGTTGAATTGCTCCGTGCGGCAGCTGAAGAATTCCCATCAGAACCACAAGTGTTGATTAAGCTTGGATACGCATTAAGTCTGCACGGATGGAAAAAATACGGGGCAAGAAGCTATACCACAAATGATTCCGACTATGCTCATGAGGACACGGAATATAATTCGGGAAACGTTTATTGGCAAGAAGAAGTTCGCGTTTTCGAGAAAGTCTTAACGATGGATATTTCTCCCGAAGATCGTGACATTATTACTATGATGTTGGTAATTGTCTATGCTAAAATGGGATACACAGACAAGGCAAAAACTTTGGCAACAAAGCAAAACTCGATTATTGCTTGCCGCGAAACACTTATGCCAAAAGCGACCGAGGCTGAAGAACGTGACAAATATCAAGGTGAAGCCATTATTTCTCTTTTGACAGAATTAAAAAATGTTCTTTGCAACTCCGTGTGTACCAAAATTTCGCTATTCACAAAATCCGAGGGGGTCAAACTGTTTGTAGATCTTGCGCATTTATATGAATCGATTTTCAGCGACGAAAGATGTGGGGTTGCACACTCTCACCTCAGAGAACTTTATCTGCATGCAGCAGTATATGAAGCTCGATTTAATAAGAACACAGACCAAGCGTTTGAATACTTCAAAAAAGGATTTGAGCATAAAAAACTATATGATTCCGTCCGATGCACAGGTGAATATCAATACACATCACCGCTTGTAGCAAAGGTAACATTCCCAAGTTCGAATTTCCCGTCAGTACCCTCAACTTTTTGGAAGGGATGGATAGAAGTTCTTCCCGAAGAATTCAAAGAACGGATAAAAGCAGATACTAATTATGCTGAATGTTTCGAATAAACCTTGCCCCGCCTCGCGCGGGGCTTTTCTTTGCTTTCTGCATATCAAAAGCCACCACGAAAACGTGGTGGCTCATTTCAAAATTACCGCTAATTTTGCACGCCTTCACGCCGTGTTTTTTTATTATTTATCAACATACTGTGAAAAATCAAGGCTCGTATCGCCTCTCGCCGTAGCTTCTGCGGGATTTGAAACATCAACCGTTACTTTATCAAAATACTTTGAAGAGCCCTCAGCTAAAATCTCGTAAAGAACACGGAACTTGGCATCAAGGTCACGGCTATCTCCAAATCTGATTGAAAATTTATTTGCATATATCAATCTTATATCGAATTTCTCATCCAGCAAAATCGCATTGGCTTCGGACAAATACCCGCTTCGTTGAAGCTCGAAAAGGAACTCATTTATGTAATAATAGACCTTTTCTTCCTTTACCTCATAGAGAGTTTCTCCTTCGGTATCAGTTTCCTCAACCGTATCAAAGAATACTATTTTCTCCCCTACAGTAACATCTCTTATTTCGGGAATATAAACACGGACTCCGCCTACTGCAGAATATTTGCTCCAAGAGCGGTCAGCATCAAGAACCTTCAAATCCTCATCAATCGCATAATACATATTGCCCTTTGATATATAAAAATCAACATCATCAAATTCAACATAAATTTTAACTTTGCCAAATAAGCTTTTTTTCACATCAACAAGGCTTGCAAGGGGTAAATTTTCTTTAAGATTTTTTTCGATTTTTCTTGAAGAGCGCCAAAATAAGCTTTCCCCCTCAGAAATTTCGCAGGCTTCAATAATATCGCCCTCGTTGAACATCGTCACATCACCGTCAACGACAATACTGCTGATGGGTATAAGCATAAGCCCGACAAAAATTACTATAAACAAAAGAACTGCCACAGGTACGCCATAAAACAAAAGCTTTGTAGCTCTTGCTCCAAAACGATTGTGGAGCTTATCACGAAAGCCTTCAAGCCTATCTCTTACATCAGCTTCAAGCTTATTTCTGTCAGACATTTTTTCACTTCCCCTCAAAATTCAGTTTATTTTAAAAGTCCTTTGATTTCATTGTAAATTGCATCATCTGCATTTGGATTTGCAAAGCCTTCTATATTTTTTCGCAAGCTCTCACGCTTCTCGCCGTCACCGATAAGGCTCTCAATTGCTCTTTGCAAAGCACCGGTACCGTATTGCTTTTCTTCAACTAAAAGACAAGCTCCCGTGTCATACAACGCCTTTGCATTTTTGAACTGGTGATTATCGGCAACATTTGGTGACGGAACTAAAATTGCCGATTTTTTAAGCAATGCAAGCTCGGAGAGTGTCATAGCTCCCGCACGCGAAATTACTATATCAGCCTCTGCCATTTTCCTGTTCATATCATAAATGTAATCAAGAAGCTTGACATTTTCATATTTATCAAGTCCAAGTCTTGCGTATTCCTGCTTCATTCGCTCATAATCTCGCTTGCCCGCACCGTGAATAAATTCAACCGTCGGGTATTTTTTTGCGATTTCAGATAGAACGGCAGACACCTCGCTATTAAGTAGAGGCGCACCCAAAGAACCGCCAAAAATTAACACACTTGACTTAAACGCTCGCTCCTTCTCTTCACTGCTAACTTTTTTCTCACCCTTGATTAAGTTTGGATTTCCTGTTCTTATAAGCTTTTTTGCATTTTTAATGATATGCGAAGCATCAAAGTTTGTCATAACGCAGTCAATCATAGGTGCAAGTCGCCTGACTGCTTTGCCGGGACTTGCGTTTGACTCGTGAACTACGGTTGGAATTCCCATCTTAGAGCCCATGGCAAGCAAGGGATAGCAAGCATATCCGCCTGTACCGATAATTATATCAGGCTTAAAATCTTCAATGATTTTCTTTGCCTCGGAGCGTGATTTAATCATTAAATATAAGGTTTTTATATTCATTGGATTCCAGAGCTGATAACGACCGCAAATATTAACTGTCATCGGAGGCTTGTAGCCCGATCTCGGTACTAAATCGCGCGCCTTGTCGCCTTTGTTTGCCGAGCAGACAAACTCAATAACAGCGTCGGGCTCTTTATCTTTTATTGTATTGGCAATTGCAATTGCAGGATTAACGTGTCCCGCAGTACCGCCGCCTGTCATTAACACTCTCATAAAATCTCCATTCCGCCGCTCGCGGCGGCACAAATAGTATTGATGAATTTTGCCTGCGGCAAAATTCGCGCGTGAAACAGTTATTTTAATTATCAGCCTGAAGAAGCTTTCACGCTAACCTCCGTGATTTTGAGAACTTACTTGTTTGATTAATTAAAAACCTATTTCTTTATGTAGGAAAAGCGCGACATTGAAAGAATTATTCCCATTTCAAATATTTGAAGCATCAGCGCCGTTCCTCCCGACGAGAAGAATGGCAATGAAATACCCGTATTGGGCATTGAATTTGTTACAACCGCTATATTCAGTATAGTCTGTAAAGCAATTTTGGTTGTAAGTCCGTAAACCACAAGCGAGCAGAATTTATCAGGTGCATTTGATGCGATCTTGTAGCCTCTCCAAAGTAAAAGTATAAAGAGTGTAATCACGATCAAAGCGCCGAGAAAGCCCAATTCCTCACAAATAATCGTAAAAATAAAGTCATTCTGAGGCTGTGAAACATAGCCGTATTTTTGTCGGCTGTTCCCAAGACCAACACCGAAAAATCCGCCTGAGCCAATCGCATAAAGGCCTTGCCAAGTCTGCCAGGCGGAGCCTCTCGGGTCGGCGTCCTCAATAAAGAGCCAGGTTGCAACTCTTTCCTGAGCATAATCCGAAAAGAGCAGAATAACCGCCACAGCGACAACACCAGCAGCGCAAATCAGTCCAAGCCATTTTTTCTGCGTTCCGCCTATAAACATAATAGTAAGTCCGAGAACGCCTATAATTATAAGTCCCGACAAATGCTTTTCAAGCATTACAAGACCGCAAATCAACAGAATTACAATTCCGGGATATAGTACGCCATAGCGGAAATGACCGCCGAAGCGTTGATTTAACTCGATTTTCTTCTCATACTTTGACATAATCAGGGCGAGAAGCAAAACAACTGCCATTTTTGCAATTTCAGAGGGCTGAATAGTCAATGGACCTATCTCGATCCAGCGTTGAGCGCCACCACCCGTACTACCCACGACAAGCACCGCAAGCAAAAGGATTATTGAAAGCCCATATGCGCCAATTCCAAATGCTCGCCAGAACCAAGGGCGTGCATAAATTACAAAAACTGCGGTAAAGACAACTGCAACAAGCAAAAATACAATATGACGCTTAAAGTAATACAAGCTATCACCCATAAATTTTTCGGCGTAAAATGAGCTTGCACTATATGCCATAATTGCACCGAACAGCGCAATTGCAATTACAATTAACAGAAAAGTGACATCAATTCCGCCGCGAACCATAATTTTTTCTTCTTCGGGCCTGTTATTTGAAATTATGCTTTCAGAATATATAGGGTCGTTAGCTTCAAGGTCTTTTTCATAAGCCTCCCCTATTTTCCCGAAAACACGCGAAAAAAAGCTTGATTTCTTTTCTTCCTTTTTCATATTTAAAAAATTCCTCCGAATTTTTTTATTATATAATTGCACCGAGCACACCGATTACCGAAAGCACAAGGCTGACAATAAAGAAGACGCCTACGATTTTTGTTTCCGACCATCCAAGCATCTGATAATGGTGATGTACGGGAGCTTTTTTGAAAAGACGTTTACCGTGTGTCAATTTAAAATAAACTCTCTGCAAAAGACTTGAAAGCATTTCAAATACAAATACAAACGCCATTATCATAACCGAAATAAGCTCTCCCTCGGCAACTGCGCAACCTACAATCATTCCCCCAATATAAAGTGAACCTGTATCTCCCATAAAGATTTTAGCGGGGTAATGATTGAAAACAAGGAAACCAAGCAATGCGCCAAGCAAGGTAGCCGATGCTATTGCAGTATTTCTTGAACCGACGATGACCGCAAAGGAAATCAACGCAACAGACACCGATACACCGATTGATGAAGCAAGACCGTCAAGTCCGTCTGTAATATTCGTGCTATTAACAAACCCAACGATTATTATCAAATATAACGGGTATGCAAAAAATCCAAGCTCAAGAGCATAGTCAGAAAAAGGAAGATGGAGTGCCGTCGGGAGATTGTTCGTCATTCCCATCATAGCGAGATATGCCAATGCAACAATAACCTGCAAGCTGAATTTTTGTGTTTCTGTAAGTCCCTCGTTCTCTTTCTTTACAAGCTTTTTGTAGTCGTCAACAAATCCAATAAGCGCATTTGCGACAGATAAACAAACAGTTAAAATAAACGGAAGCATCAAACGGCTCTCACCCTCGCCAATAAAACCGCAAAGCTCTAACACGACCCAGACTAAAATGGTAATAAGGCTCGCGATTATAAAGCAAATGCCACCCATTGTCGGTGTTCCCGCCTTGCCCGCGTGCTCACTAACATACATATTTATGGGCTGATTTAACTTTTTTGCTCTCAAAATCGGCAAAATAAGTCTTGTCGCAAGAACGCTTAGTAAAAATACCGCGAGCGCAACTACAAGCGCCTCAACTCCTATTTTTTGTCCAAAAGTAAGATTTTTTAACTGTTCGTATAGCATACTTATCCTTTCATTGCCTCGCGCATAACTTTTTTGCACGAAATCTAATCAAAATTGTCTTTAATTACTTTGTTTTTTCAATCCTTCAATAAATCTCTCAAATTTCATTCCTCTGCTCGCCTTAATCAAAATAGCGTCGCCAGAGCTTATTTTTGACTTGATTTTTGAAGACAGTGCCGAAATATCCTCGCCGTCGGTTTGACAGAAGACTTTTTCTTCAATCATTCCGTCCTCAATAGCACCCCTTGCGATTTCAAGGGCAAGCTCACCTACACAATAAAGCACATCAAGGCGTCCTGAAATGTATTTTCCAAGCTCATAGTGCAATCTCTTGCTATCCGTGCCGAGTTCCTTCATATCACCGAGCACCGCTATCCTTTTGCCTTCAATTTTCAATGAAGAAAGAGTATCAATTGCCGCCTTCATTGATTCAGGCGCGGCGTTATAGCAGTCTGCAAGCATTGTGATGCCGTCAAAGCTTTCAATTTTATTTCTGAACCCTTCAGGACGGTATGAGATAAGTCCCTCTCTGATTTCTTCCTCACCTGCTCCGAGCAAAATAGAGCCAATTGCCGCAAGACCTGCGTTATATGCAAAGTGCTCGCCGACAAGATTGATTTTAAGAGCTTTATAGCACCTTCCCCCGAAGACCAAATCAAATTCGGTATAAGTGTCGCCAACTCTTATATTTTCGGCATATCCGTCGCAATTTTGCTTGTTTCGCACGCCAAAATATAAAATTTTATAATTATTTTCAGTTGGATTAAACTTGCGAAGCAACGGCTCGTCGCCATTTAACAATAAGTATCCGCCCTCACGTAAGCCGTCTGCAATCTCAAGCTTAGCCTTGGCAATATTCTCTCTCGTTTTAAGGTATTCAAGATGCGAGGTACCGATATTTGCAACAATTGCAACCTCTGGCAACGCTGTCCTTGACATTGAGCTTATTTCTCCAAAGCCGCTCATTCCCATTTCAAAAACAGCGTTTTCGCACTCTTCCTCTGCTTCAAGCAAGGACATAGGCATACCGATTACGCTATTGAAATTGCCCTTTGTGCTATAACATTTGTGCTTTTGCGAAAGTATTTTTGACGCAAGCTCCTTAGTCGTTGTCTTGCCGTAGCTACCCGTGATTGCAAGTATCGGCAACCGTTTTTCCTCTCTGTAAGCTCTTGCAAACCTGCCGAGTGAATTTACGCTATCCTCAACAACAACGAATGCAGCACGGTTTTCATCTATCCCCACGGGAATTTTCTCGCAAATAATGCAACGACAACCATTTTCAACAACATTTTTTATATAATCGTGGCCGTCAACTCTCTCGCCTCTGATGGCAACAAAAACCGTATTTTCGTCACTTTCTCGCGAATCGGTACAAATATACGAGGGAGAAAATTCGCTATGTTCCTGAGAGGCTACCAGCTTGCCGTCACTAAATCTTGCAATTTCGGACACAGTCAATCTTTTAAGCCCAAATTTGATTTTCATTTTCTCACCTCATAGCTTTATGTATTTTTAAAGATAGTATTTTTCAGTAAACTCACGCACAAGCTCTTTTTCGCAAAAGCTTTGACGGACATCACCAATAATTTCGTAATTTTCGTGTCCCTTACCCGCCAAAACTATTATATCGTGTCGGCGCGCATTTTTAATGGCATATTCAATAGCTTCACGCCTGTCCTCAATCACAATATAGGGTGACATTTCTTCCACGCCCGACAAAATATCTGAAATTATTGAGGACGGGGCTTCGCTTCGCGCATTGTCAGATGTAATGATTACATAATCCGCCATACTTGTCGCAATTTTGCCCATTTTTGAGCGCTTGTGCTTATCTCTGTCACCTCCGCAGCCAAAGAGAAGGACAATCCTCTCTCCCGATTTTGACATCGTGCGCACCGCGCAAAGTAAATTTTCAAGTGCCTCGGGCGTATGAGCATAGTCAATATAGACCGAAAAATCAACTTTTTTATCAAGCTTAACCTTGTCAAGCCTTCCCTCTACCGCACCGATAACGGCGACCGCATCCTTGATTTCCCTGGGGGTCGCACCGAGAATATGCGCCGCAGCAATTCCTTCAAGTGAATTGATTACATTAAATCGTCCCGAAAGAGTTGAGCGCACCCTCAATCGCATATGAGGCGAGCAGAGCTTATATTCTATGCCGCGAGAACTGCAGGAAATGTCTGTTGCAAGAAAATCTGCGGCTCTTCCCTCAATCGAGCAGGTGTAAACGGGAATTTTGAAGAAGCCTTCAAGTCGCTCACAAAGCCTTCTGCCGTATATGTCGTCACAATTGAGCACAGCTTTTGAGCATTTTTCAAAAAGACGGCACTTTGCTTCAAAATAATCCTCCATATCCTGATGAAAATCAAGATGCTCCTCTCCAAGATTTGTAAAGATGCCAAGCTCAAAGCTTATAGGCTCGAGCTTTAAAAGCTTTAAGGCGTGCGAGCTTATTTCCATAATCACAAGCTCAACGCCATCTTTCCTCATAATATGGAGAATTTTATATAGCTCTTCGGGGTCTGGGGTTGTCATATTCGCAAGTGAATTTGATGGATAAACCTCAATTTTACCTGACGGCGAGTATGCGCCCGTCGTACCGATAAGTCCGCATTTCCGTCCGCTTCTTGATAAGATTTCGTAGATTATACGGCAGGTCGATGTCTTTCCGTTCGTCCCTGTTACGCCCACAAATTTTAACTTCTGCTGGGGATTTTTATAAAATGCCGCGTAAAGACAAGCCATAGCGCCTCTTGTGTCCTCAACTGCAACTATTGTGAAGCCGTTTATGTCAAAGGGCTCTCCAAGTCTTTCAAGATATTCGCGCGACACGACGGCGCACCGAGCTCCCTTTTCCCTTGCCTCGCAAACATATTGGTGTCCGTCAATATGAACACCCTTAATTGCAATGTAAAGGCTTCCCTCAGTTACTCTTTTCGAGTCAGGCACGATGCTTGCGACCTCAACATCTTCGCCGTAAATTTGATATTCAATTTTTGATAATTCTAACAGCTTTTCAAGCAACATAATCTTGAGCCTCCGAAAAAATATTATAATACATTATATTTTTTCAGCTCTTTGATTATACCTTGCTCAGTCCTCTCCGTCAAGATAACGGAAGGTTATATTTACTACACTTCCTTCAGAAACGACCTCTCCTGCGGCAGGGCTTTGCTCAACAACGACAGCTCCTCTGCCTGACATATAGTTTTTCGTTCCTGAAATTTTAATATTCAGTCCAAGATTTGTCAGTGTTCCGTTAGCGGCAACCGCTGTCATTCCCACGAGATTTGGAACCTTAACTGTTTTTTGCTGACTTACCGCCTCGTTTGTGGTGTATAGAATAATTTTTGCCGAATTTGGCTCAACCTCAACACCCGCCGCAGGTGACTGACGAAGCACATACTCGCCGTCGCCTACCACCTCGACCTTAAAGCCAAGACTTTCAGCAAAGGTTTTAACAAAAGCAACTCTGCCCTGAACCAAGGCGGGAGCGCTGATAGTCTGGTTTTTGAGCTCCTCATCAGTATAAACCGCTTCAACTCCGTAATATGGCAAAATTTCCTCAAAAAGATTTCCAATATACGGTGCGGCAATTACACTTGCATATAAAACGCCCTGTGTAGGCTCGTCAACCAAAATGAGCGCCGAGAGCTTTGGAGCTTCTGCAGGAGCATATCCTACAGTTGAGCAAACATATTTTTCGTATGTCGTGCTTTGCTCGTCCTTTTTCT
Source organism: Eubacteriales bacterium (assembly GCA_045588675.1). GTDB lineage: Bacteria > Bacillota > Clostridia > Oscillospirales > CAG-272 > SVTX01. The sequence goes on along the minus strand of JAZNER010000010.1, from coordinate 34,304 downwards.
CTGATGTACCTGTTTTTGCGGCAATTCGGTAGCCTGCGACATATGCATTTTTAGCACCTCCGTCACCCGAAACACCGTCCTCAAGAACTGCTGACACCTCTTTTGAGGTTTCGGAGCTTATGATCTGTCTTTTGATTTCGGGCTCGTAGCTATATATGACATTGCCCTCATTGTCGGTAATTTCCTTAATAAAGTGAGGAGTAATCAAGTTTCCGCCGTTAGCAACGGCTGTAATTGCCGAAAGGTGAGCTATCGGTGAAATCTTGAAATTCTGACCAAAGGAAGCAACCGCAAGGTCAATAATGCCAAAATTATTTCTGTTCCAAAATGTCACGCCCTCAACTGTCGTGCTCTCTCCCGGAAAATCAATTCCTGTTTTTTCAAAATACCCAAATGCCTCAAAATACTGAAGATATTTTTCTGCTCCGAGCTTAAAGCCCATCTGCATAAGCACAGGGTTGCAGGACTGCTGAAGTCCGTGCGCAAAGTTCAAGCTTCCATGACCCTTTAATTTGTGACAGTGGATAGTCTGACCGTTTACAACATGGTAACCGGGGCACGCGAACATTTCATTATCATCTACAAGGTTTTCCTCGTAAGCCATAGCCGCCGTGATTACCTTAAAGGTTGAACCCGGCATATAAAGCTCACCGACCGCCTTGTTAGCCCACATTTCAAGCAAAAGCTGCTGCTTAAGCTGCTTATACTCGTCGCTTTCTTCGTCAAAGCCGCTTGAATTAAGCGTTGAAAGTGCCTGATAATTAAGCTCCCAAGGGTCATTCAGATTATAGCTTGGATATACCGCCATAGCAAGAATCGCACCTGTATTTGTATCAAGAACGATTCCGCAAGCTCGGTTTTGTCCACCTGATTCAATATAAGTGGTTTGAAGCTGCTCTTCAAGCTCTGCTTGAATGTAAACATCTATTGTAGTTGTAATATTATAGCCATCTATCGCTGGTATGTAGCTTTCATAGTCATAAACCATCTCGTTTCCAAAGGAATCCTTGGCTCCGATATACTTTCCATCCGTTCCTGACAAAATCTTGTTATATTGATATTCAAGTCCGTAAAGTCCTGCACCGTCACTTCCCGTAAAGCCTAAAACATGGCACGCGAGCGTATCATACGGATAATACCTTTTACTTGTTGCTTGAAGGTGAAGGAGAGCCTTATCGTCAAGTCCGCTTATCTCCATAAACGCTCTCACTGCATCCGCCTCTTCTTCGCTGATATGATGCTTTAAGGTTCTGTCGCGATATTTTGTATAGGTAGATTGCTTAATGCAATCCTCATAACTTACACCGAGAGTATCAATAGCTGAAACGCCCCTTGCAATAATTTCGGCATAATCCAAGCCGTCAGCCTTACTTTGTCTGCTGATTGCCGCAGGGTCCAAAAAAAGACGGTAGGTCGTGATATTGGTGGCTATAACAACGCCATTGGTATCATATATGTTTCCTCTGTCTGCACTGACAGAGGTCTCCTGTGTCATCTGGTCAATAACCTTTTGCTCATATTCATCATAATTTACAGTCTGAATGAACAAAATTCTAAATGTCAGCAAAACAAATGCCGCACACAGTGCAAGGCACATATAAAAGGCTCTTTTTCGCACCTTGGTGCTTGGTGTTCCGCCCTCCATCAAACTTCCTCCCCGAAAAATTATTAGAATAACTTGTAATATTCTATGCTTGTCTTATTTGAACTATAACCGTAAATAAAAATAAAAAAAGACGGCGCGCAGACGGTATTTTGGCAGATTTTAGCCGACCATTATCGGTCAATACCGCGCAATCGCGTCCGTCATTTATTTTAGTCCGACAGCTCTGAGAAGTCGCGAAATAATTCCCTCGCTCTCCCCTTGACTCTCGTAAACTTCAATTTTTTCTTCTTCTGTTATGTCAAGGTAACGGGATGCGGCATAATCACCTTTTATCATTCCGTATTCTTCGACCGCAATTCTTTGAATATCAAGCATATTATTTTTAAGCTCAAGGTCTGTTTGAAGGTCGTCCCTTGTGTACTCCAGACGCTCAATTTTCTCCTCAAGCTCGCTTACTTTTGCTGAGGCACGGCTTACCATAACCGAACTGCAAACTATCAGTAAAAGCGAAATTGCAACTATCGCCATAGTAGATAATACTCTTGGCGGCAATTTTCTGCCATTTACATCTCTGCGGTTTTCAACATCGTCTATCGGAAACCACTCGGCAACGAATCTTTCAAGCCCCTTTTGTGTAAAAAACGAAGAAAGCTTGATGCCTTGCGCCTTAATTGCGTCCCTTACAGTAAGCCATTTTGCTTTTTTTGGCGGTTTACCCGAATCCTGCACATCTGCCGCCGCTTCCCTATACTCATTTTCCGCGCGAGTATTAAAGGAAGGTGTTTTATAGCCTCGTAAGTCTTTATAATATGCGGCAAAGCCATCACAGCTCATGTATGTTTTGCCGCTTATGTCCTTTTTCTTGTATTTGTCGTCATATGCCGAAACGATTTGAGGAGCATTTTTGCTATTTGACATAGCTCCGAGAATTTTCTCTTTCTCTCGTCTTCTCTCGGCGTCAAGCATAACACCTGTTTTTATTCCTCGGTTGTTGAACTTTTCGCAAAGAATATCAAGATAGAGCCTACTGACATCTACGCCCGTATTGGCTCTTGACGGGCTTCCGACTGAAATCTCGGTAGCCGACGCCACAACTCTTGTCTTTTTCATAACTCCTCCTATTTTATTTTTATCATCTATGTCGCTCACAATTCAGTGCGACAGTTTTTTAAAGCTTCTCAGCAACTCTGAGCTTTGCGCTTCTTGAACGCGGATTTTCCTCAAGCTCGCCCTCACTTGGCAAAATAGGCTTTCTTGTCAAAACCTTGACAGTGGGCTTTCTTCCGCATACGCATATTGGCAAGCTTTTCGGACAATTACAACCGCTTGACAGGTCTTGGTATGTTTGCTTAACGATTCTGTCCTCAAGCGAATGGAATGTAATTATTGCAATTCGTCCGCCCTCTCCAAGCAAATCCGTAGCCGAGCGAATTGCAGGCTCTATAGCCTCAAGCTCTCCGTTAACTTCAATTCTGATTGCCTGAAAGGTTCTCTTTGCTGGGTGATGTCCGCCCTCGCGAGCGGCTGCCGGAATAGCACTCTTGATTATCTCAACAAGCTCTCCCGTAGTGTTTATTTCTTTTTTTGCGCGGTAATTTACTATTGCCGCCGCAATCTTGGGTGCAAATCTATCTTCGCCGTAGTTGTAAATAATTCTTTTTAAATCCTCATAGCTGTAAGTGTTTACAACCATATGAGCGTCAAGCCCACCCCGTCTGTCCATTCTCATATCAAGCGGAGAATCACTGTTGTGAGCAAAGCCTCGCTCAGGCGTGTCAAGCTGATATGACGAAACGCCAAGGTCAAGCAAAACACCGTCTATTTTATCAATTTCAAGCATTTTGCACACATCTGCAATTGCTGAAAAATTGTTTCTTACAATCGTTACTCTGTCAGCATAGGGAGAAAGCCGCTCCCCCGCTGCCTGTATTGCCGCGTCGTCGCGGTCAATCGCAATCAATCTGCCACCATTTGTAAGTCTTTTGGCGATTTCAAAGGAATGTCCTCCACCGCCTGCTGTCCCGTCAACATAAATACCGTCAGGCTTAATGTCAAGTCCTTCAATACACTCGTCAAGAAGAACAGAGCGGTGTGAAAATTTTGGTTTAACCGAGTTCTCCATCAAGCACCTCAAAGTCCAAATTTTTCAAGCTCCATACGAATAAGCTCAACATCCTCGTTTTCGGTTTCAAGCCTGTAATTCTCTGCCGACCAAATCTCAGCATAGGTGTAACAACCTACGATAACCGCCTCGCGACGAATACCCGCGTATTCAAGAAGCTCCTTCGGCAGAAGAATTCTTCCCTGCGAGTCGGCGCTCAATTGAACTGCGTTTCTATGTAAATAGCGCAGTGCCTTCTCGGCGATTTTGCGCTTCTGCGCCTTAATTGGCGCTATGTAATCCTCCCAGCCTGAAAGCGAAAAGATTTTCAAAATAGGCTCGCGAATATCACGCGCAACCACAAAGCTCTCGCCAAGCTCTTCTCTCAGCTTCGACGGAACGAATATTCTGTTTTTTGCATCTACATTGTGTTGAAATTCTCCCGTGAACATCAAGAAGCCTCCCGTTAAGATTTATTCGTCTGCGGCGAATTGCAACACTTTACTCCACCTACGTGCCACAATTCACCACTTCCGTTGTATTTATTATAATATAAAACTCAAAAATAATCAAGGGGTTTTCGAATATTTTTAAAAAATTTTATTGATTTTTTCAGCCAAAATACAAAAAAATACCTATTTTTTATTTCATTTTTAATCAGATTAATAAAATTTCGTCAAAATCTAATGCTCAAAGATTTCCATTTACAATTATTTCCATTTTCTGTGAAAAATCCAGCCTTTAAAATTTCAAGCACTATGCAAAATCGTGCTTTTTTACTCTGACAAAGAGTGACTTCAACGCCTTGACATCGAGTGGAATTAAAGGATACAGATAGCTTCTCTTTCCATTCACCGTTTTGTTGCTTGCAATAAGGATTATAATCAAAATCGAGCCTGCCAGATATCCCCACAAATTAAATATTGCGGTCAGTACAAGTAAAATAATTCTCATAAATTTAAACGCGTATCCAAGCTCATAGCTTCTTTGGGTGAAATTCGCAATTGCCACAAAAGCCATATACAATATTACCTCAGGAATCAACCAGCCTATGCTCACCGCAAAGTCGCCAAGAATTAATCCGCCTACAACAGAAAGCGAATTCGAGAGCATATTAGGAGTATTCAGCGAAGCCATTCGCAAACCGTCAATAATGAATTCCGTCAATAAAATTTGCGCTATCAAGGGTATTCTGCCCATCTGTTGAGGAATGATAAAGTCAAGCCAGTTAGGTATTAATTCGGTATTTTTAACAAGCAAAAACCAAGTCGGCACTAAATAGAGCGCAAGAAAGAAAACTATATGACGGACAAGTCTTATATAGCTCCCCGTCAATGGTGGAAAATAAAAATCATTCGTTTCCTGCATAAAATCAAAAATCGTCGTCGGCATAACCATAGCCTCAGGTGAGTTGTCGCAGAGGATAAGCACACTTCCCTCAAGCAGCTGCGCCGCCGCAGAATCGGGACGCTCAGTATATCTGATTTTCGGGAAAGGATTATACCACTTTTCTTTAATAAGAGATTCTGCCAAGGATTCGTGACCGAGCGTTAATGAATCGGTCTTTATATTCTTGATTTTTTTCTTTAGCTTTTCAACATAATCAAGGTCTGCGCGGTCCTTCATATAACAGACCACAACATCAGTCTTAGAGCTATTTCCAACCGTCAGATAAGACATTGTAAGCTCGGGATTTCTGATTCTTCGTCTTATCAGAGCGGTATTGAAAATCAAGGTTTCAACAAAGCCGTCCCTCGCTCCTCGCATAACCTTATCACCCTCAGGCTCGCCTGTTTCCCGTGCGGGATAGGTACGCGCATCAATAATTATTGCATATTTGCCAAAGCTTGAACCAAGCGCCAAGGTAGCTCCCGACATAACCATTTGAAGCATAGTGTCCAGATTATCGGTCGTATCGGTCTCAACATAAGGAATATGAGCTCGCACAAATTCTTCAACAATCTGCTTTGCAGGCTTATCTCCAACGCTCTTATCAACCGCGCCGTCGATACTGCTTCCAAAGCCCTTGAGCGACACAAGATAAATCATAAGCTTTTGCATTATAGCGTCCTTAACAAAGCCGTCTATATAGTAAAGAGTCATTTCCTCTTTGCCAATTCTAAGCTCTTTTTTAATCATATCAAAATTATCTGCCGTATGCAAAATCCCGTCAAGCAAACGAACATTATCCTGATATATTTCGCTAAGCTCTCTTTTTTCTTCCATAATAATCTCCATTCCACCGCCTCTGCGCGGCACAAATACATTCGATGAATTTTGCCAAAAGGCAAAATTCGTGCGTGAAGCAGTTAATTTACCTATAAGTGGGAAGTAACTTTCACGCTATTCCCTTCCATAGTAATACATTATAAGCTTTTAAGCCAAATTTCTTTTTCCCAAATATTATTTGCTTTTTACAAAAAAAAAATGCGCCCGACACTTTTTGTGTCGGGCTGAAATAAATATTAAATCTGTTAAGCTTTTACAACAGCCAGTCAAATATCAATATTTTGTTTATTTTTCAATTAAGAATTGTTTTTATGTTGCTTTTTTGAATCTCTGAGCTCAATCAACTCTGCCAAAAAGGTTTCTACATCGGTAAACTCTCGGTAAACAGATGCAAATCTAACATAAGCAACATGGTCTTTTTCTTTCAATTTAGCCATTACAAGCTCTCCGATTTCAGTAGATTCGACCTCTTGCTTCAAGGCGTTCTGAAGCTCCGCTTCAACCTCGGACACGATTTCGTCTGCATCGACAGGTCGCTTTTGGGTAGCCTTCAAGACACCCGCAAGAAGCTTTGCTCGGTCAAAAAGCTCCTTTGAGCCGTTCTTCTTAATTACAACTATCTGGAAGGATTCAAGCATCTCAAAGGTCGTAAATCTTTTTTGACATTCAAGACACTCTCTTCTTCGTCTGATGCTTCCGCCCTCAGACACAGTTCTTGTTTCAAGCACCTTACTTTCGGCATAGCCACAAAACGGACATCTCACTTTTATTATCCTCCTATGTTATACAGAAAAATTATCTCTATATCAATTATACCATATTTTCCTCATTTTGTAAATACAAATTTTAAACAAATAACAGCAAAGAAAACTTGACTTTACACTTGACTTTATAAGTGTTTGGTGATATAATTTACATTATATATTACAAAGAAGCTAACAGGAGGTCACGCTATGAAAAGAGTTTTAAGTGTACAAGATATATCGTGTGTCGGCAAGTGCTCCTTGACGGTTGCTCTTCCTATCATTTCATCATTCGGAATTGAAACCGCAATTCTGCCGACTGCTACACTTTCAACACACACGGCATTCAAGGGTTTCACATTCAGGGATTTAACCGACGACATTGAGCCGATTTGCCGACATTGGCAAGAACAAAATATAGATTTTGATGCAATTTACACAGGTTATCTCGGCTCTAAGCGCCAAATTGATTTAGTGCTTGATATATTCCGTGACTTCGGTGCAGGAAAGCTTAAATTTGTTGACCCTGCAATGGGTGACAACGGAAAGCTATACACAGGCTTTGACCGCAATTTTGCGCGCGAGATGGCAAAGCTTTGTGCTAATGCAGATATTATCGTGCCAAATCTTACAGAGGCTTGCTTTATGCTTGACAAGCCTTACATTGAATCAGGATACAGCGAGGAATACATAAAGGATATTCTTAAGTCCTTGACCGATTTAGGCTGCCGTTGTGCTGTGCTTACCGGAGTTGGCTTTGACGGAGATAGTCTTGGTTCATACGGATATAACCGCGATAATGATTACTTTTTCTATGATTACAACAAAAAAATCTCTCAAAGCTTTCACGGAACGGGCGATATTTTCGCATCGGTGTGTGTAGCTGCGCTCTTATGTGGCAAAGAATTAAATGAAGCTTGCGCTATTGCAGCCGATTTCGTTTGCGACAGCATAGAAACTACAATTAACGATGAGAAGCCTATCTGGTACGGCGTCAACTTTGAAAAGGTATTGGCTTGTGGTAAATATAAGCTTTAATTGTGCTTATCTTTTGTCGTTGATTGTGCAAAAAACGAGCAAACAATTTAAGATTGTGCTATTAATCTCATTGACAATCATTTAAAATAAGTGTATAATTATTTTGTAAAAATCGCTTGGAGGCACACTTATGAGTGAAATTTTAAATCAGCTTTCTAAAATAGGAATTGTTCCCGTTATTAAAATCGAAAAGAGCGCAGACGCCTCTCCGCTTGCAAAGGCACTTATTGACGGCGGATTGCCCTGTGCTGAGGTTACATTCCGTACATCTTGCGCAAAAGAGGCAATTTCAATTATCTCTCGCGAATATCCCGATATGCTTGTCGGCGCAGGTACTGTTCTTACACGCGAGCAGGTTGACGACGCTATCGAAGCGGGTGCAAAATTCATTGTAAGCCCCGGCTTCAATCCCGAAATCGTCAAATACTGTCAGAGCAAGGGGTGCCCTATTATACCCGGAATTAATAACCCAACCGGAATTGAGCAGGCTCTCTCACTTGGTCTTAAAACAGTTAAGTTCTTCCCTGCTGAGCAGTCGGGCGGTCTTAATATGATTAAAGCTATGTCGGCTCCCTATGGCAATGTGACATTTATGCCAACAGGCGGTATAACTCCTGCCAATGTATGCGACTACCTTGCATTTAACAAGATAGTTTGCTGCGGTGGCTCTTGGATGGTCAAGCCCGAAATGATTGCCAATGGTGATTTTGAAGGAATTACAAAGCTTGTGCGCGAAGCAGTCAACACTATGCTCGGCTTCAAGTTCAAGCATTTTGCAATCAACTGTGAAGATCAAGGCGAGGCGGTCGGTTGTGCAGAGAAAATTGAAAACATCTTTGCAATCTCAAAGACTGTCGGCAACAGCTCTACATTTGTTGGAAGCGAAATAGAAATTATGCACGCAAACGGCAACGGAGCTCACGGTCACGTTGGAATAAAGACTAACTCGGTAGAGCGCGCGGTTTATCACCTTGAGCATCGTGGAATTAAATTTGATTATGATAGCGCAAGATATGACAAAAACGGTAAAATGACATTCATTTATCTCGCTGATGAAATCGGCGGATTTGCCTTCCACCTTTGTCACTGATAAAAATATTTTGAAAGGTATATATGATAATGGCTAAAGTTATAACCTTTGGCGAGCTTATGCTCCGCCTTCAACCTTATAATTATGAAAGATTTGTTCAGTGCGACCACGTTGAATTTACATTTGGCGGCGGAGAGGCAAATGTTGCCGTTTCACTTGCGAACTACGGTATGGATGTAGCCTATGTTACAAAGCTCCCCGCACACTCAATCGGTCAGGCAGCTGTCAACAGTCTTCGCAGATACGGCGTTGACACAACGAAAATCACTCGCGGAGGAGAACGAGTAGGCATTTACTTTAACGAAAAGGGTGCTTCACAGCGCGGCTCGGTCTGCATATACGACAGAGCAAATTCCGCAATTGCAAAAGCAACAAATGCCGACTTTGATTGGAATAGTATTTTTGAGGGTGCGGAGTGGTTCCACTTCACAGGAATTACACCTGCACTTGGTCCAAATGTTGTTGAGATCTGCAAGGAGGCCTGCAAGGCGGCAAAAGCTCACGGCTTGAAAATCTCCTGCGACCTCAATTATCGCGGAAAGCTCTGGACTCGCGACGAGGCAAGAGCTGCTATGACTGCGCTTTGTCAGTATGTTGATGTTTGCATCTCCAACGAGGAGGACGCAAAGGATGTATTTGGCATCGAAGCAGAGGCCACCGACATTTATAGCGGAAAGCTTAACCATGACGGCTATAAATCTGTTGCAAGGCAGCTTGCTGATAAGTTTAGCTTTGAATATGTTGCAATTACTCTCCGTGAAAGCCACAGTGCATTTGATAACGGTTGGTCCGCTATGCTTTATGATGTAAATGCAGACAAATATTGCTTCTCGAAAAAATACGACCTTCACATTGTTGACCGCGTTGGTGGCGGCGACTCATTCGGTGGCGGCTTGATTTACGCGCTTATGAATGGGAAAAGCACCCAGAGTGCAGTTGAGTTTGCGGTTGCGGCATCTGCTCTTAAGCATTCAATTGAGGGAGATTACAATATGGTTACGCTTGCAGAGGTTGAAAAACTCGCAGGCGGTGACGGCTCGGGCAGAATCCAGAGATAAGTTTTTTAATTGTATAATTGATAGGGAGATAGCTTTTTTTAATGAAGCTTCTCCCTATTTGTATTTTTCACGGCAATAAAATTTTTAAAAGTTTTTAAAAAAGACTTGAAAAAAATTCAAGAGTATGGTATAATTTTATAGTTGCTGGTGTAGCACAGTCGGTAGTGCAGCTGATTCGTAATCAGCAGGTCGAGTGTTCGAGTCACTTCACCAGCTCCAAAATCAAAAGAGAGGATTCTTTCCTCTCTTTTGTTTTTCGTAGTTGGAGGCGTTGTTTCGAGAAAACTCACACCAAGCTATAAGCTTGGTAAATGTTTGATTATCTAAAATCAAGGGATATAGTCAATGCCTGTCCTTTTGTTTTGATTTTTGTGGTTTTTTGTATTGTTTTACACATCAGTCTTGCAAAAAATTCCTTGACAATAAAGGTTTTGTGTGTTATAATAAAAAAAAAGGAGCAAAATTATGCCAACCGATAATTTTTACAAAATTCGCACCAGAAACCGTAATCTTTTTCTCAGAGTTTCAAAAGGTCATTTTGCAACAAGCCACAGCCATATTAATTACTACATTGATATAACAACTCAAAAGACAAGACTGTCAGAGGCGTCAGCCCTCGCGCGTGAGCTTGTGTCTTTTTACAATAGCACTACTATCGTGGACACAATTCTATGCCTTGACGAAACACAGGTAATAGGCACCTGTCTTGCTAAGGAATTGACTGACGGTAACTTTATAAACCTTAACGCGCATCAGACAATTTACGTTGTAACTCCTGAGCAGACATCAGGCAGCCAGCTCATTTTCCGAGATAATATCATCCCTATGATTGCAGGCAAAAACGTATTGATTTTGACCGCATCTGTTGCAACAGGCTGCACCGCGCGCGCCGCTATCGAGGCAGTTAATTACTACGGTGGCTCTGTTGTTGGAATTTCATCTATTTTTGCCAAGGTTGACGAATGTGCGGGAATTCCCGTTCACTCGGTATTCAACCCCAACGACCTTGAAGGCTACGCGAGCTATTCTTCTCATGAATGTCCCTATTGCAAGGAAGGCAAAAAAATTGACGCGCTTGTAAACAGCTTTGGCTTCTCAAAGCTTTCATAAATAGAAAAAGGAGTGCCGAGCACTCCTTTTTCTGTTAGATTTCTTCAAGCTTTGTCATCTCGTCAGGATAACGGATATCAATAAATCTACTATACCCATCGGCTTCAAGCTTTTGCTTTTGGAAGCCGACATTTTTATTCATTCTCTGAACAAGCACGACCTTGCCATTCTCTCTTGCTTCCATAGCCTTCTTTTGCATTATTGCAAACTCTGATGCAGAAAGTCTTTTATCATAAAGAATTGCAATTTTTTGGGCAGTGCCCTCGGGCTTGAAATTCTTTTCAACAAGTGCCGCGACAATTCTCTCAAATCCTACTGAAAAACCGCAAGCACAAGTTTTTTGACCTGTGAAATTTCCTATCATATTGTCGTAGCGACCGCCGCCGCCAATGCTTGAGCCCTTGAAATCCTCCGACTTGATTTCAAAAATAACGCCTGTATAATAACCCATTCCGCGTACAAGCGTAGGGTCAAACTCAAGGTTAAAGCGATTGTCGGAAATAGTAGCTACGCTTTCGCAAATCTCCTTCAAGTTAGCCACAACGCCCTCTTCGATACTGTCACCAAGCGCGTCCTCAAGATATGCGTATCTATCCTCTGCTTCCATGACGCCGTTGAAAATAGTCATATATTTTGCAACGCAATCCTTGTCGTATCCTGCTTCAAGAAGTTCTTTTTCAATGCCGTCCTTGCCAATCTTATCAAACTTGTCAAGAATGATAAATACAAGCGAGAACTGCTCCTCTGAAAATCCGCTTGCTCTTGCCATTGCCGAGAGAATACGGCGGTCATTAATCATAATAGTAACACCGCCGATGCCTGCGCGCTCAAGGAAGGTTGAGGTCGCGGTAATAAGCTCAATTTCAGCGGTATTTGAGGGGTCGCCGAGAATATCAATGTCGCATTGAACAAATTGGCGGAAGCGTCCCTTTTGAGGTCTGTCCGCACGCCAAACGGGACCGATTTGAATTGCCTTAAAGGGCAACGACAAATTCGCCGCGTTATTTGAATAGTAGCGTGAAAGCGGAACAGTCAAGTCATAGCGAAGGCCTGAGTCAACAAGGTCGTCAACATCAATTCCCTCTGATGAGATATTAAGCTTCTCTCCTCTTTTTAAAACCTTGAAAATCAGCTTTTCATTTTCACCGCCCTGCTTGCTTGTCAAGTTTTCAATATGCTCGACAGCGGGAGTTTCAATTTGTGAAAAACCAAATGACGCATAGGTTTTTTTAAGTATATTCAGAAGATATTCTCTTATCTCCGCCTCAGCGGGCAGAATATCTCTCATTCCCTTTGTAGTTTCTTTGATAAACATTTCAGTGTCCTTTCTTTTGTTTGTTATCTGTAATAAACATAATAGACAATTACTGTCCTTTCAACTCCGCCGTGCTCCAAATCGGGAGCGGTAATTACAACGCCATCCTTACTGAGAAGCTCCCACGCCTGCATTTCTTCAATTTTGCAGCGCATAAGAACATCAGCCGAAGCAAAAACAAGCAGCTCGTCACCCTTGATATTAAGTCCGCCAGAGCGTCCTATGACCTCATCAACGCCATTTCGATTTTCGGTGACATATTTTACATGGTGACCGCAAATCTGCTTTGCCATATCCCATTTAAATCTTTTACTGTCAGGGTTTTTACTTTTGGTAGCCCTTTCAAATATTTTTTTAATCAAGCCCATAAAGCTCTCCTTAATCAAGAGAAATATCCTTGCCCGTCAAGAATTTATAAGCCGCCTTGTATTCGTCAAGCAGTGCCATTGCACGCTCGCCGCTCTTATCAAAGCCCTTGCGCTTAATTCCGCGAAGCATAATATTCTTTGGTGTTTCCTCAGGGTCAATAAGCTCAAGCGCGCAGGTTTCGTAACCGTTTGCCTCCATAAGCTTTAATCTCAATGCATCTGTCGCGGCATCGCAGAGCTTCTGACGAAGCATTGAATGACTTGTGATGAACGACAGGCTCTCACTGTTGATTTTGCGGTTCAAATCGTGGTGACAGCAAGGAGTTGATAGAATAACATCAACATCCCATTCTATCGCCTTTGAAATCACAATATCGGTTGCGACATCACAGGCGTGAAGCGAAATCACCATATCGACCTTGTCGGTCGTGTCATATAGACTGACATCTCCGCACAAAAATTCAAGTCCGTCAAATCCAAGCGATTTTGCAACACCGGAGCAATATTCAATTACATCGCTCTTCAGGTCAACACCCGTCATTTTGACCTCTCTTTTGCAAATTACCGAAAAATAATGGTAAACCGCAAAGGAAAGATAGCTTTTTCCGCAGCAAAGGTCGCAAATCCGCAAGGCTCCGTCGCTCTTTAAATCTTTTTCAACATCTCGGATAAGCTCCAGAAAGCGATTTATTTGTCTGAATTTTGCTTGCTTTTTGTCATAAACTCTGCCGTTTTTGTCGCTTATTTCAAGAAGCTTCAAAAATGGCTCGTCGCCTTTTAATATATAATTTTTCTGCTTGTTGTTTTTCCCTATTTCTATTTTTGCAAAATGCTTGTTGCCTGTGCTTTCCTCAAAAAGTGCTTTTTCAAGCTTTGAGCCGCCAAGCAATATCGAATTTCCCGCCTTGTTGCGCTTGAATTCGCAATCACCTGCCGTAGTCAGCAGATTAATCTGCCCGTATTCTGCCACAATTGAGAACAGCTTGTCCTCGTCGTCAAGACGAATGTTTTGGTGCTTTGCCTTGTTATCCTTATAAAAGCTTTCAAGCTGAAGTACCAATTCACCCGAAATCTGCTTTAATTTAAGCTCGGACTTTTTAATTTCAGAATTATATGGCTTTGAGAGGACGAGTTTTTTTAAAATCTCGCTTGCCGCAGACTTTTGTATCAGACGAACAAGCAAAGCTGAATTATCGTCGTTATTGTATATTTTTTGCATTATTTATTGTCCTTTTCGCCGTCGCTGTTATCAGCATCGTGCTTCTCGGTCTTCTTAAAGGAAATCTTTGATTCCTTGCCTTCAAGCAGCTTTTTGATATTTCCTCTGTGCATAAATACTACAAAGCACATAATTACAATAGCGCTAAGCGTTACATCAGGGTTTAGAGGATAAAAAGCATTATTCAACAAAGGAAAAAGCATAATAGCCATTATTGAGCCAAGCGAAACATACCGTGTCATAAGCACTATTGCGATAAAAAGCGGAATTAATATCAAAAATGATATTGGCGATAGCAAAAGAACGACCATACAGGCACAGGAAACACCCTTGCCGCCTTTAAATTTGTAATAAATCGGGAACATATGCCCAAGTATTACGAAAAGTCCCGCAATTGATGCTCCAAGTGTATTGGGCATAATCAAATATCCAAACAAAACAGCAATCGCCGCTTTAAGCATATCGTAGGCAAAAATAATAATCGCCATTTTCTTTCCGTATGTACGCAGAGTATTTGTAGCACCCGCATTTCCGCTTCCGTGAGAGCGTATATCATCGTGATAAAATAATTTAGAAAATATAATTGCAGGGTTAATGCTTCCCAAAAGATACGGGATTATTATGCACAGAAAAACACAGATTACCGTTATAGCTCCCGCAGTGTCAGTTCCCGAAACACCCAAATTATCAATAAGGTATGTGCACAAATTCCAAAATGATTTAAGCTTTTCTTCCCCCGCAGAAGAGCTTAACGCAAGCAAACCAATATTCATTACAAGTATTGTCCTTTCAAACGAATATCAAAAACCGTTTCAACGATTAGAAAAGTTCAATTAAATCCTTTTTGCTGTGAGTAAAGTTGTAAACAGAGCCGTCCGGCATAATTCCAACCATATCCTCAATTCTACAACCGTAAAGTCCCTCAATATAAATTCCCGGCTCTACTGTTACTATATGACCCCTCTGGAGCTTATAATCAGGCGCGGCTGCCTGCGACAGACGGGGACTTTCGTGGATATACATTCCAACGCCGTGACCGAGCGAGTGACCAAATCTGCCCTCATAGCCCGCTTTGTTGATAATATCTCTGGCAATCGTATCACAATCCTTGCAATTAACGCCCTCCTTGATAAAATCAAGAGCACTCGTCTGCGCTTTAAGAACTGTGTTGTAAAGCCTCTTCATATCGTCATCAGCCTTGCCGAGCACGACTGTTCTTGTCATATCGGAACAGTAACCGTCAACCTTTGCGCCGTAGTCCATAGTGAAAAAGCCCTTTTCAAGCTTAATATTTCTCGGCACGCCGTGAGGAAGCGAGGATGCAGAGCCCGAAACCGCAATCGTTTCAAAGGCGATGCTTTCGGCGCCGTTCCTTCTCATAAAGAATTCAAGCTCCAATGCCGCCTCAATCTCAGTCATATTGGGATTTAAAACATCAAGCATATGTGAGAAAGCTGCATCTGTAATTGCCTGTGCCCTCTTGATTATTTCAATTTCCTCTTCATCCTTGTACAAACGAAGGTCGTCTGCCATCTCCGATGCTCCCGCAACCAATTCCTTGCCCACAAACATCTTCTTCATTCTCTCATAAGAGGAGTAGGAAAGTGTCAAGTCCTCAAATGCAACGATTTTCGCGTCGTTTTCATCAAGCAGCTGTGCAATACAAGAGTACATTCCGCCCTCCGGCATAACGACCTCAAAATCATTGGCATTAACTGTTGCGCGCGCCACCTCAATATATCTGAAATCAGCTAAAACATAGGATTTATTCTTTGTAACAAGCACAAAGCCGTCTGTATAATTAAGCTCGGACAAATATCTGATATTTACCTCAGAGGAAATAACTGCGGCGTCAACGCCTGCCTTTAACATTTTTTCTTTGAATTTTGTAAGTCTGCTCATTATATTAACCTTTCTTATAGCAACGATAAATAATATTTTTTCATTTGAAGCGCATCCTCGGGCATCGTGCCGTCAGATTCGCAAATAATCGTAGGTGTCAGGCCGTCCTTCGCAATTGCTTCCATAAGCGGCTCAAAATCAGGGCCGTATTCGGTATCCGCAAAGGTCAGATGTTTCTTTTCTCCCGCATCTGTATATTGAATTTTTGAAAAATGGCAATGCAGATTCTTGGCAACCTCGTCGCCGCAACCATTTGCAATCTTGTCAAAGACCCGTCTGTAATCGTCAACGCTAAGGAAGAAATTGCCTCGTTCTCTCGCGTTCATATGCCCGAAATCAACGACAGGAACATAGTGCCTGTCAACCTTGCACTGTTCTATAACCTCGTCAAGAGTACCAAGCTGATTTATCTTGCCCATTGTTTCAATTCCGAGCTTAATGCTTGTGTCGCCAACTGCTTCAATTACCCTCTCAAGCGTGTCGCAGGATAATTTCATAGCTTCCTTGCGCGAAATCTTAGCCGCGCTTCCGCTGTGGATTACAATCGTTTTAGCCCCAAGCAGCTCACCTGCCCACAAGGACTTTTGAATATATTCAATACTTTTAAGTCTTTTTTCCTCAACAACACCCGAAAGCGAAATGAAATAAGGCGTGTGCAGGGACATTGAAATATTATATTCCGAAGCTCTCTCGCCTATCTTGCGCAGAGTTTCCTCGCCTGCCGAAATGCCGTTTCCTGCCTCAAATTCGTAAGCATCAAGACCAAATCCCGACACCCAACGAGGCGCATCAACAGTTCCCTTTCCGCCCTCGGCGTAAAAAAGGTCGCCGTTTCCACCCGGGCCAAATTTTGCTCTATCCATACTTTCCCTTTCAATTACTGTTTCTTATATTTTCCTTCAAGCCAGAATGAACAAATTCTTTTCGCATTCTCGCCGTCAGATGCCAAGCTGACATATTTTTTTATTGCAGGAACCTCAAGCGCCCTTTTCGTTCTGAAGAACAAATTTGATTTGTCTCGGATGGGCGGAACGATTATTGTCGTAAGCCCTATATTCTTACCCGCCGCCGCATCAGTCAAAAGCTGGTCGCCAAGCATTGCCGTGCTTGAAGGATTACTCCCCATAACTGCCATAGCCTTCTTTAAATTTTTAGGCAAAGGCTTGCCGCTCTTGAAAAATGCGGGAAGTCCAAGCTCACGGTTAAAAAGCTCCACTCTCTCTCTTCCGTTATTTGAAACCAGAGTTGCCTTGATTTCGTTTTCTTTAAGTGAAGAAAACCAAGAGAAAATATGCCCGTCAGGCTCATCCTGCTCATAGGGAGCGAGTGTATTGTCAATGTCAATCAAAAGAGCTGAAATACCAATGCTCTTCAAAAATTCGGGAGTAATATCTCGATATGACAAAAACATATAATCGGGTACAAAAAGATTTGCCATAAAAAGCCTCCCATATAAAACTACTTCATATTATTATACTATATTTGAACAATAGTATCAAGTCTTTTTTTTGAATTTTTAAGCAAAAGTAAAACTTTTTTTTGCAAAAGCTTCGAATTTTACAGATTATTTTTACTTAATGCTTAACCTATTATGTTTAAACCGAGTTTTTTCTTGTTTTTTAAAAAAATTTTCAAAAAAGGTATTGACAAATCTTTTTCTTTGTGGTATGATATATAAGTCGCCGAAACGAGTATAAAAATCTTCGTTTTCAAAACAAAATATAGATGCGAGTGTAGTTCAATGGTAGAATTCCAGCCTTCCAAGCTGGTCGCGTGGGTTCGATTCCCATCACTCGCTCCATTCTTTTTTATGTCGTGCTTGGCAATAGTCTTGCGTGGCATTTGTGCCTTTAGCTCAGTTGGATAGAGCAACTGCCTTCTAAGCAGTAGGTCGGGGGTTCGAATCCCTCAAGGCACGCCATATCGTATGGTGGGTATAGCTCAGTTGGCTAGAGCGTCAGGTTGTGGCCCTGAAGGCCGTGGGTTCGAGACCCATTACTCACCCCATAAAAAAGCACCGCATCAGCGGTGCTTTTTCTTTTCAATAATGATATATCCAACAACCATAAATCTTTGAAAAATCAAGGGCAACGCATTTCGCATTGCCCTCTTATCTTTTTTAATTAAAATTAGCGTTAACATTAAGGAATGATGCAATTGCTTCCAGCTTCTCTAAAAGCTCTGCATCCCCAGCGCCATTAGCATAATAATCTTCAAGCGCCGCAGCCAACTGCCCCTGTTCTTCCTCGGTAAGTCCTTCAACGACCGAAGGCTGACTTTCAAAGCTATCGGAATTAACAACATCAACAATAGTGCCCGAAACAACATCAGAATTTACAACTATGTCAATAAATTCGTCAGCCGTTTTACCTACACTGCCTGTTTCTTCACCGTTTGAAAATGTTGAATCGGATGCATTCATCGCTATATCAAGAATAGTATTAACAGCCTCTGCTTCCTCGTGATGAGCGTCACCGTCGTATTTAGCCATATTATCCAAAAGCGAAGTAACAGTTGTTGAAATCACCTCTGTTTTTTCAGACTTAACACCCGAATTTTCAAGCACCGACGAAGTAATAACCGAGCTTATCACATCAACGCTTTCGGGTGTAATATTCTCAATCAGCTCCTGAGTTTCTTTCTTTTTATCTTCACCCGACTTGTCAGAGGTTGCATTTCCTATCATATTTATTGTGCCCGAGATAGATTTGATCGTGCTCTCATATGTCTGGTCACTGTTTGCAACAGTTTGTGTAAGCTTATCGACAAAGCCTGCAGCATCCTTAGCATTTATTCCAATCACATCGGCTAAGTCTGACGATTGAAGAATACCTGTAAGCAAGCCCGAAATCGCTTCAGGCTTGAAGATTTCACTATCCCCCATTTTGTCAAGCAGAGCACTCGCCTTCTTCAACATGTCTGCAGTATCCATATTTTCAAGGTCAGTATCTTCAAAAATCGCAAAGGCTTCTTTGATTACGCCCTCAACCTTACGGGCCTCTGCCTCAATGTCAGAACAATCACTGTAAGAGGCAATATAAGCTGAAATATCATCCATAGTTATTATTGACGACTTCATAGCCTCACTTGAATAAAGTGTTGCGGCATCACCGATATCAACGCCGTTTTCTCCCAATTTGTACGCCTCTGAATTAAGCAGATTAGATGAATTATAAACACTCAGAACTCTGCCGTTTACACTCACCGTTCCATCGTTATTGAATACAAATGTGTCGCTTTCCCCTGTGCCGTCATCAGACAAAAACTCAACAAGGCTTGAATTTGATGCAGTTTCATCAGCACCTGCGGGAATTGCAGTTGAATAAACTATGAAAAACTCCTCAACATCAGATGCACTTACATTATCAAGTGAGCCTAAGTCGGATAACATACTGTCGGCAATTATTGAAATGTCATCTTCATCAACATTTATTCCGTTGTTTTCTAAAACTGCTCCCAGCTCTGCCTCAAAGCTTTCCTCATTTACGGATTGAGAATTGAGAAGTCCTGCAACATCCTCCATTAATTTGTTATACGCCGCTTCACTGTTTTCTGGAATACCCATAGAGGTTGCCAAATAGCGCATACCGAGCTTAGTAATCTCGTCACTAATCGGGAGCATTCGCTCATTCTTATTAACCGCTGACAAAAGCGAAGAAACAACGCCGTCTTGACCCAATTTATTAAGCAGGAGCTCGACATCGCCTGCATTTTCAAGTATATCATTTTTTATAAGAACATCAAAGATGTCAATAACTGTTTGCAGGTCGGACACTATATTGGTCTTATCTGATGTAGAAAGGATTTCAAGAAGCTTGTCAAAGAGCGGTGAAAGCGTTTCACCCACATCAAGCTTTTCTATACCAATAAAGGCGTTACCCTCCGACCATTTCGTTGCAATTTCCGACAGAACACCCGCAACTATATTTTTGAGCAGAGGAGATGTATCAAGATGAGCCACTATATTATTAAGGGCGGCAATTTGCTCTGCTCCGTAGGATGAAACCTCTCCGTTCAAGACAGAGAAGCTATCGGCAATTTCTATAATTGCGCCTATATCGTCCTTGAGCAATATCTTTTCACCCTCAAAATTTGTTTTTGCCAAGCTATCGTAAAGCATACCGCAGCCCACATTTGCAAATATGTCCAATGCGGAACTTTCAGCCGCCGCGGAAAAGATATCTGCCACCTCTGCTCCCGCTACCTGCTCCACACTTTCAAGGTCAACGCTTTCCGACTTTGTAAAAAGATTAACCGTACCGACGATAGGCATAGCAATAATAATTGCTACCAAAAGTCCGCTAACAAGACCTACAAGAGCTCCGCCGAGCTTGTTCAATAAGAGGTTAGGCTTTTTGTACGGTGGAATAAATTTTATAACTATCGCAACTATAATTGAGATAACTATGCTTACAACAATAAAAGACAAGGTGAAGAAAATTGGTGATACCAGCATTGTAGCGTAATGTGAAAACGCCACTCCAAGCTCTTCAATCGCGAAAAGCTCTGCAACAGCTCCGCCAAAGCTCGTCAGTAAATCTTCAGTTGCCGAAACTGCAGAGGAGCCCGGCGTTACAACAGTTGCCGTCAGAATGAAAGAAACTACCAAAGAAAGCAATATTGCAATCAAGCTGCCAATACTTTTCTTCAAGCCCCTCAAAAGCCCTTTTAAAATATTGACCGCAACAATCAAGACCACAACTGCCACAAGTGCCATCACAAAATAAGTAAACATAGCAATAACCTCTCACATCTTATTGTATTTTTATAAGTATTTTTATTATACTACTACTTTCCTCATTTGTCAACTTTTTACTTAAAAAACTCTTTTAAAAAAATTATTTATTACGTATATACCACTTGGCGTACTCGTTATAAGCAGCATCAAATTCCTTTTTGTTTTTTTCGTATCCGGAGCTATCTCCACCACAAAAATCAATCATATAAATAAGGTAGAGCAAGTAAAGCCTTGAATACGGCACGGGGACAGACAAATAATCCTCTTCACCGCTTATATTTGGCAATTCATCTACCTTTAAGCCACAGATTTCGCACAGAATTTTGCCGTTAATATCCGACAGCCAAGAGATTTTAACGCTATCAGTAATTTCATTTGGCTTTATAGCATCAAGCGCCTCAAGAACTTCCCTGACCTTCTGCTTTGTTTCCATAACAATTCTCCTTTCACAAAATATTAGCGGACAGAGCCGAGCAACAGGCTCTGTCCGCTATGGACATTATATCATATAATTTTTTATTTGTCGGCCCTAAATGAGCATTTTTTGTCACTCAGCTACTCAAAACGAGAAGAAAACCGGCAGACCCTCTTTATATTCGGGATAGCACTCACCCTTAATAAGAGGAAGTATGTAGCGCAAGCAATCGTCACTGACATAATTGCCTCTCTCGTTAATATAGTGCTTGGGCACAAATTTAGTCTTGTTTGCAATAAGGTCAATATCCATATGACCAAAAACAGAGGAGTAAGGCTCTTTTTTGTCCTCGCAATCGCGCAAAATAACCATCATTTCGCGGCTAACACCCTGCTCTGCGGCGAAAACTGCCGACTCACCAACGCCTGCCGACTCCTCAATGTCGCAAAGCGATGCTATGTGCGACGCGCATCTTTGAGGCAAATTCAATTCAATCGAACGAACCTTACAGCCAAGCTTTTCCTTAACTGCCAGCTCCAGTGCCTTGCCTGTGCCTGCAAGCTGCTTGTGTCCAAAGGCATCAACTGCTCCGTTCTGAACACTCTCGCCAACAAATCTGCCATCAGCAAATCGAAGTCCCTCTGAAACCGCTACCACAATATTGGGCTTCTTTTCAAGAAGCGCTCTTAAATCCTCAAAGAAATTATCAAGGTCAAAGTCGCGCTCGGGCAAATATACTAAATCGGGAGCAGGCATACCCAAAAGCTTACCGACAGCAGCGGATGCAGTCAGCCAGCCTGTATCGCGTCCCATAATCTCAACAATTGTAACTGCCTTTAATTGGTAAACCGCAGTATCGCGCAAAATCTCCTGCATTGTAACCGAAATATATTTTGCCGCTGAGCCAAAGCCCGGGGTGTGGTCTGTGCCAAGAAGGTCGTTGTCAATCGTCTTTGGAACACCTATCACTCTGATTTCATAGCCAATCTCGCGCGTGTACTTTGAAAGCTTGGCAACCGTGTCCATAGAGTCATTTCCGCCGATATAGAAGAAATATCTTATGTTGTATTTCTCAAAAATCTTAATAATTTTCTGAAATGTTTCTTCGTATTTTGCATCATCTTCAACGGGAAGCTTTTTTCTGCAAGAGCCAAGAGCCGCCGCAGGTGTTCTTTTTAACATTTCAAGCGCGCTCTCATCTGCAAAATAGTCATTAAGAGAGATTAAATTTTCGTCGAGCAAGCCCTCAATTCCGTTTCTCATTCCGTAAATCGTGTCAATAGCCTCGCTCTTGATTGCACCCTTGATAACACCTGCCAATGTGGCATTAATTGCCGCAGTAGGTCCTCCCGACTGTCCAACAACCGCATTTCCGTGTAGAATTTCCATAGACTTGTATCCTTTCTGGTCTTGATTTTTATAATTGTTATTTATTATTCTTTTGTTGTAAGCTTCCAATCAAGCTTTTATACCGTGCGATAACCGTACGCGAAATTGCAGTTGCTGCAATAATGCCTATTGCAATTCCTGCAGCAATAATCAATGCTTGCTTAGCATAGAGAGAAAACGCCTCCATATCTGAACGCACCGCGCCAAGCATAGCGTAATATAATTTGCCTCCCGGAACAAGCGGTATTATGCCTGCAATAATCATAATAGTTACGGGAATTTTGCAAAAACACGCGATAAAGTACGCATAAACTGCCACTGCCGCCGAGGCGAACAGTGCCGCCAAAATTAAAACTCTAAGCTCCATAAATACAAGCTCATAAACGAGACAGGCAATTACCGCAGCAACTGCCGAAAGCGGGAGAAGCTTTTTCTCAAGTCCCGTCGAAAGGCTGATACCTATCGTACCGCAGGCCCCTGCAAGCACAAGAATAATTATTCTCAAAGGCTCACTCATAGCGCACCTCCGAAAAGAAGAATGGCAACAGCGTATCCGCAGGCTATCGCAACAGCGTCAAGTATTGCCGCAAAAAGTCTGAAAACGCCCGACATTATATCCCCCGAGAACAAGTCGCGTATTGAATTTGTCAAGGCAACACCCGGAATAATATTCATTATGTCACCAATCATTATCATATCCATATTACAATTAAGTCCCGTTTTGGCAACTCCTACGGCAAGTATTCCGCCGAGGAATGAAACACAGAACTTCAGAACTATCGCATTTAACTTTAAGTGTGACAAAAGCTTTAAAAGCATCATCATCGGAAGTGCGATAAGGCCTGAGAAAATCGCGTCAATATAGTTGCCTCCGAAAAAAACGGCAAAGCCCGCCGCTGTCAAAAGGCAACCTAAAATATGCAAAATTATATTTACTTTTGTTTCTTTTTCTATTTTTTCATACAGGACATCAAATTCTGCTCTGTCGGGACACTCTCGGCAAATACGGCGAGAAAGGTCATTCAAACGGGAAAATCTTGCAAGATTTGTGTCGCTGCCGACTATTCTTTTTGTAATCGTCCGAACACCGCTTCCAAAATCAACGCTGAAAACGACAAGCGCCATAATTACGGTTACATCAACGCTTTTTGCGCCGTAAGCAATACATATGCGCTTAATCGTGTCTTCAACTCGGCTGACCTCGCCGCCGCTGCACAAAATACGCTCACCTATCGTAAGCGCAATATAAAGCGCGTCGGTTTCGTCTATCTTACAGCAAGAGCCTTGTGCTTCCCCTGCAGAATTTTGCACAGGTGTTTCACTCATACAGGCAAGCTCCCTTCCAAACACTCCTGACCTTCACCAAGAGCCTCACCGTTCTCAATATCGGCATTGTTATAATTTTCGTACCCTTCGCAATAGGAAGTGTAGCTCTTAACATCAAGCTCCGTTTCACCGTCGATCTGAAGTGCACAGGGGCGGTCAAATTCAACGGTTACATTGTAGCCCTCAAAAATCTCAACAATTTCCTTATATTTTATATGTTTTCCTTTAAAAATGCTTGGAAAAATAGTCAGCACCTTTAATCTTGAGCCGCCGTGCATTACCATAATGCTAAGCTTTCCGCTCGCTCTGTCCTGCGTAGGAGAAACCATCATTCCCCCGCCGTAGTATCTGCCCTTCATAGCAGAAGCGACCCACACATCTGTAAACTCTCGGGTAACTCCGTCAATTGTAACCTTAGCTTTCGGTTTTTTGTACTTATATGCAAGCTGCCCCAGAGCAATTGCTGTATAATTGATTTTTTTATTGGATTTCGCCTTGATTATATCGGCATCCTTACAAACCTCTCCGTCAAGGCCAAAGCCCACGCCGTTGATGTAATGCAATTTCTTACCATTGACCTCAACAATAGGCAAATTTTTGAAATATTCTCTGACATCAATAAGCTTTTTGTTATCAAGCTGACCTATATCATTCAAAAAATCGTTTCCTGTGCCCGAGCGTATAACGCAAACAGGACAAGGAAAATCTATACCGTAAGCATCATTTGCGAAGTGACAGACTGTGCCGTCGCCTCCGCATATAATAACTCTGTCATTTTGTGTCAGAGTTTTTGCAAACTCGCAGACATCAAGACCGATAAGACAGATCTTCTGCACGGTTGCTCTTTCGGGCTCTCCCGTTTCATACTTAATATTAAAATCGTTATGCTCGTTATTTGCCTTAGGATTATACAATATGTAATTCATTCAAATCACCTTTCGTGCCGCTCATCACTAAAAATTCAACCGAGGATTTATTTGCAAAGCAATCCCGCGTATCACTTTCTCTTCTTTTTGGGCAAGGAATTCTTTAATTCCTCGTTCTCTTTTTTAAGCTCCTCGATAGAAGCAGACAGCTCGTTAAACCTCTGTTCAAGACGCGAAAATTCCTGAGCCACAGGGTCGGGAATGTGAATTTGGTCAAGGTCATCAACACGCCGTCCGTCCTGCTTTGCAACGCGCGCAGGTATGCCCACCGCGGTGCTGTTTTCGGGAATATCCTTGAGAACTACGGCATTCGCCGCAATTTTACTGTTGCTTTCAATCAAAATCGGGCCTAAAACCTTCGCTCCCGCGCCTACAAGGACATTGTCACCAAGTGTGGGGTGACGCTTTCCTACATCCTTACCGGTACCGCCAAGCGTTACGCCTTGATAAAGGATACAGTTATCACCGATTTCTGTTGTTTCGCCGATCACCACTCCTGAGCCGTGGTCAATTACAAGCCCCTTGCCAATCGTTGCACCGGGATGGATTTCTATTCCTGTCAGGAATTTTGCAAATTGGCTCACCGCTCTTGCCGAAAAGCTATGACCGCCGATATAGAGCTTGTGCGACACACGATAAGCTAAAACCGCGTGAAGTCCCGAGTAGAGCAGAAGCACCTCAACATCGCTTTTTGCCGCAGGGTCCCTTTTCTTTATTATTTCAATGTCATTTTTGATTTCTTCTCTTATAGCTTCAACGGTGCTTACCACCTTGTAGGTAAGTGCCTTGATTGTGTCTGTGATTTTCTGGTAATTGATATTTATTTCCATAACAACACTCCGCTAAAATAGATTTTTACATATGTAATAACATAAATTTACTCATTATAATTATATCACAACAAAATGAATTAGTCAATATTATTTTTAATAATATTATTAAAAACAGCCGTTGATCACGCAACGGCTGTTTTCGGTTTTTCGGCTTAATAATCAAAGTTTGTTCCTATGCTCTTGATTGATTTTGCCAAAGCCAAATTCTCCTCATTCACTTCGATTTCGGAGAAAAGCTTGGCTGCTCTGTCAAGGAAAAGCTTGTCAATAAGAGATGAATTAAAGTCCTCAAACCACTCGGCATATTTACTGTCGGCATACTTGCCGGCGTCAAGCTCATATCTCATAATTATGTGGTAGCCGTACTCTGTTTCAATGAAGGATATTTCTCCTATCTCCATTTCAGATAAGGAATTGAAGATATTCTCCATATAGCCGTCATAGGTGTTTTTTGACAGTTCGCTAAGATAAAACCCGTCTGCATATGTGTCAGTGCCAAGCGCGTCGCCATGCTCGCTGATTTTAAGCTCGAAATCGGTGAAGTTTCCTTCCTTCAAGTTAGCATACAGCTCCTCTGCGCACGCTTTACGCTCTGCCATTTCCTCGTCGGTGTAGAAATACTGCTTACCCTCGCCGTTTTCGTCAAGAACTATTGAAGGCGCGCCGTTTTCGGTATCATAAAGGATCTGTCCGTTTCCGTCAAAGTAAATAGGGTTTCCATAGCTGTCCCTTATACTGTTGCCATTCTCGTCATAAACCTTTTTTCCATTCACCTTATCGTAAAGCGGCTCACCGCTCTCGGTATCAAAATAGATTATATTCCCTTCCGCGTCGTGCTCATATTCGTAATAAAAATTCGTAATCAGAATTTGCTTGAAACGGTAATAATTATCCTGATAGTATTCTTCCTTTACCTCACTTGAAACAAGAGAAGCATCTGTACCGTAAAGCCTATTTATCACCATTTCATACTTCGCCTCGTTTATATAAGCTTCACGAAGGCTATCCGTATCAACACCGTATTTTGCAATCAGGGCGTTGAATTTTTCCTCGCTCTTGCCCCCGTCGTAGTCAATGTAAAAGGCAATTTCCTCGTCAATTTCAGATAGAGTAGCTTCACTGAGCTTAAGCCCTTCCTCCTCAAAAATAACAAGGGCGGCAAGATAATTCTTACAGCTTTCAAGAATTGAGGAATTGAAATATTCCTCGTAGCTTTCCTGCCCCGAGCCTGTCTTTTCTGCCCAGAAATCAGGGCTTGTAACCTCGTATTTATTTCTTGCGAGCGTACCCCTCATTCTTGACAGTAAAAACTCATAAAACGAGAGTGAAATCTGCTGATTTTTACACGAAAGTATTGGGTTTTCAATCTCATCTCTCGCGCCCGTGCAAGCAGAAAGGCAACACATAATTATGACTATTGCCAACAAAATCGCTGTGATACGGCAATATGTGTGATTTTTAATTTTTCCTTTTAACATAATAATCTCCATTCCGCCGCTTTTGCGGCGGCACAAATACAATCGTTGAATTTTGCCTAAAGGCAAAATTCGCGCGTGAAGCAGCTAATTTACCTATAAGGGGAAAGTAACTTTCACGCTAAATTCCTTATTAATAAAATCAGTAGAGCTTATTTGTACCGACATCTGACATAGACGGCGCATCGTCAAGCACACCATAATCAATTACGATTTTTCCTTCGTACTCCGCACATTTTTCATCAAACAAAGCGCCAATTAAATTTGAATTGAAATCAATGAAAACATTTTTGTGCGTTTCATTCTCATACGCCTCTGCCTCAAGCTGATATTTGCATATTACATGGTATCCGTAGCTTCCTTCAATCACTCTGCATTCGCCGACAAGCATATCTGCAAGAGATGAAGCAATCTTGTCAAGATATGCAAAATCCTGTGCTTGTGAAGCATAATATCCGCTCTCGTTGAACAGATACTGTGTTTCGCCAAGACTATCCGAGCCGTCATAAACTTTAGCATATTCAAGGAAGGTATCTATATTTCCGTTACATTCGTTAGCATAGTTCTTTGCCTTCTCGTACAGCTTTGCTATCTCATCCTTTGAATAAAGCTCGGCTATAAGCTCTCCGTTCTCGTCCTTTACATAGCCAATCCTGCCGTTAGCCTTATCGTATGCTATTTTTTTGGCAGTCGTATAATATACCGGATTTTTGAACTTATCCAGAACCAATTTACCAAACTCGTCGGTTACAGTTTCACCGTTGACCGTATCATATGCAATTGCAGTCTGCTTGTCATCTGTATAATAAACCGTGTCGCCGAATTCGTCAAGCTCTGTCACATAGTAATATGACGGAATGAAAATCTGCCCGAAGGCAACATAATTTTGCTCAAAATAAGCTTCCTTTGTTGCTCTGTCAATCTTCTCGCCGTTCTTTCCGTAAAAATGCTCCTTTAATTGCTCGATTTTTGCCTCAATAATATAGACCTCGCGAAGCATATCAATATTCACTCCAAATTCCTTGAGCGACTTATTAAGCGCGGTTTTTGAGCCTGCCGATTTTACAAGTGCCGACATAATCGCATCGACCTCACTCTCTCGCTCCTGACTTAATTTGAGCCCCTCAAGAGAAAAAAGGTAATCGGCAATTAAATATTCTGACAATTCTTCAAGTATTGTAGTTGAAAAATAATCGTCATATGTCAAGCCGTCAAGTGAAATTATCGTATTCCAGAAATCCTCGCTCTCAACCTCATAGCCATAATAGGAAAGCGTGCCCTTCATTCTTGACAGAAGGAGAGTGTAAGTGCTCAGTGTAACGCTTTTGTCATTAATGCTCATCAAGACCTTTCCCTTTTGTCCGCAAGCCGACAGCGAAATTGCCGAGATGCAGAGAGCAAGGCACAGGAAAAGCGCAAAAATTCTTTTTAATTTCTTCATATTTCCTCTCCTTTATTCTTACAATTCTTTAATGCGTCAACCTGCTGTCTGAAAATTTTTACAACAAGCGAAAGAACATTTTCACCTGTTTTAAGTCGCAAAACAAAGAAGCTATCCCCCTGTGAGCCCAGCATCATTTTAATTCTGCCCCCACATTCAGCGCTCATATCCTGCCACATATCAATATCAGGCTTTTCCTGATAAAAACGAAGCTCATTTGACGCCTGTGTAATCTGCTTGATGCCAAGCTCAGAGGCATAAGCGCGAATTAAAGCGATTTTTAAAAGATTTTCCACCGATTGCGGCATATCTCCAAATCGGTCAAGCAATTCGTCGGCAATGTCATCGGCGTCATACTGATTGCGAATTAAGGCAATACGCTTATAAAGCGTCATTCTCTGCCCCGCATATTTCACATATTTTTCGGGAATGTGCGCATCACAATCAATGCTTATAGTAGTATCCTCCCGCTTTTCCGGAAGCTCTCCCCTCTCTTCAAGCACCGCATCGTTGAGAAGCTTGATATAAAGATCATATCCAATTGCTTCAAGATGACCGTGCTGCTCTGCTCCGAGAATGTTTCCCGCTCCTCGAATTTCCATATCGCGCAAGGCAATTCTGAATCCTGAGCCAAACTCGGCATACTCCCGTATTGCTTCAAGCCTCTTTTGCGCAATCTCGGAAATTGATTTATCCTTCGGGAAGGTAAAGTAGGCATACGCGCGGCGCGAGGAACGGCCTACTCTTCCTCTGAGCTGGTGAAGCTGTGAAAGTCCAAGTCTGTCGGCTCTGTCGGCAATAAGCGTATTGGCATTAGGAATGTCAATTCCGGTTTCGATAATAGTTGTACAAACCAAAATATCTATCTCACCTGAGAGCATTTTGCTCCAAATATCCTCAAGCGTGTCCTTATCCATTTTCCCGTGTGCGACAACAACTCTCGCCTCAGGTATCTCACTTGAAATATGAGCAGCTACCCTATCAATAGATTCAACAAAATTATGAATATAGAAAACCTGTCCGCCGCGCCGCAGCTCCCTGCGTATTGCCTCCATAATTATCATATCGTCATATTCGAGAACATAAGTCTGCACGGGAAGTCGGTCAAGCGGGGCCTCGTCAAGAATAGATATATCGCGAATACCGCCCATAGCCATATTCAAGGTACGAGGAATAGGCGTTGCGCTCAATGTAAGAACATCAATATTGCCGCCGAGCTGCTTAAGCTTTTCCTTTTGGGCAACTCCAAATCTCTGTTCCTCGTCAACGATAAGAAGTCCTAAATCGTGGAACTTAATCTCGCTGCCAAGTAGCTTGTGAGTTCCTATTATAATATCGGTGTCCCCTCGTTCAAGTCTGCGGAGAGATTGTGTAATCTGCTTTTGCGTTCTGAAACGGGATAGCATATCAATGTTTACTGCAAAATCTCTCATTCGGCTTTGCGCGGTCTGAAAATGCTGAAGTGCCAAAATCGTTGTCGGCACAAGTATCGCTACCTGCTTGCCGGAAAGAACCGCCTTGTACGCGGCACGGAAGGCAACCTCCGTTTTACCATAGCCAACATCACCGCACAAAAGCCTATCCATAGGCATTGGCCGCATCATATCCTGCTTAATATCTGAAATTGCATCAAGCTGACATTCGGTTTCTTCATACTCAAACGCCGTTTCAAACGACCTTTGCATATCGTCGTCGGGATAGAAGGAAAATCCAGCCTTTTTCATTCTCTGAGCGTACAGCTTGATTAAATCCTTTGCCATCTCACGAACAGCGCTCTTTGCTCTGTGAGTAGCTTTTTTCCAAGCCTCTCCACCCATTTTTGAGAGCTTTACCATTCCGTCGTCGGCGTGCGCACCGATATATTTTGAAACTAAATCAAGCTTTTCAACAGGCATACAAAGCTTATCGCTTCCTGCATACTGAATACTGATATAGTCGCGAACTACGCCGTCAATTTTAAGCTTTTCAAGTCCAAGATAGCGTCCGATTCCATAAATTTCGTGCACGACAATATCGCCGACCTCAAGCTCGGCATAGGACAAAATCGACTTTCCGTTCTTTCGGCGCGACGAGCCCACTCTCCTCTTTTTAGAGGTTTGAAGAGCTCCCACTCTACCGTCGCCGATTGTTGAAACGACAGCAATTCTCGGACTTATCAGCTCGTAGCCCTGAATTGTATTTTTATAGGTTATATATACCAAATTTTGCGGTAAATCCTCAATTTTTGATATTTCGTCGTCTTCAAGAGCAACCTTGAAATCAGCGTCACTCAAAATCGAGGCTAAATTCTTTGCCTCGGTTTCATTATCGGTCATGACGATTGTTTTATAGCCTCCGCGCTGATAGCTGATTAAATCCTCAATCAAAAGATTGAGGTTTTCAATATAAGCAACGGGCTGTCGTGTTCGGAAGCCGAACATTCCCGATAAGCGCTTATCTGTAAGTCCCTGCGACAAGGAATTTACGTGAACTGTAACATTTTGCTCTAAAAATTGGTCAAATCTTGCCAAAGAGTGTGAATATTCGGCGTGTTTTGGCAGAATTCTTCCGCTTTCAAGCAAATTCTTGATATTCTCCGCCTCACGCCACTTTTCACCTTTAATTCTATCGTTTACCGCTCCGCTTGAACGCACAAGCGTCAAGGAGCGACCTTCAAAATAGTCGAAAAGACAGCATTTTTCGGGATAGATCACCGAGATATATTTATCAATAAAACCGCTTTCAACGCTCTCATTTTCAAGTAAGGTCATCTCGCGTAAAAGCTCGGCGGAGATATTCTCGTCATCACTTTTTTTGTAGCACTCGCGTATAGCCGAAACAACATTTTCACGAGCACCCTCACCAAGCAAAAGCTCGCGTGCGGGAGTAAAGTAAACCGAACCGATACCCGTACTAAGTCTTTGACTTTCAAGCTCAAAAATGCCCATTCGGTCAATTTCGTCATCAAAGAATTCAATTCTTATAGGATAGCTTCCCTGCTTCAAATCTCCGTCATTTGTCATATATGTCGCGTATGGCGGAAATATATCGACAATTCCGCCGCGAAGCGCAAACTGTCCCGCTCCCTCAACCATATCAACTCTTGCATAGCCTGCCGAAATCAACCGCTTTGCCAGAGCCGAAGGCGCAATACGAGTATCAAAATCAAGCTGACACATATTGTCGCGTAACACACGGGGCGGAATAGTAAATCCGAGAGCGGCGTCGGGCGTGGAAAAAATAAAATCATATCCGCCATCAGCAATTCCGGACAAGACTTTAAGCCTCTCATGCTCAAACTCATGGGAGGCGGTCATATTATAAAAGGTTAAATCACGGGCTATATAAAATGCACAGCGAAAAGAAAACTGCTCAAACTCCTGTATAAGTCTTTTGCATTCCTTTTCCTCAGGGCAGATGATCAGCACGGGATTTTTTCTGATTTCTTTTGTATCGTCTGCAAGAGATAGGCACAAAGCATCTGCCGCGCCTCCCGTAAGTCCGCTTGCCAAAATCGGCAGGGGCTTGTCGCGAAAATTCTTTTTGACAAGATCTGCAAGCTGTGTGTACTCTCTATCCTCAACAATACTTCTAAATAAAATATGGTTCATTTTTTATTACAAATCTGCATTGCGTCGTCAACGCTTCCCTGTAAAATTTTTTCAATTCCCAGATATGCCCGCTCAAAGCAATCAAAAATAGTCTTCTTATCCGCGTCCGAAAAGCTTCCAAGCACCCAATCGGCAAGGTCGTAATCAGGATGAGGCTTTTTTCCCACACCAAAGCGAACACGGGGAAATTCATCACTGCCTATCTTTTCAATTATTGAGCGAAGTCCTTTTTGTCCACCGTCGCTTCCGCCTTTGCGAACTCTCATTCTTCCGACATCAAGATTGACATCATCGGAAAGCACTATTATATTTTCGGGCGCAATTTTATAAAACCTTGCGGCCTCTGCAACTGCCTCACCCGAAGCGTTCATAAAGGTCTGAGGCTTCATAAGAAGCACTCGCTTTCCCGCAATATTTGCCTCTCCCACAAGAGCCTTGAACTTTGAACGGTTTACCTGCGCGTTACATTTCTGCGAAATATAGTCCATCGCCAAAAAGCCAGCATTGTGACGAGTGTAAAAATACTTGTCGCCCGGGTTTCCAAGACCGACAATTAAGTGCGTAATGGCTTGGCTTGATTGAACCTCGCGCTCTTTTTCTATTTTCTTGAAAATATCAAAAATATTTGACATAATAACCCTTTCAAAATAACAACATTAAATATAATATACCAATTTACTATTTTATTATTTTTTTTTCAATTTGTCAACCGATTTTGCTTACAATCGTCGCCATTCATAGAAAATTTACAAATTGAAGCTGATTTTTTTGTTCCAACCTCTTCCACTTTTGAGAATTATATGTTATAATAACGAGTACGCAAGGCGAATATATACTAAAAAACACGCACGGACAAGCTGTCCGCGCTTGATTTTTGTGTTTTCTTCGGCTTGCAACAGTTTTGTAAAATAAATTTTTATATATGGAGGAAAATCTATATGGCAAAAAAGTATTGTTACCTTTTCACCGAAGGTAATGCAAACATGCGTGAGCTCCTCGGCGGTAAGGGTGCTAACCTCGCTGAAATGACTAACATTGGTCTTCCTGTACCCCAGGGCTTCACAATTTCTACAGAGGCTTGTACACAGTACTATGAAGACGGAAAACAAATCAACCCCTCTATCATGGCTGAAATCAACGAGTACATCGTAAAGATGGAAGAGATCACAGGCAAGAAGTTCGGCGACCTTGAAAATCCCCTTCTCGTTTCTGTTCGTTCAGGTGCTCGTGCATCTATGCCAGGTATGATGGATACTATCTTGAACCTCGGTCTTAACGAAGAGGTTGTTGAGGTTATGGCAAAGAAGAGTGGCAACGCTCGTTGGGCTTATGACTGCTACAGAAGATTTATTCAAATGTACTCCGACGTTGTAATGGAAGTTGGTAAGAAGTACTTTGAAGAGCTTATCGATAAGATGAAGGAAGAAAAGGGCGTTACTCAGGACGTTGAGCTTACAGCTGACGACCTCAAGGAGCTTGCAAATCAGTTCAAGGCTGAATACAAGTCCAAGCTCGGAGTTGACTTCCCCTCTGACCCCAAGGAACAGCTTATGGGTGCTGTTAAAGCAGTATTCCGTTCTTGGGATAACCCCCGTGCAAACGTTTACCGTCGTGACAACGATATTCCTTATTCTTGGGGTACCGCTGTAAACGTACAGGCAATGGCGTTTGGTAATATGGGTGACAACTGTGGTACAGGTGTTGCGTTTACCCGTGACCCCGCTACAGGTGAAAAGAAGCTTATGGGTGAGTTCCTTACCAACGCACAGGGCGAGGACGTTGTTGCAGGTGTTCGTACTCCCATGCCTATCGCAGAGATGGCTAACAAGTTCCCTGAAGCTTACAAGCAGTTCGTAGAGGTTTGCCAAATTCTTGAAAACCACTACCACGACATGCAGGACATGGAGTTCACTATTGAAAACGAGAAGCTCTATATGCTCCAGACCAGAAACGGTAAGAGAACCGCTCCCGCTGCTCTCCAGATCGCAGTTGACCTCGTTGCAGAGGGCCACAAGACCAAGGAAGAGGCCGTTCTTATGATCGACCCCAGAAACCTTGACACTCTCCTTCACCCCCAGTTCGACGCTAAGGCACTTAAGGCAGCTACTCCTATGGGTCGCGGTCTCGGTGCATCTCCCGGTGCAGCTTGCGGTCAGGTAGTATTCTCTGCTGAGGATGCTGAAGCTTGGAACAATGCAGGTAAGAAGGTAGTTCTCGTCCGTCTTGAAACCTCTCCCGAAGATATCACGGGTATGAAGGCAGCTCAGGGTATTCTCACCGTTCGTGGCGGTATGACCTCTCACGCAGCAGTTGTTGCTCGTGGTATGGGTAAATGCTGCGTTTCCGGTTGTGGCGAGATCAATATGGACGAAGAAAACAAGAAGTTCACTCT
>JAZNER010000009.1:0-26377 GCA_045588675.1 Eubacteriales bacterium | reverse complement strand
ATAAGGCTTCAATGCCTTAATCGGCAAATACTCAATTTTTAGTTCCATTTCCGTGCCTCCAAACAGAAAAATAGTGCATACATTTTCATTAAAAATTCGCGCCGAGCAAGAAAAAATGGATAAAAAACTTGCTCGGCACATTCTCGTCTATTCCGAGCCGCCATCAAGAAAGGAGAAATGAAAAAACACAAGCGACTATCCCAATCGCTTTGGCGGGGGTGGTGTGAATCGAACACACGAATGGCAGAGTCAAATTCTGCTACCTTACCGCTTGGTGACACCCCTATATCAAGCACATTATAGTGCTTGAATATATTATATCACTTTTCTTTTGAATTGTCAAGAGCACCACACGGGAACATCTCGTGACACACACCGCCGTGATATTGGCACATCGGAACGAGCAGACCCTTGAACTCGGGGAACTCCACTTCAACGAGCGCACCTATCGCACACAGCTTTTCTTATCAGTTCAACGCCCATTTTTGTTTTTATCCTTCCTACCAAAAATCGCATACAGAACCACAAGCAAAAGCTCTGCCACAATGGTGAACAATACACCGCATACAAATTCGGGAATATACATTGATTTAGACCTCCTTGATTAGTTCGGGATTGTCGTGGATATTGCCTATGACTTCGAGTTTATCTGACAAATTAAATCCACTATTATTATCAGCCATAGCCAAAAAACAACCGTCTGTATATATAACTACCGAAATTATAAAATCGCCACTATAATTTGAACGGTGTTTACAAACATCCCCCTCAAAAATCTTCTTACCGTTCTTATCGGTCAAGCCTGTGTACTGTCCGACGGTTTCGGGAATCACCTCAATCTTTATTGGGATGAGCGAATTAAAAGAACGACCTTGACATATAAAATCAGCATTAACATTGAGATGTATATAACTTCCCACAATCCACTCGCCATTATCAATTCGCTTGCCTCTAAATAAAATCTCTCTCATATCACATATTCCTCTCCTGTAATCTTTTTATACCCCTCACAGAGCCGCGCCCATTCTTCATCGGTTATACGGGACTTGCCGATGCCAAAAAAATGCTTTTCGTAAAGGTTCGCCATACAAACACGAAGATATTCTTTATCGTGCCAACCGGTGTAAATATATACTTGCCTCATTCGTCTACCCGCAAAATTAACAAACTCTCGATTGTATTTAATATTTAATTTATTCGTATATCTTCTGTTGTATTCATTTTCATAAACAAAAAAATATTCTGTCAGTTCTGCCTTGTCATATTCCATTACCCGATTGATCAGCAGATGGTTTGTCTTGCCCTTATCTCTCCAATCGCGCATTATCGTCACAAGCTCACGAAGCTGACCTCGAAACTGAAGGTCAGGCAGATATGGCAGCAATTCATAGTGCCAAATTCTCATTATTTACTTCCTCCATTAAAATCCTTATAGCTTTTTCTCAAAGCAGCCTCCGCAAAATCGTTTATATCGAAGCTCCTTGTGCCATTGTCATTGCCTTTGCCCGCTTTGGTTTCCTTTTGAGCGTCCTTATCCACCCACTCGACAATCGTATCATAGTGCGATGCATAATTCCGCCCCGTATCTGCCATATACTTTGACAGTCGCTCGATCTTCTCTTGATAATCTTTCGGGTAGCGGTTCATCAACAGCGCGAATTCATCCTCGGAAAGAATCACGTTTTTGTATTTTCCGCGCGCGCACGTATTCTCACACAATTCTTGAGCATTCTTTATAAATTCTTTATTATTCTTTGATTGTTGTTGATTGACTGTTAATTGGATGTTAACTGACTGTTGTTTGGGTGAGTTTTTGCCTGTTGGTTTGTCTTGATACAAATTGTAGTTTACTATTGTAATTACTTGAAATTTGGAATGATTTTTGGTTGTTAATTCGCCTGTTAATTTCAAGTGTTGAATTGCCGTCCTCACCTGCTGAATTGTCAAATTTAGCCTGTTAGCTATTTTTTCGTAACTTGTAGCCGTTGAACCGCGCGGTATTTTCACGCCTTGAAACGATCCTTCTTTGATGTTTGCGTCAAGAATTAGGTCGATAAAAACGCGGAAAGTGTTGGCATTTTGATACCATTGCCAATTTGTAATATTTCTGTCAATTTTTATGAACGTGCTTGGTTTACCCATTTCGATCACCGACTCTCGTATTCCAAGCCTTGACGGCATTGTCGGACGGTATCGAGTCCGCCCAATCTTCGTCACGTTCCTTGCCTATTGAATAGGTCTTGCCTTGCGCTCCGCAAAACGAGCATTGAACAAATACAAAATATCCGTATCTGCCTTTCGTTGAGCAAAGCACACCTTCGCCCCCACAAAAGGGGCATTCTTTGATTGTTGATTCCATTCTATTCTTTCCTTTCGGTTTTAATGAAATAAGCACCCAACTTTGTGAATGGCAGTTCACGCGGCAGGGTGCTTACTTTTTGTCGATGAAATTCTTGGAGCAATGACGCCCTGCCAAACATCATCGACCACTATTATTATAACATATTTTGCCTCAAAAGTCAAGGGTTTTTGGCTAATTATTCCGCAGAATTATCAATATTTATAAAATCCCTAAACTTCTGCAGCGCCTTTTCTTGAAGCTTTGTCGGCGGTTGCTTTTTGGTGCTGACGGTCAAGTGTTTGGAAAAGAGGTCAGCTATCATCCGCCGCGCTCGCTTCTCACCTTGCTCAATGCCGTCATAGTAGCCTCGGCTCGGTCGCTGATTGTCAAGCCCCTTTTTTCCCTCGCCTTGCCCTCCGACAGTAGCATTTTTGAGCTGATACCCGGCATTGGCATATTTCTTAATGTAATACTTTTCTTTCTCATCAAGCTCGGATTCGTGGAAGCAGAGGAAGTGAACCTCATACCCCGTGGGATTCTCTGCGCTGAAAAATCCGTGCTTCTTGAGTGATAAATCAATGTGCTGATACCCGCTCAAATGGCTTGCGAGGCGTTCCCTCAATCGTTTTGCTTGTCCTATGTACCCAAACTTAAACCCGTTTTCGTGACGGAGCAGAAAATATATTCCGCTCGTGTTCGGGCAATTCGGCGCGACTTCTAAAATTTTACGCTCACATTCCGCTTTTCGGGCGTATATTTGGCGGTAGTTCATAGAAATGCACCTCTTTACAAAGTGTCCTGCAAAAGAATTTCCTTATCCTTTGCAATAATGATAGGATGCCCATAATAGCCATTGTGCGCATTATAAACGGCAAACTGCAAAATAGAACCATCCGCAAACTTAAAGTCAACAAACTGGATGCCGCCGTATTCCTCATAATATCCGCTTTCTTCAACCTTTTTGTTGTTCAACGCCTTATCGGTCAAAGAAACATCCAAAAGGGTTTTTCCGATGTAGTTGCCAAAATCATCCTCCGAAGAAAAATAGCCCCAGCTTTCGCAACAGCATTGACCGTTGTCAATTAAAATCAAATATTCTTGTTCGGATGTGGTGATTTTGTAGCCATCATAAGCGGCATATCCCATCAATGCGTTAAGCATTTGAATCATACCAAGCTGTGCTTTTTCACTGTGTTTGCCGATATTGGCAAGTTTTAAGTCGTGGATTTCTTCAATCGCCAAAAGTTTTTCCTTGTTCATATTTTGCCTCCTATTTCATAACTTAACCGCCCCACCCCACAATGGAACAGGGCGGTGTGTGTATTTGTTAGTTGTTCATTCGCTTTCTTCTGCGTTGATTTGCGAATTATCTCTAAAATATTGATACCTCTCGGCGATTCTATGCTGACAGCCACAATGCGCGCAATCAAAAGTATCATACACAGCACCGCCGCCGTAGAACGTATTTGCAAGCGTTGTATGTTCTGCGGATAGGTATCTGTTTTGACTTTTCAAAGAAAATCTGCGTTTACAATAACGACATTTCATATTTTACTTCCGATTTGTGTTTTATTGTCAATTCTCGCCCGCGAGGTTTGTTCACAATCAATTTAATTTGATTTTATGAGCAAACACTCGCGGAAATATTAAAACGCTTGTAGCGCGTTTTTAGCGGTTAGAACGGGAGGTCTTCCGAATCGTCAACAACTACAAAATCCGAAATCTTCGCCACGTTTTCGAGCCTCTTGAACGCGGGAACTTTGAAATCTCCGTTTGTGATCTGATCAACCGTCTTGATTTCCTTGACCTTGAGCACCGTGCCGATTGTGCCGTCCTTCTTCTCATATTCTTCTTCGCCGAGTACTACGCCGATGAACTTGCCCCCAATCTTGCGCTCGTCCCAATCCCACTTGTAGCCGGGGTTGGATTCCTCAAGGCAGTTTGTGAAATGCTTGAACATTCCGAGAGCCTTTTCTTTGTAAGATCGGATGAAATTGGTCTTGTACTCACCGCCGAATCTCTCATACTGCTTGGTGTAATAGCCTTTGTACTCGCCGACGGCTATATCATAGTTAAT
Organism: Eubacteriales bacterium; assembly: GCA_045588675.1. GTDB lineage: Bacteria > Bacillota > Clostridia > Oscillospirales > CAG-272 > SVTX01. The sequence goes on along the minus strand of JAZNER010000009.1, from coordinate 21,959 downwards.
CTTGAGATAGGCGCCCTTCTGCTTCAGTTCGTCGAACGGAACATCAACCGCTCCGAGAAGCTCGACGATGTAACCGCCCGCCGCAGGTCTGTCAAATTCGCCCGTGCTTGCCTTGATTTCCGAATAATTGCTAATAGGTTTCATTTTTTATTTACTCCTTTTTTAATAGTTCAATTTCACCGCCGAATTGTAGCGGACATTTGCTCCCGATATGCTTCATCGGGTATTCGCTGATCTCTTTCGTTAATTGGCATATGCCATTGTTTCTGCTGAACATCGGACATTGATAACAAGATATATCAGCATTGTCTTTCCAATCTACGGGGAAATGCACTTGAATTGTGCACTCCCCGATGATGTAGGCTTTTACGCCCGAATCGAAATTAGGACTCATTGCTTCCTATTTCCCAATATTCGCGGATGGCTCTGTCAACCGCCTTGAGATCGTTATCAATGAGCGCGGAATCAAACAATCCCATCGGGCTCTTGACCGTGTCCTGTCCATTGTTCTGCGTACTGAACATATATCTGCCGTCCTGTACTACAGTTTTCAAAACAATGGTGAATCTGCCCTCAACCGTTACATAGTTGTCGAGCATCTTGCCGATTGTCTTGAAATGCTCCCTGCCGTCGTCCGCTTGGTCGCTGTGTCCGATAAAGTAAACTATTACATCATCGGGCAGAGCCACCGCGAAGTCTATCAGCGAGTTGAAGTTATACGCCATTTCGGTATATTTCTGATACCCTGTGACTTTGGCGTTGCGCATAAAGGCGTTTGTCATTAAATAGGTCGCATCGTCAATTACAATGCTCTTGCGGTCTGTGCCTTTAATAGCCGCCATGATTTTCCCGTAGTTGTCGGTATTGTAGGTTTTGAGCTTGGTGCGGAAAGGCAACGGCTTTGCCGAAACATTTACCACCGCCACCTCATCGGGCGCAAAGTTCCTCAAACTCGTTGACTTGCCCGTCCCACTTTGCCCATAAATCATACATAAAATCGACATAACAAATTCCTCCTTTTACGTTTGTCTTTTTTAATTGTTGTTCAAATAACTTGCGATCAGCATTCTTGCGAGTGCCGACATTGTCATACCGCTATCGTCCGCGGCTTTTTCAAATCTGCTCTTTTCTTCGGGTGACAGCTTAACCATAAGGTTTTCGCTTCTCACCCTTCCTCTGTCTTTTGCTATTTTCTTCAAAGTTTGTCCCTCCCTTCTGCAAGTGCTTCGCCGATATAATCAAGGTCTTCATCGATGTACGCGCTACAATCTACATTCGGCATATTCTCGCGAATGTGCTTGCGAAGTATCTCATTAATGTCGGCGGGGTTGAGAAGTGTAGCAATCAGCGCATTGATCTCAACTGAAACGTTCTCGCCGATAGAGATATTATAAATTGCATCGAAGTTCTCACGCTTCTCGTTAATGCAATGAATGCACACGCCGCCGTGAAGTTCATCTCTGCCAAGCTCTTCACCGCAGATAGCGCATTGTCTTGACTCTTCGTAATCACCGCCGCAATGAGGGCAGTAGTACATATTTTCAAAAGCATAATCACCGCCAACGAATCCGCGAAATTCTCTTTCCACGCTCGGTTCTTCAAAAATCTTTCCACATTTCAAACATTTGTAAGCCATTTTATTTATTTTCCTCCTAAATAATTTTACTTTATCTGTGGGCGGTTGTTAGCCGCCATTATTCCATTCATCTTCATCTTTTAGAATATTTTTTTCTTTTAATTCTCGAATAGTATCCGCAATAAGACTTGTTGTTTGACCCAAATCTTTGCTTTTATTAGATCGTTCAATCAAATCAAACAAAATCCAAAATACAGTTTTGAAATAATCTGTATGCATATTTATTCCTCCACAAGTTGTATATCCTTAATGTCGAGAACATCTATTTTAGAAATCCGTGTGCCATCATTTTTATTTAATAATGCAGCCAAATAACGAACAGGATGCAATTCTTCGTCCGTACCTTTATATGTTATTGCTTCCAATTTAACCAAAAATCCTTCGTATTCAATAGGATTTCCAAAATAATCCGTTGACTTGATTTTAACATAATTTTTCATATTTATTCCCTCTCGTTGGTCGTTTTGCATAAGCCCTATTTCGTTATACAAATCAGCAAGCGGAATAAACAATATACTTTCAATGGACATTATATCTTCTATTTTGTTTCGTATATATTCCAATTGTTCTACTCTCTTTTTCTTTTCATCTTCAACCCCTTTTCTATATCCATAATTTTCTGCTTGCATTTCTTCATACATTTCGCACATATCTTTTTTATTCATATTTATACCTCAACTTTCTCACATACTAAAATAATTTGTCAATTTGTTCTTCTAACTGTTTTTTATCTTTCCCTATTAGGAAGCAAACCACTTGCTCTATATAAACAATTACACCACGGTTTATTTTCAGGAACTCCCTCTTTTACAATTTCACCGCTTGTTTGTATGTCTGTGCAACCTAAATATTCCAAAACCATTACCATTTCTTCCAAAAAAATAAAAGTGCTATCACATAAGCATTGTATATGTATTCTATTGTTCTCATCAACTCTTGCTTTGTGTTGATTCAAAAAAATTTTTATATAATCAGCGTTGTTCATTTTCTATACCTCCAAAATCTTGTAATAATAACCTTTTGTCAAAGACATTTTACTACCATCAGAAAACGTAGCAATCCTTGCAATAAAATCAAAAACGCCTTTGTATTCTTCAAACCTCAATATATGTTTATCTCCGCACCATATAAGGTGCAAGATGTCCCCGACTTGCAGGGACTCTTGCTTAACTTTTTTGTACTTCATCAGTTCAATGCCTTTATCATATCTTTTGCCATAATCATTACAGCATCGTGCTTTTCCTTATCGGTAAGGCTTATCCATTTTTCTTCGCCTATAATTTCAATGTAAGCCTTTCTTGCACTTTCAATAAACATTTCAAAGAATTTTTCGTTTGTCATTTTTTATTTCTCTCTTTCATTTTGGGGTTGTTCCCTTTGTTGTGACTATATTATATCACATTTTCGCCCATTTGTCAATACCTTTTTATAAACTTTTTGATATTTTTTCAATATTTTTTGAGATTTTTTTGCTTTGTGCGTGTTTTGTTCGTGAAACTTGCGTGAAACTTGCGTGTTTAGATCGTACACAAACGAGCGCATTTATGCTATAATGCAAGCGAGGTGATGAAAGTGCAAAACATTACAAAATTTATCCGAGAAAATGAAGAATTAAGCAAGCTACCGTTTTTGGTGGTTTTCCGTACCATTGAGATATTGATTTCTTTAGGCTTGATCGAAGTGGAGAAAAAGAAATAAAATGGCTTGGATAGAATTCAATGGCAACCCTCTTGCAAAAAAAGTTGGCGACTGCACCGTCCGCGCTATATCGAAAGCAACGGGCGAAACGTGGGAAGACTCATATTCGGGTATCGCGCTTCAAGGCTTTTTGATGTGCGATATGCCGTCTGCTAACTCGGTGACAACCGCTTACCTAAAGCGCAAAGGGTACAAACGCAGAACAATTCCCGACGCTTGCCCCGAATGTTACACGGTCGAGGATTTTTGCCGAGACCACCCGCGCGGCACATATATTCTTGGAATCGGCAACCACCTCGTCGCGGTTATTGACGGCGATTGGTACGATGCTTGGGATTCCGGCAACGAAATACCGATATATTATTTTACGAAAGAGGAATAAAAGATGAACTATTACGCACCTTTTTACAGACCTTCATACTATCCGCAGATGCCTATGCAGACCCCTCCCGAAAATCAAAGTCAATTCGGGCAGTATCAGCAACCGATACAGGCACCTCAAATGCCGATGCAGAATCAGCCTACACCTCAACCCTCTAATGATATGATATGGGTACTCGGCGAGATCGAAGCGCAGAGCTATCCCGTCGCGCCGAACAACACCGTCACGCTGTGGGATAAAAACGAAACAACGATATATATTAAATCGGTAAACGCTCAAGGCGTACCCTCGATGCGTATTCTTGACTTTACTGAGCGTTTCCCTAATGCCCCGAAAACTGCCGAGAAACACGAATGCCAATGCGGTGATAACTTCGTAAGCAAAGATAAATTCGAAGCGTTGGAGGCGAAATTCCAAGCCCTTGAAGCAAAATTCAACAGCATTTCGGCTGTGACTTCCAATATGGAGGATAACTGATAATGGCTAATATGTTTAATAACCCTATAATGATTCAATTCAATCAATTTATGCAACAAATGCGTGGTCAAGACCCGAATGCAATATTGAATCAACTCTTGCAGAGCGGAAAAATCAGTCAACAGCAGATTAATGAAGCTCACAAACAAGCTAAACAATTACAAACACAATTTGAAGGTATAAGAAAAAATTATAAATTATAAAGCTACTACCGTGAAGCGCGCACACGGTTGGCATAAATCTAAATTTACGAAAGGAAACATAACACAATGTCTCTTACTACAAGTGAAATGACCCCCGCTGATATCCGTGCTTGTACTTGCAATAATGACGGCTACGGCAACGGCGGTATGTGGGGTGGCGATTGGCTTGCTTATCTTCTCCTCTTTGCCCTCATTGGAGGCGGCGGCTTTGGCTTTGGCGGCTTTGGTGGAGGTGGCATTCTGCCTTGGCTTCTGTTTGGAAACGGCGGCTTTGGCGGCTACGGTGGCAACTGCGGTTCTCCCTGTGCAACTCAGGCAGATGTCCGCGCGGCTGTTGATCAGCAGACTCTCATCAGCAAGATTGATCAGCAGACTTACGGACTTGCTGACAGCTTTACCGCACTCAACAACACCCTCAACAATAATTTCCGCGGCATCGACAACGCAATTTGCACTCTCGGTTATCAAAACCAAGCGGGTGTGAACGCTCTTTCCGCACAGCTTGCACAATGTTGCTGTGACACCAAGGGCGCGATCAAAGATGTTGCCTACGGTAATGCTGTAAACACCAATGCAATTCAACAGCAAATCAGCTCTTGTTGCTGCGACATCGAGAAGATGAATCTGCAGAACCGCTTTGATGCACAAGCGTACAACTGCAATGTGTTGCAGAGCATCGACAAGCTCGGCGACAGAATCATCGACTATATGAGCAACGAGAAGGTACAGGCTCTCCGTGACGAGAACCAAGCGCTCCGTCTCGCGGCTTCGCAGTCCAATCAGAACGCTGTACTGCGTGCTGCAATCGATGCGTCCACCGCTGAAATCATTCGTCGTACCGGCAACGATTGTCCCATCCCCGCTTTTGTCGTGAATGGTCCTACCCCCGTAAACTTCCCCACTAATTGCTGTGGTCAAGTTCAATGGGGCAACAACTGCAACACTGGTTGCGGCTCTTTCTAATCGAATAGAAAGAACTTACTTTTCCCATCGTGGAAATGGTTGAGTATCGTTTTCGTGACCTCACGAAATTGATCACTTGACGCTGTTTACCGAGGCGGTGGGGTTGCCATACCTTGCCGCCTTATTTTAATTATTTTAGAAAAAGATTATAAGTGTACTTACAATCTTTTCTTGAAAAAATTGATATTTTGATTTGAAAGGAATGATTATTATGGCAGCTGAATACAGCAAAACCGAATTGCAGACCGTTGCTGAAAATGCAAATATTTTATTTGATGACGGCGACCGTTGTTGCAAAAAGGGTTTCATAACTCACAGAGACGGTGCAGGAATATTCCGTCTCAAGGGCGCACGCAATGCGTGTAAAACTATTTATAGAGTCCACTTTAACGCAAATATCGCAGTAGCGGAGGGCGGTACTGTCGGCGCGATTTCTGTTTCTCTCCAAGAGGACGGCGAAACGCTTGGCAATGCTACGGCTATCGTAACACCTACCGCCGCTGAAGCATTTTTCAACGTTTCTCTCTCCACCTTTATCGTCATCCCTTGCGATTGTTGCGTGACAATTTCTGTAGAAAATACAAGCGACGGCACAGCAATTGATGTTCAAAACGCGAATATCATCATTGACCGTGTAGCGTAAGAGAGGAGAAAAACTATGCATAAACTCAAAGAAATGCTTATGGAAGAGCTCTATGAGTATGAGGAAAAAGCCAAAAAAGCAACCGGCGGCAAAATCTCTATGCAAGAGCTTGAGAAAATCCACAAACTGACCGATACCGTAAAAAATATCTGCAAGATTGACGCTTTGGACGGCGAAGAAGGCTATTCCGAGGACGGTCACTATATGGGCGAAGGTCGCATTTATGGCACTTCTTACGCTCGCGGTCGCGGAAGAAACGCAAAGCGTGATTCTATGGGCAGATACTCAAGCGAAGGTGAATCCTATCGCGGCGGTTCTTCCTATGATGACGGAATGTCCTATGAGGGCAGTTCTTACGCAAGAGGTGGAAACCGTGGCGGCAATATGGGCGGTCGCGGTGGCTATTCCCGTGAAGGTGCTAAAGAGCATATGATCGAAAAAATGGAAGCAATGATGGAAGAAGCCGAGTCTCCCAAAGAGCGCGAGGCAATTCGTCAATGCATTCACAAACTTGAGAACGCATAAGGAGTAAACAATGATTACCGAAAAGGAGCTTTTACAAGCAATAAGAGAGTGTGAAGCAGAGCCAATCACTCCGAGTAAAATCGGGAAACTCGCCGATTTTTATATAATTTATGACCACCTTTTCGGCGTGCCTTATGAAGCCGAGTACAGCTATTCAAACAAGGTCGAAAAACCAATGATCGAAACTACGAGCGACACGGAATTTTTGAAAGCTGTCAACGGCAAACCGTCCGACAAAGTTTGGGCGATTCTTGATGAAATAATGGAAGTTGTCAAGACACTTCACCCGAAGATGTACGACAAAGCTATTGACAAAATCAGCGATTTGTAAAAAAAATCGGGGCGGTAGATGATACCGCCCTTTGTTTTTTTATTCCCACTTTTCTTTTGAGATTCTTGATACCCCTTCGCATTTGTTTTCAATGCGAATCATTACCTCTTGAATCTGCAATCTCAATCTGTGGATTTTAGCTTTACTGCAAGCGCGAGGAATGAAACCGATAACCTCACGGCGTTCCTCAAGAGTCTTGATTAATTCATTTTGTAAATTTTTAAGTAATTCAAAATCGCTCATTTGTTTTCCTCCAATTTCCAACAAGGTGCTAATTGACCATTAAAAAATTCAGTCATAATCTTTTTGAATTGTTTCGCACATTCGGGGCAGAGATAACCGAATTGAGATTCATATAACCAATCATCGGGTAATTTTTCAAACTTATCCCACGTTGTATATCCGCCGTCTGCATCTCCTTTTCCAAGATATTTCAAGAAGATGAAGTTGTCATCTCGGCAACATCTTACCAACAATCCCTTTTCCGCGCTCATTTTATTCCCTCCGCCATTTCTTTTACAAGGTTGTCAATATAGTCCTCAACAATACGCTCAATATAAGTATCGTCAATATTGGGTATTACACCTTTCATTTTCTCCGCAAACTCCTTGATTGTTTCGGCTCTTGCATCAAACAAATCCTTTTCAAGATCGCTGACAATTCCATCGTGATAAAGAACGCATTGAGAAAGTCGGTCGACCTCTTTGTTTAACCTCTCAATCTCTGCCTTTTGGCGGTTTATGAGGGCGAAGGCATCAGCGGGCATATTGCCGTCCTTTGTACCGCATTCGCCTTTATAAGGACATTTATCGCATTCCTCGAAGCTAAGATCAAGTTTTGAACAAAGCTCCAACGCCTTTATAATTTCATCGTCCGTGAATTTGTGGTCGGTCATTTGTCTGCCCTCATTTCTTTAAACGCTTCATATATGCAATTTCCTCTTTTTCTTTCTGTTCTTAACTTCAAAAGGTTTATTGCACATTTCTCGAACATTTTTCTGTCTTCTTTGGGGCAAAATTCTTCTTCAATGATTGAGTGTTGCAAACACCACAAAATACATCTATCATCATCATTGCCATCATCAAGAACAATGTGTAATGCGCCACCGCTCGGATATTTTTTGTATATTTGCTTTATTAACTCTTTTGTTTCTTGCTTTAATTCCTTATCGGTCATTTCAGCACTCCTTTGTTTAATCGGTCTTTATGATATTTTACCAACGCCTTTGCGTTTTTGAGTGGTACGGCAGTAAAGTCAATTCTGCATCCAATCGCAGGCTCGACACATCCGTTATAATGTCCGTATGAGCCACGATGCTGAATAAAATCACCGCCGTTATTGAAGCGTATTACAAAGCCATCAAACATAGGCTCTATAGTTGATTTCACACCGATCTTTAAGCAATACTCGTGCAGTTCTCGGATTTCTTTATAGCCGGTCATTTGAACCACCCCCATTTATTACTTGCCCAATTCAAGAGCAACGGTGTAACAACGCCGCCGAGAAAAACGGCAATCACACAGACTATAATGTATTCAATAATTGTCATTCTCCGCTCCTTTCCATAAATGTTTCGGGGTAAAGCTCGAAATATTCCTTGAGCAATTCGGAGACAACATATTTCTGTCTGTTATACCTGCTCAACAGCTTATCTCTTTTTTTAGTTTCTTTCTCGATGATCTTCAACCACCGCATTTTTACCCATAGGTCAAACGATTTTTTAATCAGCTCTTTCATTTCTTCCCCCCGCATATTTCTTTTTGAGTTCGGCTATGAGGTCTTGGAGATCTTCACAAGTAGATACAATACCCTGAAAATATCCCATATCTTTATATCCCCAAATTGACAAATCTTTTTCATCTCGATGTAATTTTTCAAACTGTGGTTTGCTACGAGCTATTTTTCGATTTAAGGCTTTCTCGATCTCCTCAAAAATCCCCCTCGCAACCTCTCTCTTTGCGTTTTCGACTTCTTCAAGAGTAACCTCTAAAGCCTTTTGCGCGTTTTCGGCTATTGTCTTTTTCAAAAAATCAACCTCTGCCCTCGGTGCGACATCGGCGTTGTTTCGGAATGCCATACAAAATGCTTCGGCAGGGTACTCACCATCATTCCACGGCAACCCTTTTTCAATGAGAGCAGAACACACATTTTCGTGAATACAATCTTTACATCGTGCCATATCATTCTCCCTCCCAATGTTCACAATTCATTCTTGGAAGCATCGTCATTCCATCAATGTTGCTTGACCATCTATCAATCTGCATTTTGTGGATTTCACACCACCAATATTTATAATCATAGTCTGTACTTCCGCAATCTCCATTGTGATGCGGATTGTAGTATGTTTCGGTGCTTTCTGTTCTGTGTAGGCAAGTTTGACAAGCACGATTTTCGGGGTTTTTCGGGCATTTCTTTTCGTGCCTTACTGCACTTGATTTTTTCATATATGCCTTATTACAACAGATAGGTTTATATGCTTTTATCAGTTCTGCCATATCATTCACCGCTTTTCTGCCTTTCTTTAACCGCTTGAAAAATTCCTTGCATTATAGTTTCTTGGGTAATCGGTGTCGCCATCTTCTTACCGCAAAATATAGCTTTAGATATTCCATAAGTCTTTGTTTCGTGTCCGCAATATGGGCATTTGACACAGACTCCTGTTTTTCCGTACCACGGCATCCTAATCAGAATATCCCCGCCACCAATCCCGCACTTTGGACATATACCAAGCTCTATTTGGTTGCTTAATATATCTTTGAATTCAGCTTCAGTAACTTTACTCATTTATGGTCACCGCCTTTCATCTTCGCTCCGCAGTAAGGGCAGTAATCAAATTCGTTCTCGTCGATATTAGTGCAATTACAATCTATTACACTTTGACAAACCGAACAGTTGATAAATACATCCCCATTTTTGAATTTTTCTACTACCCACTCTCCCTCGCTCTGCTTACTATACCCCGCTTCAACCGCCCTTTTGGCATACTTCAGCGCATCACACGCGCTTATAGGGTTACACACATCGTTGCAATTCAGCTTCACTCGGCAAATATCTTTTGCCATTTCTAAAACTTGCTGTTGTTTATCCATTTTTCATTCTCCTTTATTACTCTTAAATTAAAAATTATTACTCTTAAACTATATTATCAGTAATAACTCACACGCCGCTTGATCCGAAACCGCTATCACCGCGCTTGGTTTCTGCAAGTTCCTCGACCTCGATCAGCGAGGGCGTAAAGGTTTTTTGGAAAACGATCTGCGCCACTCTTGAATAAGGCTCGATAATCTTCACGGTGTCGGTGTCGTTGTGCAGAGGCAGACCCACGCTTCCGCGATAATCGCTATCAATGACCGAAACACACGTTGCCGGGCGAATACCTTCCTTTGTAGACAATCCACTTCTCGCATACACCGCACCGAAAAAGCCATCGGGGATTTGGAATGCGATATTAGATTGAACCATCACAGTGCTGTGAGGTGGTATTTTTATCGGCTCTGCGCTGTCGATATAGAGGTCATAACCCGCCGCGCCGTCGGTCTGTCTTTTGGGAGTAATAGCGGTAGGTGTGAGCTTTTTGATTTGAATATAATTGATATAAGTGTTCATTTTCTGTATCTCTTTCTCCTTTTCATAATAGATCGGTTGACATAATCTTTAGTCTCAAGGAATTTCATATTTTCCTTACGCATTGCCTCGCCCTCTGCTTTCCATTCAAGGTAATCGGGGCAAATATCGTGTTCTTTACACGGGCATTTGGGGCATTTGTAACAAGGTGAAGGTCTCATCGATACATCCAATTAGTGCGAATATCTATATAGCGGTTGCGGTGTTTGTTGCGCTTTCTTCTCTTGCTCCTCTCGCGATTTTCAGCAACCCACTCGATAAATCCCATTATCAAACAAGTGGCAACCAAAATTCCTGCGCCGTATATCAAGCACACCATAAAAAAGTCAAAATCATTTGCTTTTGAAATCTCAAGAAAATACATTATTTTGCCCTCCTCTGCATATCTTCACGAATCAGCTTTACAATATAGCTTGTAATGCTTACGCGCTTTGACGGCGAACTTTCTTTGAAAGCCGCAATTTCCAAATAGTCTTTGCAATCCATCGGCAAACATAAATTGAGCCGATACTTTTTATCTTGATTCATCTTTGTACCTCCTTTGAATCACTACATACATATTATACACCATTTACACACAAAAGTCAATAGGTTTTTGAAAAATTTTTGATATTTTTTCAAACAAAAAAACCGAGAGCATCAACGCCCTCGGCTTTTGTGTAATATTATAAGTGTTTGAATAACTGCTCTTGCGCACGATAAACAATCGTCTGCGCGTACCTTGTAGAGACTTCAAATTCTTCGGCTAATTCATCAAATAACAGTCCGTCAATTAGTCTGCGCTTGTAAATCGCCCTTGCCTTTTCGCCTCTTACATAACGGTCTATCATTTCCGCAAGCTCGATATTATCGTATCGGTCAATGCGTTCATCTACCTTCAAGATACCGCACCTCCATACCAACGAGCCGCGCAAAGTCAATCTCCTCTTGCATCTCTCGGCTGACCTCGGAAGCGACCAAAAGCACATCACACACCGACAGCATATCAATGCGGAGCGCGTTCTTTGCATCGTCCGTCACAGCCTTGTTAGAAAGGCAACAGAGCGACGTGAGCGGGCTGATGTAGCAATTATCCAAGTCTGCGCTTTGAAGGCTCTCACAAGCCTTTTGCGCCGTCTCCACGCTGTCTGCGCTAACATAAATCATCATATTAGCCACCTACAACGATTTTACTTGAATTTCCCGCAAGACGGGCAACGAGTAGGATTTTTCTTTTTGTTTTTCTTAACTCGCTTTTTAATCGTTACCTTGATTTTCTGCTTCGCCATAATAATCACCGCCAACAAAACTATTATTACCGCTTTCGGCATCTTGCTCAACTTCTTGTGTAATTACATAATCTTCGAATGAGCATTCATAGAGAATCCACGCAAAATTGGTCACAAGCAACGCGGCAATTAATACGAGGATAACCGCCCACAACCTTTTCTTTTCGCGTTCGTGTCGCGCTTCGTGCGCTTCGTACCCGTACTCGGTGAAGATAACTTGACCTTCGCCGCGCTTCTCTGTTCCGCAATTGTTGCAAGTTTTCTGCATTTCTATTTCTCCCTTTTATTTAAGAATAAGCTCAAGGAAAGCCGCGACCAACGCGCCTACGCTTGCCGATGCAATGACCCACAAGAGCTTATCCCAAACCGCAAGCTTGTCAATCAGCTTCTCGATGCGCTTATCATCGTTGGCAAACTTCTTGTTTATGCCCTCTTGCCGTTCGCTACAATCAGCTTGCATAACATATCGGTCATCAAAAACCTTTTTGAGCTCCGTTATATCTTCGTGGTCAATCGGCATTTTTATTTTGCTCCTTTGCAACTTGCTTTTCTGCAAACTCGGTCATTTTGTCGAATACCTCTTGAATGATCTGCTCGATAAAGTCCTTCGGGAACACGGGCTTGACGATAGCGGGGATGACGGCATAAACTTGCTCAACCGCGATTTGCATCTTTTCAGCACCGATTTTGTCAAGATCTTCCGCGGCGTTGATAGCATCTTTCGCCGCTTCCTCAATCTTGTTCTTGATCGCAAGATAATAGCTGAAGAGTGTCACGCCGATCGCAAGCACGCCGAGCGCGATGTTGATATAAATTTCCATAGCTTCTGCTCCTTATTATAACATAAATTTTTGCATCTGTCAATCGTTTTTCAAAACATAATAGAAATATGTTCCGTCAATTTTAAGCACACAATACCCGTCTGCGACAGATCCCTCAATGAGCGTGCCGTCCTCGGGGAGTGCTCCCGTTTCGGCTTCGACCGTTCCGTAAGATGTTGCGCCTTTTGAATAAGTGGTATCAAAATATGTGCGTTCGCGCACCTTAGTGCCCTCATAGTCAAACCAAGAATTATCTTTCACTAATGAGGTTATTTCGATGACTCTTTCATCCGTGACGTGGTACTTCCCGACCGCTTCCGTTAAATCATCATTAATGCCGAAAGTAGTCAAGTCTATGCCGATATAGCCCTCCTCCGAAGAAAATTCAAAAGAGTCATAGAGCGGTATAGTTGAGTCGTACCAAGAATTGAAGTATTGGTCGCTCACTTCCGTATCTTCATAATGCGCTTCTGTTATCTCGCAGCTATACTTCGCCCACTTGGTCAGAGCCGACCAGATGAGCTTACCACTTGCCCTGAGCTCTTTGAGAGGAATACCATTTATCGACAGCCTTTTGAAACTCGAGAGATCCACAGTTATCCCTCCGCTCTTCCAACTATATAGAATTTATGAGTGTTCCCCGATTCATCAGTTCCGACAAGCTCAATCTCGCCAACATTCACCGCCGCAGAACCGTCGTAAGTCGTTCCATTGATTGACAGAGCAAAAGGATTCTTTGCGGTGTCAATCACGGAAGGCGCAATGGTCGCCGTGTTGCCCTTGACCGTGCAACGAGTGATGCCGCCCTTGATTGGTCTGTCAAAATAAATATATGTATCACCGACAAAGGTTGCCATATAGATATTCGCTCCCGCCATCAAGAAAGCTTGCTTGCCCGCCGAAATAGCCTCTCTAATTTCCGTGACGCTGTGGCTTGAAACATAAGTACCGTCGCCGTTATCGGTGAGAGAAACAACCAAAATCTCGGCTTTGTCTCCTCCCACTTGCCCTAATTGAGCCTTGAGTTGATCGATTAACGCCGTAGCTTGTGCTTGAAGATGTGCGGTCGGAATACCCGTCACGGCATCACGCATCACTCCACAATAATTCTCGTCGAGGATGACGCTTGTGATATCTCCGATATAAACTTCCGTACTTCCCGCAGGCACAGAGATAAGATAAAGACCGAGCTCGTAAAGTTCAGGTGTTCTCGAGACCGCAGGCGCAACGGGAGAAGATGCAGGAGTACCGCCCTTGACCGCAATACTCGTCGCGTTTGCCGAAGCATCAAAGCGAATAACCACAAGGTCAATGCGGTTGAGCACTCCATCAGCAACAGGAATATCTAATACAGTCGGACTTGTAGAGACTACACTTTTACCCGTATATTCTCCGTTATTTATCCACGCGAGACCGCCCGAAATTGTGATTTGTCTGCCGCCCGTGACGCTTAACTCAAAATTGTTATCCGAAGAAAACACTCCGCTCGTTCGGGTGCAAAGATAAGTCTCCGCATCGTGCGCATCATATTCAACGCCGTTGAGCGGATATGTGATAATAGGCATTGTTTACCTCCTATTTACGGGTATAGGCTGACCTATCCCAATGATTTTTTGCATTGTGTTGTTTTGACTCTTGTAAGTGATTGAAGTCACTCGCGCTTGTAGCGTTTCATCCTTGTATGTAGGAGTAAGCAACACCAAATCACCGAGAGATACATCTTCTTTGAGAATAGAAAAGTTTGTATTTACAATCTTTATTCTTTCCGAAAGCTTCTTCTCTCCGCGTCTTATAAGCCTTGCCTCATACTCTTCACGCGTTTCCCCTTCTTCGGGTTGAATGTCTCGCGCATCTACATACATTTCACGCCTTGACACGCCAACGGCGGCGGTGTCACCCGCCATCACCGTCACGCGCTCACCGTCGATCAAAGCACCCGCAACAACAGCAACATTCTTATAGTCTTTTTCGCTTTCCGAATATCTTTCGTCGCCCATATTGCCGAGCTTTGCAGAAAACCTCACGTCTTGATTAATACTGGGTTTATAGCATTCAAAAAGTAAATTTTTATTTAACTTTCTAAACCTAAAACCCATATCGGAGAATTGAGATATCGTAGTACAATATTCGAGAACGCTACCGTCGGAGGTCTGCGCGGTGAATTTGTCGGGCAAGCCCTTGAGATCACCAACAGTCACACAATCCCACGGAGTCATATTTTCGACTTGTCGCCTCATAGCGAGTTCCGCGTTCTCATTCTTAACTACATCATCGCTGACTCTGTTATTAAGAAGATATACCGCGCTGTGACCCGATATTATGACTTTGCGGTTTTTGAGCTCAATTCCCCATACCATCATAACCGTGTCGGGGTCTTCATCAAATACAACATAATCTAATTGCTTGACAAGTCCAAAAAATTCCGAATTTTCTTGTAATTCGATGACAAAATATCCAATATCGTTGTATTCGGGTTGCCAAAACATCGAAAGCCAATTAAACATAACCGCTTTCTTTTCAAGAGTCGAATCGTAAAAGGTTAGCCTCATACCACCACTCCCATAAACGCAGGTCTAAACAAGATGTTGACTTTCAAAAACTGCTCATTGTTTTCGGCAGAAATCTTGAAAATGTTGTCGCCGGGTTTGACATTGAACAAATTGCTCGAATCCGTGAGTTTTCCTAAAACACCCGTCACGTTTCCGTCCGCATCCTCTTTGGTTGCCTTAATGCTACCCTTTTCATAAAAGAGCTTGACCTTTTCTCCGACTTCCAAAACATCGTCGAATCGCAATTCTTCAAGGGTGCGCACATTTATCACGCCGTAATTCGTGACCTCTGCATCGGAAGTAAATTCGCAAGAGAGCGGTACAGAAACATCACCGCTGTTGAAACAGTTCACAAACGCATTTTCCGATCTCACAGCAAAAGTGTGTGAATCATAGGTAACGGGGAAGGTGAAAGATTTTTTAAAATTGCTGACAATATACAAATTATCTTTCGCGCTACTCCAAAAAGGGGTGTCGCAGAACACTTGCATCGAAAATGTCTTCTTGCCGAATTTGGAAGTAAACACTTCGGGCGTCTTGTTGACGGTAATATTGCAGAACCTTGTATCATTGACATACAAACGACCCGTGGTGAATACGGGCAAGACAGACAGCATCTTTGCCTCTGTTGCCTTGTTCAAAATTGTGCCTCTTATAGTTCTGCGAATACCGCCAACGCTTTGACCCTCGACCGTCACGCCGATCTGTTGAAAGCCTTGAGAAGTTGTCACGTTGACATCACTTCCGCTCAAGGGCGATATATCGAACAAACAGCCGTCATCATATCCGAAGCGAAATTCTTTTCCCGCGTCGGTTACAATTTTTGCATTATACATTGATTACCGCCCTCCTTTATCGAGATGTTTGAGAAACCCAAACCCTTTGCGCTTCCCATTGTGTCTCTTGCGCAAGGTCTGCCGCTGTTTGAGCTTGTGAGTAAATATTTTGGTTGATGACGATTCCTGCGCTTCCCATCAAATTTTCCGTTCTGCTCCAAGTCTGTGCACCAATCGCAGAAGATTCGGGTCTATAAAGAGCTTTAGCATCAATTCTTCCATCGCTTTCGGTCTCAAATCCAAGAAGCCGCTTTATGGTGTTTACCGCGTCCTCAAAACCTCCGACAATATTATCAAGATTGTTGTCAAACCAATCTGTAACATTGCTCCACATTTCTTTGAGACCTTCCCAAATAGCGTTAATAATGTCTTTTCCTGTTTTTTTCCAATCCGTATTTTCGATGGTATCAGTAATTGTTGAAATAATTTTTCCAACACCACCCAAAATAGAACCCGCGCTTTTTATTAACGCTTCAGCAAGAGCCAAAACTATATCAAGAGCACCTCTGCCGAGTTTCTCCATATTGTCGGGCTCGAGCAAATATTCTACAAGCTTGGTGATAATTTGTACCGCCGCATCGACAAGCTCGGGCAAAACATCAACAATAAATCCCGCTAACGCAAGCATTATCGCAAGCGCAGAATCAAGAATAACATCGAGGTTTTTGTCATCGGTAAGGACGGAAACGATGTATTCAAGTAAGCCGATAAGAGTTTCGGATAATTCGGGCAAATATTGAGTAACGCCACTTGCCAATTTTTCAATTAACGTCAACGCCGTTTCCACCAAAGTCGGCAAATTTTCGATAATGCCATCAATGATAGATATTAGCAAATCACCGCCCAAGACGACGAGATCGGGAAGCAAATCGCCAATCGCAACAATGAGCATATTGATGATTTGAAAAGCACCGTCAACGAGGGTATCTTTGCTGTCGGTAAAAGCTTGTATTAATGAATCAATCAGCGCAATTCCCGATTCTATCAAAAGCGGTGCGCTGTCAATCAAAGCTAATACAATTTCGCCCACCAAACTCGGCGTAATTCCTACAACGCTATCGACCATTTGAACCGCCGCTGATAAAAGCGAAGGTATCACGGTTTCAACAACCGAGGGAAGCTTTTCAATAATTATCGGAGCGAGTTTTTCTATCAGTTGACCGATACCGCCGAGCGTTTTTTCAATTCTCGGCAATATATTATCTGCCGCCGTACCAACGCTTTCAACAAAATTTGATATTAATACATCGAATTTTGCGTTTTCGTCCGCAATTCCTGTTACAAGGTTTTGCCACGCCGACTTCATAGATGCAACCGAGCCGGAAATGGTTTCCGAGGCTTCTTTTGCCGTCGTACCCGTGATTCCCATCTCGGTTTGGACGATGTGAATTGCTTCGACTATGCTTGCGAAACTGTCAATAGACAGATCAGCCATTTCGCCGTTGGCTTCTTTGACCGCGTTTGCGTCTGCAATCAGACGCTCCATTTCGGTCTTTGTTCCCCCATACCCGAGTTTGCAAGGTGTTAATCTGCATCTTCATTTCAAGGTTATAAATGCAGTTCAGACTATCGCTTCGCCCCGTCGGGCGTTTTCTCGTTTAGTCGTTCACGGTGCTTTCGCTTCCGCCCTGTTGTCCCCCTCGGGATTTCCAAGTCAATTAGAGAAAATTCGCGTTTTGCCCTTCATTTATGCGGCAAACGCCCCCATTTTGTTAAGGTTATCGAGCATAGTAAAGTTCGCCTTTGCAAAACCACCATAAGCCAACTGAATTGACTCAATCGAGCTACCCATCTTGTTGGCATTATCTGCCATATCAATGACAGCCATATTTGCAAGCTCTGTCGCGCGTTGTTGGCTTTCGGCGGTTTGAACGCTTTTCATATTTGCCGCCTCAGCCAAAGCAAGCTGATTGTCTAAAGCAAGCTTCATTTCCGCTATTTGCAACTTTTGAGAAGCCTTTAACGCCTCGAGCTCTTCTTTCTTTTGAGCCTTTAGTTGCGCGACCATCACATTTTTTTGCGCTTTCGCTTCTGCGATTTCTGCTTTGTTGGCTTTGTCAATCGTAGCTATTTTAGCATCAGCCGCCGCTTTGTACTCTGCGATCTCAATGTCAAGCCTGTTTGAAAGTTCTGTTTGCTGTTGCTTGTGCGCCGCTTTGGTAGCCTCTATTTCCGCCTCGAGGTCAGCTTCTAACTGTGCAAGGTTAGTTTGTGCGCCTCTGCCCGTTGATTGAAGCAGAGAAGCCGCAAAGCTCGTGACAGTTGACATATATTCGTTGGCTGACAAACCCGCTGACTTATACGCCTCATCGGCATAGCCTTTTACGGTGTCCGCGCTGTCCTTGAAAAGCGTCTCAACGCCTCCGACCAACTGCTCATACTCGGCGTAGTTATCAACTGCCGATTTGGTTAATTGATAAAAGCCTTCTGTGATTGCTTTGAACGATGCCTTCATAGCATCAGCCATTAATTGACCTTTAGCGACAGTCCACGAACTTAATTTTTCTATTTTATTACTCGCTTGATCGTCAACGCCAATTTTGACGAACAATTCGAATAAGTTCATAATTAACCACCTCTCAACGTGTCAATTTTTCCACGAATGCCACCGATTATATCGTCCACGCTCTTTTCTTCGACGGGTTGAGGATAAAATATATCTTCAAGCCGTGCCGTGATATAAGAGCCGCCCACGCTTTTTGCCGTGTTCTCGGCAATCATACGCAGACACTCGGCAATATAAAAGGTGCATCGTTCTTTTTTGAAAAGGGATATGCACATATCCGTAACATATCCCCGTCCAAATATTTTGACTTTTGATAAATCAATGGTGGCGAGGCAGTTTTTGTATATTACTGCGCCAACCCCATCAATGAGGTAAAAAAATCAAGAACATCTTTGTTTGTGATAATCTTGGTAAAAGTGGTAAGAGCGTTTGGAGCTTTTTCCATTTGCTTTCCGTATACAGGCATTCCTTCATTGTCAACTCCAACGGGGACTTCTACTTCCTCAAGCACCCACAGCTTTGCAAGAAGTTCGCTTGTTTCCTTCGGATATTCCTTGCTGACTCTGCGGAACATATCCTTGAGGTTTTTCTTGCCTTGTTCTTTAATTGAAATTGAAGCATCGCGGTTTTTTCGGATGTCAAGCACCTTGGTGAGTTTCAAAAACTTTTCGACATCCTCCGAAAAGTCGTAAGTGAAGGGGAGAAGAATCTCGTCCTCACAATCAAAGATGAATTTCATTTTTTATCCTCCTAAATTTGTGTTTTTTGGTTATTACTCCGCAGTGCCTTCGGAAACGTAAAATTCCATAGGCACGGTGTCTTGGTCATTAATCGAATAGTGACCGCGGAGAGTTACTGCGAGTCTGCCCTTGCCGTTCTTGGTAGTGGTAAGAGAAAGACCGCCCGTCGAAAGAGCGTTGATAAGACGAATCGCAACGAGACCGCCGTCCGATCTGTCGCCGACCCACCAGATATCTGAAAAATCGGCATCCTTGAGCTCATTGCGAGGTGTGATATGACCGTTTTCAACATCAGCAGCACCGAGGGAAAGACGGATGCTTTCGGGTGTAGTGTTGAGCGCAGTAAAGCCGAGAGTGCATTCCCAACCGCTAACGCGCATAAGCTCCTTCATACCATTAGGGCAATTATCAATGTCTTCGCCCCAATCCGAATAGGTAGGAACGCAAGAAGGGGTAATACCGCCCGTGGTAGCGCAGATAATATCGCTATCTACAAGATCGGGAGCGGTGGGGTCAAAATCCTTGAGAAGCACACCTGCTTCGACTTGAAGCTCATTAAATGTATTTTCGGAAATTTGAGAAAACTTTCCCATAATGAATCCTTTCTATCAAGCAGCCGTGAAGAACTCGGCTGTGATATTAATATAAATTCTTTTTATTAGTGAATCGGTCTCGTCGCCCATTCTCTGTGCAAACGGAGTGCCACGCTTCAGCCATATTCTACCGCCATCGCACTTGATGATTTTACCACCGAGACCAATAGCTTCGCTGATTTCCTCCGATTTTGCATTAGCTTGAGCCCACGATGTTGACCGATACCACAAAGAAGCCGTCATCAGCACCTCGTTGTAAAAGGAATCTGTGACGAGTTGGTAAGTTATGTAAGGGAAATTCGGCGCATCATCTCCCGTCGGTACTGCGTTTTCTTCATACGCTACAAGACCGAAACTTGACCAAAAATTATATATTGCCGCCGCTTTTGTCATTGCGGGAGCTCCGCTCTAACAGCCGTAGCAAAGCAAGATTGATACTTTGCTGTGGGCGGTGTTTCATTTTCCTTCGGCTCGCTCGTTATTCTGTAGACCTTGCCCGTCTTAACGTTCTCGATGTAGTCATTATACTTCACGGGGGTGTTAATGGGGAATGTCGCTGTGAATACGGTTTTAAGGTCTTGCGCTTCCGCTTGCCTTACTTCCGTAGAGCCTCCGAGGTCGAGTGAAGCCTTTATAATTGCGCCATCGCTCCACTCGGTTATTGTTCCACCTTCCCCATCGGGACGAACGGAACGGTTTTTGATATAAAAGTCATCGAACGCATCGAAAAAATAACTCATATCTTCCTCCATTGGTTGAGGCGATCAGCAAAAACGGATTGCCAAGTCATCGGCGCACCGTTGGCGCGAGTCGCCTTTGTGTAAGAATACCCATTCGGGTAGCTCTCCGACACATACGGCGAGTCTGCCTTTTTTGCTTCATCGCTCCAAGCCTTTATATCATCGGTGAGGGCAATAAAAGCAGGAGGAACGCTCATCGCCCACACCGCCCCGTCAAAAGTCTCGTCTTTGAGATCAGCCGTAGGATACTGATGCACTCCGTCATTGAACACAGAGCCGACGACTCGGAAGTATTGACCTTCCTTCAAAAAGTCAAGCGGCGCAATGCTTCCACCGCTTATTGTAAATCTGCCAAGATGCTTGTCGCTATCTTGACAAAAGTAGTTGCGAATACTCGCACAAATGTCGGTTAGCATATTACGCCGCCTTTCTGTTTGCTATTGGTTACGCGCCGACCTCTTCATCGCCAGCATCATCGCCAAAGGTAATCTTAGCAATGCCGTCAAGATACTCTGCCCAAAGAGCCATACCCATAAGCGCATAGCTCTCGCCAACAGCGGTAGAGTAATTGCCTTGTGCGTGGAAGCCAATAAGATTGGTTTCGCCTTGAGTGGTGTAACGGAGACCGAGACGCGCGAACTCGCTGTCAGACGGGTCAATATAGTACAGGTCGATGTTCTCTACAGGAGTAGCAATGACCATACCGCGATCAATCTGAGTGGCGGGAAGCAGGAACAGCGTGGAATAGCCGAGGAAGTCCTTTACATAGGTCAGTCCAAAACGGGTCTGAACGGTAATGTCGGCGGCACCGAGATAGTCATAAGCATCCAGAATGTTTGCGAAGCCGACAATGGCGGTCACATCTTTCTGAATGGTAGCAAACTTGTTCAGAACCTCGCCCTGTGCCTTTGCAAGCGCAGCCTGCCAGTTTGCGGCAGAAGAGGTCAGGGTGCCGGTCTTCAAGAAGGTATAGAACTTGGTCAGAACAACGTTCTGCAGCTTGGTCAGAAATGCGTCGTCAGACTTCTCCACGGCGATTGCGGCACCGTACGTATTCACATCCTCAATGGGAACGGCTTTGGCGTACTTCTGAATAGTCAAATCGCCCTTTGTAACCTGAGTAATAGTGGCCTTGCTGTAAGGGATTACATGACCGGGTTCAATTTCGCCGTCCTCCAGAGCCACATCGGCAGTGTAGGACACCAGAGTAGAGCCAGGAGCCTTGCGAATGGGGCGCATAATACCCAGAATGTTTCGCAGAGCGTCCCAGTTGTCGGTGAAGCGGTTTACAAAATCTTCTTCTCTTGCGGTCACATCAGTATAGACGTTAGGCAGAGCGTCACGGGGATTAGTCAAAGTTTCGGTAGGCATTAACTATCATCCTTTCAGTTGTTAAAATTAAGATTTTCGGCAAGCGCTTTCTG
>JAZNER010000008.1:0-6775 GCA_045588675.1 Eubacteriales bacterium | reverse complement strand
CGTGTAGGGTGTGTCATCAACATAAGCTACTGCAGTGTCTGCCGCCTTCGCTGCCGGTATTGCCGTTATCGCCGTCAATACTACTAACATCAAAGCCGTCATCACTATTGATAGCTTCTTCGTCTTTGTTGAAGTTCTCATCACTCTGTTCTCCTTTTTAAAAATTTTTTATTCTTTGATTCTGTATAACTTGCTCTCTTGCTTTGTTGCCACAAAAGCAAAATTGCCATTATATACATATATTATATCAAAAAATTTTTCCCATATAAGTAAATAGTTGCAATTAAAATATTAAAGGAGATTTTAAGTTGTTTTTTAACTATTTTTTAAACGATCAAGCAAGCCTATTCAAGCAAAAAATCTTAATAGTTTTTAACATTTTCTAAATCGCTTGTTTCTTTTTAAACATTTTGTTTTTTTGTTTTTTCTTCCAATATTACGAATACGAAGCTCAAATCACGGCAAACAATTGACTTATATAGTTAAAATAAAACATTAAAAAGGAAGAATATGAACAACAAAAAACAAAGTTTTCGCGAAAGTAAAACACAGATTATTTTATCCCGCTCTCGCTCTGTTGCCGGCGAGTTATTTGATAACTTTTTACACCCTTGGGAAGCAATCCCTTATCTGCGCACCTTCATATGCAAATGCGGCGAAAATTTGCCTTACGACCAATACGACGAGATCAGCGAAAATATTTGGGTACACATATCAGCCTACCTTTCACCCACTGCAAAAATAATTGCTCCCGCGATTATCTGCGGGGGAGCAAGGCTCTGCAACTTCACTTCTGTCGAAGGCTCAATCGTCGGCTCTTTTGCAAAAATCGGGGAGCACAGCTCGGTTAATTCCTCAATAATTTTTGACAAGGCAACTCTATGCGGCAATAACAATGTCAATTATTCAATTTTAGGGTATCATTCCCGTATTGGCGCGGGTGTAAGGTTTCCCGAATGTCGCCTTGACGGCGAAAATGTCTTTTTCTCTCTTCCCGAAGGAATTTATATGACAAAAAGCGCTCGCCTCGGCGCAATTGTCTGCGACGAGGCGAGCATTGGTGAAAATTCAGTGATAAATTCAGGCTCCATTATCAACGAGGGCACTGTTATTCAACCGCTGTCTTTAATCAGCGGTTATGTTGAGCACGGCTGTAACCGCTAAGGCAAATAGAATTATTTTGTATTCCGCAACCCGCGGGGATAGTGATTTTTACATTTGTTTTGGCTGACCTTCCCACCACCGAGGGCAACGCCTTCAACGGTCACGGCGCAATAGCCGTCAGTATCGCAATCATTCAAAAGTAAGCCGTCGGCAGAAATTTCAAGCCCAAGCAAATAGTCTTGCAGCTCCTTTGATTTACAAGGCAAGCAAAGCTGTCGGCGGAAGTGTTTTCCGTATGCTGAAAAAAGCTGATGGTGCGGAATTAATCTGTTCTTCTGTATTTCGCCTACACAAGCTCCGACAGAAACCACTCCAAACGAGGGTAATTCCACGTCGGGTTTTAAATAGATATAGTTTCCAAGCACAAAAAGCTCATTTTTCGGCATTTCAAGCAAATTTTCCTTTAAAAAATTCTTGGCTATTTCAAGCGCGGCTATTTGTTCTTTGGTTGGTTTTTTTGCGTTTTTGTCATCTTTTTTCTTTTTTCGGTCATTGTTTTTTTCAAAAATCGCCTCTGTTTTTCTCATTAAGGCGATAAACTGTCCCTCTCCTCGAGAAATGTGAGGATAGTAACGTCGAGTGAACGCCATATCGTTTTGACAGCCGTCAAAATTTATGCCATCGGATGTTACCTTCAAAACTCCGTCGGAAACCTGACACAGCTCAAACTCGCTGTGCTCGCGCAAAAACCAATCGACATTCATTTCGTTTTCTTCAAGAGAAAATGTACAGGTGGAATATAGCAGGTATCCGCCCTTTGCAACACATTCTGAAACATTGTTCAGGATTTCACGCTGTCTATGGGCACACATTTTTACATTTTCAATACTCCATTCGTCAATTGCTCTTGAATTTTTGCGAAACATTCCTTCTCCTGAGCAGGGGGCGTCGGCAAGCACCAAATCAAACACTTCCCTGTATGTTTCTGCAAGAACGGCAGTATCCAAATTGAGCACAACGGTATTCTTATCCCCCATTCGCTCAACATTCCCATACAATATTCTGCTTCTTTTAGCATCATATTCATTGGCGACTACAATTCCCTCCTTCCCCGCCGCAGCCGAGAGCTGAGTTGTTTTTCCGCCGGGCGCCGAGCAGCTGTCAAGAATTTTCCAGCCTTTTTTTATCTCAAGCGCGTGGACTGTCGCCATCGCAGATGGGTCCTGAACATAAATCATACCCGCGTGATGCGCAGGAGAAAATCCGAGCAAAAGCTCATCTGTATAATAAGCATTTGGCGGAAAATCCGCCTTTTTTCTCTTTATTTCGGGATTTATTTTTTCAAAAGCCTCTGCCGTCAGCTTGGTTTCGTTAATTCTGAACGACCTTTGCGCAGGATTGTTTTCTATCTCGGCAAAAAACTTCTCCGATTCCTTCCCCAGCAAGGCTTTCATTCTTTCTGCAAATTCTTTGGGCAGCATAATTAGTATTTTTCTCCAAAAATCTCAAATATTTTGTTTTGAAGCTCAATTGCATTATCGGCAAGATTGACGGCACCTGCGTCCGCAAGCTGCTCTCTGTCCCTAAAGCCCCAAGTCATAATTACTGACGGTATATTTGCATTTTTCGCCGTCATCACATCGACCTCAGAATCTCCCACAAAGATAGCGTTTTGGCAATCAAGCTCCTTCATAAGCGCAAAAATGGCATCGGGAGCAGGCTTCCTTGCAACGCCCTCTCTCTCTCCCGTACAAACTGTCATCAAGTCGCCAAAATAATCACGGCACAAAATCTCAACCGCAAAATGCGGCTTATTTGAAACCACTGCCAAATAATATCCTTTTTCGCGGAGAAATTTTAAAAGGGGTAGCACTCCGTCGTATGGCTTTGTTTTTATTTGTGAATGTGTTTTATAGTACGCTTTGTACTCGGCAAAGCAGGTATCAAACGCTTCGTCCAACTTGTCCTCAGGCAATGATTTTCTAATTAAATACTCGGCGCCGCTTCCCAAAAAGCTTCTGACCTCGTCGCGAGTTCTTGTCGCAAATCCATTCTTTTCAAGAACATAATTGACCGAGTCGCAAAGGTCATCAAGTGTATCAAGCAGAGTTCCGTCAAGGTCAAAAATTATCAGTTTTTCTCCGTTCATTTGGCTTCCCTTTCTTTGTTTCCGCATTTGTAACATATGTATTATATTTCATTTTTCCTGATTTGTCAATAGCCTTAAAGCTGTATTTGCCGCAAAGATATGTAACTCTTGCAAGGTCACTTAAATATAATATGAATAGGGGGCTTCCCCTTAATTTTTTAACGGAGAACAAATATGAACACTTCAAGTATTCTTTGCTCACTTATCCCCGGCGAAAAGGCAAGAGTTGTTGAAATTTTGCCTTGCGGGGATATACGGCGAAGATTTTTAGATATAGGACTAATTCGCGACACAGAGATCGAATGCGTTGCAAAAAGTCCGTTTGGCGACCCGTCGGCATATTTAGTACGCGGAGCGACAATCGCCATAAGAAACGAGGATTCAAGCTCGATTTTAGTAGATAAACTTGCTTAACGAAAGGCTTATTTATGGGACTTACACACAAATCAAGCGGGCAAAGCTTACAGGCTACAAGCCACAAAAAAGACGGGCCGATTGACTTTAAAATTGCAATCGCGGGAAATCCCAATGTTGGAAAAAGCACTGTTTTCAACAGCCTCACCGGGCTAAATCAGCACACAGGAAACTGGGCGGGCAAAACTGTCGGCTGTGCTGAGGGTTATTTCAAGCTTTCAAATTATCAATGTCAGATTACAGATATTCCGGGAGCATATTCACTGCTTTCTCACTCTCCCGAAGAAGAAATCGCCCGTGATTTTATTTTATTCGGAAAAAGTGACTGCACTGTTATAGTTTGTGACGCCACCGCCCTTGAACGCAATCTCAACCTCGTTCTGCAAGCTCTTGAAATCACAAAAAACGCAATCGTTTGTGTAAATTTAATTGACGAAGCAAAGAAAAAGGGCATTGAGATAAACTGCGATTTGCTGTCAGAACGGCTTATGGTTCCCGTCGTCAGCTGTGTTGCAAGAAAACGAGGGGGCCTTTCAAGGCTTCTCTCTACTCTTGAAAATCAGCTTTTGGGGAATAATATCAGAGGCACACCCATAAAAGTAAATTACGGCAAGCAAATTGAGGACATATTAGATAGAATTATACCCGTTGTTGGAGAATTGGTTTGCAAGGAATGTGAAATCCCACCAAGATGGCTCGCTCTGCGGCTAATTGAGGCAAGATATTCGTCTGACAGGCAAGTGTTAGACAGACTTTTTGAAGCTATTTATCTGCATACAGGAATTAAGCTTTTAGACAACCAAGATTTGCAAGCCCTGCTTGACGGGGCTTGCAAGGAATTAGACAGTCAAAGCTCTTCAATAAATATTGAGGAGATAATTGCCACCGCTCCCGTTAAATGTGCAGAGAAGCTCTGCGAAGGCGTCTGCATATGCACAGAAGAAAAAAAGAACGAGCGCGACCGCCGTCTTGACAAAATTTTCATTGGACGGAAAACAGCGTTCCCGACAATGCTTCTATTCTTGCTTTTGCTTTTGTGGATTACAATTTTCGGGGCAAACTATATTTCGGATCTTATTGCGCTACCGCTTGCATTTTTGCAGGGCAAGCTGAATCAGTTGCTCATTTACTGGAATTCTCCCGAATGGCTACGAAGTTTTTTAATTGACGGAATATACACTGTGCTTTCCTGGATAGTTTCGGTAATGCTTCCGCCTATGGCAATCTTCTTCCCGATTTTTACTCTGCTTGAAGATTCAGGATACTTGCCGCGAATCGCCTTCAATTTAGATAAGCCTTTTGCAAAATGCAAGAGCTGCGGAAAACAGGCGTTGACTATGTGTATGGGCTTCGGCTGCAACGCGGCAGGTGTTGTCGGGTGCAGAATAATCGACTCGCCGCGAGAAAGACTGATTGCTATAATTACAAATAACCTTATTCCCTGCAACGGGCGGTTTCCCCTCCTGATTTCAATTATTACCATGTTTTTTGTCGGCACAAAAAAGTCATTCGCGTCAACGATCTCTGCATCACTAATGCTTTCTTTCTTTATAATTTTTGCAATACTTATTACCCTTTTGGTTTCACGCCTTTTATCAAGCACCTTCCTTCGCGGAATACCCTCGTCCTTCACTCTTGAGCTCCCACCGTACAGGCGGCCTCAAATTTGGAAGGTAATCGTTCACTCCGTCTTTGACCGCACCCTGTTCGTGCTCGGCAGAGCCATAATATCAGCAATCCCTGCCGGCATTATTATTTGGCTTATGGCAAATCTTACAATTGGAGAGCAAAGCCTGCTTTCAATTGCATCAAGCGTTCTCGACCCATTTGCAAGGATTTTAGGTCTTGACGGAGTTATTTTGATTGCATTCATTCTCGGTCTGCCTGCCAACGAAATCGTTATACCTGTAATTATTATGGCATATATGCAAAACGGCACTTTAACCGATTTTTCAAGCCTTGCTGAATTAAAGGCTCTTCTTGTTGCTAACGGTTGGAGCTACATAACCGCTCTTTGTGTTATGATTTTTTCGCTTTTGCATTGGCCCTGCTCAACCACACTTTTGACAATCAAAAAGGAAACAAAAAGTCTTAAATGGACTGTCGCCGCCGTTGCAATTCCAACTGTGCTCGGAATGCTTCTGTGCGCCATAGTAAACCTTATAGGTCTTGCGCTAGGTATGTAAAAATAAAAATCCCAAAGACTTAAATGTATTCTCATTTAAATCATTTGGGATTTTTTCTATTTAAGTTTTCTTTGAATTTATAAGATTTTCTTTCAATATGCTTCATAGCGAGCTCAAAAACTCTTTTGTCGTTGTTATGAACAATACAATTAGGCGCATCCTCGACCAAAATCCAATCAGCAAGCGCCACCTCGCCTTCGCGCGCCTTTATTTCAGTTTGTCTGGTAAATGCGAGGAAATAAACCACTTGCTTTTTGACCCCCGGCTTTGGTCTGTAATAGACAGGCTGACGGAACTTTTCGTTAATATGAATTCTGACCGCAGTTTCCTCGAAAACCTCTCTCTCGGCGGTCATAATTTCACTTTCTCCGCCCTCGACGTGCCCCTTTGGAAACGAGTAATGTCCGTCAAGCGAGTGCTTTATCATAAGAACATATCTCCTAAGTCCGCCATCTCCGTTGCGCTCGTTCCTGAAAACAACCGCTCCGCAAGACTTTTCGTATATCATTTGACTACCTCCCGTTCAGATTTTTGAATTAAATGCAGGGTGCTGAAATCCCATCGTGGAATTGAAGGCGCCCTGCATTTGTGCTTGGGATTTTTATCTTTCTATTTCTTCCATAATAAATGCTTCAAGTATATCGTGCTCCTTGATATCGTTGAACTTTTCAAGTCCTATACCGCACTCATATCCCTGTGCAACCTCTTTAACGTCATCCTTGAAGCGACGCAAAGAAGAAATCTTATCCTCAAAAATAACTATACCGTCACGAACTACACGGATCTGTGCAGAACGAACAATCTTACCGTCAAGGATATACGAGCCTGCAATCGTTCCCACGCCCGGCACGTGAATTGTCTGACGAACCTCTGCGTGACCGAGAAGATTTTCGCGGAATTTAGGAGCAAGCATACCCTTCAT
>JAZNER010000007.1:0-44104 GCA_045588675.1 Eubacteriales bacterium | reverse complement strand
CACAAGACCGCCTGCGCCAAGCAAAATTCCTCCAAAATAGCGCGTTACGACCACCACCGCGTCTGTCACGCCTGATTTGCGAATGGTATCCAACACCGGCACGCCTGCTGTTCCCTGCGGCTCTCCGTCGTCCGAATATCTCGCAACAATTCCTCCCTTGAGCAAATAGCACCAGCAGTTATGGGTGGCGTCTGAATATTCTTTTTTCTTTTGCTTGACAAATTCCATAGCCTCGCTCTCGGTGGTGATATGCTTAGCGTGACCGATAAAGAGCGATTTTCTCTCTTCAAATTCGTCAGCACCCTCGCCCGCAAGAGTTGTATAAAGCTCGGGCAAAACCTCGTTGCTCATCAATATTCTTCTTCCTCTGATATATTTGTTTTGTCACAGTCGTATTTTTTGAGCATTCCTCTGACCTTGCAATCAACAATAGCCTTGACTGTTACAAATTCTGCACCGTAGTCGATTTCTTCTATAGTAGCATCCTTGTAAAGCCTGTTAAGAACACCCTGCTCGGCATTGGGGATTTTAAATGTTACGCTCGCCGTTCCCTCGTGAATAATATCCTCAAGCATCTCGGCAAGTCTGTCACAGCCAAAGCCGTTTTTCGCCGATATCTGCACCACGTTTTTTCTATCTCTCGTGCGGTCGATAAGCGGATCGTCATAGGTTCCCCTGTCGCACTTGTTGAAAACATAAAGCGTCGGCTTCTCTCCTGCTCCGAGCTCGGATAGCGTCTCTTCGGTACATTCAAGCTGGGAGAGATACTCGGGGTCTGACGCGTCACTTACTATCATAATTATATCGGCGTATGCCGCCTCGTCAAGCGTTGAGCGGAAAGCCTTCACCAGATGGTGAGGCAATCTTTTGATAAAACCAACCGTATCGGTAAGCAGTACAGTTTCGCCGCCTGGGAGAGTGAATTTTCTTGTTGTCGGGTCAAGCGTTGCAAACAGCTTATCCTCTGCCAGAATTCCCGCGTCAGTCAAACGGTTGAGCAAGGTTGATTTTCCCGCGTTTGTATATCCAACGATTGCAATCTTTTTAAGACCGCTTCGGTCGCGAGCCGCTCTCATAGTTTTTCTCGTATTGGCAAGCTTTTCAATTTCTTCCTCAAGAGCTGCAATCCGCCTCTTGATATGTCGGCGGTCGCTCTCAAGCTGTGATTCGCCAGGTCCCCTCGTTCCAATTCCGCCGCCAAGACGGGAAAGCTCTGTTCCCTTACCTATAAGTCGCGGTGCGGTGTATTTCAGCTGAGCCAATTCAACCTGCAATTTTCCCTCACCGCTCGTCGCGTGAAGAGCAAAAATATCAAGTATAAGCATTGAGCGGTCAATAACCCTGATGCCGTCGCCGAGGTCGTCCTCAAGATTTCGAATTTGCGCGGGAGAAAGCTCGTTATTAAAAACTACAAGCTTCACATCATTGTTCAGACAAAGCTCACCGACCTCACGAACCTTTCCGCTTCCAATAAGCGTTCTCGGATCGGGAGCGCTCTTATTTTGCAACACTGTTGCAAAGACCTCGCCCCCCGCCGTGTCAAGAAGTCGGGCAAGCTCTAAGATCGACTTTTCCTCCTCCTCTTGGGTGGTGCCGTCTGTAACAATCCCTACAAGTATAGCTTTTGTTATTGTGTTTTCATGTTTATCAAAGTTCATTCGGCTCCCTCCCTTGAATAAGCAAGAATTTATATTTTCATAGCTTTGGAAATGACATCTCCTATGTAATCAGCCATTTTTCTTTGTCCGTCGTCGCTCGGGTGGATACCGTCAACCGTACAGTCAAGCAATTCCACACCGTTGAAAAATGCAGAGCCGTCTATGAAGTAAACATTCTTATCTCCGCTATTATATGCTTTGAGATAGCTCTCCATAATGATACATCTTCTTGCCGTGTCAACATCGTCGTAATGGAAATCGGGCTTAGTTATCATAAAGTACGGAATATCGGGGTGCTTTTCACGAATTGTCTGATACATCTTGAAATGAGTATTTCTTAAATGCTCATAGCTCGGAGTGTTGTGATCGTAGTCGGAAACAAAGGCGGACATTTCAAGAGATGCAATATATTCAACCATAGCATCTTCAGCCTTGCATGCGCCCGAAAAGCCGAGACATTTGAAGTTTGTGTCAAGCTTGCGGGAAATAATTGCTGAATAAAGCTTGCCCGCGCGTGTAACACTGCCCTGAGTTATGGACGAGCCGTAGAAAACGATAGGCTTTTCATATTTATAGGGGGAGTGAGGCGAGAGACTTGAGCCTTCCTCAAGACCGATCTCAAGGCTCAAAACGCTTCCGTAAAGAGGCATATTTAGGGTTAGCTCTTTTTCTCCGCTCGGCAGAGAGAGGGTTGCCTCATAGTCAAATCTTTTATCAAAATCGAATTTAAAAGTACCCAGAAAATCGTGCTTGTTACCATCACGGTCAAGATAAAGGTCAAATCCACAGATGAGCGCGGGGGTGCCAAAAGGAATTTGGTCGGTTTCTTCAATCTTAGCCCTTATAGAAACTGAGTTGGAGTTAGTCTTGAACCTAACGCGTCCGCCCGAGGTGTTTTTATGCAGCTCCAAAACGTCTTTACTCGTGTTCTCTGCAACGCTTGTGGGAATTCTTCTGAATTCATCAGTCGTGCTCTCGTCAAGACCGTAAATTGCAAATGGCTTTTTTCTGATGTCATAGTAAATTTTGCTCATAACATTTCCTCACTGTTATATTTTTATAGTATTTTAAAAAGTAAAAAAAGATTGCGTGGTACGATGTGTACATACGCAATCTTTTTTATGCTAAGGTATTTTCCTTATGCGGTTAACATCATGCCTTGAAAACAGATATTACTTATTGAAATTTTCAAGTCTTTTCTTAAACTTGTCAACACGTCCGCCTGCATCAACAAATTTCTGCTTACCTGTAAAGAAGGGGTGGCATTTTGAGCAAACTTCAACTCTGATCTCAGAGCCCTTTGTGGACTTAGTTGTAACAGTTTCACCGCAAGCGCATCTGATCACGCACTCTTCATACTTAGGTTGGATAGCTTCTTTCATTTTATTCACCTCACAAAATTATTTCGCTGTTATTTGGCAGCGATTTCACAAGTAGAATAATTATATCACTAAAAAAACGGTTTGTCAATAGCTTTTATTTTATTTTTTACCTTATTTTAAAATATTTTAAGCTTTTTGAGCTGTTTATTGCCTTTACAGCTTTTCGGCTTGTGATTTCAGCAAAGTAACAAAAGCCGATTTTCAGGCATACTTTTATATCGAGCGACTTCTTTTATATAGAAATAACGGAGGCAAGTTATGAATAATGATGTAAGCAGAGGTTACGGATATATGATAGTCCGTGTTTCAACAGCACGAGGAGCAATTCCGCTTGAAGGGGCAATCGTTACGGTGCACAATTATGACCCCGAGTTTGAAAGCGGAAGAGGCTCAATTATAGCCACCTACACAAGCGGAGCGTCGGGGCTTACCGAAAAGTTTGCGCTTCCCGCACCGCCTCGCGAGCTTTCTTTGTCACCCGGCAACGGAAAATCCTATGAAACCTACAATTTAAGCGTTACTAAGGACGGATATTACCAGCAGTATTACACCAACGTTCCCGTTTTTGAGGGAATAACGGCAATACAGAACGCCGATATGGTACCGCTTCCCGAAAACGGACAAAGTGACCGAAATTCCCTTGAACCCGAAATATTTTTTGAAACCGAAAATCCGCGTCTTGAGGGTGACAATTCGATCCGCCCTCAGCCGAGAGATTAATTTGCGAGGTAAGAAAAATGCCAAACACACCTTACATACCCGAGTTTATAACGGTGCATCTCGGGGCGCCCAACGAGGAAGCGCAGAATGTAACGCTCCCCTTTGCCGATTACATCGCGAATGTTGCGTCAAGTGAGATCTACCCGACCTGGCCCGACAGCGCGATCCGCGCGAATGTTTATGCGCAGACATCCTTCGCGCTCAACCGAATTTTTACAGAATATTACCGCTCGCGCGGATATGATTTTGATATTACAAATTCGATAGCCATTGACCAATCCTTTGTAAACGGTAGAGATATATTTGACAATGTAAACCGTATCGTCCGTGAAATCTTTACCGATTATATCAGCAGGCGGGGCTTTGTTGAGCCCTTGTATGCTCAATATTGCGACGGAATAGAGGTCACCTGCAACGGTCTTTCTCAATGGGGAAGCCTGTCACTTGCCGAGCAAGGCTATTCCCCCTATGAAATTCTGACCTATTATTACGGTGACAATATTGACATTGTAACCGATGCCGAGGTCAGAGGAATTACAGCAAGCGTTCCGACGCGTCCGTTACAGCTTGGAAGCACGGGGGACGATGTCCGCACCTTGCAAATTCGTATAAACCGCATATCCGACAACTACCCCGCAATACCTAAAATCTCCGCTCCGTTTGGAGTGTTTTCATACGATACCGAGGAGGCGGTCAAGGATTTTCAGCGCACCTTCGGTCTTACGCCCGACGGTATCGTAGGCAGGGCAACCTGGTACAACATCCAGCAGATTTACAATAGTGTGAAAAGACTTAACGACCTCAACTCCGAGGGCTTGACGCTTGCCGATATTTCACAGCAGTTTCCAAGCGTTTTAGAAGAGGGAGATAGCAATATCGGTGTTAGCAGTCTGCAATATTACCTTAATTATTTATCGGATTTTTACAATACTATACCCCGCGTTGCAATTGACAGTACATTCGGACCCTCTACACGCGACGCGGTAATTGCGGCTCAAAACACCTTTGGACTGACGCCCGACGGAGTTGTCGGCGAGAACACCTGGAACGCGATATACGACGCTTATCTCGGAATTGTCAGAACGATACCTGTTGAATATGTTGAGGGTAATACAATTCCCTTCCCTGGTGTATTTTTGCGGATAGGTGTTGAAGCGCCCGAGGTCAGAGTTCTTCAGGAATATCTGAATTACATCTCGCAATTCTATTCAGAAATCCCGTCAATCAACCCGACAGGGTATTTTGGAAGCAGAACACAGGAAGCGGTCGTCGCCTTTCAGAACCTGTACGGAATTCCCGCGACAGGCGTCGTAGGCCCTGTTGCGTGGAACGGAATTACAAGCCTTTATAACGATTTATACAACGGCTCACGGCTTGGGGAGGGGCAGTTCCCCGGCTTTAATGTGGGCGAATAAATTAATTGAAAGGATTTTCGATAATGACCAACAATTTTGAGCAAGATGCAATAAGAAATCTTCAAGAATACCTCAGGCAATTGTCATATCACAGCGAAAGCATAAATCCCGTACCCATTGACGGCATCTGGGGAGATGATACCCGCAGGGCTTTGATAGCCTTTCAGAATGAAAATAATCTTGAGCCGACGGGAACTGCGGACCGAGAAACCTGGGAGCTTTTAAAGGAGAGATATGATCAGTCAGTTGCACAAAACTCGCCCCCCGCTATGCTCGCACTGTTTCCCCGTGTGCCTCGCGATAATGTTATCCGCGAGGGAGAAGACGGACTTTTAGTCAATATAGTGCGCTATCTGTTAAACGAGCTGTCAAGACTTTATTATTTCCCCGAAATCGCGCTTTTGGGTAAATATGACAGTCAGCTTGCAAATGTTGTAAGAGATTTTCAACGGCGGAACAACATAGAGGCAAGCGGAAATGTTGACCGAGAAACCTGGGACGCTATGGCGGTTCAGCATAATTTATTGCTTGGGTATGACGAGTAAATGATACCTATTTAAGCTTTTGATCAACGGTATTTTTATAGCAACATCAAAAAGGACGAGATTTTTTCTCGTCCTTTTCGCATATCTTTATTATGTTTTTCTTTATTATATATTATATTTATATTCTTCTGACCTGTCCCTTTGGAGCGCGGTGATTTTTGAAATCCTCAATTACCCCGTCAACCTCGTTTGTCTTTTCAACTGTAAACAGAAAATGCAAATCAGTTGCGCCGACCGCAAAAAGCTCCTCTTGTCTGTCCGACATATTTGTGGGCAGACTGTTAAGCACAAGGTTGCGGTGCGGAAGCTCGCGGATTACCGGGAATATAATTCCCCGTCTATCCTTCATTTGAGCCTTTTGCTCCTTGCAGATCTCGCAAGCGCTTCTCTCGCCGTAAAGCTCCTTGATTACACATTTTTCAAGCGTCATAAGCGGAATACGCCCGTATGCAATCACCGCTTTAGCTCCGTGCAGGTCGCGTATCTGAGGCAGGGTGAGCTCTGCCGAGAGGATTGTTGATGAGAACCCAAGCTTTTCGAAAAATGCAATATTTTCATCATTCGCAACATTAAATCTGAAATCTGAAATAAGCTCAGCCAGAGGGAAATTTTCTTTTATCAATTTGATTTGACCGAGATTTGAAATCACAATATATCGCGGATTTCTTTTCTTTGCCTGCTCGAGCAGCTCACATAAGCCCTGAATTTCACAGTCAAAGCTGACTGCGGGCATAAAAAATCCGTCGGAGCGTAAATTCCTTTGCTGCTTTACATATTTGTCAAGCGGAAGCAAAATTACATCAAAAAACTCTCTTGCCGATTGAGAAATCTGCTCCTCGCGCCAAAATCTTGCTACCCGTCTTTTCTTGGGGAGAAGGTTGAGCTTTGATGGCTTGATTTCGCCAAGCGCAATTTCATTTTTACTCTGCATAGCACTGAGCAGTTCCTCAATTCCCTCTCTGCGAAGCTCATTTAACCTTGAAATCGGCAAAATCAGCTTACCGTTAATCTTGGCTTCAAGTCCTTCGAGATAAAAGTAGGTGTCGCCAAGCTTTGACAGCTGTTTTTTGAGGCTTTCATAGTCAAGCGGAGCATTGATAGCCGTCTGTGGCTCAGCTCCCGTGACACTTGCGCAAAAGCCTTTTGCTTCTAAAGAAAGGCGCGCGGGCTTACCCTCAGACAATTCAACACTCATACGGAGCGGTATTTTTCTTTGAATTTTATTAAATTTTTCTGCCTCACGGCTTGCCTGCTTATCATAGTCCGAGCGAATACCCAGCATCCTGTGGTTTATATTCTTTGTATAATATCCGTCTGTAAAACCGCCTCGCGAAAACAGCTCAGATAGCATAGACATCTCATCGGGTGTCGCATTTCTTCGCTCGTCAAGCAATCTTCTAAAGATTTTCGTAACCCCAAGCACATATTCGGGTGATTTCATTCTTCCCTCAATTTTCAAGGAATGAACACCGCTCTCAATAATCTCTGTGATGTGTGAGGCAAGTGACATATCCTTGAGCGACAAGGGATATTTATTCCCCACCCTCTCATTCGGAGAGGCATAAGGAAGTCTACACGGCTGTGCGCAAAGACCTCTGTTTCCGCTTCTTCCACCCACAAGAGAGGAAAAAAGGCACTGTCCCGAATGACTGACACAAAGAGCTCCGTGTATAAATATTTCAACCTCAAGAGGATTGTTTTTAACCAAAGAGGAGATGTCCTCTGAGGACATCTCTCGTGCAGGAACGACCCTTGAAAAGCCGTAATCCCCAAGAAGACTTGCTCCAAGTGAGTTATGAACACTCATTTGAGTGCTCGCGTGAAGAGGTATTTCGGGCAACCGAGAATGAATAAGGCGAGCAACTCCGATATCTGATACAATAAAGGCGTCAATCCCAAGTCTTGCCGACCTCTCTGCCATAGCCAAAAGCTCGTCAATTTCTCTGCCGTGAATAAGGATGTTGACAGTCTGGTAAACCTTAACTCCGTACAGATGCGCAAGCTTTACCGCCTCACTTAAATCCTCAACAGAGAAATTCTTGGCATTAATCCGCGCGTTAAAAGACGGGCCGCCTACATAAATAGCATCAGCTCCGCCCTCAATCGCCGCACGGAAGGCGTCAAGAGAGCCTGCGGGAGATAGGAGCTCGGGCAAATTTTTATTTTTCATTAAACACCCGAAAACAAATTAAATATCGCTGAATGTGAGTAAGTCAAACATAGAGCCTACTCTGTTGCGAGTTGATTTCTTTTTTGGCGTTGCTTTAACTGTTTCGCCGTCGGTGTCGGTAGGGGGCGTTAATTTCTCTGCTTCAAGAGCTTCCTTAATAGGCGCGGGAGCTCCTGCTGCGGCAATATCCTCGTCAGAGATTTCAGTGCCGTTTCTCGCTTCGTCAAGAAGCGCGCGAAGCTTGCTGTTTTCAAGCTCGAGTCTTGCCTTTTCATCAGACAAGTCCTTGGACTTTGCTTCAAGCTTTTCAAGCTTTGCTACGAGCTTCTTTATTTCATCAACCGATTCCTCAAGCTGACCTTCAGCCTCGTCAAGCTGCTCCTTAGTCTTTATTTTGTCTGCGCAAATGTCGAGAGCGCAAAGAAGAGCCGCCTCGTTCTTTGAGCATCTTTTGCTTTTAAGAAGTATTTCTCTGATTTTTCTGTCAAGAATGCCAACTATGTACTCAACCGATTCTTGACTTTCCTCTGTGATTACATTGACGTCCATATCGGCAATAGTTAATGTGTACTTTTGTTTCATAAAACATCCCCCAATTTATGTATTGATTAAATTTTTTCCGAGTTTTGAAAATATACTTGAAAAAGAACGAAAACTGTTGTATAATTATGGATAGGTATAAAAATGCTCTTTTTATTATTATAATACAAAATTTAAAATATTTAAAGAGGTTTTTGAAAATTTTTTTGGGAAAGTGAGAATTTTTTAATGAGTTTGTTCAAAAATTGCCGCAGAGCTGTCATAAAGGTAGGCACATCAACTCTTACACATTCGTCGGGCAAATTGAATTTGAGAAGAATTGAAGCGCTTGTAAAGACCTTGTCCGACCTTAAAAACACAGGAATGGAAATAGTTTTGGTTTCCTCAGGCGCGGTTAGTGCAGGTGTTGCAAAAACAGGACTTGGTCACCGTCCGTCCTCTCTTGAGGAAAAGCAGGCGATGGCTTCTATCGGGCAGAGCGAGCTTATGAAGATTTATGATAGATTTTTCTCGGATTACGGACACAAGGTTGCTCAAATACTTATGACACGGGATGTTATTGACATTCCCGTGCGGCTTACAGCAGCGCAGAACACATTTAACACCTTGCTGTCAATGGGAGTTATACCGATTGTCAACGAAAACGACGCAGTTTCAACCGACGAGCTGACAAAGTTCGGCGGAAACGATATTTTGTCGGGTTATGTTTCAAAGCTTTGCGAGGCTGACATTTTGATTAATCTGTCTGACATTGACGGCCTTTACGACAGCGACCCGAGAAAAAATAAGGACGCTAAATTTATTGACCGCGTTGAAGATATTGACGGGATAATGAATTTTGCGGGCGGAGCAGGAACTGAACGCGGAACGGGCGGAATGGAAGCAAAGCTTGTGGCTGCAAAAATGGTCACAGAAATCGGAATACCTATGTTCATTATGAACGGTCAAAACCCCGAAATTCTATATGATTTGTACGACGGAAAGCATATAGGCACATATTTTACTGCGAAAAAGTAATATAAATATAAAATACAAAAGATAGGAGGCAGAGCAAATGGAAAACGGCGAAAACAAACAAAACGAGCTCAATCTTGAACAGCTTGACCAAGTAAAGCAGGACAATATAGATAAAAATGAGCAAGAGCTTTTGGCGTTGGAGCTTGACCTGACAAGCCTTGACCCTGAGGATAACCAAAATTCAAAAAATCCTGAGGATATATGCGCTTCTGCCGAAGCTCTCTATCACGATACTATTTCACTTATGCAGACGGGCGAGCTTGATTTTGACAGTGCGATAAGGCTTTTGCAAAAGGCGGCGTCGGACGGCTGTGCCCTGTCATCTCTGTTTCTTGGGAATCAATATGCAAATCAGCAAAATGCTTCCTATAACCCCGCCCAAGCATTTGAATATTATAAAAACGCGGCAGACAGAGGCTGTGCAACGGGATATTATAAAACAGGCCTTTGCTATAACAGTGGCTTTGGCTGTACACAGGACTATTCTTTAGCATACGAGGCGTTTTCAAAGGGCGCTGAGCTTGGCGATGCCGATTGTATTTGCGCGCTCGGTATCTGCCGTGAGTTTGGAATTGGGTGCGAGATAGACTATGAGATTTCGCTTGAGCTTTACCGCAGAGCTATGGAGCTTGGCTCGCATACCGCCGCAAATAACCTTGGCGGCTGCTACTTATACGGTCACGGTGTTGAGCAAAATAAGCAATATGCAATAGAGCTTTTTATGAGGGCGGCATATATGGGCAATTCAAACGCCGAATGCCGACTTGGCGTGTGCTGTGAGATGGGAGATGGACGCGAGCAGGACCTTGAAAAAGCAATCAATCATTATTTGAACGCCGCGCGCGACAACAATCCGCAGGCGTTGTTCAGATTGGCAAGCTGCTACGACAAGGGGATAGGCGTTGAACAGAACTTTGCAAAATCATATAAATATTTTGAAGATGCGGCAAAGCAGGGTCATATCGGCGCTATGTATGAAGCGGGAATGATGAATATTGAGGGCAGAGGCACCAAAAAGGACGAGGCTCTTGCATATAAAATGTTCGGGGCAGCTGCCGCCGCAGGTCACGCCTATTCTGAATACGAGCTTGGGAACTGCTTTTTTGAAGGAATAGGAACTGTCAGAAACAGAGCCAATGCTTACAAGCATTATCTCGGCGCATACGAAGCAGACGATTCTTGCGTTTCAGCCCTGTGGCGAATAGGACTTTGTAAGCTCAAGGGGCTTGGAACAGACAAGGACGAGGCAGGTGCATTTGAATATTTTTGTCTTGGAGCAGACAAGGGCTCGTCAGAGGCGGGATATTTTAAGGGCGAATGTCTTTTCTATGGAGTAGGCGTTGAGAAAAATGAATTTGAGGCTTACAGAGCCTTCAAGCTGTCAGCAAATCAAGGCACTCCTCGTGGCGACGGCAAACAAAACACAGATGCTATACTCTCCCTCGGTCTTTGCTATGAAAAGGGCATAGGAACACAAATTAATCTTGACGAGGCTTTATCATTATATAAAAAGGCCGCCGAAGGCGGAAATCCTGAGGCGTTGTTCCGCGCGGGAAATGTAATAATTTCGAGCGGAGATAAAAAGGGTGAGCTTGGCTCTGCAAGAGGATTTATTCTGCGCGCGGCGAGAAAG
The DNA here is from genome assembly GCA_045588675.1 of Eubacteriales bacterium. GTDB lineage: Bacteria > Bacillota > Clostridia > Oscillospirales > CAG-272 > SVTX01. The sequence goes on along the minus strand of JAZNER010000007.1, from coordinate 33,024 downwards.
GGACATTTGCCGTCAATACTTGCGATGGGAATTTTTGCAGATGAGGGCAGAGGAATACCTAAAAACCGAGAAGACGCAAAGCGTTGGTATGCAAAGGCGGTAATATCCGATGTAGAGAATGCCGTGCCGCTCTTCGCCTTCCCCGAAAGATTTGCCGACAGGGCAAGACTTGACGCCGAATCCAAAATCGAGGCTCAATACAGGCTTGGAATGCTGGTGGCAAGAAGCAATCCGTCACCTCAAAACTATATTCAATCCTTTGAGCATATTGCGCTTGCCGCTTCTATGGGACACAGAGGCGCGCAGAGAGAGGTTTCAAAAATCTTTGTCTTTGGCGGAGATTTGAAGGGATATTACGAAAGCCCCTTCTCTCTTGAAAAAGCCACATTTTCAAACGGCTCAAGAATGCCCGACGACCAAACGCTTGCCGCCGCTATGAACAAGCTTGGCGACGCGCTTTTTGACGGCAAGGGAATGGTTAAGAAAAATGAAGCCGCCGCCGCAAGATGCTATAAAAAAGCGGCAGAGCTTGGAAATGTTGATGCCTGCTACAGCTACGGCTGGTGCTTACGGCACGGAGTTGGCATCAAGGAAAATGACATCAAGGCTATAAAGTGGCTAAAGCTGTCGGCAGACAGAGGAAATGCCAACGCCTGTTACAGCTACGGACTTTGCTGTGAGGAGGGCGCGGGCACGGGAATAAAGAATAAGAGAGATGCGCTCTCTTATTACAGAAAAGCCGCCGCTTCGGGACACACTCAGGCTCAACAAAGATACATTCTGCTCTCCGAGAGTGAGGAATAATATAGAGGAAGATAAAAATGGCATTAGGAGATACATTGAAAAATGCAAAAACTGAAAAAATGATGAGTTTTATACAAAACTTCAAGATATAGAAAACGAGTTAAGCATTATAGAAACGACTTCAAAGATAAGGTAATTTTCTGCAACTGTGATGACCCCTATGAAAGCATTTTTTAAACAAAACAACTCCGTGAAAGCGTATATAAAAAACAGAGGTGCAAATCATTGATTTGCACCTCTGTTTTGTATTATTTCTCTTCAAGATAAACAACGATTTTTCTGTTGTTTTCAGAGCCGATTGAGTTTGTTGAAACGCCCTCAATGTTCTGGATTTCAGAGTGAATTATTCTTCTCTCGTAAGGGTTCATGGGTTCAAGCATAACGCTTCTCTTTTGTTTGAGCACCTTGTTCGCCATTCTTCTTGCGAGCGCGCGGAGAGTTTCCTCTCTCTTTGCGCGGTAATTCTCAATGTCAACACTGATTTTTACATGAGCGGGCTTTTCACCGTTAACTCTCTTGTTAGCGGCGAGGTTTGCCAAATACTGAATGCTGTCAAGTGTTTCTCCGTGATGACCGATAAGGATAGCGGCGCCCTCTCCTTTAATGTCGATAAGCTTGCTTCCCTTCTCTCCGCCCTCGTGGTCCTTTATTTCAACAGTTACATCAAGGTTCATATCCTTTACGAGCTGGTTTATGAAATCAAGAGCAAATCTCTCTCCCTTGAGCACGACCTTTGCCTGAATTTTTGCAGGTACTGCGCCAATGCCGAAAAGACCCTTTTTAGCCTCTTCAAGCACTTCATATTCAATATCTTCCTTTGAGGCAACACCGAGCTCTGCTACCGCCGCCTTCACAGCGTCCTCAACTGTCTTGCCTGTAACAATAATTTCTTTATTCACGATTTTTTCTCCATTTAGTCAAAATAGTTTGACGAATTTATCGTCCTTTTGTCTTTCTAAAAACTCTTATTTATTATCTCGTTTGTCAGAGTCGTCCTTGAGGCTTGTGCCCTCGGTTAATTTGTTGTCCTTGAGCTTTGCTTCGGCTTTGCTTTCAGCCTTTGCATCCGCCGTTTGCTCATTTTCAGCCTTTTTGGGACAGTAATTACCCTTCTCGTCATAGTCCTCGTCATCAATGTGGTGCAAGGAGCGAACCTTTCCAACATTTTCCGACTTCTGAATTTTCTTGGGCTGCTTGCCGAGATATTCCTTTTCAGCCGCCTTATAGTCCTCTTCGGTAAATCTTGGAAGAGGCATAGCTCGGCTCATAATAAACTGCTTTACGGTACCGATAATGCTCTTGAAGATCCAATACACACCAACAGCTCCGGGCATGATAAATGTCATCCAAACGCTCATCAGGGGCATTGTGAAATCCATCATATTGTTTGAGCAAGCAGTCTGTCTGTCGGGAGCATCCTGCATAGGCTGGAAGGTAAGCTTCCTTGAAAGTCGCATACTGAAGAAGTAAACGACAAATGTCAATACGGGGATAAGAAGCAACCAGTATTGAACATTGTTAGCGGGAGTAAACGAGGGTGTAAGCCCAAGGTTCATACCGCCAATCTTGAAGTTGGGAGCAGAGGCTGCAATTTCTTCAATCTTTGCATATACATCTGCACCGTTTGCGCAGAAGGTCTTGATTCCCTCAAATGCTTCAGCGCCAAGCTCGCTGATTCGGCTGAGAATTTCAATAGAGCCGTTTGTTGAAACAAGTGTCTGACCAAGTCCGCCCTTATCGGCGCTTGTTGTAATAAACGCGTAAAGAACGTTGGTGAGGTCGTTTGACATACCAAGCACATATTGAAGCGGGTCAACAACTATCCAATAAAGAACGAGAATTATCGGGAATTGCACGAGCAGGGGCAGACAACCTGACATAGGGTTGAAATTTTCCTTTTGATAAAGCTCCTGAATTTCCATAGTAACCTTTTGCTGTGTAGCCTGGTCATTTCTGCCCGCATACTTTTTGCGGATAGCCATTTCCTTCGGTTTGAGCATGGCTTGCTTAATAGATGTTTTTTGCTGCTTGATAGAAAAAGGAAGCAGAACGATTTCCATAATAATAGCAAACACGAACAGGGTAAGCACATAGCTGTTCGCAGGCATTATCTTGGTTATCCAACCAAGAAAAACTCCTATATAGCGAAGGATTTTATCAAGAAAACCCTCTGCGGGAGTTAAATTTACTGTGGAATCTGCACCCCACTCTTTTTTAGTATCAATTACCGTATTGCTGGCGCAAGACGATAAGGTGCACGCTATGAGCGAAATAAGCAGGATAAGGAGTAAGATTTTCGGCAAAAGCTTGCCGAGCTTTTGTGTTTTTTTCATTTTACTAATTTTAGTCCTCTCGATTTAATTTTGTGTTTTTTTTGGACTTCTCATTACAGTCTTCTGTCGGCAAATCGTATTTAAATATAAATCTGTTGCCCTTTAGAAAACTGTCGTCATATACAATATTTTGTCTTTGCTGACCCGATTTGTTTCGGAAGCCGTAGAGCGGTACGGGGTCGTATCCGCCGGGGCACAATGGCTGACAGCGCAATAATCGATAGCACGTCAGTGCAAAGCCGACAAAAAAGCCACGTTTCTTAAATGCGTCAATTGCATAGGCAGAGCATGTAGGAGTAAATCTACATGTGGGTCTTCGTTTGAGCGGGGACAAAAACTTGCGGTAAAAGCGAATTAAAGCTATACAAAGATATTTCATTCCTTGTTACTTGTTTGAGGAGCGAGTTCTTCCGATACAACGAGCGTGTCGAGCATATCGAGCTTTTTGAGCGCGTGCTTAAGCTCGGAATAAATCTCCTGACTTTTTCTTCCGTTGATTTCAGGCTTCGCACTTATAACTATAAGGTATCCAAGCTTTAGCTTGTCCTCAAGCGGCGCATAAGCCGCCCTTATAATTCTTTTTGCGCGGGAACGCTTGACTGCACATCCTATCTTCTTTGAAACCGACAGTCCAAGCCTGTTTACCATTTGCTTTCTCGGATGCTCGCGCATAAGCTTTTTGGCGTGCAGATCCTTGAGAACATATACGCAAATGTATCTTCCGAAAAAATGCTTTCCCGAGCGATATGCCTTATTATAGAGATGATGCTCTTTAATAGCAGGAAATTTCATAACTTAATCCTCAAATGCCGAATGCGGCAAATAAAATAAGCTTTCAAATAATTTTTCTTGTGTGCTTCCGTCAAAAATTTTGTAATCTTTATTTGTTTGAATATAAAAAACGGTCTTAATAAGTAAAAACCCCGACACCACATATACAAGAGGACTTGATATGAACAGGCATCGGCGGTTTTTATGTTATTGCCAATTTAGTAGCGCAAAATCAGTGAGTCAATCTCTTTCTGCCCTTTGCGCGACGTCTCTTGAGAACGGCTCTGCCGTCAGAGGTCTTCATTCTCTTTCTGAAGCCATGCTCTTTTTTTCTTTGACGCTTTTTAGGTTGATAAGTTCTAAGCATTTGATGCACCTCCTTAGGTAATAATCGGAAGCGTTTGGTGAATAGCACCTGAGCTATTTTTACGCTTTTACACAATGACATCCTATATTATACACTAAACACATATATTTTGTCAAGAAGTTTTTTTAAAAATTTTTCTCTTTTTGAAAAAAACAGCGAATTTCTCTAAAAAATCTCTTAAAATAACAGATTTTTAATCCTTTTGCAACAAAGGGAAGCTAAAAATCGGGCTTTGCGCTTGACTTGGCGCGAGGAAAATGTTATAATTAATCATAAATATGAATCAAATTCAGAGGGAAGGAGCCTTGCCGTGAAAATAATCAATGAAGCCGATTTCAGAAAAGAAATCAAAGCCTCGCCAGCCCGCGCCTATCTTTTTTTTGGCGAAGAGGACTATATGAAGGGCTTTGCCCTATCAAAAGCAATTGAGGCAATATCCCCCGACAAGTCGCTTTCCTTCTTCAATGAAATGACGCTTGATGCGCTGACCTATTCGCCCGATGCGCTTCTTGACGCTATGATGCCCTTGCCAATGGCGTCGGAAAGAAAAATTATAATTTTGTCAGGGCTTGACTTTAACGCTATGACCAAATCCGAGCTTGACGCATTATGCGCAACGCTCGCCTGCCTTGATGAATATGATTATAATACGGTCATAATAAACACCTCGTCTGACCGATTTGACGCGGGATTTTTGCCAAACAGACCGTCAGGTATGCTCCAAAAGCTCTGTGAATATGTTACGGCAGTTCAGTTCAACAAGAATACTCCCTCAAGACTTGCCTCTTGGGTGGGAAAGCATTATGAGCATAACGGAGTTTCTGCTACTCCTGAGCTTTGCGCTCTTACTGTTGAGCGTTGTGGGCGGGATATGTTCAATCTTGCATCCGAAACAGATAAAATTTCATTTTATGTTGCGTCACAAGGCAGAAGTGTTGTTGAGGAAAACGATATTTTAAAGGCTTCTACCCCTGCCGCCGAATATGATGCCTATGCGCTGACGAATGCAATAGGCTCAAGGCAAAGGGATACGGCTCTCAACATAGTAAAGGATATGAAGCAGAGGCGTCTTGACCCACTCATTATTATGGGAGAGATTACAAAATCGGTTTGTAACATTTATGTTGTGCTCTCTCTTTCCGAGCTTGGCTTGACATCAAGAGAAATTTCCAATACGCTCAAAATGCATGAGTATCGGATTTCGCTTATTCTGAAAAGCGGGACGAGCTTGGATATCTGCCGAAATATGCTGGAGCTTTGCCGCGAGGCTGACCTTGAATTGAAGCTTGGCAGAGATGGTTACTCGGCTCTTGAAAAGCTAATTTGCTCAATTTAAGTATGCAAAGAATGTCGTAGAAAACAGAAAAATAATATGTGTAAAGCCTATTGACAAAAAATGTATATTATTATATAATTATATTGTAATAATTTTCCGCAGAGCAGAAGATTAAAGCAATAAATCAAGAAAGGAATAAAAAAATGACACTCAACATTAGACTTAAAGAAATCAACGATGTATATAAGCTTGTGAATATTCTTGTAGGCTTTGAAGGTGATGTTGACCTTGAATCGGGAAGATATAAGGTTGACGGAAAATCCATTCTCGGTATTTTCAGCCTTGATTTGCGTCAGCCCATTAAGCTCACCTGTGACGCGGCTAATGCTGACAAGCTTTCTGAACAGCTCAAGCCTTTCATCGAGGATTAATCTGAAATAATCTACAAAACGGGGCTTGCACTTTGTGCAAAGCCCCTATTTTGACAATCTATAAATTTTTATGCCGAAGAATTATCGGCGAAGGCTTTTTTGATAGAAAGAATGTATGAGGTGACATAATGAACCAACTTGATACGATTGCCGCTGTAAGCACCCCCTATGGCAAGGGTGGGATTGCGGTCTTGCGGATTTCGGGCGAGGACGCCGAGAAAATTGCCGAGCGGGTTTTTGAGCCGAAGAGCAAAAAGCAATTTTCCTCAATTGAAAGCTCAAAGGCGATATATGGCTCTATTTTTGAATATAAAAACGGCGAGAAAAGACAGATCGACGACGGAATTGCCGTGATTTTTCGCGCACCTAATTCATTTACGGGAGAAAACACGGTGGAGATTTCCTGTCACGGCGGAATACTTGTCACCCAAAAGGTTCTCTCTGCTCTTCTTTCGGCAGGAGCCAGAATGGCAGGCGCGGGAGAGTTTACAAAGCGCGCCTTTATAAACGGAAAAATGTCACTTTCCTCTGCCGAGGCTCTCGGCAATTTGCTTGAGGCAGAGAGCGACGAGCAGATAAGTCTTGCCCGTGCGGGAATGAGAGGAGTTTTGAGCGACAGTGTCAGCGAGATTTATAATTCGCTTTGCACGGTTTTAGCCGCAATTTTTGCAAAAATCGACTATCCCGACGAGGACTTGGCAGAAATAAGCCTTGACGAAATGCTGAATATTGCCAATGAAAATCTTAGAAAGCTCCAAAAGCTCGCCGATACTTATTCGACAGGTAAAGCAGTTTCAGAGGGTATTCCTACGGTCATTCTGGGAAGAACAAATGCGGGAAAAAGCTCTCTTTACAACAGAATTGTCGGTCGTGATGCCGCTATCGTCACCGATATAGAGGGCACAACGCGCGATATTTTGACCGAGCGCGCAAGTCTGGGGCGAGTTTGTCTGCGACTGTCTGATACAGCAGGACTTCGCGAGGCTGATAATTTGGTTGAGCAAATCGGAATTGACAGGGCAAAAAAGCAAGCAGAGCAAGCCGAACTCGTTCTGGCAGTTTTTGACGGAAGCCGCGCCCTTGACAACGAGGACAAGCAATTTATTGAATACCTGAAATCTCTGAACGGCGCAAAAATTGCTATAATCAACAAAAACGACCTGCCTCAAAGCGCCGATTTCAAGAATAAAATGTCAGGCTTTGACGCGCAGATTTCAATTTCCGCCGACAAAGGTGACGGCTTTGATACGCTTGTCGATACTGTTGAAAAGCTGTATATTGATAAAAGCCTTGATGTCGCAAAGGACGCAATAATTGTGAGTGCGCGTCAAAGCAGCGCAATTACGGGTGCGATAGCTGCGCTCGAGGGTGCAATCGAGGCGATAAAACAGCAATTACCTCTTGAAATATGTTGCTCTGAAACCGAGCTTTGTCTGCAAAGTCTTGGCGAATTTGACGGTCGCACCGTGTCAGAGGACATTGTGGCAAAAATCTTTTCAAGCTTTTGCGTAGGAAAATAAAACCCCAAGATAGAACGGAGAACACTTAAATAAATGAGAATACTTGCAATCGGAGATATTGTGGGAGTGCGCGCAATAGAATATTTAAATCAGAAATTGCGCTCGGTAAAAAATCAATACAACATTGACTTTGTTATCGCTAACGGTGAAAATGCAAGCGAAATTCACGGCTTGTCGGCAACACACGCGGATGCGATTTATGATGCGGGTGTTGACTTTATCACTCTCGGCAATCATACATGGTCAAGGAGAGATTTGTATATTTATCTTGACGATAATCACGACAAAATAATCCGCCCCGCCAACTACTCGGGCGAAAATCCGGGCAACGGATATTCAATAGTCAATATCAACGGATATAGGGTGTTGATTATGAATGTTCTGGGACAAGCCTTTATGGAGCCTGTTGGCGACCCGTTTGATGCAATTGAATATATACTTGCCCGCGAGGAAGGAGAGTATGATGCTTCAATTCTTGACATTCACGCCGAGGCGACAAGCGAAAAAATGGCAATTGCGCGTGTTTTTGACGGAAAGATTGACATAATGTTCGGCACTCATACCCATGTTCCTACTGCCGACATACAAATTTTACCGAATGGCAGTGCATATGTTACAGACCTTGGCATGACGGGACCTATAAACGGAATTCTCGGCACTGACAGCGAAAGAATTATAAAAAAGATGCGCACACATATGCCGACGCAGTTTATTGTTGCGGACGGGGAGATTGAAGCACAGGCAGTTCTCTTTGAGCTTGACGGCATAAAGCCTCACAAAATCACAAGACTTAAATTCTGATGGATAGTATGATAATAAGAAAAACAAAAAAGAGCGACATTCCCGCGCTTTTATCAATTTTTGATGAGGCGAGAGGAACAATCAAGGCGCTTGGAATTGACCAATGGCAAAACGGATACCCGTCGCGCTCTGTAATTGAAAATGATATTGACAGAGAGCAATCCTATTGTGCGGAGCTTGAAGGAAAGCTATTCGCCACCTTTGCCCTGCTCTCTTGCGGCGAGCCGACATATGACAAAATCTATGAGGGTGAGTGGATTACAGGCGAGCAGAGCTACATAGCAATTCACCGCGTGGCAATTTCGCTTGAAAAAAGAGGTCAGGGAATATCGACCGCAATTATTGATTATGCTTGCAACTTCGCGAAAGCATCGGGGAAAAAATCCTTGCGAATAGATACCCACAGGGGAAATATTGTTATGAGAAAAATGCTCGAAAAGCACGGTTTTGTCTATTGCGGAGTGATTTATCTTGAAAACGGCGACGAGAGAGTGGCGTATGAAAGAATAATAAAATAAAGCTCGGAGAAATCTCCGAGCTTTTTCTGTTTAATTCAATAATATTTGTGTTGCGGCATTGTTGCAACACAAATATTATTATTATTATTATTATTATTTCATCTTAACGGCTTTTCTTGCCTTATCCGCGATATTTTCTGCAGTAAGTCCGTATTCTTCAAGAAGCGGAGGAACCTTGCCTGATTTTCCAAATCTGTCCTCAACGCCTACGCGAAGCATCGGAACAGGGCAATTCTCACAAACGACCTCTGCAACCGCAGAGCCAAGCGCACCGATAACATTGTGCTCTTCTGCTGTAACGATAGCACCGGTTTCTCGTGCCGCCTTGATAATAATCTCCGCGTCAATAGGCTTTATCGTATGTATATTGATTACTCTTGCATCAATTCCTTCGGCTTTAAGCATTTCTGCCGCTTCGAGCGCCATAGACACCATAATGCCTGTTGCCACAATGGTCACATCCTTGCCGTCGCGAAGAAGAACACCCTTGCCAAGCTCAAACTTGTAATCGGGTCTGTCGTTGATCACCTCAACGGCATAGCGACCAAATCTCATGTAGAATGGGCCGTAGGTTGTAATTGCCGCTTCAACTGCCGCCTTTGCCTCAACCGCGTCAGACGGGTTGATGATCGTCATACCCGGAATTGTTCTCATAAGAGCAATATCCTCAAGGCATTGGTGAGTTGCACCGTCCTCACCGACAGTAATACCTGCGTGAGTTGCACCGATTTTTACATTCAAGTGAGGGTATCCCACACTGTTTCTTACCTGCTCAAAGGCTCTGCCTGCCGCAAACATAGCGAAGGATGAAGCAAACGCCACCTTTCCTGCCGCCGCCAAGCCTGCCGCTGTCGAAATCATATTACCCTCTGCAATTCCGCAGTCGAAAAATCTTTCGGGATAAGCTTTTTTAAAGTATATTGTCTTTGTAGCCTCTGCTAAGTCGGCGTCGAGAACTACATAGTCGTATTTGTCGGCAAGCTCAACGAGTGCTTTGCCGTATGCTTCTCTTGTTGCAATCTTTTCTGCCATTGTCCTCTATCCTCCTTAATTCATTCTCGCCTTGATTTCGGCTACTGCAATTTCGTAATCGGGATCCTTTGGCGCGCTTCCGTGCCAATTTACCTTATCCTCCATAAAGGAAACGCCCTTGCCCTTAACTGTGTTAGCTACGATTGCAGTCGGTCTTCCCTTGCAAGCCTTAGCCGCCTTGAAAGCCGCGTCAATCTCTTCAAAATTATGTCCGTCAATTGTAATTACATTGTATCCGAATGCTTCGAGCTTTGGCTCAAAGGGCGCGGGGTTGACAATGTCGGCAACGGGACCGTCGATCTGAAGACGGTTGTAGTCAACAATTACGCAGAGGTTGTCAAGCTTGTTATAGTTCGCAAACATAGAAGCTTCCCAAACCTGTCCTTCCTCGCTCTCGCCGTCCCCAAGTATTGTATAAACTCTGTAATCCTTATTATCAAGCTTTGCGGCGAGCGCCATTCCAGCGGCGGCGGAAATGCCAAGACCGAGAGAGCCTGTTGTCATGTCAACGCCTGGAGTTCCCTTCATATCGGGGTGGCCCTGCAAGCGAGAATCGTGCTGACGGAGAGTTTTAAGCTCTTCAAAGGGGAAGAAGCCCTTAAGCGCAAGCGCCGAGTAGAGAGCAGGAGCCGTATGTCCTTTTGAAAGGACAAATCTATCTCTGTCGGGGTTTTTGGGGTCGTCGGGATAAACTGTCATTTCCTCGAAATAAAGATATGCCAGAATGTCGGCAATAGAGAGTGAGCCGCCTGGGTGTCCCGAAGCTGCTGAGTGAGTTGCCTCAATTATACCAAGTCGGATTTTTTCGGCAATTAGCGATAATTCGTCAATTCTTGTTTTTTCCATTATTCTTGTCCTTTCAAAAGACTTTTATTTATTATATTATACTACAAACAAATATGAATGTCAATGAGAAAAAAGAGTTTTATAACTATTTTTGCGCCCCTTTTTGTTATTTTTGTGCAAAAGAATTGATTTTTATAAGGTAACCTTGCTCGCGCTTCCTGCCTTCAATTTTTTTGGGATACTTGAAGCCTTTGTCAAAAGTATAGACAAGCTCTCCGTCAGAAAAAGAAAACTTACATAGTATATTATCCTCTCCGTCTTTTTTTATTTCAGAATAATCGCCCTTCGGCACAATAATAAAAACAGGCTCAAGCATAGCCGTGACATCAGTGCCTGAAATTACGATCTCGCCAAGACGCGCGCTTGTTTTGCCATCGGGGTAAAGATTAACAACGATGCCCGCGAGTGACTGAGGTGCGGAGTATTCAATACACGCCAAAACCTCCCCGTCGGCAGCATTGGGATTATAATAAGCGTTTGCCGAGAAGGCAGTATTGTCTATATTCCCTTCAATTTCGACGCTAAATTTAGAATTCGTATATGCAAAATAATCAATTCCCCCGCCTCTGTCGCACGAGCACATAAAAACGACACATAATAAGACAAATATTGCTAATTTGCAAATTGCACAGTGTTTTTTCATTACATTCCCCTCCCACTAAAATCAAACTGCGATTAATTGTATTATATGTCAAATCAGAGTGCCAAAATGATTATTTTTAAAAAAATCTGAAAAGATGTCTTGCCAAATGTGACGAGGTGTGATATAATTTAAATATATCAAGACAAAAATTGCTATTTTTGTCAGTCGTTGTTTCGCTTTGTTCGTGCTGTAATGACTTGTCCGTTGCGGAGAGATTTACAATGCGCCCAGCGATGAAAGGATTAATATGGATATAAGATACGAAAAAAAGACAGACGACTTTTATTACAGAGATGACAATAATCACAAAACACCTCTCCAATGCTCTGCCCACCTTCATTATCATATTGAGATAGTTTATATGCGCAAGGGAAAAATGCAGGCCTATATCGATTCCGAGCCTCACCTGCTCTCCGACGGAGAAATGCTTGTGGTGTTTCCTAACAAGATACACCGCTTTGTCGATTTGACCGAAGCGCCCGAATATGATCTGTTTATCTTGAACCCCGATATAACCCCTGAGCTTTCAAGTAAAATCGCCAACGAAGAGCCCGAAAATCCTGTTGTTAAGGATGCTTACAAAAACGAGAGGCTGACCTCTTTGATAAAAAGCTTGAGCGAAGCCAAAAGCTTTCCGAAGAATTACAAGGAAACCTTAATTCGAGGCTATGTTCTTGCCTTTTTCAGCGAAATTCTTGAAATGACCAGCTTGCGCTCGATAAAAAATGAGGACCACCAATCACTAAAAGTTATCGTTCAGTTTTGCTCACAGCATTTTACAGGTGAAATCTCACTCCCAACGCTTGAAAAAGAGCTTCATTTGAGCCGTTATTACATATCTCATCTGTTCAGCGACAAAATCGGAATTCGATTTAACGATTACATCAATTCCCTGCGCATAAGTGAGGCGTGCAGGCTTTTGAGAACAACCAACCTTAACATAACAGAGGTAAGCAGTAACGCGGGATTTAGCACTCTGCGCACCTTCAACCGCGCATTTATCAAGCAGATGGGCGTGTCGCCAAGCGATTATAAAAAGGGTAGCAAAAACGAGCATTTGAGCGTTCCTCTGCAAGAGATGTAATAGCTCTCGGCGGCTAAACAAAAATAGGCGTCGGCAAGAAGGGCTTGATTTTTTCAAAATAAGTCAATCCTTATTGACAAAGACTTAAAAATGTGATAAAATATAATGAATAATTTTGTAAAGATGTAAAAATCGAGAAAGGATTTTAAATATGCATTGGTCAGAAGAAATTGCGCAAAGAATAATAGAGCGCAATCCCCAGAAGGAAGAATATGTTTGCGCGGCGGGAATTAGTCCCTCGGGCTCGGTACACATAGGTAATTTCCGTGATGTAGCTACGCCCTATTTTGTCGTAAAAGCACTCAAAAAGATGGGGAAAAAGGCTAAGCTGCTTATATCTTGGGACGAGTTTGATCGTTGCCGTAAAATTCCCGCGAATGTACAGGCGGTAGTAGGCGATGCGTACGACAAATATATCGGCTGTCCTTATGTTGATATGCCCGACCCTTGGGGCTGTCACGAAAACTATGCAAAGCATTTTGAAGAAGAATTTTTGCGTGGCATTGAGCCGTTTGGAATTGAGCTTGACTGTCGTTATCAGGCAGATATGTACCGCTCGGGCAAATATACTCCCGACTTGATTGAGGCTTTGCGCCGCCGCGGAGAGATTTTTGAAATTCTCGACTCCTTCAAAACCAAGGATAAGACAAAGAGTGAGGAAGAAAGACAGGCTGAGCACGACGCTGAAAAGGCGGCATACTACCCTGTCAGCATCTTCTGTCCCGAATGTCACACCGACTTCACAACGATTACTTCTGTAAATGAGGACTGTACAGAAGCTGAATATACCTGTCGCTGCGGACACAAAGGTCACTTCAATTTCCTTGAAAACTTCAACTGCAAGCTTGGCTGGAAGGTTGACTGGGCAATGCGTTGGAAATATGAGCAGGTTGATTTTGAGCCGGGCGGAAAGGACCACTCTGCACCGACGGGCTCATACAATAACTCAAAGGTTATTGCTAAAAAGATTTATAATCACGAGGCTCCGATTTATCAGGGCTATGAATTTATCGGAATAAAGGGCGTTGCGGGCAAGATGTCAAGCTCATCAGGTCTTAACTTAACTCCCGACACACTCTTGAAGCTTTATCAGCCTGAGATTATTTTGTGGCTCTACTCAAAAACAGAGCCTGTAAAGGCGTTTGATTTCTGCTTTGACGACGGAATTCTGCGTCAGTATTTTGAATTTGACAAAATGTACACCGAATATAAGGCAGGCAACGCGAGCGAATACAACAGCGCGGTTATGTACAACTGCGAGATTGAAGGAAGAGAGCTTGAAACAGTGCCTATGTCGCTGCTCGTTCAGCTCGGCTCGATAGTTGACTTTAATGTTCCTATGCTCGAAACGGTTTTTGAGAAAATCGGAACTCCTTATAAGTATGAGCAGTTTGCAGACCGACTTGACAGAGCTAAATTCTGGCTTGAGCAGTGCGCTCCCGAACAGGTAAATAAGCTCCGCAGAACAAGAAACTTTGAGGTTTGGGAAGCTCTTGACGAGAAAGAAAAAGAACAGATTTCAGCTCTTCACAAATACCTTACAAATGAAGATTACTCGCTTGATTCTCTTAATGCCGAGCTTTATGCAATTCCAAAGGCTATCTATCCTGATGTGACCGACCAGAAGGAGCTTAAGACAATTCAGGGCAAGTTCTTCAAGACAGTTTATAAGCTTCTTATCGACAAGGAGCAGGGCCCAAGACTTTATCTTTTCCTTTATGCTATTGAAAAAGAAAGATTTGTGGGATTGCTTGATTTCTCTTACGCGCAGACAGAAGAGGAAAAGCAGATTGAAAGCGCCCTCAATGCAGAGCCCGTAGTTGAAGAAAAGGTTTACGGAGAGCCTGACCCTGTTGAGCCTATCAAGGAAGAAAAGGTAAGCCTTGACGATTTCTCAAAGCTTGACTTGCGCGTATGCAAGATTTTAAAGTGTCAGGAAATCAGAAAATCTCACTCCTGCTACAAGCTTACATTGTCTGACGGTGTAGGCGAGAGAGTTATAGTGTCGAGCATTAAGCACGACTACACACCCGAAGAGCTTGTCGGCAAAAAGATTATTGTGATTGCGAACCTTGAGCCTGCAAGAATTACAGGCGTGACGAGCAACGGTATGCTCCTCGCGGCGTCAAATAATGCTTGTGGCTGTAAGGTAATTTTCGTTGATGATATGGTTCCCGAGGGAACACAAATTCATTAATATAGGCTACAAAAAAGGAATGCCTTAGAGCCGTTCTCTGAAGGACAGCTTTACAAGAATACGGTATATCTTGAAGAGGTATGCCGTATTTTTGTTTTTTTGTCTAATGAATATTGGTGTTTGTATCCACAAATGAAGCGCTTGTCCGCAAAAACGAGCTTCTTCCCGCAAGCTGATTTTGCAAAATTTTGCTAAATATATTTACAAACGGCAAAAACTGTGATATAATAAAGATGCCAAACAAACTAAATATATAGTCTATGCGTGTATTTTGCTTTTAGGGTTACTGATACCCTTTTTTGGCAACAATAATAGGTGATGAATTTGATAAAATGCAAATTCTGTACACCTATTAGTATTGTCGAATACAAGGGTCTGTATATAGTTTGTTTGGCGACAACTGGAATTTGCGTTTTTGTGCGCTGACTTCGGTTGGCGCACTTTTTATATTCTGATAGGGGGATATATGAGCAAGAATATTCAAAAAAAGGTAATCGATATTACAGGAGTAGAGCTTATGCCCGAAGAGCCTGCCGCCTGTCTTGGCAACGGAGAGCAGGGTTTTGAGTGTTGTTGCGACGAGTGCGGCTACTTTTTGCTTTGCTTTCCTGAATTTGATTGAAAAAACGAAGAAGAAAATATTGCCGAGAACAAATCTTATGTTGCCCTCTCGGGTTAATGCCGCGGACACTATTTGCGAAATCAAGGATAAATAGAAAATCAACTTATACAAGAGCTGATAAAGCTGTCAAAAATCGCAGATGCTGTGTAGTTTTGCTTGTAATAAGCCTCGGGGTGCCATTGTACTCCGAGGCAAAATTTATGCTCGATTGAGTGAATGGCCTCAATATATCCGTCTGCAGAATAAGCATCTGCAACAAGTCCGTTGCCAAGCTTGTTTACCGCCTGATGATGAAAAGAGTTTGTGAAAATCTCCTTTTCTCCGACAATCTCTGACAAAAATCCGCCATCGACCACTCGCAGCTTTTGCCGTGTGACTTCTCTTCCCTCGCTCTGCATATGGTTTTCTATATGCTGGTGCAAATCCCCGCCTAAAAAAACATTAATTACCTGCTCTCCTCGACAAATCCCCAAAATCGACTTGCCGAGTGGGTAAACCGTATCAAACAATTTCTTTTCAAACTCGTCGCGTCGAGAACAAATGTTCTCTTTGCCTGTGCTTGAAGCCTGATTGTAATATTCGGGAGCAATATCCCCTCCACCGCAGAACAAAAATCCGTCAAAATATTCTGCATATTCTTTTAATCGAGTGTCGTTGGTTGTATATGTAACGACCACGCCAAGACCGCCCGATAAGTAAATTGCGTTCAGATAGTCCTCGTTGACAGAAAGCTGTCTTTTTTCGTCAAATGATACCGACAATGCGATTTTAGGCCTGATTAACATAAAAACCTCCAAAAATGCAAATAAAAAATGCGTGAAGCTTTAAACTCACGCATTTTTTATTTCTTGTTTTTTTAATATATTAAAATTATTTCTTCATTACGCTTATAAAGTTATCTATAAGCTTCAAAATGTCGGGTAGCATATAGCATATAAAGGCTGCAAACAGAATTGCACCGATAATTACAAGTATTACAGCTCCCCAGCTTGAGCCCTTGTCGTCAAATTTGATTTCCGCGGCGTATTTTTTGTCGCGAGGAAGATAGAAATGCATTGAATTTAAATCTCTCTTAAATTCAATCTCTTTGAATTTAGGCTTTTTTATATCATCCTTGTGCTCTTCCTCAAAGGTTTGCCTGCTTTTTTCAAGCTCTGCCAGAAAATCATCCTCTTCAACGCATCGAACCCATCTTGAAAGGCTTCCGCCGCTCTTGATTACCCCTCTGATACCTGGACTTTTCAAATATCCAAGCTCATAGAGCGTTTTTGCGGAGCTTGCGTCAAAGCATTCCTCATAAATCAGCTTTCTGACAAAATCACCGATGTAACGCTTATTATAGACGGTGCATATTGAGGCTATTACAATGCCTATAGCTATTCCGATAATTACTCCGCCGAGCGAAATAAGCGAGCCTGAACCCAAAGAAAAATTCTCAAGATAAGGGAGGTCAACCGTGAAATATTTATCGGTGAAATATTCCCACAGCTCAACAAATAAGCTTTTTTCCACTAAGCAAATCTCCTTTTGGCTCTGTTATATTATATTATTTTTTAAGGATATCTGTTCCGATGTATTTGCGAAGCACCTCAGGAACAGTTACGCTGCCGTCAGCATTTTGGTTTTGCTCAACGAGTGCGGGCAAAACACGAGAGGTTGCAAGCCCCGAGCCGTTAAGAGTGTGCATATACTCAATCTTGCCGTTTGCGCGTCTTACTCTCATCATTCCGCGCCTTGCCTGATAGTCGCGGGCGTTGGAAACCGAGCTGATTTCCTTATATCCATTCATAGAAGGAATGTTGATTTCGATATCATAGGTTCTTGCCATAGAAGCCGAGCAGTCACCTGCCGCGAGCTTGACGGTTCTGAAATGGAAGCCAAGACCTTTTACAAGGTTTTCTGCTTTTGTAACAAGCTCGTCAAACGCCTCGTCACTCTTTTCGGGCAAGGTGTATTGGAACATTTCAACCTTGTTGAACTGATGTCCGCGCACCATTCCGCGCTCATCTGAGCGATATGAGCCTGCTTCGCGGCGGAAGCAAGGGGTATAGCTTATCATTTTCTTTGGCAAATCTGCTTCGGTAAGGATTTCGTTTCTGTAAATTGATGCCAAAGCAGCCTCTGCGGTGGGCAACATATAGTGAACTCTATTATCTGTTGGATTTTCAATCTTATATACTTCATCTGCAAACTTAGGGAACTGACCGGCTGTCAAGCCACATTCATATTCAAGCATATGAGGGGGAAGGATATATTCGTATCCGTCGGCAATATGTGTGTCGATAAAGTAATTGAGCAGAGCCCATTCAAGACGCGCACCCATACCGCGATACATCCAGAAGCCCGAGCCTGCAAGCTTTGTGCCTCTTTCGTAGTCAACAAGACCTAAGTCGGTGCACAAATCTACATGGTTCTTTGGCTCGAAATCAAATTTCTTGGGCTCAGAGAAGTAGCGCAAGGGCTCATTATTTTCCTTGCCGCCGGGCAAAAGGTCGCGGTCGGGAAGGTTGGGAAGCCCAAGCATCCACGAAGAAAGCTCAAGCTCAACAGATTTGAGTATTTCGTCGTTTTCTTTAGCTTTTGCAGACAACTCTTTTGATTTTGTAAAGATTTCAGAGGGGTCTTTGCCTTCCTTTTTATATTGGGGAATCATCTTTGTAAGCTTATTTTGCTCTGCCTTAAAGCTCTCCGTTTCTGTTATCAAAGTGCGTCTTTTTGCATCGAGCTCAAGAATTTTATTTATATCTTCTTGCGCGTCCTTTCCTTTTGCCGCAAGTCTTTCAACGACCTCGGCGGGATTTTCTTTTATATAATTTATGTCTAACATAAAAAGTATCCTTTCGATTGTTTGTGGTAATTATTTGCTGTTTGGTTTGTGATTAAACAATAAAGAAATTTTTTCCGCAAATAAGAGTTAAGAGCTCTTCAAGGTCTGAATCATTGTCAAATGTAAGCTCAACGGTCTTTTTCTTTGTTGTCTGATTGATTTTTACTCGTCTGCCGAGCGTGTCCATTGCTCTCTTTTCTAGTTCTCGCATATAAACTCTGCGCTGTGCATTCTGGTCGCCTGTTGTTTTGAGCTCTTGAACATCCTCTTCGGCTAACATGCGGCGAACTATTTTCTCAACCTCGCGTACAGATAAGTCTTTCTCTACCGTCTTTTCTGCAAGCAAAATCATTTTGTCGTCGTCGTCAAGACCGAGAATTGCTCTGGCGTGTCCGTTTGAAAGCTTTCCTTCCTTTAATAAAGCTAATACCTCGTCAGGCAAATCAATCAAACGAAGCATATTTGCAATCGCGGAACGCGATTTGCCTACCTCGCGCGATAATTGCTCCTGTGTCAAATTAAATCTTTCGATTAAAGCTTGATAAGCAAAAGCTTCTTCAACGGGATTGAGGTTTTCTCTCTGTATATTTTCAACTAATGAGATTTGAGCTATTTTCAGATCATCTGCATCGACCAAAACAACAGGAATGTCGGAAAGTCCTGCCATTTTTGCGGCTCTCCAACGGCGCTCACCTGCAATAATCTCGTATGTGCCAGGGAATTGAGCGTTTTCTCTAACGATGATTGGTTGAAGAACACCGTGAATTGATATTGAATCTGCTAAAAGCTGTATGCTTTCATCGTCAAAATCCTTTCGGGGCTGGTCTGCGCGCGGCTCAATAGTATTGATTTTTAAGGTCGTAACAGAATCCTTCTTTTCTTCGTATATATTGTCGTCAAGTATAGAGAAAAAATCGCGTCCAAGTGCATTTCTTGCCATAATTAGTTACTCTCCTTATTAAATTCTTGTTGCAAGCTCTTTTGCAACTGCCAAATATTCATTCGCACCCTTACACTTTTTGTCGTGATAGTAAACGGGCATACCAAATCCGGGAGCCTCTGAAACCTTAACTCCGCGAGAAATATTAGTTGAGAAAAGCTTGTCCGAATAATGCTTTTTCAATTCGTTAATTACCTGAAGAGATAGCAAAAGCCTTGAATTATACATGGTAATCAATATTCCGGTGATATTGAGTGACGGATTGTAATTGGCCTTAATGCGATTGATTGTGACGGTTAACTGTGAAAGACCTTCAAGTGCATAAAACTCACACTGCATAGGAATGATTACGCCGTCACTTGCCACCATAGCGTTTACAGTGAGCATACTAAGGGAAGGCGGGCAGTCGATGATTATGTAGTCAAAATTATCCTTAATCGGTGCTAACGCATTTTTCATAACGCTCTCTGAACTGCCTTCGCTGTAAAGATTGTACTCTGCTGCTGCCAAAGTGATGTTTGCAGGAATAATCTTGAGATTGTCATACTCTGTATCTAAAATTGCATCAGCGGCCAAGCATTCGCCTGTAAGAACATCATTGATTGAATATTTCAAGGACTTTTTGGATATTCCGACGCCACTTGTGGCGTTTCCTTGTGGGTCGAGGTCAATAATCAAAACCTTGTGACCGAGAATACCTAACGAAGCGGCAATGTTTACAGCAGAGGTTGTCTTACCTACGCCACCTTTTTGGTTTGAAAAAGATATAATTTTTGCCAATTTGTAGAATTCCTTTCATTTTATAATATTATAATATAATTGTATCATATTTGTTTCGATTTTTCAATAGGTATTTTTAAGATTTTTCAAATTTTTTCTGAAATTTCAACAATCTGATAGAAAAAGCCTCTGTTTCACGTGAAACAGGCGGCGAAGGAGTGAAAATTTTTTGCGTAAAACAGATTTGGAGCGTGTAGTGTTCCATATGAAGCGGGTTTCGGCACGCTGTGTTCCGTATGAAACGTGTTTTGGCGCGCGGTGTTCCACGCGAACCAATTGGGTGCGGGAGGGAAAATGTTTCACGTGAAACAGGCAGTGTGAACGAGTGTGTGTTTCACGTGAAACGGTCGCACGACGGCTGGCATTATTGACTAACAATGTCAAACCATTTATTTGTATTTAATAAAACCCCGAGCAATTAAGCTCGGGGTTATGTTGTTTATAGCGGTTTTTTAGTGATTTGGGAATAATTTCTTGGATATTGTAAAGGGGTGTTGGTTATTTTTCTTATTATATAGAGTTCTCGTTCAATAGAGGCGTCTTCTGATGATAAGGTTATTTTCTCAACGTTTTCTAACTTCCCGCCTAATTTAGTTATACCGTTGGATGCCTTTGAAAACTCTTCCGCACCTTTTGAAGATTTCATTGCTATAAATTTGCCGTTCTTTTTGACGAAGGGCAAGCACAGCTCGTCGAGTATTTCAAGAGAAGCCACAGCTCTGCTTGTGCAGATATCAAAGCTTTCACGGTTTTCTTTCGCGAAATCCTCTGCGCGAGTGCAAATTCCTTCAATATTATTAAGTGCGAGCTCATTTGCTACTCTGTTGACAAAGTTGATTTTTTTGCCTGTGCTGTCAATTGAAGTGATTTGAAGATCGCTTCTTATTATAGCAAGCGGCAAAGAGGGAAATCCCGCGCCGCAACCGACATCAATAACAGTAGAATTTAGCGGTATATATTTTGAAATGGTGGCAGAGTCAGCAAAATGCTTCAAAATGATGCTTTCCTCGTCTGTAATCGCTGTTAAGTTGTACTCCTTGTTAGTCGATATTAAAAGGCTTGAGAGCTGATATAGCTTTTCTGCCTTTTCTTGTGTAATACAATCTCCAAGGTGATTATCATTAAAGGTTTTTGCAAGAAAGGTCGTAAATTCAGATATATTCATTGCTTATTCCTCTTTCTTTATGCCGAGATAAATCAGCAAAACCGATATGTCGGCTGGGTTTACACCGCTAATTCGCGATGCCTGTCCGATTGTCAAGGGCTTGATTTTTTCAAGCTTTTGTGCCGCTTCAATTCGAAGTCCCTTTACCGACAGGTAATTTATGTCGCTTGGAAGTCGTTTGTTTTCAAGCTTTTTGTAACGATTGACCTCGACAAGCTGGCGCTTAACATAGCCTGCGTATTTAATATCGGTTGATGCGGTCAGAATAACGTCTTCGGGTAGCTTTGAACGAGAGATGTCAAGCTCGGATATACTTTGGTAATCAAAATTCGGTCTGCGGATAAAATCTGCAAGCGAAACTCCCGATTTTGCGGCATCTTGATTGTTCTTTAGCAAAAATTCGGTCGCTTTTTCCTTTGATATATAAGTATTTTCAAGCCTTTCCTTCTCTTTCTCAACTAATTCTTGCTTTGATAGAAAATAGGAATATTGCTCGTCGCTGACAAGTCCCGCGCGTCTGCCTATTGGGGTCAGGCGTACGTCGGCATTATCTTGTCTTAACAAAAGTCTGTATTCAGAACGGGATGTCATCATTCTGTAAGGCTCATTTGTGCCCTTTGTAGTCAAATCGTCAATTAAAGTGCCTATATAACTGCCTGAGCGTTCAAGTATAACCGGCTCTTTTCCAAGCAGCTTCAATGCGGAATTCATTCCTGCCATCAGGCCTTGAGCTGCCGCCTCCTCATATCCTGAGGTGCCATTAAACTGCCCTGCGCCGTAAAGTCCCGAAATCTCTTTAAATTCAAGTGTTGGATAGAGCTGTGTCGGGTCGATGCAGTCATATTCTATTGCATACGCATAGCGCATAATCTCGGCATTTTCAAATCCGTCAAGCGAATGAAGCATCTGGAGCTGAACATCAGTTGGAAGAGAGGTCGAAAAGCCTTGAATGTACATTTCTTCTGTATTTTCTCCAAGCGGCTCAACAAAAAGCTGATGTCTTTCCTTGTCGGCAAAACGGACAAGCTTATCCTCGATTGACGGACAATAGCGCGGACCTGTGCCGTGAATTTGCCCTGAATACATAGCCGAGCGATGTATATTTTCCTTTATAATCCTATGTGTTTCCTGATTTGTGTAAACGATATGGCAAGGAATTTGCTCAACGGCGTCGTCTGTTGAGTTTATTGGCGTTTTCCAAGAATAAGGAAGATAGGTCGGTTCTCCTTCTTGCACTTCAAGTCTTGAAAAATCTATTGATGAGCGTTTAACTCTTGCAGGTGTGCCTGTTTTGAAGCGCATAAGCTTGATATTGTTATCTGCCAAAGACTTTGAAAGTCCGTTTGCTTCAAGCAAGCCGTCGGGTCCTGCCGCATAATTTACATTTCCAACGAAAATTCGGCTTTCAAGAAATGTTCCTCCGCAAATAATCACGGTATCGCATTTCCAAATCTCACAAAGCTTGGTTTTTACACCGATAACCCTTTTGGCATAAGAGTTATCTGTTTCGATGTTCTCAGTAATGATTTCAATGACCTCAGCTTGAATAAGGCGCAAATTATCGGTTTTCTCAATAACCGACTTCATAATTTGCTGATATTTTTTTCTGTCGGCCTGAACTCGCTTTGAGTGCACAGCCGCACCCTTGCCGAGATTGAGAGTTCTCGATTGCAGAGTAACCAAATCGGCAGAGCGTCCCATCTCTCCGCCGAGCGCATCTATCTCATAGACAAGATGTCCTTTTGCGGTGCCGCCGATTGATGGATTACAGGGCATATTTGCGATACTGTCAAGTGACATTGTAAAAAGCACAGTGTCAATTCCCATTCTCGCGCTTGCCAGTGCCGCTTCAACTCCCGCGTGTCCTGCGCCTACAACTATAGTTTGTGCTACGAGCTCCATTAGTCAACACGAGAAAGATATTCTTTCTGCTCCTCAGTAAGTTTATCAATTTTTAAATTCATAGTTTTAAGCTTTAAGCTAGCCACCTCTTCGTCAATCTCGGTGGGAACAGCATATAGCTTCTTTTCAAGCTTTCCACGGTTTTTTGCAAGAAATTCAAGTGATTTTGCTTGAATTGCAAATGACATATCCATAATTTCAGCAGGATGTCCGTTGCCTGCCGCAAGATTTACAAGTCTGCCCTCTGCCAGTAAATTGATTATTCTGCCGTCGGACATTTTATAACCGACTATATTGGGTTTTCTATCGAACACTTGTTCTGAAAGGGCCTCGAGCTGAGGTCTGTTTATTTCTACATCAAAGTGGCCGCTGTTTGCAAGCAAAACTCCGTCCTTCATAACCTTAAAGTGCTTTTCGGTAATTACATCTGCGCAACCTGTAAGCGTCACGAAAATATCTCCGATTTTTGCCGCCTCGTCCATAGGCATAACGGTAAAGCCGTCCATAACGGCCTCAATTGCTTTTATGGGGTCGATTTCGGTCACAACAACGACTGCGCCCATACCCCTTGCTCTCATCGCAAGTCCCTTGCCGCACCAGCCGTAGCCTGCTACTACAAAGGTTTTCCCTGCAATCATAAGGTTTGTGGAGTTCATTATTCCGTCAAGTGTTGACTGACCTGTACCGTATCTATTATCGAACAAATGTTTGCAATTTGCGTCGTTAACATCGATCATAGTGTAGTCAAGCTTGCCTTGAGCCTCGCGCGACATAAGTCTATGCACTCCCGTAGTTGTTTCCTCACAGCCGCCGATAAGGTTTTTGCCGTATTCTCTGTATTCTCCGTGAAGAAGGCTCATAAGGTCACCGCCGTCGTCAATCAAAATGTCGGGGCAAAATGAAATCGTATTTATAAGGTCGCGTGTATATCCTTCGATGTCTGTTCCGTGAACTGCATTTACCTCAAAGCCCTCGTGAACAAGAGCCGCCGCCACATCGTCCTGAGTGGAAAGGGGATTACAGCCTGTAACCCTTACCTCAGCGCCTCCCGCGCGCAAAACCTTCGCTAAATTTGCAGTTTTGGCTTCAAGGTGGATAGACATTGAAATTTTCATTCCCGCAAAGGGCTTATTCTTTGAAAAATCCTCTTCTATCAAGGAGAGAAGGGGCATATAGGAGCGCACCCAATCAATTTTATCCTTGCCTGACTGCCACAAGCTTTCGTTTTTTATGTTGCTCATATCTCTTTTTTAAATCCTTTTTTAAGCATATTTTTACAAATACTATTTTAGCAGATAATATTCAATCCGTCAAGAGCTTTTGAAGAATTGCAGGCGCGTTAAAGGTAAAATTCACATAAAAATCACTATAAACAGTAGTAATATATATATAGCGTTCATAATCAGTTTAAATTTTGGTGATATACTACACCTAAGTATGCCTGTGGCATTTTTGTTAAAAATATCTTCTTTTTCGGGAAGGGGAAGCATAAATGATTAAAATTAAACATCTGACGAAGAATTACGGCTCAAATTGCGCGGTTGACGACATCAGCTTTGAAATAAAATCGGGCGAAACGGTGGGGTTGCTCGGTCCAAACGGCGCGGGCAAGAGCACAACTATGAATATTTTGACAGGGTATCTCTCTGCAAGCTTTGGAAGCGTTGAAATAAACGGCATTGATATCCTCACAAATCCTATTGAGGCGAAAAAGCTTATCGGCTATCTGCCTGAACAGCCTCCCGTTTATCTTGATATGACGGTTGATGAATATTTGAATTTTAATTATGATTTAAAGGGTTGTACGCTTCCAAGAGAGCCTCACCTTGAAGAAATTTGCTCTGTTGTCAAAATTTCAGATGTCAGACACAGATTAATACGCAATCTTTCAAAGGGATACAGACAGAGAGTGGGCGTGGCTCAGGCGCTTATCGGAAATCCTCCCGTTATCATTTTTGATGAGCCGACGGTTGGTCTTGACCCAAAGCAAATTATTGAAATCAGAAGTCTTATCCGCTCACTTGGGAAAAATCACACCGTGCTTTTGTCAACGCATATTCTGCAAGAGGTTAAGGCGGTTTGCGACAGAATTGTTATAATCAACAAGGGCAAGATAGTCGCTGACGAAAAAACTGAAAATATCACGAAAACCGTTGAGAGCAATAGAAGATTTAATGTTAAAATATGCGGTCCTCAATCGCAGGTGCTTGACACATTGAAGTCTATGCCGGGTGTTTCTTATGCCGAGGCGTTGGCGCAGAAGGACGGAGAGGCTTCGGTCTATATGGTGGAGAGCGAGTACGGCACAGATATTCGCAAAAAGCTGTTTTTCACCTTAGCAGAGCGCGGTTGGGCCATGATTGGTCTTGAAGCTCTTGGAATGAGCCTTGAAGACATATTCATTACGGTTGTTGATAAAACCGAGGAAGAAAAGCAGGCGACAGTCGGAACCCGATACCAAAGAAGCACGCCTCAAAAACGAGAGAAGCGCGACAGCAAAACGCTTGAACGCGATATAGCCGACACTCTTGTCAAGGATGCAGAGCTCCGTCGAAAAGAGGACGGACAAAACGGGGAAGAATAAATTTTAAAAGAGGAGCTAAAACAATGTTTGCAATATACAAAAAGGAAATGCGTTCATATTTCACAAACCCGATAGGCTATGTTTTCTCGGGAATTTTCCTTGTGTTTTCCGCAATTCTTTTCTCATATACAACTCTGCTCTCAAAGAGCTATGATATTTCAACTTACTTCACAGTAATGATTTTTGCGTTTGTGATTTTAATTCCTCTTCTGACAATGCGTCTTTTTGCAGAGGAGAGAAAAATGCGAACCGAGCAATTGCTCCTTACAGCCCCGATTACAATTACGGGAATGGTTATGGGTAAGTTTTTGGCGGCGTTCACACTGTATTTTGGCTGTGTTGCGCTCTCTTGTCTGAATTTTATACCGCTTTATCTGATTGCGGCAGCGGAAAGAGGAAACTTGTCCTATGATACCACGCATATAGGCCCTGTTACTCCTCAGATAATCGGTTGTCTTATAGGGATTTTGCTGATAGGTGCGGCGTTTATAGCTATTGGAACTCTCATATCATCGCTGACCGAAAATCAGCTTGCGGCGGCAGTAATAACTATGGCAGTGATAGTGGCACTTATAGGCGTTGGACTTTTCTCGTCACTTATTGATGTTTATTGGCTCAGAGTTACTCTTGGCTGGATTTCAATTCTTGGCAGATTTGCGAATTTCAGTAACGGAATTTTTGATTTTGCCTCAATCGTTTATTATATTTCATTGAGCTTTGTTTTCCTGTTTTTGACGGTGCGCGTTTATGAAAAGCGCCGTTGGAGCTGATAGTCGAGGTAGATAATGAAGAAGATTAATAAAAGCCACCTTCAACACGGTGGGATAGCGGTCCTGCTGACAGCTCTTGTGCTTCTGGCTGTGGTAATCGTAAATATGATAGTTGCCACGCTGGCGGGAAGATACGAGTGGATGTACTTTGATATGGCAAAATCAAAGGTATATACGATAAGCGAGGATTGTAAGGAATATTTTGAAGAATATATTATCCCCGAGCTTGACGAGGGAGAGAAGATAAAAGTGATTTTTTGTGATAATAAGCAAAGCATAGAGGAAAATATTTCACAAAAATACATTCACGACTCGTTTTATGATATTCAGGATTTGTTTCCTCAGAAAATCGAGATAGAGTATCTGAATATCTGGGAGCAGCCGAGCATAGCTCGCTCGTATGGCGTGACGAGAGCAACTGATGTTGTTTGTGTTGTCGGCGATAGGCACGAAACTATGAATTTAGAGGATTTTTATGTTTTTGAGGCGTCAAACACGACCTCTCCTGTTGCCTATAACGGTGAAAAAATTATAGCCTCGTGTATGATGAGAGTAACTCAGGAAACGACACCCTTGTGCTATATTACAGTAAATCACGGCGAGAGCTTTGCCGATTATGAGTTTATGAGGGCTATGGCAGAGGCGGGATATAACTGTCAGTATCTTGATTTGTCGGCAGACGAAATACCTGGTGACTGTGATATTCTGGTTACCTTTAATCCAAAGCAGGATTTTATAGCGTTTGACGGAGTTTCTGAGGTTTCTGAAATAGACAAGCTTGACGAATATATGGCAAACGGCGGAAAATATATGGTGTTTTTGTCGGCTGATACATTTATTTCGGGAGAGCGAGAGATTTTTGAGGGCTTCTTATCCCGATGGGGCGTGAATTTTATGCACCAAAAGGGACAGGAGGGAATTGAGGAGTGCTATTTAATTAAGGATTCTGCAAATTCTCTGACTGTTGACGGATATAAGGTCATATCCGAGTATGCAAAAGATGGATTGGGTGCTCAAATGCTTGACGGCCTTGAATACCCCAATGTCTTCGGCAACACAGGCTGTATAAGCTTTGGTGAGGATTTTGTCCTTGACGGAGAAGGAAATTATGTAAATTCAAGCAGTGGATGCAGTGTATCGCCCTTACTTGTTTCGCACGAAAGTGCTGAGGCATTTGCGGGAGGCAGAGCAGTTGCAAGAGCTGTCGATGACCCATTTGTTTTGATGTCGGTTTCAAGCAAGGAATGTGAAAACGGCAAGCAAGCATACCTTATTGCCTCTGCTTCTACCGAGTTTGCGAGCGAGGACAGTATGCAGTCGGCGGTTCTTGGAAATTCCAGAACATTAACTCAGATTTTGCGTTATATGGGCAAAGAAAATGCTCCCGCAGACCTTGTTTTCAAGCCCTTTGAAAGCACTGAAATCGAAAGCCTTACGACCGCTACGGCAAACACCTTGAGCTTACTTCTTGCGGCTATACCTGCGCTTTTCTTTGTAATCGTGGGTGCGGTCGTTCTGATCAGGAGAAAAAATTTATGATAACTTGTTATTCGGGAGAGGAGGGATATAAATGAGCGATAATTTCGAGAACCGTGACAATGGGGAGCAGGCTTTGCAGGAAAATACGCAAGAAGGCAGAAAGCTTTCGGGCGGGAGAAAAATAGCTGCAATCAATGCGCTTGTTCTGGCACTTGTTTTGATTTTGAATATTCTCGTATCGGTTATCGGTGATATAAGGCTTTGGTATGTTGACCTCAGCCGTGAAAGATACAAGAGCGCCGAGTCGGCCCTATATACCCTTTCCGAGGAGTGCATAAGCCTTGTTGAAGAGCAAGCGGTTTCAATGATAAGACAGATCAATGACGAAAAAGCTTCGGCAGGTGAAGATAAAATAAAGCTTAATATCATTTTTTGCGCCGATAAGGATTTTATTGAGCAGGATGATTTGATGCGATATATCAGCTTCACCGCGCGAGCTCTTGCAAAGGAATTTCCTGACTGTATAGATGTTAAGTACATTAATACAGTCAAAAATCCGTCTGCGGTTCAAAAGTATAAAACGAACTCGGCGGCTTCAATTTACACCTCTGACGTTATCGTTGAGTTTGGCTCTGAGTATATTGTTCGGGGAGTAAATTCATTTTATTATACCGACACGGGAGAAAGTGCTCCTTGGGCGTACAACGGAGAACAAGGGCTTGCTTCAATGATGATGTCGGTAACTCGTGCTGAAGCTCCTATCTGTGCTATTACAAATAATCACGGAGAGACGCTTTTTGACGGCAACGGAGATGTCAAGGACGAATATTCGGCATTTGTTGAGCTTATTGGCGGAGCGGGGTATGAGGTTGAATTTATTGACCTTGAAAAAGAGGAAATCCCCGAAAACTGCCGAATGATCATTACCTTTAATCCAATGATTGATTTTAAGGCTTACGGCAATCTCGGAGAGAACAATGTTTCAGAGATCGAGAAGCTTGACAAATATCTTGACCAGAGTAACGCGTTTTTCTATATTTGCGACAGGACGACCCCGAAGCTTAAAAACCTTGAGGAATATCTTGAGGAATGGGGAATTGCGGTAAACAGGCTTGAAAACAAGGCAGGCGGAGAGGATAATATCTTTATCCGAGACGCTTATACATGCGTTGACGGCGGCAAGGGCGAGTTTATTATAGGCAGTTATGTTACGGAGGGCTTGGGCGCAGCCCTTACCTCTGATATGAGAAAGCTTGCTTATCCCGCAAAGGTCGTGTTTGGAAATTCAACCTCAATCGTACCCGCCGAAAATTATGTAAAGACGTATGTTGCGGCGGATGCCGAGAAGGGAACTGCGGCTTACAATTATTACAGATACTACAAAAACGGAATAAGCCGAGGTATGATGGATGTTTTTGTTACAAGCAAAACCGCTGAGGCAAGCATTGACGGCAGTATTTATGAAATTGCGACCGAATATAATCGGTTTAAGCTTATGACAGTAACTCGTGAGGAAAGAGTGGTTCAGGAAAGTAATCTGACTTCTGTAAATCAGGCATCTTATGTTTTGTCGTTGGCTTCAACCTCATTTTTGAGCAACGAGGTGCTGTCTTCAACCTCATACGGAAACACCGATGTGGTGCTGTCTGCGCTCAGAAACACGAGCAGAGCAGTCGTGCCGACAAACATTGATTTGAAAGCGTTTTATGTTTATGAAATTGCAGATGACGCTGCATTCAAATCTCAAAATACTGAGGCTTGGACAAGTGCATTGGCGATTATTCCTGCTGTTTTATCTCTTGCGGTTGGAATTTTTGTTACTGTAAGGCGCAAGTATAGATAAGAACAATAATTTTTGAGGATTATTTATTGATATGTTAGAAAATAACAGTAATTTTAATGTCGGAGAGTCGGCAGTCAAGCGAATAAAAAAGCAAAATATGCTAAGACGCCAGAAAATAGCTATAATTGCCTTGGTTTTGACAATTGCTATTCTTATAGCGGTGCTTGCAACCGTTCTCTATCTCGTCGATATTTATACCTACGAGGATGTTGACGGAAGAACCTATTATCTGAAAAAGATTGACGGCTTGTATTCTCTTTGCTATAAGGACGGCGAGGTGTGTGACCGCAACAGTGACGGATACTATCAGACCGATGCAGGCACGCTTTTGTATGTCGATACAGCAAGCGGAGAATATGAAACATACGCGGTCGTTGATACCAGCGGCACTGAGGTGCTGGGATATTCGCAATATGTTCTTATGTTCAAGCAGTTGACGTATGATATTTCATCAACAAAGGATATGACCAAGGTCATTAAGTCGATAGAGGTTTCAAATGACTTTGGCGGATATAGCTTTGAGCGCGAGGGCGACAGTACTCGCTTTGCAATTAAGGGACATGAGGCTACTTCATATAATCTTGAAAGCTTTGCCAAGCTTTCTGTTGCTTGCGGATACACAATTTCTATGCAAAGGCTTGAAAATCCAAAGCTCAATGATGACGGAAGCGTTGATTTTTCAGAATACGGTCTTGTGAGAGAAACGAGAATTCGCGAAGAAATTGATGCTGACGGCAAAAAGACTGACACGGAATATGAATACACTCCGACAAGCTATGTAATTACGACTATGAGCGGAGAAGTGCATAAGGTAACTCTCGGTGACTTGTCGGTTACGGGCTCGGGATACTATGCAAAATATGAGGGTCGCGATACAGTGTATGTTTTGGCGTCAAGCAATTTGAGCGAAACTGTATTCAAGCCTATTGAAAGCTTTGTTACGCCAATGATTGTTTATCCTATGAAGATGAACAACTATTTTGATGTTTCAAATTTCATAATTTGTGATAACATTGATTATGATGCAATAATTTCGGCACTTCTGGCAAAATATCCCGACGGAGTCGAGAATACGGAGCAGTTTTATAAGGATTATGCTATGCTTATTGAGCAGAACAGTCATACTGTTTGCAATTTCAGCTTTGTGGATATGGATAGCCGTAGCAATACGATGAATGCATATATTCCTTATAAATCAAACCTTGAATATACTGACGGCTACTATATCAACAGTACGAATATTGATGCGGTTTTATATAATATGTATAGCACATCGTTTATTGGCGTTGAAAAGCTTTCTCCAAGCGACGAGGAGCTTGAAGCGTATGGTCTTGACGAGGCTGAATATATAATCGCGTTTAATTTTAATACAACTGACGAAAATGGCAACCCGGCTTATATTGAAAACTTTATACAGGTAAGCAAAAAGGGCGAAGACGGAGTTTATTACGCTTATTCCTCAACCTATGATATGATAGTCAGCGTTGATGAAAGCAGCTTTGAGTTTTTAGAGTGGGATGAGATTAAATGGTACGACCCCAGCTATATTCAGCTTGATATTTCGCATGTCAGCGATATTGTTATCAAATCGCCCGAATTTGACGTTCATTTCAGTATTGATGACAGCGCATCAAGGTATATGACATACTTTGAACAATCAGGTTCAAGCTTTTCTGACGGCAAAAACACTTATAATATAAAGAAAGACCAAGATAGTGGAAAATATGTGCTCGTGTGCAACAATCAAAAAAACGAGCCTGTTTATGAAGGCGATTATCTGATTGCTCCGCTTGTTTATACTGAAGGTGTTCCTCAAAGCGAAAAATTCCTTTTCGTCGAGTCCAAGAAAACCGATATTGACGGTGACGGAGAAGAGGACGCTTATATTTATTACTTTTACAATGTAATGTTTACGGGTGAGGAATATTCGCTTGTGGCACAGGTTGCCATTACAGACCTGAATGGCAACAAGCTGAGCGAGGACAGGACTATGCTCGCCTCTTCCTACTTCGAAACCGATTTCTTTATTACCAATAGCTCTTATTTGTATTTCACAGACCAAAATTCTTTTATGGGACAAGAGCTTGAGAGAGTTTACGGGAAATTGAACCGCGGTAGATGGGGCAGGGGAAATCTCTTTGTAACTGCCGATGAAAAGTATGTTCTCGTAAACGGAGAAACGGGCGAATGGAGTATTATCGACGATATTTCCTGTGGACTTTACTGTGCGGATAAGGTAAATAGCCGTTTGTCGCAAAGAGCGGTTACCGTTCCTTCCTTGTATGACGAAAAAGGCAATATAAAAAGATACGGCGAAACCTATTATCCTCAGACTGAGGAAAAAATGCAATATGACGAGAGTACAAATAGCATACAGGTTTACAATTCCGCGCAAAAAATCTGGGAGAATATGAGCTATAGTGACTGCACGATAGGTGTTTGGAATAAGGGCTCATATTATATGACCGAGGGCGGAGCTTTGGTTATCGTCAATGGGGATAGCGGAGATTGGGGTTATGTGAACGTTTCTGCAAACGAGAGCTATATAGCCGATATTTTTGCTGATGATATTTTGCTCGATTATCACATAAAAACAACCAATCACGCGGGCAGAATTGAAAATGCGAGCGCTATGGATAACTTTAAGCAGTTCTATAAGGGTATGCTTTTTGCATCCTTTGAGGGAATGGCAGAGCTTAGCGACGAGGAAAAGGCAAACCTGCGTCAGCTTGACAGCTTCGGGGAAATCAGCGAAAATAATCCGTGTCAGCTCAAAATAACCATTTACGGCGAGGATTTGTTTGGCAACAGACGAGATGTAGTGTACAGAATTTATCAATACACCGAGAGAAAGTCTTATATTACTATTGAAGCAATTTTTGAAGACCAAAATTTTGAATCGAAATCAAGCAAGGCGTACGGTAATTTCTATATCCTTCGTTCATTTGCCGATAAAATAATTGAGGACGCGAAAAAAATGGTAAACGGGCAGGAAGTGGATGCAGTTACCAAATATTAATATCAGGTATTAATATCAGGTATTAATGCAGGCAAGCGTTTAATAATATTTATAGAATATAATAATAAAAGTAGCATATTTTCAAAGGTAAGATTCCTGCAAGCCGAGATGTTACGCATCTCGGCTTGCATGGAATATTATGAATATCTGATTAACTTAAAATGAATTTTGTGAATTT
The DNA here is from genome assembly GCA_045588675.1 of Eubacteriales bacterium. Taxonomy (GTDB): domain Bacteria; phylum Bacillota; class Clostridia; order Oscillospirales; family CAG-272; genus SVTX01. The sequence goes on along the minus strand of JAZNER010000007.1, from coordinate 292 downwards.
TGAAAATAAATGTTGACAAATTGAGTCTGATGTGGTATAATACCAAAGTGCTCAATGCGAGAGCAAAAATGGCGGAATAGCTCAGTTGGCTAGAGCGCTCGGTTCATACCCGAATGGTCGTTGGTTCAAATCCGACTTCCGCTACCATAAAGGCCCGTTGGTCAAGCGGTTAAGACACGGCCCTTTCACGGCTGTAACATGGGTTCGATTCCCGTACGGGTCACCATGAAAAAACAGACACCTCAAACGGTGTCTGTTTTTTTATTTTATAGTGCTCCGTACTCGCATCGAA
>JAZNER010000006.1:0-16365 GCA_045588675.1 Eubacteriales bacterium | reverse complement strand
ACGCCTTAATTACCCTGTACATCATGCGCCCTGCTCATCGTCGCCGGCATCTTCGCCACCGGCATCTTCGCCAAAGGTAATCTTGGCAATGCCGTCAAGATACTCAGCCCACAGCGCCATACCCATCAGAGCGTAGCTCTCACCGACGGCGGTGGAGTAATTACCCTGTGCGTGGAAGCCAATCAGATTAGTTTCGCCCTGAGTGGTGTAGTTCAGACCAAGGCGTGCAAACTCGCTATCGCTGGGGTCGATGTAGTACAGGTCGATATTCTCCACGGGAGTGGCGATAACCATACCGCGATCAATCTGAGTAGCAGGAAGCAGGAACAGGGTGGAGTAGCCGAGGAAGTCCTTTATATAGGTCAGTCCAAAACGGGTCTGAACGGTAATGTCAGACGCGCCCAGATAATCGTAAGCATCCAGAATGTTCGCGAAGCCGACAACGGCGGTGACATCTTTCTGGATAGTGGCAAACTTGTTCAGAACTTCGCCCTGAGCCTTTGCCAGTGCATCCTGCCAAGTGGATGCAGACACACTTGTTCCAAGAGTGCCAGTTTTCAAGAACGTGTAGAACTTAGTCAGAACAACGTTCTGGAGCTTGGTCAAGAAAGCATCATCGGACTTTTCAACGGCAATTTCAGCACCATACTTGTTCACGTCCTCGATGGGAACAGCCTTTGCATACTTCTCAATGGTCAGGTCAGACTTGGTCGCCTGAGTGATAGTAGTCTTGCTGTAAGGGATGACTTCGCCCGGATCAACAGCGCCGCTTTCCAGCGCAATATCAGCAGTGTAAGACACAAGGGAAGTGCCGGGGGTCTTGCGGATAGGGCGCATAATGCCCATGATGTTTCTCAGCGCTTCCCAGTTATCGCCGAAGCGAGTGACAAAGTCCATCTCGCGTGCGGTGACGCTGGTATAGACGTTGGGGAGACTGTCGCGGGGATTAGTCAGAGTTTCAACATAAGTAGCTGCCATTATAAGGCTCCTTTCAATTCAGTAATTCGTGATTTTCGGCAAGTGCCTTTTGACGTTCGGAGGTAGACAGAATATATCTGCCATTTTCATCTTTCTTATAGATTTCCTCTTTGGTCATTTTTGAACCTCCATTGTTTGTGGGAGGCGTGGCGGTCTGTGCGCCTTTAGTTACTGTGGTGGGGATAAATTCAGCCCACTCGGTTTTTGCGTTTTCGGAATGCTTGTCAGCATCCTTGAGCTTACCGTCTTTGTCGAGATCATAATCATCAAGGCTTGTGACCTTCATAATCGCATCAACTCGCTTTTCGGGGATTCCGAGAGCCTTATACATCGCGCGAAGGGCGCGCTCCTTTGCTTGGTTTGTCTCCTTTGCGGTTTGAGCGGTCTTGTAGTCATCATATTCCTTTTTGAGGCTTTCGTAATCCGACTTTGCGACGGTCTCGCCGTCCTCGCTGTGCTTTGCGAGTTTGTCATTCGCTTCGCTCAACTGCTTTTGAACGTCTGCGAGCTTTTCCGCATCCTTCTTGAAGCCGTCACGTTCTTCTTTCAAACCTTCGACAACTTCGACGTGTGCGTTAATGATCTCGTCAATCTTATCTGCCTCGATACCGAGCGCAGAAAGAAATTTGCGTGTGAATGCCATTACAGTTCCTTCCTTTCCTTCGGCGGTTTTGCTTCACCGTTTAGGTTAATGTAATTTTAATTTACTATATTATAGCACAAATATTTTTGTTTGTCAAGTGGGGTAGTTTATGCGTTCTTTAGCGAATCTTCCATCAGCTTTTTATACTCCGCTGAATGCTCCGACGCCGCCCTTTGTAACATATGTTTGCCATCTCTACCTCGCGTGCCGAGTTCAACATAGGGCGCATATTCCACATTAGTTCCTATATACGCCGCATCATCATCGGTAGCGTGAGAAATTGAATTGCGGAGTCTACCCGTATCGACGGGAGTGATCGCTTTCGCGTGACCCTCGGCTACAAGTCCAATAGCTTCGAGTCCGCGCTTTTTTGCATCTTCAAGAGCCGCCAAAATTTCTGCGGTGTTGTCTTTGAAATTGTAATCGCTCATTTTTTCACCTTTTCGCTTGCTTTTTGCTCGCCGAGCATTTGCAAAGCGAACTTTATCTCTTTACTCAAAGATTTGTTCGATTTGGACTTTTCTCGGTCTCGTGGCAAGTCCTCTTGCTTCTTTTTCATATTTTGAAATTACGCTCCAATCTTCATAAGTTCCATTATAGAATGTTCTTTGTCTCGCTTGTTCAATGGTGAATGTTTTTCCGTTTGCAAAACGCACCATTTCTTTTCCTTTTTTGCTTGTAAAAAATTCAAAACTTTCGGGAAAATCTTTTACAGCATCGTCAAATCCTTGTTTTCTTATGCTTAAAGACAAGTCGGGCTCTGTTATTGATTTTATTTTAAATTTTCCAAAAACAAGACTTTCTTGCTGTTCAAAACTGGAATATTTAGATATATCAAGATGTTTCTTTTCTCCAACGATTTCAAACACTACAGGTCTTGACTTTAGTTTTTCTGCGTATTCAAGGAATCCTTCTTCATTTCCGCCAAGAACACGATCCACAAAGCTATCGTCTCTTGACGTGGAATGAATGCCCCACTCGATTATGTCTCCCTCCTTTTTGTCAAAGTCCCATCGGTCTATTCTATAAAGAGGCGTTTGCGTTTTTGGCTGGCTGTCGATAATATCCATCATTTCTCTTGTCCGTCGCTTTGCTTCATCGATGCCCATATCTTGGATGTACCATCCGCTACCAGAATACTTATCAACATATTCAATCGCATCTTTTAATTCTTGACCAGATTTTGAAACCAACGCCTGCGAGTATTCGCAATAGTAGTCGTATTTTCCATTTGAATAATCTTTGAAAACTTCAGCCATTTCATCCGATACAGGAATCGGCTTTTGTTTTTCAGCTATAGCCTTTTGCACTTGCGCCTTTTTGAAGCCAATCACTTTGGAAGCAATAGAACAACGGCAGTTATAGATATTATGCCCACCTGCTCCGTGTTCGCTATCGCCGGGGTGAAGCATATCTTCTCCATCGACAACAAAAAACTCGTCAATTTCGATTGCATTATCTTCGTTGTACTTGTTTCCTGCTTCCTTGTGCCAATCTCTTGCCCGTTTGTCGTAGGTTGCGAGCCAGTACTTGCGGAGAATTATGCCTTCATCTTTTGCCCGTTGGTAACTGTCCTGTCTGCCTTTACATTCAGCGTTAGTGACGATTGTTCGTGCTGATCTAATTGCCGCTTCCTCGTTCATTTTCTGAACGCTCAAAATCCGCTTTGCAATCTTATCCATACTTTCGCCTTGTAAGATGCCTTGCAAGGTTTCAGCATTGATTTTCTTCATATTCCACGGAATATCTTTCTTTGGGTCAATTTCCTTGTAAGGCAATAGGCTTGTGTCTGTGACCGCCAAGTTTCGGACAGTATCAGCATCCACCAAAGTGAAAGAATAGCCGCCTACACCGTCCACGGCACTTTCAAGCGCATTATAGTTAATGGCATACACTTCGGGAAGTTTTCCATTGACATAAGCAAGCGCGGTTTTATTGACATTCAGCAGTTGCTTGGCACATTGTTCTTTCATTTCGGTAAACCGCTTGCCATACATCACCTTGCCCTTGCGCCACTTCTTGTATTCGTCCTCTGTGATTTTGCCCTTTTCCAAAAGTTTCCGCTTTGCTTCGTCTTGCTTCTTGAATTTCGCAAAATACTCGTCGGCGGTCTTTTGAATCTCTTTCGATGCTCGGGAATAAATGGCAGACAGCCGCTTTTCCATTTGTTCCAACATTTCATCAGTTATTCGGTGCGCTTTGTCTGCCATAATTTACCTCATTCTTTTGTTAATAGTGCCGTCCAAGTCTCCGAGCCACAAATGCCGTCAATCTCAAGGTCACGCGACTCTTGAAACTCTCTCAAAGCCTTATCAGTAGCAGGACCGAAAGAGCCATCCGCCTCAAGCGACGCGCCTTTTGCATTTAATAGCGTTTGTAGGCTTCGCACATCCTCGCCACGGCTTCCTCGCTTGAGAATTGGGAGAATTATAGATACAACCTTTTCGACCGTTGTAGGCGTTTTTTGAGGCTCTACGGACGGCTTGAGTTTTGCGCCCGATTTCTCCACAATAACCGCCACAAAAGCCTTTGCGATTTTGTCGGCATATTCATCGGTGAGTATCTGCGGGCAATCCACCGTGCTATCCATAAATCCGCATTCCATAAGGACAGCGGGGCAATTCAAGTATCGGAGTTCGTGCAGATCGCGCTCCACAAGCGGAGAAACACGGTTTCCCTTGAGCCCCGTTTCCTTGACCGCTTTATAATAAAGCGCATCACGCCACTCTACACTTTCTGCTGTGGGGTTGATAGTGACGAAAGCAGAGATACCGCCACCGTTGAAGATTCTTCCCAATGCATTGTGATGCACTCCGAGGTAGAAATCTGCACCCGAATCGTTTACGATTTTTCGCTTTTCTGTGAAAGTCTGTTCAACAAGTCCCTCGGGGTCATCCACTCGCAAAACCTCAATATCTTCATAAGCAGACAAGAGCTTTTGCATCTTTGTGACAACGCGGTTATTGAGCACCCACTCCTTTGTCATTAAGGGGTCAAGCTGTCGAGGGCAGTTCTTGCCAATAGTCCCGAGATAATGACCCGCATTTAACGCAACCTTAAATGCCATTATTGCTTTTATTCTTCGTCATCGAGGATATCCCCGACGCTTGCAATGAAAGCCTCGTTCTCTTTCTTGAGAGCGGCAAGCTCTACGTTATCCTTGTGAAGCTGTTCAATGTCCTTGGTGTGCTGTTCTGCGTTGTTAGCGTTAAGCTGAATTTGTGCAGTAATTTCATCGTTGGTCTGCTTGAGCTGACCGAGAATGGTCTGCACCGAGTTCTTGAGTGCCTCCGATTTCGCGGCAAGCATCTGTACTGTGTTTGTCATTTGTTTTCCCTCTTTTCTATAAGTTTATTTTGAAGCCGCCAAAATCGCGGCTATAACAAATCCGAACGACGCCGAGACGGGAATTATCCACAAGAGATTCCACGCGCTGATCATTCCGTCACCTCATCGGCTTCGGGAATTTCGATCGGCTCATCCGTCTCGGTGTAGACCCTGCCAAGTTCAGCAGGGTCAATAGCCTCGGAGTATCTGACGCCGTCGCGCTCAATCATCATTCCTGCATCGGAATATGTGCGATTGAGTACCACGCCGTCTGTACGGGTTCTGTAATATTCGACGATTATCATTTTGTTACCTCCTTAAATCTTTGTTACGCTGTATAGCTCAGCAAACCGACAATCGCACCGCCGAGCGCGATTCTGATCCCGCTGAAACCATTAGACTTATTAATTGAGATAGCGGCAAGCGTAGCGTCGCTCGGAACGGTAGATGTGATTACTATTCCGTCAGTACCGATAGACGAGCCTTGCGTATATCCCTTCACAGCTCCGTTGTCATTGTAATAAACAATTCGGCTGTTTGTCGCCGTTGATTTAGCGTCAAGCAAGGTGATGGTAAGTGCATGACCAACGAGAGGAAGGATTGAGAACTTATCCGTATATACGTCACTCGCGCCGCCTGCTGTGATAGATCCGTTGTTGCTGATATATCCTGCGTTAAAAGCAACGCCTGCTAACACATTCATTCCTTCGGCGTTTACCACTACCTCGCAAGTAGCCGAATATCCGTTACAACTTGCCGTGATAGTCGTTGTGCCTTTGCCCATCGGTGTTACAACGCCGTTATTGACTACGGCGATTGACTCGTCACCGCTTGACCATTTAACCTCATCGAAGCCGTGAGGCGAAGGTGTAAGCATTGTTGCCGTAAGCGTTTGAGTCTTCTGTTCGTCAAATGTCAACGATGTCTTGTCAAGCTCTACGCCCGTACACCAATTGAAACTGCCGTCAACCGTCCCGTCTTTTGTATAATCTTCAATAGCGCGAATTTGTTCGGCATAGGTGCTGAAATTGGTCTGCGACTTGTAGCTATCAACAAGATTGCGAGGAACATATATATATCCCGTACCGCTTGCGATAGCGGAGTTTGTAAGCGCGTTGGTATTCGCCATCGTGCAGACCGTAGCACTCCGCAGAATTAAGGCGGTGAGCGCGGAACAGCCTTCAAACGAGTTCGCCGCAATAGATGTCACATTCGGCACATCCACCATCGTCAGCGCAGTACACCCATAAAAGGCGTACTGTCCGACTTCGGAAATGCGATTTTCCTTGTACTCCGTGACCGTCCTCATAATGATTTGGTCGCACATTTCATCGTCGCCGATTATGTCGGCGGTATTAATAAATTCAGCCATAATTACTCACCTCAAATCTTTGTTTCGTCGAGTTCGCCCGTTATAGTGCCGTCTACCGTGTAGTCCTCGATAGCGCGAAATGCGTTTTTGAATCCTGTTTGAGCAGACCAATTGCTTGCCGTTTGGTATTGCTCCAAAAGTGCCGAAGGAACATAGAAGTAAGAGTTCTGCCAATAACTTTGTGAATGTCCCAACGGACAAACGCCATCCTCATAACGCAGGACGATGTGAGAGTTGTATACAACACCGTATGCTGTTCTATAATTCAGTTCCACATAGTTGCGGAAGTCGATTATTGTTGTGCCTCCCAAATTACGGAATGCACAAGCTTGCCAAGGAAAAACAATTATGCTATCGAACTTGACATTGCAACGACTTATGGTTGCATTTCCATCTTTAATATAGCAATTATCCATAAAGCCATCGCCAAGTGATGTAGCATTTGCAAGGTGCAAGTTGGTCAAAGCAGTACATCCATTAAATGCCTTTGCTCCTACACTCGTCACCCTATCATTCACATACTCCCCGCTCAATGTTCTCTCAACCAATCTCGTAGAGTTCAAGAATACAGAGCCATACTCAACAGTAAGACCGACATACTTTTCCGCTCTTGCAAGGAGAGTTCCGTTGATTTCCTCAACATACACCCTACCGCTCACCTGCGCCGTATCGGTGTTGTTGCCGTTCTCGTCGATGCCTCTCATAGCGTCGAGCTTGTCGAGGAACGCTTTGAACTCGGCTTCCGTCATCGTGCGGTCGAAGCCGATGATTCGTACACGGCTGTTATCTGCGATCTGTTCAAGGATTGCAAAGGGATCGATAACGCTGCTGTTGTTTTCAAGACGAAGGGTTTCAATCTGTGAATAGCTCGGAATGACAAATTCAGCAAGAGAAGCCTGATTGAGCAGAGTGAGGTTCTTTATCGTACCGGGCAGATGAAGGGTCTTCAAGATACCGCCGTTCGGGAGCTTGAGACCCGTAATGCTCGAACCATCGAAGTAAACTTCCTCGATATTCGTGCATCCCGATATATCTACCGATTGCGTGAGATTCGGGCAATTTCTTACATCCAATTTACGGAGTAGAATATTGTTACCGAGGGTAAGTTCGTTCAACGCAGTATTCTCATAATCGGAAGCCTCGTCACCGAGTTTAAGCTCGGTGATATGCGTTGCAAGCGATGCGTCTATATCCTCAACCCTAAGCGATGAGAGGTCGCCGAGAGAAGTAAGCATATCCGCATCGTTAATATAGATAGATGCGTCCTCACCGCCCGAAGCCGTCCATACGAATTCCTGTTCTTCGCCTCGGTTCAATCGGTGTGCTACCATTTCGGCGTTGTAGTATATCCGACCGTACATATTAACATACGACGTGAGGGATATGTTCGCCTTGCCCTTCGCACGAATACGAATTCGGTTCGTCATAGACGTACCGGTCTCATACTTGGAGTCGAGGTAGCGGAAGCGGTTATATAACCACCACTTCATCCATTGCTCCTTCTTACCTTGAAGCATAGGAAGATAGTCGCCTTTGCCTTCCTCGAGAAGTGGCTCAATGTACTTGGTGTGCATATCCTCGTTGAAGATAGCCTCGCACCACTTGTTCTGATGGTTCTCGAATTTCTCGATAACCTTCTCGTAGCTGATCGAGCCGTTTGTACGCATTTCTTTATACATAGCCGCGATCTCGTCAAACCTCGTCGCACGGAGATTCTTCCAAAGAACGGAGTTCTGTCCGTTATAGATAGGATCGCCGCCCTCGGTGTAGTCGATATCTTCAAGGTAGTAGTCAAACGCGAGATTGCCCTTGTTATCCGTACCGCAAGAAGAGTCCGCATCATAGAACAACACAATCCACTTGCCAACGTCCGCAAGGTAAGTCGGGAACGAGTTTTTCTCTCTTTGGTCGATGGAGAGGAAGATCTCCGTATAGAGATAATAGAAAATAATTGCTTCTTCAACGAAATGATCGGAAAGCTCCGCGCTGAATTTCGCAAGGCGGTATTCCACGGAATCGGTGGTATACTCTACGCCGTCGTAGGTCACAGCCTCGGGAAGCACCGCATCGGTAGCTTGGTCTGTGTCGGTAGATACCAACCATTCGGCAAGAGCTTTAAGGCGAGTTACATTGACATTATCTTCGGGATAACGTGCCTCAAAGTCTGCTTTCCAAGCCGTACCCGAAAAATCTGCACTGTGCCAACCTACGCGGTCAGTACCGTTCTGCAAAGTCTCCCAAGACTCGTCACCGCTCTTGAAGCCGAATACCTCGGGCGTTCCCTTATCATTGTTGAAATTGTATTTTCCGAGGAATTTTATCTCACTTCCATTATCCCAAAAGATAACACAAGGGAATCCCTCGATACACTGTCTTACGCGGCTGTCCGCTTCCTGCGCGGGAGTCTTGTAAGGGCAAAGGTCATTGTAGAGCATTGAAAGCACTACGTTGAAAGCGCCCTCGGAGGATGCAACGTCAGCCTTCATCGTAAAGACGTTTGTTGGGACAGCATCATCATTCATTTGATAGGTTTCTGCGGTAGAGCCGTCAAAGAGAATGAAACCGCCCTTGTATTTCAGCTTGTAATTCTTGCGGTAGTAACCCTGCGAGGACGTACCCTGCACATCTATCTCCGAGCCCGTAAAGCTGTAGCTTCGTTCGGAGTTCGTCTGGTCTGTAAAATTTCCCGAACAAGTCTTCTTATCTCCCTTAAACTTCGGAAGCTCCGTAGCACGAATGACCATATAGGGAAGGTCTGTCGGCAATTTGGAGATAACCACTTGACCGCGAATATCATAAACATCATTTCGAGAGTATCGCGCAAGCTTTTCATTAGTGATTTGTGTGTCAGCAATCCAATTATCAAGTATTTGATAACGAGTCAAGTTGTTGTCATACACACGGATATTGTAAATGTCGGTGGTACAATCGTTAGAGCCGATAGTAATGCCCACGGGCTCAGCCTGCGAGAAGTCATCGTCCTCGGGGTACTGTACCGCACCTGACATGATGCCGTTTATGTAACAAAGCAGAAGTCTGTTTTCAGATTTTTTCTCGGCGACGATAGAGATGCGGATATGCTCGTCTTCCTTGTATCGAGTACCAAGCGCACTCTGCTCGGAAGCCATAGAAAGCTGTTGAGCAGTTATCTTGAAGCCTCTGCCTCCGCTATAGCACGAAAGCACCTCGGCATCATAGTTAAGCACCTCTCGGGTAGCAAGCTCAAATTCGAGCGTTTTACCCGTGGTACGGAAGTCATATGCGAACATCTTATAGGGGATAGTCAATCGAGCGTCACCCGTGACTCGCATAACGGTTATATCTTCCTCGTCTTGCACCCATCCGTCAGAGACAAAATTAAATCCGCTAAATTCGACCTTGATGCCCTCGCTCTCCCAAACGCCGGGATTCTCTTCATTGTTGCTTCGTCCGTAGCTTGAGAGGAACAATGCGAGGGAGTCTGTCTCCGCTTCAACCTTGATACTGCTCTCGGAAACGCTCTGCGTCCAAGAAACATACACATCACCGCAACGAATAGTCTGTGTTACCTCTCCGACATCCTCGGGACGGAAAGTCCAAGTCTGCTCGGTACGGTCTACCGTAAGACTTGCAACCTCCTCGCCGTCAACCTCAAGCGTGATTGCCGAGGTCAAAGATGTGGGATTATATACCCTATACTTCGTGACGATGTTAGAATACTGCTCAACGCCCGAAAGAGGCGGTGTAGTGATCGCTATGATCGGCTTGGTGTTGCCTTCCTCAACGCTGATAAAACTGTAATACAGAATGTTAGAGGTTACCGTCGCACCGTTTATTGTGCAAGTGAACCACGCGCGGAGAATGTGTGAGCCGTGGCTCTGCGCGGGTATTCTGTAGGTCACCTGTCTTCCCGAAGTTTCGACCGTATCTGTGCCGATCTCAACACCGTCCACCTCAAAGTGCATAGTCTTTTCTGCAAGACCCGTAGGCGTGTAAGGAAATGTGAAAGCTCCCGTCTGTATTGCCATAGCATCAAAGGAAGACGTGAGATAAATCGCGGCAAGTGTTATGGTATAGGGAAGAAGCTTACCCGTGTTCTCCGAGTTGGTAACTCGGATGGATACGTTGTTTGTTCCTGCCGCGAGATAATCGGTCACATCAATTTCATTCTCGCCTTGAACGGCTGAAAACGTGCGGCGAACAATACCGCCGACAAGTACTTGACCGATACCCGCGCCGTCATCAATGCCTTCATCATCAACAGACGAGTAATTGAACCTCAGCACAACCGACTCACCCTCGGGAACGGTGATAACACGTTCGTCAAGAAGGTTAGTGAGAGTTACGGTGAACGTGTTGGTGCCTCCACCGCCCGCCGTGCCGCTGATGATCTCAACGCCCTCGGATACAATAGCGCCCTTCGACGTGAGATAGAGCATATTGTTTTCGTAAAGCAGACCATCCGCAACGGAATCACCGATAACATCTTTTAAATGCTCTTCAAGGTCAATGAGACCGACGCCGAGAGAACGGATGTGATCACCTACGCTCTCGAACTTTGTGCCATCGTGACCGAGCCGTGCATTAATTACCTCGCCTTTTATCTCGAGATAATCATCTCCCGAACTTGCAATGGTATTGGGCAATAAATTGCCTCTAACACTCGGAAGAGGGTATATTTCTCCGTATACTTCGGGCTTTTCGTCTACCGTCTGTTCGACTTTTGCGACAGTTTGAATAGTTTTCTCAATCATTTAAGCACCGCCTTTGAAAGTGCTACATCAACCATTTCCTCGCCCAAATTAACACCTACAACGGTGTTGTCATCGAACAAGATTCTCGCCTGCATCCTCACCTTGCCCTTGAGTTGAAAGGTATCTTCTTGATTCAGCTTAACAAAAAAAGTGTTGCCGTCGGATATCACTTCACCCTTTGAAAGCGTTTTTGTGACTTCTCCGATCGAAAACTCAAGATCCTTCATATCTTCGGCGGTAAGATATGCACCGTCAGCGGTCTTTAACGATAACGGGATAAAATATTGATCACCTTGCATCATTATCGGTGCCCTCCTGTTCATCTTGATTATCTTCGTTCCCAACGGTCTTGTATCTGTCAGCCGCTTCCGCATCCTTGCGCTTGAGCACTTCCTCAACCTTGTCAGCATCTCCAAGAAGTGTCAACAGCTTTGTGACGATATATTCGTCATCAAGGTGTTCAGCCGCTTGGAAGAGCATTTCAGCGACCTCTGCGCGGTTGGAAAGCTGTGAGCGGGTGTATGTCGGTGTATCTTCAATTCCCGCAAGTTCAAGAATGCGCTCAATGAAATCCGTCACGCAATACTCAAAGTCATCGGTCTTTTGATTGATAGGCTCATACGCCGCTTGAATTTGATCGTTAGTCGCGCCCGCTGAAATATCATCAACTTTGAGAGCCATAAAATCCTTGTAAAGTTGCTTCTCAAGTCTGTCAAGAGCCTCGGCGGTCGCTTCAAACGGCACATTGACCGTGTGCGCATCAACCTCCGCGCCATCGTCGCCGTCAGCGTGTGCAACGTGGGTCAGCTTCATTTGCTCGATGAATTTAGCATCGTCGAGCTCGGTCATTCCACCGCAGTTTTTGAGAATCCAATAAATAAACTCTCCGTCGCTGACATTGTTCACGAGTCCGCTAATCATAAGGTCATAGGCATCGAGCGTGCCTTGATTTCCTACAAGCTCGGATTGTCTGTTGATGTTCCAAAACGGCACAATCGGGAAAGAGCCGTAATTCTCGCCATCAAGAATCGTCTCACCGTCAGCCTCGGAAACCGCTACTTTGTACTTGTAGCTTCTCTTTGGGTGCAGAATCTGCATATCCTCGCCTTTGCGCTTGATGTAATCGGTGTATCCGTCAAGCTCATAGAGGGTAGCACGGAGAGGCTTATCGTCTTCGATCTGCCAATGTCTTATACCCGCCTTGTGGCTTCCGTCTTCTTCATCCCGAAGCGGGACGAACTCGGTCAGCGCAAAAACCTCAACGTGGTCAAGATTCCAAAAGCCGAACGAAACGCCGCCATTTTTTGCTTTGCCCGCCGCCTCTTGTACCGCTCTGTCAAACTTCTTGCCGAGCTTTTTCTTGGTATCTTCTTTTTCAAAAGTCACGCCGTTACCGAGCAGATATTGCACCGCTTGCGTGGTAAAGTAATTATACCAATTCGACGCGATTTTATTGTTCGCCGCCCAAATGTCAGGCACTTTCTGCCCGAATTGGTTGTAAACAAACTTTTGATACCGCATAATTGTGGGATTTTGGTGAGCATCGTACAGCTCGGCATCAGCCGCGATCTTATACTCCGCGCTTGCTTGATGTTCCCGAATTGCATCGAGTACAAAATCCATCCTCTTCTGCTCATCATCCCCTACAAGCAAAAGGTCTTGAAAAGTCTTAATTTATATCACTCCCTCACATAAATATCGGTGTATAGGTGCTAACGCTTTCTTTTTTGCTCCAAAACTGACGAATCAAACTCGCGAGAGAATCGGGGCAGTCATCGTGCTCGGCGTTCTCGTTGTAGTCGCAAATTTGGTTGATATATTCATCATCCGTACCCGCAACAAAAACCACGTTTTTCCACTCTGATTTCAAATAGCTCGTAATTTTGAGATATTTATTCGTGGATTCGTGGTAAATATTCACACGCTCTCCTTTTTGCCGCAGAGCCTTGCCAAGATACCCCTTGTCGCCGTTGTTCTCGCAATGAATACGACCAGCATTGAACGATTGCCGCAGTTTGATTATTTCATCCTGTACATCGTCAATATGCTTTCTCCAGCATCGACCATAGACATAATATTTGCCGTCTTTCTTTCGGCAGATGGTAAACGCCGTGTAGTCCTCGCCACCATAAGCCGCATCAATATGGCATTCACCCTGTTCGACCAATGACGGGTCTGCTCCTGTTTGCGGATTGTCAAAGATAACATCCTCCGCCGCAATGTGCCGCATCTCATAGTTTGCCGCAAAAAGCGAAGCGGTCATTTTTTCACGGATTTCCGCTATTTCTGCATCGGACATCAAGCCGGTGGAATAGCAGTCAAAAACTTCCGGGTTTGGCATAAGCGAAAAAGCATCGTCCCTATGCCAGGGTGTGCCTGTGTTAAATATCCGTCCACCTCGGTTGATAATGTTCCGCAACTCTTGATATATCAGCTTTGTACGATCACGCTCCGCCTTTGAAATGCGGTCTTGCACATTGACAATATCGTCGGTGAAAATGCGGTCGAAGTGTTTACCTGTCAGTGATCCACCCATACCCAATCCGACAAGCTGTGCTGTTCCTCGAATGTCGGTGGATAGGTTTGTGCTGATTTCGTTTGCCGTTGCAGTTGTCAGCTTCAAATCACAGCCATAAATGCACTGCACAAAATACCGCATCTGCTGGCTCTGCAAAATCTTCTTGACCTGTGAAATGACTTCCTTAATGTCATTGTCGGTCTTTCGCATAAAGAGTGTTTTGCAGTTTGGCAACAATACCACAATCAGCGACAGGGCAATGGAAACGCAAGTGGTCTTGTAAGAACCTCTGTGAGCCTGTAAGGTCTTATCTTCCTTGCCCTTTATCATTTCCTTAATCCAGCCGTTATGCAGTTCTGTGAGCCGTGTAAATCCCACAGAATGCCCAAAACGGTATGGGTATGCAAGCAGGAAATCAACCGCCTGTTTCCGATCCATTGACCATCGCCTCCACCTCGGCAATTACGGACGGCTCGACATCGGCAACCATAACACGCTCCACAGGTTTCTGTCCTGCGGTGTCACGCACTAACTCCCACGCTTTCCAATCGCCTTTGAGCGCAGCTTGAAAAGCCTTTGCCGCCATTGCCTCCGTGCCTGTCATTGTCTTGCCATCTTTGCCAGTCAAGTCAGCATCCATCAAAATCTGCATTGCTTCACGGAGGGATTTTTTCGCCCTTCGTGCTTCTCCCGATGCAATGCCGCCCTTCTTGCCGTTTTCTCGTGCTTCACTCGATGTTGGCACTCTTAAATTCTGCTCATTCGCCATTCATCTCACTTCGCTTCAAATTCCATTTTCTGCGAGCCATAATGGTGTGCAATCCGTTCATAGCACCCACAATGTCTCCTGCTTTTATCAAGCCGTTAAGTGTTTTTATTTCTTGGTGCGTCAAATAACTGTGGCATTGCTTCAGCGTTCGTCTTGCCTTCAACTGCATATCAGTCATTCAACAGTACCGCCTTATCTCCAGTAAGAGCCTCCCATCTTGCGATGATAACATCAACAAACTTCGGGTCAAACTCCATCACGAAAGCGTTTCTGCCGTTCTGCTCTGCGGCAATAATGGTCGTACCGCTACCACCAAACAAATCAAGCACATTTTCGCCCTTCTGCGTGTTGCACTTCATTTCATAGTCAAACAGCTTCACGGGCTTCATCGTAGGATGCTCCTTGCTCCGCTTCGGCTTGTCAAATTCAAGGATGGTGGTCTGCTTTCGGTTCTTAAACCAATAGTGAGTGCCATCCTTCCACCCATAAAGGCAAGGCTGACAATCTTCGTCCTCGTATTCTTCGGTCAGCGGATACTCAAGAGGGTTCTCGCCATACAGACACGGCTCGTGTTTCCATTGGAAATCCTGCCGTCCCAAAACAAGGGAGTTCTTCACCCAAATCAAACACTGCCGAATTTTCAATCCAACATCAATGCACGCACCACGGAAATTATAACCTTCGCTATCAGCGTGCCAAATATGGAATGCCCCCCCGCTTCAAAACGGACTTCGCACAGAAAAACGCAGACCGCAGGAATTCACGGAAAGCGGAATCCTCCATATTGTCGTTTTTGATTTTACCGGCAGAGCCTTCATAGTTCACATTGTAGGGAGGGTCTGTCAAAAGCATATCAATCACAGCACCACCGCACAGTTTTTCAACATCGGCAATGCTTGTGCTATCGCCACACATCAAACGATGCCGTCCAAGCTGATATATCTCTCCGAGTTTGGCGTTCGGCTCGGCAGGAGTGGCAGAATCCACATCAAAGTTGTCCTCCTCCGCCTCGTCTTCGTCCTCGATGGTAATGCCAAAATTGAAATCAAAATCAGACATATTCAAATCGGCAAGTTCCTGCACAAGGAAGTTTTCGTCCCACATCGACAGTTCAGCCGTAGCATTATGAGCAATAGCATATTCTCTACGCTGTTCATCGGTCAGGTGGTCAAGCCGGACACAAGGCACCTCGGTCATACCCAACTGCTTGCAAGCCAACATTCTGCCGTGACCTTCAACGATGATATTCTGCTCACCCCAAATGCCAATAGCATCGCACATACCATACTTTTCAATGCTCCGTGCGATATTGTCCACATCTTTCTTCTGATGCTTTCGTGTGTTCTTCTCATAAGGCTTCAATGCCTTAATCGGCAAATACTCAATTTTTAGTTCCATTTCCGTGCCTCCAAACAAAAATAGTGCATACAGACAGTTTCCCATCCATATGCACTATTTTATCAATTATCGAATTATTTGTCAATTACCAGCAACCGTCTACCTTGAGTTGATACATTTTTGAGTGTTTCTTTCTTTCCTCGTTTATGATTTCAACCTTTTTCTTCCAATTATCGTATTTTTCACACACTCCATGACAATTTTTTCGCCTTTCGCCGCAATCTTTGCACGGGGAAAACTCTCTAATAACAGAATACGGATTATTCATCTTTTTTACCAATCCGGGAAGGAATATCCATCAAGTCCGGCCTTTTTTCCTCGTTCCATGCAAGGCCGCACAAATTCCAAATGGCGGCAATTAAATGATCCTCATCCGTCCACCCATCCATATACTTGCAGATGTGCCTGAGCGCGCTGTCCGCAAAACTTGAACACGGTATTCCCTTTTCCCAATTTCTCGGCTGGTACTTGATTGCTCCGGCTTCGTAGTGCCGTGCAAGTCGCATCAACACACACATTGGAAGCAGGTCGAATCTGCCCTTTCCTGTGTGCATATCTCTTACCGCTGTAGGATTTGCATCTGCATCATAGAACTGTGTTCTTTCGCCCGAATCTTTAATTGTTGCC
>JAZNER010000005.1:0-4058 GCA_045588675.1 Eubacteriales bacterium | reverse complement strand
CAATGAACTTGAGCCGCTCGAACAATCAAAATTAATGCGGGAGTGGTTCCAAAACTTGATAAAGTTGTCGTGGTTGAGGCTTTTGGCTGATAAAGGCGACGAAGTGTTAATTCCCTGGGTAAATGGGCAAGTCTTGCGCGGTTCGGAAGGCGATTTGGAGGCTTTAATCGACGACTTCACCGAAAACGAGCAGATTTTTGCAATGTTGCTCGGAATGCGCTTTGAAGCCGAAGATAAACGGCTCGCTCTGCGCACTGAAACGCGCAATCGTCATAAAAAAAATCTTATCAACGCCGCGATTGATAATTTGAGCGGCGAAGAATCAATTTATGGCGAAGATGCTGGCGGCGAGGGTAAATTGGAAGAAATTGCCTTCCTCGTTAAGCGTGTCGCTAAATTTCTCGATATGCCCGCCAATAATTTGAAAGTATCAGGCGAAGTCGTCAAAAAACTCGACCAAGTGGGCTTGATTCGGCGGCTCGTGCAAAAGGGAAATATGCAAATGCGCCTTGCAACTCTGGAGGGCGATTGGTTTCAGAAGGATAGCGGCGTTTTTATCGGCTACTTCGGCGAAAAAAAAGAGCTCGCCGCTTTTATTCCGCAAAATCCCGCCGTTTACAAGCTGATTACCACAAAAAATCCCGACGGAGTTTTAATTGACGAACAAATTGCCGCGCAAATTGAGCCGAGTGCCTTTCAATGTTATGCTGGCTTGCCACTTCGCCCGTTAAAGTTCCTCGACCTGATGAAATTCATGCTGAAACGCAGTTGGAAAGTCGATTATCGCCAAGTTTTAGCGGCAAGCTTTGTCGCGGGCTTAATTCCGCTCCTCACGCCGATTATCACCGAAAGTATCTTCGCCGACATAGTTCCGATACTCGACAGGCGCGGTCTCGTCATCGTTACGCAAGTTTCAATCGTCACGGCGTTTACTATGGCGGCAATTTCAATCGTGCGCTCAATCGCAGTGCTGAGAATCACTTCGCATATCGATATGCAGACAGAATCCGCGCTTTGGGGCAGAATTTTAGCTTTGCCAACAAGTTTTTTCCGAAAATTTCAATCCGGCGAACTCGCGCAAAGAATTTTGGGTTTTGAAATGATAAAACAGGTCATAAGCGGCGAAATGATCTCTGCGATATTCAACGCGATATTTTCGTTCTGGAGTTTGCTTTTGATGTGCTATTACAGCTTACAACTCACGGCGGCGGCGTTCGCGCTGTGGTTTTTATACTTCGGAGCAACAATTTTCATCTATCGCAAGGTCGGATTGTATCAAGGCAAGATGATCGCCGCTAAAAACTTGACTTCGGGTCTCGTTCAGCAAATTTTTATGGGCTTGCCGAAATTTAGGATAAGCGGCTCGGAAGAACAAGCGTATTTTCTCTGGAGCAAAGTTTTCGGCGAGGAATGGAAATGGAATTTGCAATTACGCCTGCAAAACAATTACAACACGATTTTATCGGCAATTCAGCCACTGACATTGACTTTATTGCTCTACTACGTCGCATTTTACGTTTTAAGCGAAGTTAAAGGCGAACTTTTAATTCCCGGCATTGATTATTCAAAATTTATCGCGTTTCAAGCGGCATTCACCGGCGTTAATATGACTTTGAACACTCTGACCGGTCTTGTCGGACAATTTTTCACGGTTCAACCCCACATAAAGAATTTGCAACCGATTTTGGAGGAAATGCCCGAAGTCGCCGACGATAAACCCGATGCCGACGCTTTGAGCGGCGCGATTGAAATTTCCCATTTAACTTTCTCCTACACCGATGATTCGCCCAATGTTGTCGATGATATGAGTTTTAGAATTGCGGCGGGCGAAAATGTCGCCATTGTCGGCAAATCTGGCTGTGGAAAGTCTACTTTGTTGCGTTTAATGCTCGGTTTTGAAAAACCTAAGAGCGGAGCGATTTATTATGACGGACAAGACTTATCCGAACTCAACGTTTCGTCTGTTCGCAGTCAAATGGGCGTAGTTTTGCAAAACGGACAGCTTATGAGCGGCGATATTTTTGCAAATATCGTCGGAACGACCGCTTTGACGCAAGATGACGCTTGGGAAGCCGCTAAAGCCGCCGGTCTCGACGAAGATATAAAAAAAATGCCAATGGGCATGCAAACCGTCATTTCCGAAGGCTCAACGAACATTTCGGGCGGTCAAAGGCAAAGAATTTTGATTGCGCGGGCTTTGGCGGCTAAACCTGCAATTTTAATCTTCGACGAGGCGACTTCCGCCCTTGATAACCGCACTCAAGCCATTGTCACTGAAAGTTTGAATAAACGAAACGTCACAAGAATAGTTGTCGCGCACAGATTGAGCACGATTGAGGATTGCGACCGAATAATCGTCTTGGACAAAGGAAAAATCGTTGAGAATGGTACTTTTGATGAACTCGTTGCAATGAACGGGATTTTCGCCGATTTGGTTAGACGGCAGATTGCTTGAGGTGCTTTATGGATAAAAATTATTATAATCGGTTGGCAGAAATCGCAATAAATGACGACGAAGCTTTTACCGAGCTGTATGAAACATTTTTTCCGCCAGTTTACGCCATGATTTTTGCGCGGTTGAAAGATTTTTCATCGGCGGACGACGTTGTCAGCGAAATTTTTATTAAAGTTGCGCTGAATTTGGACAGACACGATAAAAAATTTGCGTTTTCTACGTGGCTGTTCAAAATCGCGTCGAATTCGCTTGCAGATTATTTTCGCAGTCAAAAATTCAATCGCGAGGACAGTTGGGACGAATTTTTAGAGCACAAAGCTCCGAAATGCGACCAGCCCGAAGAAAAACTGTTGGCTTCCGAGCAGACTGAAGAATTATTGCGTGCAATGAGCAAATTGGACGAGCGGCAACGTCGAATCATCGAGTTAAAGTATTGGTCAGAGCTGTCGAACGTCGAGATAGCCGAAATTCTCGGTCTAAGCGCGAGCAACGTCGGTTTTATCCATTATCAAGCTATGAAACGACTTCGCGCTATGCTTGCCGAATAAAAATTTAATCAGACAAAGAAAAATCCCTCCGACAATAGCCGAAGGGGTTTTTTTTAACGATTGCGACCGTGAGCCGCATTTTTTTGGTTATTTAAAGCCAATTAATAGCGTCCTTAATACATTTACTCCAATAGCGTCCTTAATAAATTTACGCCAATAGAGTCCTTAACATCAAGCGGGTTTGAATCGTTGTCGGTGTTCGGAATTTTACAATCAATCCAACCGCCGCCTGCGACCTGTTCGAGTTGCTCATCGTCGAGTTTTTCCAGTTCCTCATTGATTTTTTTGATGTTTTCCTCACGTGTTGCCATTTTTATCAACCTCCAAATTGTTTTCTGCCCTTTATACGTCGTGAATCCAATTTCGTTACATATTTTAGCAAAAAAATTTTCTACCGTCAAAGAAATATGGTTATGCATTGGATTTTTTAGCGTCGCGGAACTGTTTTAGTCTTCTTTCCTTGCGCAAACGCTGTTCACGTTCAATATCCATGCGTTGACGGCGTGCCCATTCTTTAATTCGGGCGTCTCGGTCGCCATTATTCATCACGATATACGGATTGACCATAAAATCGGAGTGGTTGATAAATTTTAGCTCCTGAATTAGTAAATTCTTCTTCAACCAATGCAAATCACGGAAGAAAACGGATTTTTTTAAGTTCAAATCGAATTGGAGTTGCTTTTTGTCGATTATGAAGCCGTGAACGCCATCTTCGGGCTGATTGAGCGCGATATACAAGAAAATTTTAAAGACCGTGTTGCTTTTAGCCTCGCTAAGCATGTCGAAAGCTCTTTTTTCAAAATAAATCATGTTGAAACCTCCTTTGAAGTGATTTTAGCAGGTTTAAAGGCGTTTTGGAAGGGCAAAATTGAAATTCCACATATATGGAATTTGGATTTTAGAAAATTTTTTTTTGGAAAGCTCTAATGGATTGGGATTCTGAACGTCTATATAAGTGGAAGGAAAAATTTTTTATAGGAGGCTGATAAAATGTCAGTGGAACAGGTCAAGGCGTTTTTCGCCAAAGTAAACGAGGACGAGGCACTCGCCCAGCA
>JAZNER010000004.1:0-125570 GCA_045588675.1 Eubacteriales bacterium | reverse complement strand
GACGCGTTTTTGGATATAATAGGGGAAATGAGAAAAGGAGGGGATCGGATGAGCGAGAAAACGGAATTTTTTACAACGGTCCGTCAGGAGGCGCACGCGGAATTTGAAGAGAAGCGGTCGGTCTTTATCGGTCACGCGATCCGTACCGATAGCGAGGAGGAGGCGCAAGCCTTCGTTAAACGCCTGAAAAAGGAATATCAGGACGCCACCCACAACGTGTTTGCCTATATGATGCGAGGAGATGCCATTGCCCGATACTCCGACGACGGAGAGCCGCAGGGAACGGCGGGCGTGCCTATGCTTGACACGGTTCGCAAGAGCGGAGTTTGCGACGCGGTCGTTGTCGTGACAAGATATTTCGGCGGAATTTTATTGGGTGCGGGCGGACTTGTCCGCGCATACTCTCACGGAGCTAAAATTGCGCTTGACGCGGCAAAAATAGTCACTTATGAAAAATATACCGAGCTTTCTCTTTCCTGCTCTTATTCGGATTATCAGAAATATGCGGTAATCCTGCCCACCTTTAACGCAATAATCGACGACACCGATTTTTCGGACAAGGTAATCGTCAAATTTGCAATTAAAGAGGTTTTTGTCAAATCACTTACAGACAAGATAATTGAAATGTCGGGCGGCAAGGATGCTCCCGTCAAGACGGGCGAGCGCTTTGATTATAGGTAAAGTTTGGAGATTTAGCTTAGATGAATAAGATTTTTGATACTCACGCGCATTATTTTGACAAAAGATTTGATGAGCTTGAGGGCGGAGTTGACAGTATTTTGTCAAACGAGGAATTTGGGAGAATTGTCAGCGGAGTAATTAATGTGGGCGCTGACCCCGATAACTCATACATCGCGGTAAACCAAGCCTTGAAATACGATTTTATGTACGCGGCAGTCGGTATCCACCCAAGTGACGCGCAGAACGCGTGCAAGCTGTCGGCTGACGAGGAGATAGAGAAGCTTCGCGCTCTTGTCAGAACAGTGGAGCTGCAAAAGAAAAATAAAATAGTTGCGATAGGCGAGATTGGATTTGATTATTATTGGCAGCCTGTCAATAAGCCCCTGCAATTTGAGTATTTTTCAAAGCAAATGGAGCTTGCCGAGGAGGTAGGGCTGCCCGTGATCATTCACAACAGAGAGGCGCACGGCGACACCTTTGATATGATGTGCAGATACCCAAAGGTCACGGGAGTTTTACACAGCTGCAGTATGAGCGCGGAGATGGTGCGCGAAATCGTCAAGCGCGGCTGGTATGTTTCGTTTTCGGGCACATTGACATATAAAACCGCCCAAAGAGTAAGAGAGGCGTGCAGAGCTGTTCCGCTTGACAGACTTCTGATTGAAACAGACTCACCGTATCTTGCTCCCGTTCCGCACAGAGGCAAGCTGAATAATTCAATGCTTATGTCAAATACGGCTCAGATGGCAGCGGATATTTTCGGTATTTCTTATGATGAAATCGCAGAAATCACAGAAAAAAACGCAAGAAGGCTGTTTGGAATATGATAGCATTTGAGATATAATTAAATAAGCAGGCAAAATTCATCGGATTTGATTGATTTTTGCCTTTTATTTTTTTCTCAAAGTCTGTTTTTTCTGCTTAAGAGTTGATTTTATAGGGCAAAATGCCCTAAATTGTGATAAATGTACAAATTTAAGGGTGCAACTTCTACAAATCGGATAGAAAAAAATTAACCGAAATTATTGAATTTTTATGGAAAATGTTGTATAATATGTATATGCTCATTGTTTTCGGTCGTTGAATATAAGCTTTTAACGGAAGAAAATTCAATAGATAAATTTTATGAAAGGGACTCGTGAAATATTGCGGGTTATGGAACAGAACAATGGCTCAGTACAACACAAAACAAATCAGAAATATTGCTCTTGCAGGACACGGCGGAAGCGGTAAGACCTCACTTGCAGAGGCTATGCTTTTCGTAAGTGGCGGAACAGACCGTCTTGGAAATGTTCCCGACGGAAACACAGTTTGCGACTATGACGCAGAGGAACAATTAAGAAAATTCTCACTTTCATCATCCCTTGCTCATGTATTCTGGAAGGATGTTAAGATCAATATTATAGATACACCCGGTTACCTTGACTTTGAAGGCGAGGTTGCTCAGGGTGCGCGCGTTGCCGATTCTTGCGTTATTTGCGTTGACGGTAAGGCGGGAATGGAAGTTGGTACAGAGCTTGCTTGGGATAAGGCAGTAGATGCAGGTATTCCAAGAGCGTTCTTCATCAACAAGTGCGATAACTATGACGCTCACTTCGGCGCAACCTTTAATCAGCTTCATGACAAATTCGGTAAATCTCTCTGCCCCGTATTTATCCCCGTTGGCAAAAACGGTAAAGACCTTACTATGATCGACTTGCTTGATATGCAGGCATATATTTACGACGATTCGGGTAAGAGAATTCCCACAGATATGACTCCTGCTCTTGAAGCAGAGGCTGAAAAATATAAGGATGTTCTCAACGAAGCTCTCGCGGGCACATCTGACGAAATGATGGAAAAATTCTTCGCGGGCGAGCCCTTTACAAAGGAAGAATCGGTAAACGCTCTTCACGAGGGTATTATTGACGGCTCTATCACTCCCGTTTACTGTGGCGCGGCTATAAGACTTTGGGGCGTTATCGCTATGATGGATTCTATCGCGGCTTCCTTCCCAAGACACACAGCTAAAAAGTCAGAAGATCTTGAGAGCGGCGACAAGCTTGCAATTGATATTGAAGGCAAGCCTTCTGTATTCGTATTCAAGACAGTTGCAGACCCGTTTGTAGGAAAAATGTCCTTCTTCAAGGTTATGTCGGGCACAATCAAGCGCGATACAGTGTTAAAGAACTCAAGAAGCGGTGTTGATGAAAAGTTTGCTCACATTTACATTATGAAGGGTAATAAGCAGATCGAGGTTGACGAGCTTGCTTGCGGCGACATCGGTATGGTTTCAAAGCTCAGCGACACCAATACAAACGATACACTCGCAGACGGCACACTTACCTATAAGACAGTTAAGTATCCCACTCCTTATTTCTGCCGTGCTATGTATCCTCTTACAGCAAAGGACGAGAGCAAGATTTCTCAGGCTATTGCAAGAATGACTGAGGAGGACCGCACTCTCAAATATGAAAATAATGCCGAAACAAAGCAGCAGTTGATTTACGCTATGGGAGATATGCACCTTTCTATCCTCGCGGCTAACTTAAAGAACCGCTTTGGCGTGAACATCAGATACGAGGTTCCCGCTATTCCCTATAGAGAAAAAATCACAAAGACTGTTGACGTTGAAGGTAAGCATAAAAAGCAAAACGGCGGATCAGGTCAGTACGGTCACGTTTGGGTTAAGTTCTCTCCCGCAGAGGAAGAAGGACTTACATTCAGCGTATCTGTTGTCGGCGGCGCAGTTCCAAAGAACTTCTATCCCGCAGTTGAAAAGGGACTTCAGGATGCAATGCTCAAGGGTGCTTACGGCTATCCTATGACAAGACTTGCAGCAGACCTTCACGACGGCTCATATCACGACGTTGACTCTGACGAGTTGTCCTTCAAGACAGCAGCTTCTCTCGCTTATAAGAAGTGCTTGGAACAGGCAGGTCCCGTTCTTCTTGAGCCTGTTGGCGACCTTGACGTAACCGTTCCCGAATATATGGTGGGTGATGTTATGGGCGACCTCAACAAGCGCCGTTCATCTGTCATGGGTATGGACGCTTCCGAGAAGGAGGGCTACACAGTGGTTCACGCGTATGCTCCCAAAGCAGAGCTTGCCGATTACCCAATCGTATTGCGCGCTATGACTCAGGGCAGAGGCTCCTTTGAGTACAGTGTTACAGGATACGACACAGTTCCTCAGAATGTTGCGCAAAAGGTAGTAAGCAAATAACCGTATTAATTTATTTCAGATTATTTCAGAATATTTTAAAAAATTGTTAAAATTATTAGTTTTTATTGACAATTTGTTTTGCTTGTGCTATACTTTAATCAACCTAATAATATAAAGGTATATGAATTTATTATTTTCAGGAGGAATAATAATGAAAAAATTAACAATTTTGGTAGCGCTTCTTATGTGCGTTACAATCGGTGGCGTTTATGCTACTTGGACATATTCCAACTCCACAATTACCCCTCTTACCGGCGTTTCCGCACCTAAGGAAATGGGTGAGGTTGAGTTTCTTGGATCTTCGGGTGCATATCATGCAGACTCCAATACTCTTAAGCTTGTTGTAGAGCCTAAGGACGGCACACTCGATACCACGTTGACCTTTACCGGAAAACTCGTTATAAAATTCACTCCTTCCGGCGATATTTCAAGCACCCCTCTTAGCAAAGCACTTAATGCTGTAATAACCATAACGGGTATTGATCTTGAAACAACAAAATATGATGGTGAACAGATATATACTCTTGCTCCCGATTTCAAAATTCAGTTGAATTCAGGATCTTGGACAGAACCGGATTCGAATGGCAATTACTTCTACACGCTTGAGGCTTCCGCTCTTGCCACTGCTATCAGTATGAGAGAGTTCAATCTTGGTTCGTATGACGAATTCCTGGACTTCCAGACTAAGCAAGCGAGTGCATTGTTTAAGATAAACATCAATCCTGCTTCTTGATAAAGTGAGAAGGCTAGACGCTTAAAGAAATCTAAATTTTTTATAAAAAACATAATCCCATGTGGAAGCATGGGATTATGTTGTCGAATGGGAAAGAAAAATGACGGAATTTGATGTTTACGTCTTTATACTGTGCTTTGCAGTGTTTTCTATTCTAACTGCAATATCTTGCGTTATGGTAGTCTATTTTGTAAAATCATCTTTAAAGATGATTAAGCACGGGCTTGAAGACGAAAAAATCACAACTGAATATTATAACGAGCAAAAAATAAAGCCCGCGGTAAGAATTTTGTCGAATGTCGTATCGGGCGTTATTTTTGCGGTTATTTTAATCGCCTTTATTCTGTCCCTTGTTGTTAATCTCTCGGGCGATACGGTAAAAGGAAGCTTTCCTACCCCGCAGATCGTATTGAGCGGCTCAATGGCGGACAAGCATAAGGACAACACTTATCTTGAAAATAACAATCTTAACGATCAGTTTGACGCCTTTGATCTTATCTTCACACGCAAGCTTCCGGGGGAGTTTGAGCTTAAACTCTATGATGTCGTAGTTTATGAATACAAAGGTGAGCTTATAATTCACCGTATAATCGGCATAGAGGAGCCTAACGAAAAACACCCTGACCAGCGTCAATTTTTGCTTCGCGGTGACGCAGTTAAATACTCGGATGAATTCCCCGTGCTTTATGAGCAGATGCGCGCTATATATAAAGGAGAGCGTATTCCTAAGATAGGAAGCTTCTTTGCTTTTATGCAGTCGCCTGCCGGATACCTCTGTATTCTGCTGGCTGTTTTCGCTATGATAGCTACTCCTATCGCAGAAAAAAAGCTCAAAGAAGTAAAGACAGCCAGACTGATTGAGCTGGGCGTTATATGCGAAGACACTGCCGACAAGTTTAATGACGGCAGAGGGGGGAAAGAAGACAAGGCTTCAAAACCCGAAACGGAGGGATTATCATGAGAAGATATCTTATCCCTATTCTCGGTGTTTTGCTCTCAATTTGCCTTTTTTTCCCGGGAGTTTTTGCCGAATGGGTATATGCCTCACTGCCTGAACCGATTGAAACACCGATTGGACTGTCGGTCGAAAAATTTACATACCCCCCGTTTTATATAACGAATATCAAGGTCACAGGCGGAACTTATGCAAGCTCCTCGGCTGCAAAAACAGGCGATACTAATGCTAAATTTGATATCACCTTGAATAATAACACTTCTTCAACCGTCGTAGCAGAGGTTACCTTCTACAACGGCTCTGACGTAAGCTATTATTACAATAAAACCGAAGCTCTATCTACAAATAATGAAAAAATAATTTACGAGGTATCAGGCATTTCGCAAAAAGAAGAGGTGCCATCAAAAACCTACAAGACACTTACTGTTACCTTCAAATATAGCGGTAATAATACGTCAAACAGGATATTATCAAGTGAGCTTCATTTCAATTTCGTAGTTGACAAGGATTCTATCGGTATCGTTGCGGCACAGACCGCAGTTACAAGATTTGCCGATATTCTTAATGATGTAGTATCCGAAAACTCTTATCAAACACTCGAAGACTATATGAACGATCGAGGAAGCAATGCATCCACAGTTTCTTATGTCGGCAATGTGTCGGGTGCAAACGATAGCGACTCGAAATTTATACAGCAGCTCTTCACCAATGAATTTTTGAATATGGATCTTGACGGCGACGGAAAGTCCGAGCCTATCACTCTGATGATAAAGCGTGAGAATCTGGACAATGATTCATCTACGGGAGATGATTATACTTATAAGGGTCTGTTCGGCTCGAACAGAACAGTACGCGGCGCTGAAATGACAATATATATCACCTCAGAGGGCTTCAAATCAAGCTCGTTGACGGTATATGCTGCTACCTTTACAAAGCTTGCGGAAACAGACAAGTGGATACAAGTAGTTCCTTTGACTCGGGGTACGGCTGATGCAAACAACTACAGCACCGGCGCGTTCGGCACTGACAACTCCTTCAACACGGATACATGGAGATCTTCTGACGGCAAGACCATAGATTCGCTTGTGCAAACTGCTATGTCTAAACTTAATAAATGAAAAACATACGAAAAGGATAACTTAAAAAACCACCCTGAACCGATTTGTCGGTTCAGGGTGGTTTTTGTCATTAGTAAAAATATTATTCGACAGCGCGATTTGACAAATTTTTCGCTCGTCTTGTGGTAATATAAAAATAAATAAGCTTGTCCTTATAAAGACGGACAGAAAGGAATGTAAAAGGAAAATGTGCGCAATCAGAGATAAAAAGCCGGGCTTTGACAGTGAATTTACCGGGACAGAGCTGAAAATCAAGCTTCGCGGAGAGATCGACCACCACAGTGCAGTGGCGGTTCGCGGCGCAATTGACGAGATGCTTCGCTCAAAGCGTCCGTCACAGCTTGTAATTGATATGTCGGGCGTTGATTTTATGGATAGCTCGGGGCTGGGGCTTATTATGGGGAGATATGCGGTTATGCGCGAGCTTGGCGGAAGGCTTCTCGTCGCCGACCCAAGTCCCGCCACTGAAAAAATTATGAGCCTTGCGGGTATGGAAAGAATTATAAAAATAGTGCACTCGGTCACACGCGAAAATGACAAAAACAAGGTTCTCTCAAAAATAGAAACCAGCCCCCGTAAAAGCTCAAATTCAAAAAGTGAAAACAAAATTCGAGAAGGACGGAAAAGAGAGGTAGTTAAAAAATGAGCAAAAATAAATTTAACGGCAAGGTAATCAACAAAATGCAGCTTAAATTGCCGTCGCTTTCGGCAAACGAGGGAATGGCGCGTGCCGCCGTGTCTGCATTTTGCGCTCAGCTCGACCCCATATCACTTGAAATTGCCGACATAAAGTGTGCGGTGAGCGAGGCGGTGACTAACTGCATAGTCCACGCCTATAAGGAGAAGGAGGGCTTGATTTACATAAATGTTTCCTTGCTCGAGGGACGAGTTGCCAAAATAGAAATTAAGGATAGGGGCTGCGGAATTGAGGATGTCAAGGAGGCGCGTCAGCCGCTCTTTACTACCGACGCCGCAGGCGAGAGAAGCGGAATGGGCTTTACCGTTATGGAGAGCTTTACCGATAAGGTTCGCGTTACCTCAAAGCGCGGCAGAGGCACAAGCGTCGTAATGTATAAAATCTTTGAAGACCGCACGGACAGTAAGGATTAATTCCCTGAAGGCTGATACATAATCGGATTTTTTCCGAAATATTTAGGGGGATTTTCTTTTATATGGAAAGTGAGAAGATAAATGAAGGTCAAGAGGCGGGAGTTGTACACGACGAGAGGTATATAAGAAACCGAGAGCTTATTCTTTTGGCGCAATCGGGCGACGAGGGCGCAAACGAAAAATTGATTATTGAAAATATGGCTCTTGTCAAAAGCATTGCCTTTAAGTTTCGCGACAGAGGCACTGAATTTGAGGATTTAATCCAAATTGGAACGATTGGAATGCTCAAAGCGATAAGGAGCTTTGAACACGAGCGCGGAACTGCCTTTTCAACCTATGCCGTACCGCTTATTGTGGGGGAGATTCGCAGGCATCTGCGAGATGACGGCTTAATCCGCGTCAGCCGAGGATACAAGCGCACAGGCATTACAATTATGCGCGAAAAAAATCGAATTATGACTGAGGAGGGCAGAGAGGCAGGCATCAGTGAGCTTGCTGAATACGCAGGGGTCAGCGTTGAGGAGGCGGCAATTGCAATTGATGCGGTGTCGCCAATCAGCTCTCTTTCTGACACGGTTTACGGCGAGGACAGCCGAACACTTGACAGCGTTATTCCCGACAGAGAGTCGGCTGACGAGCTTGAAAATCTTAACGATAAAATTTCACTCGGTCAGGCAATAAATAAAATGCCGCCACAGTGGAGAAAAATTGTGCTTTTGCGCTATTACCGCGACATGACACAGCAAGAGGTCGCAAATCTTTTGGGGCTTTCTCAGGTCAAGGTGTCACGCGAGGAAAAGAAAATTATGCTATTCCTTCGCGGCGAGTTAGCGTAGCCGAATAAAACAAGATAGGGGAGAAGACTTTTTAGGAAAAGCCTTCTCCCCTACATTATCATATATTAAAGCACGACCTTCATATAAGACTTTTTGCCCTTGCGGACGAGAAGTCCAGCGGCAAGGTCTTCTTTTGAGTAGAAGGTCTTGATGTCGGTAATCTTCTCACCGTTAACCGAAACGCCGCCCTGCTGTACGGCCTGACGAGCCTCTGATTTCGATTTTACAAGACCGCTCCTTGCAAGAACTGTCAGAATATCAGTCTTTCCTTCGATATAGAAGTCCTCTTCTGCAAGTGCAACTGTGGGGGCATCAGCCTCACCGCCTGCACCAAAGAGAGATTTCGCCTGAGCCTGAGCCTTTTCAGCCTCAATGTCACCGTGAACAAGCTTTGTAAGCTCATAAGCCAAGATTTCCTTAGCCCGATTAAGCTGTGCGCCTTCCCAAGTGTCCATAGCATTGATTTCTTCAATAGGCAAGAATGTGAGCATTCTGATGCACTTCAACACATCGGCGTCACCGACATTTCTCCAATACTGATAGAAATCGTACGGGCTTGTTTTATTGGGGTCAAGCCAAACTGCGCCCGACGCGGTCTTACCCATCTTCTTTCCTTCGCTGTTGAGAAGGAGAGTTATAGTCATAGCGTGAGCGTCCTTGCCGAGCTTTCTTCTGATAAGCTCTGTACCGCCGAGCATATTTGACCACTGGTCGTCACCGCCGAACTGCATATTACAGCCGTACTTCCCGAAAAGATAGTAGAAGTCATAGGACTGCATGATCATATAGTTGAATTCAAGGAAGGAAAGGCCCTTTTCCATTCTTTGCTTGTAGCACTCGGCGGACAGCATTCTGTTTACAGAGAAGCAAGCACCGACATCACGGAGCACCTCAATGTAGTTGAGGTCGAGCAACCAATCTGCGTTGTTTACCATAATTGCCTTGTCCTCGCCAAACTCAATAAATCTCTCCATCTGAGCCTTGAAGCAGTCACAGTTATGCTGGATAGTTTCGCGTGTCATCATAGAGCGCATATCGGTTCTTCCCGAGGGGTCACCGACCATAGCTGTTCCACCGCCGATTAGCACAACAGGCTTGTTTCCCGCCATCTGCAATCTCTTCATAAGGCAAAGCGCCATAAAGTGACCTACGTGGAGCGAGTCTGCTGTCGGGTCAAAGCCAATGTAAAATGTTGCCTTGCCCTCATTGATCATATTTTTGATTTCTTCTTCGTTTGTTACCTGCGCAATCAGGCCGCGGGCAACGAGCTCTTCGTAAATTTTCATTTTTTCCTTTCCGCAACCGTTCTTTCAAAAAAGGTTGCCCAAATTGCTTGCCGTTTGCAAAAAGCAAAACAGAAATTTTGCCCCTGCAAATGATAAAGCTTTGGATTTATATATGTTTTTTTAACTGATTTTGGGGAAAGCTTTTTCAAAGTCGGGCGCGCGTCCTTCAAACAAAAAAGCCCTCGCATTACTGCAAGGACGTCAAAAACGCGGTACCACCTTAATTCGAGTGCTTCCACTCCTCATTGTTGATATAACGGTCAACCCGTCACAGCCTACTCGCACTCTTTCGGTGTGCCACTCGCAAATGTATTCGGCAAGCCATAGGTCCGCGCCTCTCATCAAACGGCTACTTTCTGTTGACATAGCATTGCTTACTTCTTTTGGTCAAAGTGTTTGCTTATTACATTTGATAGTATAACACACTTTTTCTCTTTTGTCAACAAAAACTCTCAAAAAAGTCAGAGCGAGGCAAATTTTGCCCCGCTCTTTTATTTTCAAGCCAAGGCAAGCGGGTGAACTCGACAACGTCGCCAACGCAAGGTTGCCTTGTGCTTTATCTGTTCAAATATAACTCTCATTAGGAACACCGCCTTTGGCGAAATAAAACTGATAATACAAAAAAGGAAATACAAAAAATTAAATCTTTTATATAAAAATGAGGATTTGTTTTTGTCACGGGAAAAGTATTCATTACCTTTTCCCAAGATTATTTTGCCCTTTAAATTGCTATTTATTATTCTTCACATATGTAAAATCAGTAAAACAAGTATAATTTTGGTAAAAAAAGCGCGCTTTAAAGCATTTTTGCCAGATGCTTCCTGCATTTACAAATCTTGTTCCTTGAAATAAATGCTTCCACATGTTACAATAAGTTATCAAAATTAGCAACAATTAGTTGCGAAGGAGGTATTTATGAACAAAAACAAAAACTTAACGAAAAGGACGGCAGCGTCCCTTGCAGCAGTTCTGGCACTTTCTTCAGCCGCAGCGGTCACAGCTTCGGCAAGTGTCCCCCCCCCCGCGCAAGCTGTCACAGAGGTTTCAGAAACAGCAAGAAGCGGCTTTTCTATTCCAAGCGGCGCTTACCATATGAATGTAAAAATCAACGGGCGAGATGTTCTGGCAGGAAAGGTCTTCAATCTCGGCGGCGTCACATATGTACCTATGTTTGAGTTTGCCGATTGGCTTGGAGTTTTCACAAAAAGCTTTGACCAAAAAAGCAGAACGGCTTACATAAGCGGCAAAAATCTTGAAGTTTGCGCTATCGAGGGGAAGCTGTACATATCGGCAAACGGAAGATATTTCTACACCAACGGAGAGATTTTGAATTTAGGCGGCAAGCTATATGTGCCTATCCGTCCGCTTGTAAAGGCTCTTAACTGCCACATTTCTTATGACAGTAACGAGAATAAATTCATTGTCGGCTCAGGTGACAGCTCACGTCTTTTGGGTGAGGACAAGGTGTACAACAAGGACGACCTTTACTGGCTTGCAAGGATTATATCGGCAGAGGCAAGGGGAGAAGGACTTCGCGGAATGATGGCTGTCGGCAACGTCATTCTCAACCGAATGCGTTCCCCACAATTCCCGAATACAATTTACGGTGTAATTTTTGACAGAAAATACGGCATCCAATTCTCTCCCGTTGCAAACGGAACTGTTTATCAAGCACCCACGGCTGAGAGCATTATTGCGGCTAAAATCTGTCTTGAAGGCTACTCGCTCTCATCTGAAATTTTGTATTTCTTCAATCCGAAGATAGCACATTCAAACTGGATTTCAAACAACAGGGAGTACGCTTTTACAGTCAATAATCACGCATTTTACAAATAAATTAATTTGAGATAAGCTTTTGGCTTTTTAAAGAGCAACGAGTGGAATTTTCCATGAAAATTCCACTCGTTATTTTTTCCCCTACGCGCAATCAAGGCAGGAGATGTTCCTCAGAATAGTGCCCACCGTGTATAGCGTCGCACCTGTTTTTTTGAATAGCTTTCTGCGTTTCATTTGCTTGGAATTTGCTACAAGTCCCGCAATGCCCGCGCCTGTTACCAAAATGACCGTCATAGTTAATAATAGCTTCTTTCCCATAAAAAACCCTTCCTTTTTTGCTTTTTGTTTATAGGAATTATCGCCGATATGAACTATCAATATTCGCCTAAACAACAATATTTTCTTCTTTACTTTGCGAGTCAAATTCGGGAAAACAAAGCAAATAGCAGTCGCACTCGTCGCAACAACACTCAAATCCTTGCTCTCCGTTGCCAAGACAAACCGCAGGCTCTCCGAGCGCAAGCTCTACACCTGTAATATCCATTACCTTTTTTTGAATATTTTTGCTCATATAATCCCCCTTATCCGAATATAAAAAAGGTGCGCAACCGAAGCCACGCACCGAAAAACACAAACTCCGATTGTCGCCAAACAAATTTAAATAGAATTAGAGCATCTCTACCATAACCATTTAAATGGAATTTGCGTTTTTACCAAATTCTAAAAATGATTATGGTCAAAAAAGGGTACAATTATCCTACAAAGAAAAAGATACCGCTAATTCTACTATTAAATTTGTTTGGCACTTTGATTATATCACAGTTTCTGTGTTTTGTAAAGATATTTTGTAAAGTTTTATATAATCTCCTTACAAAACGAAGAGCGCAATTTTTCCTGACAATCGCTGCATTTATGGACTAATACAAAAATACGGCATACCTCTTTTGAGATACACCGCATTCTTCCAAAACCGTCCTTTTGACAAGAACTCTAATTATTGTGGATTTTAGCTTTAATTATCTTTGTTCATTAGCTTGTCGTAGTCAGCTATCGCCTGATTGATAATCTCAATAGCTTCCTTGTAGTCAAACAGGCTCTTTACAGCAGTCTGCTTGTTTTCAAGCTGCTTGTAAACCGTAAAAAAGTGCATGATTTCGTCAAAAATGTGTGACGGTAATTCATGAACAGACTTAATTCCTCTGTATGTAGGGTCGGAAAAGGGAACGGCTATAATTTTGTCGTCAAGCTTTCCGCCGTCAATCATTCGCATAGCTCCTATCGGGTAAACCTGAACCAAGGTCATTGGAAAGATTTGCTCTGAGCAGAGGACAAGCACGTCAAGCGGGTCGCCGTCATCAGCATAGGTTCTTGGAATAAAGCCGTAGTTTGCGGGATAGTGCGTTGCCGTATAAAGCACACGGTCAAGGCGAAGCATACCGTTGTTTTTGTCAAGCTCGTATTTGCAACGGCTTCCCTTGGGGATTTCTATTACTGCCGAAAAATTTTCGGCGGTAATTTCGCGCGGGTCAATATCGTGCCAAATATTCATAATTGCCTGT
Organism: Eubacteriales bacterium; assembly: GCA_045588675.1. Classification (GTDB taxonomy): domain Bacteria; phylum Bacillota; class Clostridia; order Oscillospirales; family CAG-272; genus SVTX01. Next base: position 112,311 of record JAZNER010000004.1, on the reverse strand, counting down.
TCCTTTCTGCCAATTATTTTACATAGTCAAATTCAAAATCGTAAATCGATACCGTATCGCCGTTTCGGCAGCCCTTGTCCTCAAGGGCGGTGAAAACTCCGCTTTTTTGGAGCACTCTCTGGAAATAGTTGAGAGATTCATAGTTGTCAAAGTTTATCTGACCCATAAGATTATAGAGCCATTCTCCCTCAACAATATATTTGCCGTTTTGGTTTTTAATGATCGTTTCCTTTGCGTTGTCAACAAATTTGTCTTCCTCATTGTATTCACGCTCATAAACAAGCATCGGGGGCAGGTCTTTTAGGCGTCTTGCCACCATAGATACCATTTCGTCAAGGTTTTCGCCCGTGTAAGCCGAAATGTACATCATTTCCCATCCGTTCTCGGCAACAAACTTTTCAAAAGCTTCAACATCAACCGCCTCTCTGTCAAGCGAGTCAACCTTATTGGCAATAATTATCTGCGGTCTTTTTGCAAGAGCGGGGCTGTAACGCTCAAGCTCGTTATTTATCGTCTTGATGTCATCAACGGGATTTCTGCCCTCGAAGCAGGAAATATCAACAACGTGCAAAAGAAGTCTGCATCTGTCAACGTGACGTAAAAACGCGTGACCAAGTCCCGCGCCGTCAGCCGCACCCTCGATAAGACCGGGGATATCTGCTGCCACAAATCCGCTCTCGCCGCCCGTTGAAACTACACCCAAGTTTGGGGATAGAGTCGTGAAATGATAATCTGCAATTTTAGGCTTCGCAGAGGAGATTACCGACAAAATTGAAGACTTTCCAACGCTTGGCATACCGATAAGTCCTACGTCGGCAAGCATTTTGAGCTCAAGCAGGACCTCTCTTTCCTCACCGCGAGTACCGTTCTTTGCAAACATAGGTGTCTGACGGGTAGGAGTGGCAAAATGCTTGTTTCCAAAGCCGCCGCGCCCCCCTCGGCAGCAGACAAAATCTGCGCCGTCATTCTCGGACATATCGTGAATGATTTTTCCGCTTTCGGGGTCTTTTATCAGAGTTCCGGGGGGAACTTGAATGTATAAGTCATCTGCGGTTTTTCCGTGAAATTTTTCACTTGAACCGTCGCCGCCGTTGCCCGCCACGAATTTTCTTTTGTATCTGAATGCAAGCAGGGTATTTGAGCCGTAATCAACGCGGAAAATAATACTTCCGCCATTTCCGCCGTCGCCTCCCGAGGGGCCTCCCGCCGAAACATATTTTTCTCTGTGGAAGGCAATCGCGCCATTTCCGCCGTTGCCCGCCTTTACAAAAATTTTAATATTATCTATAAACATTTATATCACATCCTTTTTTAAGGGAAATCAGTTTTTGTCATCTCCGCGCTCACGAATGATTAGGCGAATGGGAGTGCCCGAAAAACCAAAGGTCTCGCGCAGGCAATTCTCAATATATCTCTGATAGGAGAAGTGGAAAAGCTCGGCGTTGTTACAGAAAATGACAAATGTCGGGGGAGCTACGCTTGCCTGTGTCATATAGTAAATCTTCAAGCGCTTGCCCTTGTCTGTAGGTGGCTGAGTTCTCATTGTCGCCTCGGCAAGAACCTCATTGAGCATACCTGTTGATACCCTCATCTTTGACTGATTGTAAACATAGTTCACTCTCTCAAAAACATTGTCGATTCGCTGACCCGTCTTTGCCGAAACAAAGAGAATCGGCGCGTAGGGCATATAAGCGAGATGTGTTCTTATTTGCTGGGTGAAGCTATTAACAGAGGAATTATCCTTTTCAATAGAATCCCACTTGTTGACAACAATAATTGATGCCTTGCCCGAATCGTGCGCAATTCCCGCAATCTTTTCGTCCTGCTCGGTAATTCCAACCGACGCGTCAATCATAATAAGACAAACATCAGCTCGCTCAACCGCCATATGCGCGCGCAGAACGCTGTACTTTTCAATATTATCGTTAATTTTGGATTGACGGCGGATGCCCGCAGTATCAATAAGTGTAAATTTGCCGAAATCATTTTCAAGGTGCGAGTCAACCGCATCTCTTGTAGTTCCCGCAATATCCGACACTATAAGTCTTTGCTGTCCGAGCATTCTGTTGATGATTGAGGATTTGCCCGCGTTTGGCTTGCCTATTACTGCAACCTTAATCGAGTCGTCCTCCTCATCAGAATAATCCCAATCGCCGATTGCCTCAACACAGGCATCAAGCAAATCTCCCGTACCAGAGCCGTGAACAGAGGATACGGCAATCGGCTCCTGCTCAAAGCCAAGCTCGTAAAACTCATAATATTCATACGGCAGAGAGCCTATGCTGTCGCATTTGTTTATACAGGGAACGATAGGCTTGCCGCTCTTTTTGAGCATAATCGCAATATCCTTATCGTCAGCGGTAAGTCCTGTGCGGACATCACACATAAAGACGATTACATCAGCGTCCTCAATTGCGATTTCTGCCTGAAATTTCATTTGAGAGAGGATAATATCGTCGGTTTTGGGCTCAATTCCTCCTGTATCTATTACTATAAACTGTTTTCCGCACCATTCGGTCTCTCCGTAAATTCGGTCGCGGGTAACACCGGGAACATCCTCAACAATGCTCCTTCTCTCGCCAATCAATTTATTGAAAAGTGTGCTTTTGCCGACATTAGGACGACCTACTATTGCTATTATTGGTTTTGACATTTATATCAGTCCTTTCTTTTTGTCCTTACCCCGTTTTTCTGTCGCGGTGGGGTAAAACCCTCAGTCAGACCTCGTGTCTGACTCCAAGCATATCACAAATGAAGGCTTCTCCTCCGTCACCTGAGGGAGATGTGGCAACACCAAGTGAATTTCCAAGCTCCAAAGGTGACATATCATCAAGGAAAAGGTCGCCGTCAGCGCGCAGGGCGTTTGACGGGAAAAATAATTCTTCTCCAAGATCTTTTCCAGATAATTGTTCCGAAATATCCTTTCCCGTGAGAAGTCCCGAAACGGTTATGCTCTCGCCGAAAAAGTTATTGATAATTTTATAAACATCAATCTTCAAGCCGTCAACGCGCGCCATAAGCTCGCGAGCCATATAAGAGATCGTGTCATAAGCCGCAACGCCCGTTGCCACCGAAATATGTCTTGGCGCGCGGTAATTTACAAGATATTCGTCAAGATATTGTATCTCTTCGTCAAATTCGGTCACAAGCGAGGTTATCATTCCTACTCCGTTTTCAATCTGCGGGTAACCCTCATAATAGCTCTCGCTCGGCAAATCGAGACCTGCTTTGAGATAAAATTCATCTGCGCAGAAGAACATTCTGCTTCCGCTTTGCTTTGCAAAATCCCTCGCAAATCTATCCACCTGCTCAATCACCGCTTTTGCGTCATCTTGTGTGAAGCTTTGGAGAGGGAAGAGCCTCTCGCGGAATTTGGTAAGCCCCGCAGGCACGACCGAAACGCTCTGCATAGCAGGGAAGAGCCCTGACAGGTCGCGCATTGTGCGGTCAAGCTCATCTCGGTCATTTATCCCCTTGCAAAGCACAATTTGCCCGCAGAGCGAAATATTTGCATCAGCAAGCTTTTTCATATACCGAAGCACCTCGCCCGCGCGCTTGTTGTGCATCATTTGCACTCTGAGCTCGGGGTTTGTTGTGTGAACGGATATATTTACGGGAGAAATGTGCATTTCTATTATGCGGTCGATATCTCTTTCGCTTAAATTTGTAAGCGTGATGTAGTTACCGTGAAGGAAGGACAGGCGAGAGTCGTCGTCCTTAAAATAAAGAGTTTTTCGCATACCCTTCGGGAGCTGGTCGATAAAGCAGAAAATGCACTTATTCTCGCAAGAATGCTTCTTGTCCATCAAGGGAGTTTCAAATTCAAGCCCTATATCATCATATTGCTGCTTTTTTATAGAAAATTCAAGCTCGCCGCCGCCTCTTTGCACCTTCAGGCAAACCAGACATTCGGTGAGATAGAAGCGATAGTCAAGAACATCTTTGATTTCGTGACCGTTTAACGATATTAAATTGTCGCCTGCCAAAATGCCGCATTTATCGGCACGGCTGTTTTCTAAAACCGATACAATTCTGACCATTTCTTCTCCTTTTAACTTTACACTATAATCCAGTTTACATTATAGCACAGAATTTCGCTTTTTTCAAGGGCTTTCCCAAACATTTTATTTTAACACTTATTTTTAAATAAAGTTTTAATTAATTATAATACAATTTTTCAAAAATTCTCTTGTAAAATTCGGTAAAGTATGATATAATTAATTGATTATGCCAAAATGAGCTGCAAAAGCAGTTTTATTTGATTTTGGCGCTTGATTTTGTTAAATTTTAACTTTGTATATATGTTGATGCCGCGATTGCGGCGGAATGGAGAGAATTTTGAGCAACACAATGAAGCTGAGGTCAGGAGCGACAATACCTCAGGTCAGCCGCGAGGAAGCTGATAAAAGAAACTACCTTACACGAGGAGTGTTAACACAAATGCACTTAATGCCGAGCGGTGACCCTGCGGCGTTTGATAAAAGCGAGGACGGAAGTCTTGTTTACTATTTTGACCCTGCGAGAGTTGTAGAAGCTCCGCCTGAGCAATGGTATTTCCCTAAAAGCCGCAAAGAGAGCAAGACGCTTGACAGCGGTACAACAATTGCCAGAATGAGCATCAAGCACGCCGCTTCCTGCGGTTATTACACAAAGGAGCGCTTGGCGCAGATGCATTATGAGGTTATAGAGGAGCCTGTTGCCTTTACCGTTAAGGGCGACGGAAACACTATGTATTTCTACGATAAGAGAACGGCCTTGCGCCTTCCACTTATGTGTGTAAAATGCGGAAAATTTATAAGATACCGCCGCAAGCTCTGCCGCGACTGCTATGAGGAGGACTTGGCGGAGCGCCGCGAGGAGGGCGACCTTCACAGAAATTCCTTTTACGGAATGGACAGAAAAAAGGTTTTGTTCTTTGATTTGGAGCTTACAGGCGTTTACACACACGACGAAATCATCTCGGTTTCAATCGTAGATGCCACAGGCGAAATCATTATGGACACTCTTGTTAAGCCTATGCACAAAAAGAAGTGGAAGCACACCGAGAAAATTCACGGAATTACTCCCGCTATGGTAGAAAACGCTCCTCTGCTTGACGATTTGATTCCTGAAATCAAAAGAATTTTTGATAATGCGGATAATATTATCGCTTACGGAGTTTCCACCGATTACAGCCACATAAAGTATATTTATGATACCGAAGCCGAAAGAGAGGCTCTTCACAATAAGACGAGATGCTGTGCAAATGAATTCGTACGCTTTGCTCACGAGCATCTTCCAAGCCTTGAGCACGGAGCGCTTGTTGACGCTATGGCGGCACTCAATATTGAGTGGGACGGTATTCCTCACTCGTCAATTGCAGACACGATTGCCTGTATGAAGGTTTGGGAGGCTTTGTTCCCGAATTACTATTCCTCAGCAGAATAATGCGAAAGGATTTTAAAAGCTTAATGAAAGAAATTTTACTATGTAAATACGGAGAAATAGTACTCAAGGGCGCAAATAAGCGCTACTTTGAGGACGCACTTTGCAAGGAGCTTCGCCGCAGAGCGAAAAAGCACGGCAGCTTTGAGGTCAGCAGAGCACAAAGCACTATTTATATTGAGCCTCAGGACGATTTTGCCGACATTGACGGAATGTTTGAGTCTGCCATGAAAACCTTTGGTATTGCCGCAATTGGCAGAGCGGCTGTTTGCGAAAAGAGTATTGAGGATATTAAGAGGGTTACCCGTGAATATATCCCTCAATTTCTTGATGGCAAGCGCACCTTTAAGGTAGAGGGAAAGAGAAGTGATAAGACCTTTCCGCTCAACTCAATGGAGCTCTCTCAAATTCTGGGCGGCGAAATTCTTGATGCTATGAACGGCAAAATACGTGTTGACGTTCACAATCCCGATGTTACGGTCAAGGTTGAAATACGAGAGAGAGCCGCGTATGTCCACGCAGGACAGTTCAAGGGTGCGGGAGGTATTCCTACAGGCACGGGAGGACACGGATTGCTTCTTCTCTCGGGAGGAATTGACTCCCCTGTTGCAGGATATATGATGGCAAAAAGAGGACTTCGCGTTGAGGCGGTTCACTTTGAGTCATTCCCCTACACAAGCGAAATGGCACGGGATAAGGTAATCAGACTTGCAAGAACTATTGCTTCCTATCTCGGCGACGTTTATATTCACGTGGTTTCTCTCACCAAAATCCAAGAGGAGCTTTCAAAGAATTGTGAGGAGGATTATTTCACACTTCTGCTTCGCAGATATATGATGACTATTGCATCAAGAATTGCAGGCGACCACGACAGCAAATGCTTAATCACAGGAGAAAGTCTTGGTCAGGTCGCTTCGCAAACAATGGAGGCTATAGCAGTTACCGATAACGCGTCAAGCCTGCCCGTTTTCCGTCCCTGCATTGGCATGGACAAGGAAGAAATCGTTGAGATCGCGCGAAAAATCGGCACGTTTGACATTTCAATCGAGCCTTACGAGGACTGCTGTACGGTATTCACCCCAAAGCACCCAAGAACAAAGCCGCAGCTTGAAAAGGTGCTCGTAGAGGAAAGAAAGCTTGATTTTGAAGCTCTTGTACAAGAGGCAATTGACGGCGCATATACAATTCGCGCCGAGGCATATAACTGATAACTAAAATATTTTTTACAAAAGGCGGTGTTTTTTGTGAAACAAAAGTATTACAGAATGAATATTGCGGGACTTTGGCGCGACTTGCCGATTTGTCCTCTCAATGACAATTTGAAAATTGCAGGATTTGTAATTTTCGGTGATCCTGAGCTTACGACCGCAGTGTCAGCCGAGCTTCTTTCTAAGGCTCCCGAATATGATTATCTTATCTCTGCCGAGGCGAAGGGAATTCCGCTTGTGCACGAGATGGCAAGACTTGCGGGCAATCAAAAATATTTCCTTGCAAGAAAAGCTCCAAAGCTTTATATGACGGGTGTTTTCGAGGCTGTTGTCAAGTCGATAACAACCGAGAAGGTTCAGCATTTGTATCTTGACAAGACTGATGCCGCTCTTATGAAGGGCAAGAAAATCCTTATCGTTGACGATGTTATTTCAACAGGTGAATCTCTCCACGCAGTTGAAGAGCTTGTTAAAATGGCAGGCGGTGAGATTTGCGGAAGAATGGCAATACTTGCTGAAGGTGATGCGGCGAACCGTGACGACCTTATTTACCTCGAAAAGCTCCCGCTTTTTGACAAGGACGACAATCCGATTTTTTAAAACGGGATTTGAATAATACATAAACTTGAAAGGACTACGATTATGGCAGAATTTTTAACTGCAGAAGATAAAAGAAGCTGTTATTGCGCAGAAGTAACAGAGGATATGATAGGCAAAAATATTTGCGTTATGGGTTGGGTTCAAAGACAGAGAGACCTCGGCGCGCTTATATTCATTGACCTTCGCGACAGAACGGGTATCGTTCAGCTCGCATTTGACGACAAGACACCAAGAGAAGTTTTCGACAAGGCCTTTGCTTGCCGCGCAGAGTATGTTCTGTGCGTACACGGCACGGTAAGACCTCGCGGAGAGGGTGCTGTAAACAACAACATTCCCACGGGTAAGCTTGAAATTTATGTTGAGTCTATGAAGGTGCTCTCTGCCGCTCAGACTCCTCCCTTTGAGGTTAGCGACTCAAAGAAAGTTAAGGACGAAACAGCGCTCAAATACCGTTATGTTGACTTGCGCCGCGCAGAGCTTCAGAAAAACATTAAAATGCGCCACGATATTGCTCGTGTTGCGAGAGAATATTACTACGAAAACGGTTTCTATGAAATCGAAACTCCTATGATGATCAAGGCAACTCCCGAGGGTGCTCGCGACTATCTTGTTCCGTCAAGAATTCATAAGGGAAGCTTCTACGCACTCCCCCAGTCGCCCCAGATATACAAGCAGCTTCTTATGCTTTCGGGATTTGACAGATACATTCAGCTTGCGCGTTGCTTCCGCGACGAAGACCTCCGTGCTGACCGTCAGCCTGAATTTACCCAGATAGACCTTGAAATGTCCTTCGCCACAATGGAGGATATTATGTCAATGAACGAGGGATTTATCAAGAGAGTTTTCAAAGAGGTCCTGAATGTTGAAATTGAAACTCCTATGCAGAGATTAACCTTTGCAGAGGCTATGTCGCGCTACGGCTCGGACAAGCCCGATACAAGATTTGGTATGGAAATTACCGATATTTCAGACGCTGTCAGAAATAGTGAATTTGTTGTTTTCAAGTCTGCTCTTGAAAATGGCGGAAGCGTAAGATGTATCCTTGCAAAGAACGCGGCGGCTACTCTTACAAGAAAAGAGATCGACAAGCTTACCGAGCACGCAAAGGGAATTGGCGCTAAGGGTCTTGCCTATGTGAGATGGGCTGACGAAGCTCCTAACTGCTCATTTGCTAAATTTATGAGCGAGGACGAGCTTGGTGCAATCTACTCTGCAGTCGGATTTGAAAAGGGAGATGTATTGCTGATCTGCGCGGATAAGGACAAGGTAGTTCTTCCTACTCTTGGCGCGCTTCGTAACATTCTCGGCAAAAAGCTTGAGCTTATACCCGAAGGCAAGTTCAACTTCTTGTGGATCACCGAGTTCCCGTTCTTTGAGTGGAATGAGGAAACAGAGCACTGGGATGCTATGCACCACCCATTCACAATGCCTCTTGAAGAATGCTTGCCGCTCCTTGAAAGCGACCCCGGCAGTGTTCGCGCAAAGTGCTACGATATGGTGCTTAACGGAACAGAGCTTCTTTCGGGCTCAATCAGAATTACCGACTGGCAGCTACAGGAAAAGATGTTCAAGGCTTTGGGACTTACTCCCGAGGAAATCGAAGCGAAGTTTGGCTTCCTTGTTGAAGCGTACAAATACGGAGCGCCCCCGCACGGAGGCTCCGGTATGGGACTTGACCGTCTTGCAATGGTTATGTCGGGAGCTGATAGCTTACGCGATGTTCTTGCCTTCCCGAAGGTGCAGAATGCAAGCGAATTGATGTCGGGCTGCCCCGCTCCTGCCGACGCGAAGGCTCTCGCTGATCTTTCTATCGCAGTTGTTGAAGAAGAATAATGTGTTTTCAGATCTCATCAGTCAACACCAACTTGACTGATGAGGTCTGATTTTTTAATTCGAACATCAGAAAATTCAGCTTAAACTGTTGACAAATACAGGTTTTTGATATATAATGTATGTTAACCCGATATTTTCGGACTATCAAATTATACGGAGGTATTTACTATGAAAAAATTTGTCGTGTCGCTTCTGCTGGTGTTAAGTATGATGTTGACTTTGGCTTCTTGCGGTGTGTTCGCCAAGAAAGACGATCCAGAGAAAAATATCGATCACCTTGTAGCCTCTCTAAACGCGGGAATTAGCCTCGAAGATCTCTCAAGCAATGCACAGATCGTTGATTTTGACGAGAGTCTTGACGATCTCAAGAAAACCGTGTTTGAGCTTGACGGAACCGTCAATTATAACGGTAAGACTGAGAACTACTATTTGGCTATGAAGGATATGGTGGTTTACTTTTTAAATGCGGACGGCGAAGAAAACTACACATTCTTCCTTGACGACTTGACTTTGGTCAATGTGATCGACATAGATGGAGAATACTATGGTTATGCTGACACAAGCTTTAAAGAGATCATGGATTATATAAAGTCCTCCGAATCGGGTGCAGAAATAACTATCCCAGAGTACAATGAAACAAGTGAACTGGCAGAAAGAATTTCCAACACCCTTGCATCCGTTGACCTTCCTGATGCGACCACTGCTGATATAGAATATAAAGACGGCAAATATTATCTTACAGACAACTATGTAAAAAGTGTTCTCAATACTTATATTGATGTCGTTTTGGATGAGTTTGGGACAGATCTTGGAATGACTGCAAGCAATATCATTGACGCTAAAGCAGTAATCAAGGGGTACCTCGACTACATAAACGTTGAGATATACTACTATATCGACCGCGAAGAGATCACCGGTGTGGGTGTTTCCCTTAAGATAGACGAAACATTTGCAGCCGAAAAGATCGGTTATAGCGATATCAGCGTATCCGTAGAGGTGTGCCACGACAAGTTCGCGCTGACTGCTCGCGCAGCGAATGAAGATTCGGTTTTAGTTGACATAAGCGCATCTTATGAATTTGTTACCGACAAGAAAGATAATCTTGAAGCTCTTAAATTTGATGTTAATGCAAAGATAGGCGAAACAATAGAGGAAGTTACTCTCTCGATCGACCTTGACGCCGACTTCGTTACTATGAAAAAGGGCAATGGCGAATTTATGACCTTTGATGTAAACATTTCCAACGGTGGAGAGGACGCAAGTTTGACTATGAAAGCTACTTCGGCCGACAAAGGAAATGCTATTACCGTTGAGCTTTCGGAAACAACAGCGGACGAAACAATAAGAAGCGTAGTACTGAATATGAAGAATAACTCTGCAAGCCGTATGCCAGAGATACCGCAGGAAGTAATCGATGCAAAGGATCAGGCGCTTGAAGATTAAAACAAAGAGTACTTCCGGTACTGATAAAAAATTAAACAGCCGAGAAATCGGCTGTTTTTTTATCATTGCTATTGAAAAAAGCAAAATAAAGTGATATAATTAGATATAATTAATTAATAACCAACAACAAAGAAAAAATAAGAGGATGAATATGTACCGCGAAATATCTAAATTTATTTTATATCGTAATTCGCTTGACGGCACCATCTTATCCGAGCTTGGAAAAGTTTTTAAGGATTTTGAGGCAAAGGGCGCAAGCAACGACGATCTCCGAACAAGAATTTACGAGCAGGTGCGCCGACTGCTTGAGCTGGCGACCAAATACGGCTTTGACCAAAACCTCTGGCACAATTATCTCACCTTCCTTATCATAACCGACGAAAACCCCTTGAGCCTTACATATGAAAAGGCGGGTATGCAGGAGGGAACTGTAAACAGCTTTGCTATCAACGATTTTTCTGTTTTCAAAAGGCTTTTTGACTTTGATTTTTCACCTATCGAGAAGGCTCTTGATATAAACTGCTTCAGCACTCTTTCAAATTACAAGGCAATTGAGAAGAGAGAACAGATTTTCAATAAAAATGTAAGCGAAAGGGTCAAAGCTCTCTCTAAAAAAATTGAAGAAGCCGAAAACGGCGAGCAGATCTTTGCTATCGTTGCCAACTTTTACCGCGATTATGGAGTTGGGATGTTTGGTCTTAACAAGGCGTTCAGGCTTGAAATAGACGGCTACAATTCAAATATGAAGATCCGTCCTATTACCAATATGGAAAAGGTTTCACTTGACGACCTTGTAGGCTATGAAAGCCAGAAAAAGACACTGATCGAGAACACCGAGGCCTTCGTTTGCGGCAGAGGGGCGAATAATCTTCTGCTTTACGGCGACAGCGGAACAGGTAAATCTACGAGCATTAAGGCAATCGTAAATCAATACTACGATAGAGGTCTTCGTATGATCGAGATTTACAAGCACCAATTTGACCATCTCTCCCGCTTAATTTCGGAGATCAAAAACCGCAATTACAGATTTATCATTTATATGGACGATCTGTCCTTTGAGGAAAGTGAAATCGAATATAAATACCTCAAGGCTATTATTGAGGGCGGTGTTGAAACAAAGCCCGATAATATATTGATCTATGCAACCTCAAACCGCCGTCATTTGATCAAGGAAACCTGGAATGACCGCAACGACGCGACAAACACGGGCGACATTCACCGTTCTGAAACAATTGAGGAAAAATTGTCGCTCGTCAACAGATTCGGTATTTCAATAGGCTACTTTAAGCCCTCAAAGGCAGAGTTTGAAAACATAGTTCTCACACTCGCCGCACGTTATCCTCAAATCAGTATGACCAAAGAGGAATTGATTGCTGAGGCCCACAAGTGGGAAATGCTCTATGGAGGAATTTCGGGAAGGACCGCACAGCAGTTTATTAATCATTTGTGCGGACTTGCAAAATAATCATTCCTGCAGAATAGTCATTCTTGCGAAATAATCATTCCAACAGAATAATCATTTAAGTGCGCGACTGAAATCGCGCACTTTTTGTTGTGTCTTGATAAATAAAATTTTGTCGGTTTTTCTGTAAATAATCATTAAATATTGCTCTGTTGCCCTTGCAAAAAACAAACAGGTATGGTATAATTTATAATGGATAATAATATAGGGCGGTAAAACGGCAGCCCTTGGAGTTGAAAATGAAAATAATTCTTGCGTCAAAATCTCCGAGAAGGCGTGAAATTCTTGAAAATCTCGGAATAAAATTTGAAATAATAACGGCTGAATGTGATGAGCAGAGCGATCTCTCTCGGGCAGGTGAGCTTGTTATGTCGCTTGCTGAAAAAAAGGGCAGAGCCGTACTTGATAAGCTCGGCACTCTGCCGAAGGATACATTAATAATAGCTTGCGACACCTTGGTCTATGCTTCGGGGAAGTTTCTGGGAAAGCCTCAGGACGAGCAGGACGCGCGCCGAATGCTATCACTTTTGTCGGGTAAATCCCACGAGGTCGTAAGCGGAATTTATCTTTGTCTTGATGGATATGAGGTCACCCGTTTTTGCTCAACAGGTGTATATTTTGACAATCTTTGCGACAAGGATATAGACAATTATATCAAAAGCGGAGAACCCTTTGACAAGGCAGGAGCATATGCTGTTCAAGGAAAGGCCAGCGCGTTTATCAAAAAAATCGACGGCGATTATTTCAATGTTGTGGGACTGCCCGTAAATCTTCTTTGCAAAACCTTGCGCGATTGCTTTAATATCAATATTTTTGATTTAGAATAAAAAACACGGAAAAACTAAAATAAGGGAAGGGAGGGATTGTTTTGCCAAAGCACATAGGTCTTGACTTGGGAACTGCCAATACGAGAATGTTCATCAAGGGCAAGGGAATAGTTATGCGCTCGCCGACTGTTGTCGCTATCGACAAATATGAGGACACAGTTGTTGCAACAGGACGAGATGCAAAGCATATGATTGGAAAAACGCCCTCTCATATAGAAGCCCTGCGCCCGATAAGAAACGGAGTTGTCGCAGACTTTGAGGTGACGGCTATGATGCTTCACTCCTTCTTTACTCGCACCGAGGCGCTCTCGTTATTCAACCGCCCCGTCGTTCTTGTAAGCTCGCCCGAGAACTGCACACAGGTTGAACGCCTCGCGTTTGAAAATGCAATTTTCGAGGCGGGAGCTAAGGCTGTTGGAATTATAAATTCACCAATCGCTTCGGCAATTGGCGCGGGCCTTAAAATAAACAGCCCTCGCGGTTGTATGATAGTAGATATCGGCGCGGGAATGACACAGGTTTCGGTAATCAGCTCGGGCAACATTGTGAAATCCCGCTCGGTAAAGCTTGCGGGCGATAAGCTTGACGGTGCTATCGTAGCCTCTCTCAGAGCAAAGCGCGATTTGTTTATCGGCGAGGTCAGCGCAGAGATGATAAAGGTCAGAATTGGCTCGGCAGTTGAGAATGTAAATCGCGGTGAGGTTCAGGTCAGCGGTCGCAACGAGCGCAGAAAGTGCGCGCAGACCGTAATAGTCAGAACACAAGATGTTTATGATGCAATACATACCGCTCTTGAAGCTATCTGCCGTACGATAACAAGCGTGCTTGAAAGCACTCCGCCCGAAATAGCAAGCGACATTTCGGATTTTGGCATTATGCTTGTCGGGGGAGGAGCTAACATTTACGGAATGGCAGAGCTTATCAATAAAAAGACAAGACTTCGCGTTACAGTTGCGCAAAATCCTATGGACTGCGAATGTATAGGACTTGGAAGGCTGATTGAGAAGCCAAGCCTTCTGCCAAACGGAGTTTTATATAAAAACAGATAATATCGAGGGAGATACTTCGTGAACGATAACTATAATAATTTTGATGATAGCGTTCAAAACAACATTGAGAACAGCATCGAAAATAGCATTGAAGACAGCGCAGGAAACTGTGTAGAAGACTGTACAGAAGACTGCCTTCAAAACAATATCGGGGACAGCGTTGCTTTATTTGACGAGCGAAAGGCAAAGAAAAGCTTTCTTTGTATAGGCTTTGGCTTTGCTATATTTACGGCAATAAGCTTTTTAGTGGCGACAATAATCAGCGCGATTGCTTTGGTTGTAAACAAAGAGCTTTTTTCAAGCATTTGGTTTGTAAATTTGCTCTCACCTATCTCGCTTTACCTGTTTGCCCTGCCCGTACTGCTCCTTATTTTGTCGAATGTTGATGCAGAGCCACCCCGAAAGCGAAGATTTGGCTTTGGCAAGTGGTGCTTGTATTTTCTTGTCGGATTTGGGCTTATGTATATTGGCTCGTACATCGGCAACGGCGTTATGTCTTATCTGTCGGCGCTTACGGGAATTGATTATCAGAACGGCCTTAACAGCCTGATTGATTTCAATAATTTAAACAACCTTTGGGTTACGGCTATTTTCACTGTAATCGTTGCGCCTATCGGTGAGGAATTTATTTTCAGAAAGCTGATTATTGACAGAACACAAAAATACGGCGGATTTTGCTCGATTTTTTTGTCAGCGCTTATATTCGGCCTGATGCACGGAAACTTTTATCAGTTTTTCTATGCCTTCGCTCTCGGTCTTGTGCTGGGATATATGTATTACAGCACGGGTAAGCTTTATCTTACGATTTTGTTTCACGCCGCAGTCAACTTCTTCGGCAGTATTGTTACAGTTCTCTTAACTGACGGACTTTACACTCTTGACACTGCTGACATAAATGCATTCTTAGTATTTATAAGCGAAAATATAATCCAGATTGTCCTGCTTATGCTCTTCCTTCTCTTTAATTTTATTTGTATGACTTGCGCAATCGTTTTGCCCATTGTCCTAAGAAAGCACATCGTACTCCAAAAGGGTATCTGCCCGATACCCCGCGAAAAAGTCAGATCAACCATAATTTTTAACGCGGGAATAATCGTTATGGTCATAGTTTATATCTCGCAGATTATAATAAGCCTTTTGCCCGCTTGATAAGAGGCAAAAAATAAATCAGCACAACAGATGCGGAAAGGATTTTTTATGTATAAAAGCAGTAAAATGTCCTTCCGCATTATTTGTATCTCCTTGGTCTTTGCGCTAATTGTTGCGGTATATCTTGTCAGAATGATAAATATCACCGCCAATGCCGAGCCACAGGAGGAATATGTTTACACCTACGAAAGAAGAGAGCCCATTGAGGCGGTCAGAGGAGAGATTTACGACCGAAACGGAGTAAAGCTTATCTACAATAGCTACAAGTACAATTTTATTTTCGATTATGACGCTATGTCGGCAAGTCAGATTGACCGAAATTATGCTATTTTGCAGGCGGTCTATGCTCTTCGCTCAACAGATAACGAGGATAAAAGATGCCAGACAAGCTTCCCCTTTGACGGAGCTTATCCAAACTACACCTACACCAAAGAGGCGAGGGATACGAGCTCAAACATATACTATCGCTTGCTCAAGCGAATTGCAGAAAATGAGCTTGAGGATGACAGCGACAAGCAAAAAAATCAGCTTACCGCCGCATATCTTGACAGCTTTTATTCTCAAAATCCCGACAAGTTTCCGAACGAAGCTGAAATCGTTGAATTTTATCTTTCAAAATACAAGCTTGACACGAAAAACAAGGACGGCACGCCGAAATTCTCTGACAGGGAAATTGACCTTATCCTGCGCGTAAGATATGATATGGAGGTTGCAGACTTTTCGATTTATAACCGCTTTGTTTTCGCCAAGGACTTGGATATTTCATTTATTTCCTATGTCAAGGAGCTGGCAATTGTCGGTGCTGACTTTTCGGTTGAGGCTGAGAGAAAATACGCCTACCCCGAATATGCCTCGCATATTCTCGGCCGTACTGGTCAAATCCCTGCTGAAAGTTGGGAATATTACAAAAATCTCGGCTACAATATGAATGATATAGTCGGCATCAGCGGTTGCGAATTTGCCTTTGAGGAATATTTGCGCGGAACTGACGGAGTAAGAATTGTCGTTGAGGATAAAAACGGCAATATTATTTCAAGCAGAGTTGAAAAAGAGGCGGTTTCGGGCAAGGATGTTTATCTTACCATAGATATAAATCTGCAAATTGCCGCCGAGGACGGACTTGCTTTGAATGTTAACGCTCTCCCGGAGTCCGAGGCAGGCGCGCTTACCGCAATCAACCCGAATAACGGCGAGGTTCTGGCGCTTGCGTCTTATCCGTCATACAACATTGAGCTTTACAACGAAAATTACAGCGAGCTTATTAAAAATCCCGCAAATCCGCTTTACAACCGCGCGCTTGACGGCCTTTATGCACCCGGCTCGACCTTCAAAATAGGAATGGTCGCGGCAGGAATTTCAAGTGGAACTATTGACAGCGAAACAAAGCTTAATTGCTCCGGAAGATATACATATTATAGTGATTACCGACCTCGGTGCTGGATATATCCAGGCTCTCACGGAGATATAAATTCCATAACCGCTCTGTCGGTTTCCTGCAACTGCTTCTTTTATGAGCTTGGCAGGAGAATGGGAATCGATAAGATGAATGATTATTGCTCACGCTACGGGCTTGGTCAGAGCACGGGAATTGAGCTTGGCGAGCACACGGGAATTTTGGCGGGACCCTCACACAGAGAGCAAAACGGACTTGAAATGTGGAGCGCGGGTAACACAATATCGGCGGCAATCGGTCAGTCGGATAATACCTTTACCCCTCTGCAAATGGCAGTTTATGTTTCGACTGTTCTCAACGGTGGCAACCGTTATGCCGCTCACCTTTTAAAAGAGGTCAGAGCATATGGTGACGGTGAAATTGTTTATCTGAATGAAAGTGAAGTTTTGTCACAGGTCAGCCTGTCACAGTCTGCTCTCACATCAGTTAAGAACGGTATGAAAAAGATGGTCGAGGACTCCGCTTATGTTACAAGGCAGATGAAAAATATTCCTGTAACGGTAGGCGGAAAAACAGGTACGGCAGAGCTTGGAGGCACGAGCGAGGAGAACGGACTTTTCGTTTGCGCCGCACCGTACGATAATCCCGAAATTGTAATCTCTTCAGTCGTTGAGCACGCGGGAGGCGGCTCATATGCGGCAATTGCCGCATCTCAGGTGCTTGAAGAATACTATTCTGAATAAAATTTTCTAAAAAATGTTCCCAATAAAGCTTCTGAATAAAATATTCGGAACAAAATATCACGAAAAAATGTTTCCAATAAAAAAGCTATTGCTTGCAGCCGCAAGCAATAGCTTTTTTACTCTCAAAATTAAACGGTGTGCGGCAAAAGCCGCACACCGCAAAATGCCGTCTGTATCTGATGATACAGTTCTTACGATTTTACTTAAACAGAGATTAAATCTCAGGAATATTAACCTCAACCTCACGGCCCAATTCAGCAGAACGAGCAATTGCATCAAGAATTGCCTGGTTGTAGATGATCTGTGATGTGGGAACAGGAGCGGGACGGTTATACTTAACAGCGTCAAGGAAGGAACGAATCTTTTTGTCGAAGAGGTCACCGCTTGCGGGAATGATCGGAACAACGGTTTCTGTCTGAAGTCCTGCAACCTCGTGGTAAATCTTCATAGGTCCGCCAACTGTACCGTTCCAGCACTCTGTGGAAGGAATGCGCAAGCCGCCCTTTGTACCGAGAATAAGTGTGTCACCGGGGGTGTCCATGTTCATAGCCCAAGCTATACGGAAGTCAAGAACTATGCCGCCTTCAAGACGAATAAATGCTGCTGCGAAATCGTCAACTGCAAATGTTTCTGCATATTCTTTTCTCTTGCTTGCGGGGTAGCCTGAATAGTGGGGGTCTTTACCGAAGAAATCGCTCTTGTATCCGGAAACTGTCAAGGGCTTCGGATAACCGATAGCATTGAGCACCATATCAAGTGAGTAGCAACCGATATCACCGAGAGCACCGATACCGCCTGTTTCCTTAGAAATAAATGTAGGTCCGAAGGGTGTAGGAATACCTCTGCGGCGTCCGCCACCTGTCTGAATATAGTAAACCTGACCAAGCTCGCCTGAGCCAACGATATTCTTTATCATCTGCATATTAGCATCAAGTCTGGGCTGGAAGCCGATTGACAAAATCTTTCCGCTTTCCTTTTCAGCCTTCATAACCTCAACAGCCTCGTCAAGAGTTACTGTAAAGGGCTTTTCAAGCATTACGTGCACGCCGCTCTTAAGCGCGTCAATAGTAGGGATAGCGTGCTGGCAGTTATGTGTACAAATGTCAACTGCATCGAGCTGCAAGCTCTTATCTGCAAGCATTTCCTTGTGAGAAGCATAATCAGTCTTTACGCCTTCAATACCGAACTTTTTGAAGAACGCCTCTGCTTTTCCGGGGATAATGTCGCATCCTGCAACGATTTCCGCGTCGGGCATATTCTTGTAGGAGGCAATGTGCGCGCCTGCAATCCATCCGCAACCGATAATACCGATTCTAAGCTTTCTTGTTGTGTCGACTTTAACTTCTTCCGCTACGTTATAGTCGAGCTTCTTATCCATTTTTTCAGCCATTTTTGTTTTCCTCCAAAAATATTATATATTAATTATTACCACTCAAAGCTTTTGAGGTAATTAATACTCTTTTCAATGCTTTCAAGGGGAGTAAGTCCCATTGTAGCCTGATCCTGCTCAACAACTACCCATTCTGCATTTGCTTCCTGTGAGGCTTTCAATATCGCAGGGAAGTCCTGACGTCCCGAGCCTACTGGGCGGAACTCAAAGCTGCTTGGTTTTTTCTCAACCTTCTTTTCAATTCCGATAAGCTCATACATATCGTCAGACTTTTCACCCTCAAAGTCCTTGAGGTGAACTACGGGCGCTCTGTTTGTAAATTTCTTTACATACTCGGCAGGGTTCTCTCCGCCAACGTTTACCCAACAGGTATCAAGCTCTGTCTGGAGCAGGTCAGCAGGAATTGAATCATACAAAACCTCAAGGGCATATTTGCCGTCGAGCTTCAAAAATTCAAAATCGTGGTTGTGGTAGAGCATAAGCATACCCATCTTTTTAGCCGCCTTGCAAAGTGAGTGAATAAACTCAACTACATAAGGATAATTGGGATGATCGGGTCTGTGCTCGGGAATAAGATAGGGAACAGCAACATATTTACAGCCTATCTCAGCATACTGAGAAAGAACGCCAACGGGGTCCTGAAGCATATCTATAAAAGGAACGTGCGCCGAAATCGGAACAAGTCCAAGCTCCTCGCACCACGCCTTAACCTCGGCGGGCGTGTGTCCGTAAAGACCTGCAAATTCAACACCGTCATATCCCATTTCTTTGATTTTTTTAAGTGTTCCGTAAAAATCCGCCTCTGCATCATCTCTTACAGAATACACCTGTACTGCAATCGGTAAAGACATATAAAGTCCTCCTTAAATATAATATTGCATAAATTGTGTACGCATACCCATACAAGACAATTATAAGACATTTCTTGCAATTTTTCAAGACATTTTGCAAACTTTTTAAGAAAATTCAAGACAAATTTTGCTATCTTTGACAAAAAATTAAGCTCCAAAGTCGTTTTTTGAAGAAAAATATTACAAAATTATGTAAAAAAACTTTGATACATATTTACGAAAAGTTGTGAAAAACTAATAACAGCGCTCAAACAAGGAGCGTGTTTGATTTAAGCCGAACAATTACTTTGGCTTAATTTTAATTCAATAATTTACGGTAATAGCGCGATTTATTGCATTTGCAAAAATCAAAATTCACACGGCTAATTACTATGTGTGTCGCTATCGGCACGTGAAAGGATTATTATGATAATGGACAGAATTGCTCTGATTCTTACCGTGATCGGCGCTCTTAACTGGGGAAGCATAGGCATTTTTAATTTTGACCTCGTAGCCTGGATTTGCGGAGGTCCGACAGCGGTTGTCAGCAGAATTATCTACACCTTGGTAGGTCTTGCGGGTATTTGGTGTATTTCTCTCATTTTCCGTGCAAGAGAAAGCTTTGATGCTATTGAGGAAAGCTGAATTCAGCAATAATTTTTAAAAAATCGGCGGGGAAATGGTCTTGTTTTTTCAAGATTATTTCCTCGCTTTTTTGCTAAAAGTGCAAAATTTATGCTTTTTTGAAAAAATTATCTCCTTTTGCATAAAATCAACATAAAGGGCGGAAAATATGACTGTAACCCAAATAAATTCTCGCATGGGTACAAGACATAAACAAAAAGGAGATTTAAAAATGTGGGAAAAATTTAAAGAAAGCAATTTTGCTAAGAAATGCAAGGAATTGTCACACAAGGGCGGCTTTATGGTCGCATTGGTCTGCATCGTTCTGACCTTGACTGTTCTTTTATCAGTCAGCATAGCAACAAACCGCGCAAAGAAAAACTACGGCAGTGAGAACACAGGCACACAGTCAACAGAAACAGAAACCGACGAGGTGACCGAGGTAGGCGGAAATATTCTTGATGATGAGATTGACGCCCCTGTTCACAACAACACGGAAACCCCGTCAGGCGCTGATGTGGTAGAATTTGAGCTGTGCTTGCCCGCAAAGGGAAGCATCGCAAAGGGTCACGACTCGACGATTCAGGTTTGGTCGGACACTATGGAGGACTATCGCGTTCACCTAGGCATTGACATTTCAACAGAGGAGAATGCTCCCGTTTTTGCCGCGGCAGACGGAAAGATCGAAAAGATCTGGGATGACGCTCTTATGGGCCGTTGCGTAGCAATTTCTCACGACGGAGAAATATTCACCTTCTACAAAAACCTTGATGCGAGTCTTTCCGACGGAATTGAGGTTGGCGTTCTCGTTAAGGAAGGACAGCAGATAGGCAAGGTTGGCGAAACAGCACTTGTAGAGCTTGCCGACGAGCCTCACCTTCACATTGAAATGACGGTCAACGGACTTGCGGTTGACCCGATTGATTATCTCAGCGACGAAGCGAAGGATGCACTCAGACAGGACACCTCATTTGAAGCAGGTGCAGAGGTCGAAACACAAGCGGGCAAGTGATTCTCTCGAATAAAAGCTCGAATAAAAACAAGTATAAAAAATCCGTTGCGAAAATTCGCAACGGATTTTTAAAATTTATCAATTATTCAATAATTTCCATCTTTTCGATTATAATCGGCACCTTCGGTACATCCTCAAACCAGCCGTAACTGCCTGTCTTTGCGTTGGCAATTTTGTCAACGACCTCAATACCCTCTGTTACCTGACCAAATCCCGCGTATTGAGCGTCAAGATGCGGAGCATCCTTGTGCATAATAAAGAACTGTGAGGACGCGGAGTTGGGGTCGCTTGTGCGAGCCATTGAAAGCACGCCGCGAGTATGACGGAGATTGTTTGCCATAAATCCGTTTGCCATAAATTCGCCCTTTATTGCGTCAGCCTTTTTCTGATTGAATTCAGAGTCAAAGCCGCCGCCCTGAATCATAAAGCCGTTGATTACACGGTGAAAAATAAGTCCGTCAAAGAACTTGTTGTTTATAAGCGAGATAAAGTTCTCGACCGTGGTGGGAGCCTTTTCGGGATAAAGCTCTGCTTGAATTTCTCCGTAATTCTTTACTGTGATTTTGATTTTTGGATTATTCATTTTGTTTTTCCTTTCAAAAATATGTAAATTAATTTAATTTTCTTCCTTACTGTATGCTTTTAAAAAAAGCTCGTCAATTCTCTCGGAGCGTCCGCAAAGATGAAGATAGCCGAAAAGCACCTCCATGCCCGTCGCAATCCGATATTCCGAAACCTTTGCGCTTCTCGGCACATTTCCGCCGCTCATATTTCTTCCTCTTTTATAGACGGCTTCCTCTTCTTCGCTAAGCAGCGGAATAATTCTCATCATCGCCGCAGCCTGCGCTGTCGCCTTTACATAGCCAAGAGAGGCCTTATTCAAATTTCCCGAGCCAGATATTCCTTGCCTTACAAGCAGCTCGCGCGCTCTGATTTCAAGTACGGAGTCGCCAAGGTAAGCAAGCGCATCGGTCGATATTTCTTTGATTTTAATATCCAATTCTACCCCTTCGCCCAAAGCCAGAACGGCACAGGCTCTTATGTTCAAAAATATCAATGATATAGAGTAATTGTACCACAAATAAAGCATTTTATCAATAGTTTTAAATAAATTTGGCAGAAAAAGAGTTAAAAACTCTCAAAATTGAATAAAAATTTCAAATAACTCTTGATTTTTTGTGCAAATAATTATATAATAGTATTTGTATAATTATTTCCATAAGTAATATGTGAAAAATCAATCAACTCAAAAAGGAAAGCTTATTATGAAAAGAACCCTTATAAAAGATGTTTATGCCGACCTTTCTGCCTTCGGCGGCAAGGAAATAACTGTTGGCGGTTGGGTAAGAAACCTTCGCGACAGCAAGGCTTTTGGATTTATTGACCTTAACGACGGCTCTTTCTTTAAGAGCGTTCAGGTCGTGTTTGAGCGCGATATTATTGATAACTATGACGAGATTGCTTCGCAGAATGTTGGCGCGGCTCTTGTCGTTACGGGAATTTTGACATTAACTCCCGAGGCAAAGCAGCCCTTTGAGCTTAAGGCTACGAAAATCGCGGTTGAGGGAACAAGCACTCCCGACTACCCGCTCCAGCCAAAGCGTCACTCTGTTGAGTTTTTGCGTGAGCAGGCATATCTGCGCCCCCGTACAAACCTTTTCTCCGCAGTATTCAGAGTGAGAAGCGAGGTTGCCTTTGCAATTCACTCCTTCTTTAATGAGAGAGGCTTTGTTTATGTTCACACACCGATTATCACCTGCTCCGACGCAGAGGGCGCGGGAGAAATGTTCCGCGTAACCACACTTGACTTGGATAACCCTCCAAAAACCGAGGACGGCAAGGTTGATTTCTCCGAGGACTTCTTTGGCAAATCCGCAAACCTTACGGTTTCAGGTCAGCTTGAGGGCGAAACATACGCTATGGCGTTTGGTAACATCTACACCTTTGGTCCAACCTTCCGCGCTGAGAACTCCAACACCGCTCGTCACGCGGCAGAGTTCTGGATGATCGAGCCTGAAATTGCTTTTGCAGACCTCAACGACGACATGCAGCTCGCGTGGGATATGATTAAATATATCATCAATCACGTTATGGACAACTGCAAATCCGAGCTTGAATTTTTCAACAGCTTTGTAGATAAGACCTTGCTCTCTCGCTTGCAAGCGCTCAGAGATGCAGATTATGCAAAGGTGACCTATACCGAAGCGATTGAAATTCTTGAAAAGGCGAAGGCAGACTTCAAATATCCTGTTTATTGGGGCGTTGACCTTCAGACCGAGCACGAAAGATACCTCACCGAGCAGATTTACAAGAAGCCGATTTTCTTAATTGACTACCCGAAGGAGATAAAGGCGTTCTATATGCGACAGAACGACGACGGCAAGACGGTTGCGGCTATGGACTTGCTTGTTCCCGGTGTTGGCGAAATTATCGGCGGCTCACAAAGAGAGGAAAGACTTGATTTGCTTCTTGAACGTATGAAGGAATGCGGTCTTGACGAAAAGGATTACTGGTGGTATGTGAACCTCCGCAAATTCGGCGGCACAAAGCACGCAGGCTTTGGACTTGGCTTTGAAAGAATTATTATGTACCTTACAGGCGTATCAAACATTCGCGACGTTCTCCCATACCCAAGAACCGTAGGTAACGCAGAGTATTAATAATGATATATTCACCAAACCAAGACAAAAAAGAAATTTTGCTGAAAATAAAAACTGTTGTCATAGACGAGGAAGCCGTCGGAGATATTGCAGAAGAGCTTGCGCGCGTGCTCCAGGCTCTTGCTGACACAGACGATGCCGATTTTGACAGCTCCGAATTTGACAGTCTTCTCTCGCAAGACAACAGCGACGAGATTGAGCTATGCACAGAGGCAACTATCTGCACAGACGAAAACGGTAATATTGAAATCAGTTATCGCGAAAACGAGGATGACAAGCAGTTATCAACGCTTTCAAAAATCATTTTTCATCCCGAAAGCCCTGACCTCGTTGTTATGACAAAGTCGGGCGCTGTTGAAACAGCGCTTTCGTTTGAGGAAGGGAAAACTCATATTTGCGAATATCAAACACCGTTTATGCCGT
Organism: Eubacteriales bacterium; assembly: GCA_045588675.1. Lineage (GTDB taxonomy): Bacteria > Bacillota > Clostridia > Oscillospirales > CAG-272 > SVTX01. Next base: position 88,241 of record JAZNER010000004.1, on the reverse strand, counting down.
TTAAAATGTACATTAATTCAAGCTGTGTGAAAAACACCCTGCTTCAAAACGGAAAATTAAAGCTCGATTACATTTTAAACATTAATGATACCGCGCCGCAGCATTTCATAATTACGGCAAAAATCAGCGAAGCCCCCGAGGATTTGCTGAAGGATTACTTTAAATAGAATTACAAGGCTTGAAAAAATCAAGCCTTGTTTTTTCATAAATAAGTAAAAACGCATCATATAATTCCATATCATAAAAATTTTTCAAAAAATTTTGCAAAATTTCGACAAATATCTTGCAAATTTTTCTTTGTTGTGGTATAATAATTGGTGTTATAAGTCTTTTTGTACGATTTGAAATGAAATTTATTTTTTAAAAATTGCATTTTTAGTCATTTTCACTCAACTAAAGCGAAACGAAAAATTGTACCAAATCACTTTTTACGAATTTATAAAATCCAGTACTATTTTGAAAGGACAACAAAATCATGTCACAGTATGTACAAAACGTTCTTGCAGACCTTATCGCAAAGAACCCGGGCGAGCCCGAATTCCATCAGGCAGCAACAGAAATCCTTGAATCTCTCGCACCCATTTTCGACAAGCACCCCGAATATGAAAAGGCGGCGTTGCTTGAGCGATTTGTTGAACCCGAAAGAACTATTATGTTCCGCGTTCCGTGGGTTGACGATAACGGCAAGGTTCACGTAAACAAGGGTTACCGTGTTCAGTACAACAGCGCAATAGGTCCTTACAAGGGCGGTCTTCGCTTCCACCCAACAGTTAACCTTTCGGTTATGAAATTCTTGGGCCTTGAACAGATTCTCAAAAACAGCCTTACAAGTCTTCCCATCGGCGGCGGCAAGGGCGGCTCTGACTTTGACCCCAGCGGCAAATCGGATAACGAAATTATGAACTTCTGTCAGTCCTTTATGTCCGAGCTCTACCGTCACATAGGTCCCGACATTGACGTTCCCGCGGGAGATATAGGTGTTGGCGCGCGTGAGATTGGTTACCTCTTTGGTCAGTACAAAAGACTTCGCGGCGCATTTGAAAACGGAGTTCTTACAGGAAAAGGTCTTTCCTATGGCGGTAGCTTGATTCGTCCTGAGGCGACAGGCTTTGGCGCGGTTTACTTTGCAGAAAAGGTGCTTGCTCGTATGGGCGACACGATAAAGGGAAAAACTGTCGTTATTTCGGGCTTTGGAAATGTTGCTTGGGGAGCTGTTAAGAAGGCTACCGAGCTTGGAGCAAAGGTTATTGCGATTTCAGGTCCCGATGGATACATATATGACGAAAACGGTGTTTCAACCGAGGAAAAAATCAACTTTATGCTCTCAATGCGCGCATCGGGCAGAAACAAGGTTCAGGATTACGCCGACAAGTTTGGTGTTCCTTTCTATGCAAAGGAAAAGCCTTGGGGACTTAAGGCAGACATTATGATGCCTTGCGCAACTCAGAACGAGGTTGGTATGGTTGAGGCTGAAAAGATGGTTGCCAACGGTGTTAAATACTACATTGAGGTTTCCAATATGCCTACATCCAACGAGGCGCTCAAATTCATTCAGGAGAGCGGAATAGTTGTTGCTCCCTCTAAGGCGGTTAACGCGGGCGGCGTTGCAACAAGTGCTCTTGAAATGAGCCAGAACAGCCAAAGACTTTCCTGGACAGCAGAGCAGGTTGATGCTCAGCTTAAAACGATTATGTCGAATATCCACGACGCTGCTGCTGCGGCTGCCGAGGAATACGGCTATGGCTACGACCTTGTAAAAGGCGCAAACCTCGCAGGCTTTAAAAAGGTTGCCGAGGCTATGATGGCACAGGGTATCGTGTAAGTCAGATAAAAACGGAGAGCGTATAGCCCAACTTCTCATAAGGAAGTTGGGCAGTTTTATTCGCCTGCGGCGAGTTCTATTGCTTCGCAGTGATATTCGGCTTACGCCGAGTGGTATTCGCTACGCGAGTTTGGGAGGCGAATAAAATATCACTAAAGCCGTAGGCTTTAATATCACTGTCGCATAAGCGACAATATCGCTCCGACGAAGGCGGAATATAACTTGACTTACTATGGGTTTTGATGTATAATATTCTTGAGGTGATATTATGTCAAATAGTATTATGAGAGATAAAGCAAAGGAATTTGCGAAGAATATAGTTTTTCTCTGCCGTAATATGAAGTCGGAACATAAAGAAGCGGTGCTTATAAATCAACTGCTGCGTTCAGGCACTTCCATTGGTGCAAACATTCACGAAGCGCAATATGCACAAGGCACAAAAGATTTTATATCTAAACTTGAAATTGCCCAAAAGGAATGTTATGAAACGGAATATTGGCTTGAGCTTTTGTATGAAACAGGTTGTATTGAGGAAACGACTTACAAGTCAATTCAAAACGACTGCGGCGCGATACGCAGAATGTTGATAGCATCATTAAATACGATTAAAGCTAAACAAGAATAGGGGTATGGGCTTTGCCTGAAGCCTTTGTAATACAAAGGCGAAACTGGAAATAAAAGGAGCGATATGAGGATAAGAAAAAATGGATTTTAAACAACTTGCAAAAATAGAAAACGAAAGCGAACGTGTAAATAGAACCTATGATATATTCAATGAGGACGCAAGGCTCAATCATTCTAAAGCCGCACGAGTTGAATTTTTGACCACTGTTCACTACATAGAAAAATATTTGAAAGATGGCGACAAGATACTCGACATCGGCGCAAGCGAGCTTTTAGCGGCACGGATCAACGAAATGAGCGACGAGGATTATGCACAGTATCTCCGTTATCATTTCTATATATGCGAAAAATCGGAATTGCTTGGTATGACAAATCACCTGCTATTTGTGGGTAAAAAATAATGACAAGAACAACCCCCGACAGACTTTTTTAGTCTGTCGGGGGTTAATTATTTATTTACCGCGGAGCAAATCCAGCCCTATAAGCAAACTTCCTTATGAGAACCCAGCCATAACGCTCTCCGTTTTTTACTGTTGCGAAGACAGCTTTCATATTAAGAAAACAGCTTTTCCTTGTAAACTCCGTCGGCAATTAACTTTTTGAAGGAGTCTATAACATAATCCTTGTCCTCTTTATATGTTACTCCAAACCATTTATCAACTGTTTTCAGGACCTTGACGGTAGCCTTGCCCGATTTGAGCATATCTCCGATAATCGTAGGCAGGAGATATTCGGATTTCATTTCAGTCGAGTGCTCGGTCAAAAACTCAACAAAGCCCGTTTCAAGACGGTTGATAAATTCAGGGGTAAACGCCCACATATTCATTGATACAAGGGAGTTTGTGTCAATATCACGCTTTCTGCCGTCAGCTTCTTCAACATAAGCGGTATCTCCCTCACCCTTGAAAATGTTTCGTGTTTCAACAATACTTGTAAGGTTATGGTCTTTGTCCACCGTGCAAACTCCGCGTGTTACCGCACCGTTGTCAGACAGGGTGTTGCCAAGAATAAATCCCGGCATAGCAATATCAAGAATATCCTTGCGGCTTGTGTCCATTTGGTTGACAAGGTAGTCGTGCATTTTTACGTATGCGTCCTTGCCGTAGTAATCGTCGGCATTGATTACAAGCGCGGGGGTGTCAACAAGTCCTCGGCAGGCAAGCACGGCGTGACCTGTTCCCCAAGGCTTTGTTCTGCCTTCGGGATTTTTAAAGGGTGCGGGGAGATTTTGAAGCTCTTGGAAAGCATAGCTGCAGGGGCAGATTTTTTCAATTCTGTTGCCGATAATCTCACGGAAATCAGCTTCAATATCGCGTCGGATAATAAATACGACCTTATTAAATCCTGCTTCAAGCGCGTCGTGAATAGAATAGTCCATAATAATCTCGCCCGAAGGACCTACGGGAGCTAACTGCTTGATGCCGCCGCCAAATCGCGAGCCAATGCCCGCCGCCATAATTATAAGAGTAGTTTCCATATTGTTTTCTTAAGATTTCCTTTCAAAGCTTCACTATTCATTATACTATGCTCTCGGGGAGCTTTTCTCCGCCGAGCAGGTGAAAATGAAGGTGCTTGACTGACTGACAGCCGTCCTCACCGATATTTGTGATTATGCGGTAGCCACGAGTCAAGCCGCACGCCTTTGCAATCTTCGGAATTGCTTCAAAAATTGCGCTGACCGCGCCTGAATTTGAAGAATTGATGCAATCGGCAGAGTCAATATGCTCCTTAGGGATAATTACTATATGCACAGGCGCTTGGGGATTTATATCTTTAAATGCGTAAACAAATTCGTCAGAATAAACCTCGCTTGACGGAATTTCGCCGTCGCGGATTTTACAAAACAAGCAAGACATAACAAAAACCTCTTTTTTTATAAAAATTATTTACAAAATCGGCACAGTCTGCTATAATAAAGATAGAATTCGGTGGCTGTGCTGACCTCACCTTATTTTATCACACGGCAGAATAAATGTCAAGTAAAAGGCAAAAGGAATACAAAATGTTTTCAAAAACAGACCTATGGACATATCTTTCAAAAACAAATAAAGCGATACTGATGTACGGAATGGGCAACGGCGCCGATAAAATTCTTGAGGTTTGCTCGCGATACGGCATTGAAATTGCTGATTTTTTCGCAAGCGACGGCTTTGTGCGAGGTCATCAATTTCACGGCAAAAGGGTGCTTTCATATTCCGAGGCGAAGGAAAAATACGGAGTACAAAATATGATAGTTTTGCTCTCGTTTGCTTCGTCATTACCCGATGTTCTTGAAAATATTTACAGAATTGACGGCGAGTGTGAGCTTTACGCGCCCGATGTTCCCGTTTGCGGCGACACTCTCTTCAATATGGAGTTTTACAATCAGAACAAGGAAAGCATACACCGGGTTGAAGAATTGCTTTGCGATTGGCAATCAAAGAAGATATACAGAGATATAATCGCCTACAAATTGAGCGGAAAAATCGAATATCTTAAAAGCTCTCACTCAAGCTTTGACGAGGTTTACCGAGAGCTGCTTGGGGCAGAGAATTTTGAATACGCCGCTGACCTGGGAGCATACAACGGCGACACCCTGCGCGAGTTAAAACAATACGCCGAGGGACTTATCGAGGCGTACGCACTTGAGCCCGACAGGCGAAATTTCCGCAAGCTTACAGAATACAGCGCGGCAGAGAGCGCTTTCAAAATAAACGCGTACCAAACAGCCGCTTGGTCAAAGCAGGAAAGCTTGATTTTTGGCGGAAGCGGAAACCGAAATTCCTCACTTATATCAGGAGCGCGGGTTGCTGTCGCAAAGCAAGCAAAAATCGTCGAAACAGACGCCAATTCGCTTGACAACATTCTCTCGGGAAAGAGAGTTGACTATATAAAATATGATGTCGAGGGCTCGGAGTGGGAAGCACTTTCAGGCTCGCTTGAAACAATAAAAAAATACAAGCCTGCGCTTGCGATCTCTCTTTATCACAGAAGCGAGGATTTATTTAAGCTTCCACTCTTTGTAAACGAGCATTTCCCCGAATACAAATTTTATCTTCGCCGCAGGCAGTATATTCCTGCTTGGGATAGTATGCTTATTGCGGTAAATAATAAGTAATAAGAACAGGCTATAAAAAGAAAGGACTAAAATCAATGAAAATTGCTGTTATTACAGGAGCGTCATCGGGAATGGGTAAGGATTTTGTCAGAATGATTGACAAAATTGAGGACTGCGACGAGATATGGGCTATTGCGCGCAGACGAGAAAAGCTTGAAGAATTAAAGAGCGAAACGGGCAAGCTTATTCGCCCCGTAGAGCTTGATTTGTCAAAGCAGGAAAGCCTTGAAGAATATGAAAAAATGCTCAAGGAGGCAGACGCCGACATCTGTGCGCTTGTCAATGCGGCGGGCTTTGGAAAGTTCGGTAAATTTACCGATATTCCGCTCTCTGAGCAATTAAATATGATCGACCTCAACTGCAAGGCTCTTATGGCGATCACCTATCTCAGTCTTCCTTATATGAAAAGGGGAAGCAGGGTTTATCAGTTAGGCTCTCTTTCTGCATTCCAGCCCGTGCCCTACATTGGCGTGTACGGCGCAACAAAGGCGTTTGTTCTCTCATTCTCGCGCGCTATCAACAAGGAGCTTGAGAAGAGGGGAATTAAGATGATCTCGGTGTGTCCCGGTTGGGTTAAAACCGAGTTCTTTGACCGTGCTGTCAAGGACGACACTATCAGCTACTACAATAAATTCTTCACCTCTGACGAGGTTGTCCGCCGCGCGATTTACGATATGTATCGCGGTAAGGATGTGTCTGTTTGCGGTCTGTCAATTCGCGCGCAGGTGCTCCTGACAAAGCTTTTGCCCCACAAATTAGTTATGAAGATTTGGTGCGGGCAGCAGGGAAAATAACTGATAGAATTTTTGCTAAATATCAGGAGAGGGGAAAGCTTTCAGAAAGCTTTCCCCTCTCCTCGCGAGCGCCTGCCTTTTCCAAAAGGGGAGAGGTAAAAACATAAAAAGGAAAATTCAAGGCTGAAAATGGAAAAAAAACAGGGGGCTTTACATAAGATCAGGAAAATATCGAGTAAGGATTTGCAGTAATTTTTGGAGGCTTATATCACTTATTTGGCACATAGGCAGGCGAAATTCTTCCTCGCAAAAGCCTAAGCAATTCAAGGCGGTTTTTACGGGAATTGGATTGACCTCGCAGAACATCGCCTTCATTAGCGGAAGATATTCAAGCTGGATTTTTCGGCAAGCCTCTATCTCGCCGTCAAACCACAAGCTGCATAAATCGTGCATAATATTTGGAATTATGTTTGATACGACCGAAATCACTCCCTTGCCGCCGAGAGAAAGGAGAGGAAGCGTCTGGTCATCATTTCCCGAATAGATGTCAAAATAATCTCCACACTCCGAAAAAAGCTCGGCAATTGCGCTTATGTTTCCCGAAGCTTCCTTAACTCCGACAATATTTTCGTGCTCTGCAAGTGCACGATAGACGGGAAGAGTTATATTGCAGCAGGTTCTTGTCGGCACATTATAGAGTATGAGCGGAACACGGGAGCTGTCGGCAATCTGTATGTAGCTTTCAATTAAGCCCCGCTCTGTAGCCTTGTTATAATAGGGAGTTACTACCAGCAAGCCGTCGTACCCAAGCTCGCTTGCGTAGCGTGACATTTTAGTCGCGTGGCTAATGTTGTTTGAGCCTGTTCCTGCAATCGCGGGAACTCTGCCGTCAATTTTTTCAAGCGCAAACCGCAAAATGCTTTTGTGCTCCTCCTCATCAAGCGTACTGCTCTCTCCCGTAGTTCCTGTAATTACAAGAGCGTCAATGCCTCTGCCTATCTGAAAATCTATCAGTCGAGAAAGCGCCTCAAAGTCAATCTCGCCATTCTTGAATGGTGTTATTATGGCGGTGGCGGCTCCCCTGAATATTTCTTTTTTGAATTTGCTCATAAATTATCCTCCGACACTGTGTTTTAGGCTCTTGGCGAGCCTTTTTTTGTTTAAGCTATTGCAAAAATCACCCATTTATGATATAATAGTATGATATAATGAGATAATTGTACTTACTAAAAATATATGCTGATATTTTCATAATGCCAAAAGGAAGATTAAAAATGACAAAGGATAGCAAAATTATAATAAATCAAAAGTCGCCGACCGACCTGCTCACCGCAGATTTTGACTATTATCTGCCCGAGGAGCTCATAGCACAGCACCCCACGAGCAAGAGGGACGAGAGCCGTCTTATGCTTCTTGACCGTGAGCATAACACCATTGTTCACAAGCATTTTTTTGATATAATTGACTATATTAACCCTGAGGATGTGCTTGTCCTCAACGACTCAAAGGTTATTCCTGCCCGAATTTTCGGTCATGTTGAGGGCAGAGAGGACGCGCCAATCGAGCTTCTCTTGCTCCGTCAGCGCGAGCTAGACACTTGGGAGTGCCTTGTAAAGCCGGGTAAGAGAGCCAAAATCGGAATGAAGCAGATTTTCGGCGGTGGGCTTCTCTCGGGCGAGGTTACTCATATCACCGACGAAGGAAACCGACTTATAAAATTCAGCTACGACAAAGACAAATACGAAAATATATACAATATTCTTCACGAAATCGGGCTTATGCCCTTGCCGCCCTACATTACCGAGCAGCTTGGAGATAACAGCCGTTATCAGACAGTTTATGCTCGCGAGGAGGGCTCGGCGGCAGCGCCCACGGCAGGGCTTCATTTTACAAATGAGCTGCTTGAAAGGCTCAGGCAAAAGGGAGTTGCAATTGCGCCCGTAATGCTGCATGTAGGGCTTGGAACCTTCCGTCCCGTAAAGGCGGATAGGCTTGACGAGCATGTTATGCACACCGAGTTTTTCTCTGTTTCAAAGGCAAGCGCAGATTTGATAAATTCTCGCAGAGCAGCCGGCGGACGAGTTATTTGTGTTGGAACGACCTCTTGCCGCACGCTTGAAAGCGCGTCAACTGACGACGGAATCGTGCAGGCTATGTCGGGAGATACGGGCATTTTCATTTACCCCGGATATAAATTCAAGGCGGTTGACGCTCTGATTACCAACTTCCATCTTCCGCAAAGTACACTTATTATGCTTGTTTCAGCATTCTATGACCGCGAGCGCGTTCTCCAAGCTTACAAAACCGCCGTTGATGAAAAATACAGATTTTTCTCCTTTGGCGACGCGATGCTGATACGATAAAAGATTTTATCGTATCAGCGGGTAAAAGGTAATAGTGAAAAGTGAAGAAGTAATGAAGATTTTCTCCCGTGGCGAAAATCAACCGAACTTATTCACTTTTCACTCTTCACTTTTCACTCTTCACTATTAACTATTTCAGGAGGCAGGCATGGACAACAAAATAAAAATATTTGCAGTCACAGGTCCTACCGCCTCAGGTAAGACCGCACTGGCTATCGAGCTTGCGAAGAGATGGAACGGAGAAATAATCTCCTGCGACTCTATGCAGATTTATAGGGAGATGGACATAGGCACGGCAAAGCCCACACGCGAGGAGCTATCAACGGTCCCTCACCATTTAATTGACATTTTGCCGCCCGACGCGCCTTATTCGTGCGCTGATTATGTGAAGGATGCGGAACGCGCCGTGCTTGACATCACCTCGCGTGGAAGGCTGCCGATTTTTTGCGGCGGAACAGGGCTTTATCTTGACCGTTTTTTGCGCGGAGGGAACGAGGATTGCGCCGCAACCGACCAAAATCTGCGACGGGAGCTGCAAGAATTTGCCGACAAAAACGGCACAGATGCGCTTCACGACCGCCTTCGCGAGCTTGACGGCGAGGCTGCTGAAGCTATACACAAGAACAATGTCAAAAGAGTCATTCGCGCGCTTGAAATATGTCTTGTAACAGGCGAGAAAAAAAGCGAGCTTGACAAAAGAAATTCTGCTCTTTCTGAAAAATATGACGCGCAGGTAATCACGCTTTGCTTTGAGTCGCGCGAGTCTTTATACGACCGCATTGACTGCCGTGTTGACCGTATGCTTGAAGAAGGACTCGTGGACGAAACGAAAAGGCTTTTAGACAAAGGCGTTTTTCTTCGCTCTCCGACCGCGTCACAGGCAATCGGGTACAAGGAGATTATCCCATACATTGAAGGTCGCGCTTCGCTTGACGAATGTGTAGACGAGCTGAAACGGGCAACGAGAAGATATGCAAAAAGACAGCTCACTTGGTTTTCGGGCAAGGAATATGCAAAGAAAATCATTCTTAATGAGCATAACAGATTAAAAACATTTGAAGATATTGTAAATATTTTGGAAAAACTCTTTTAATAATGTTAATCTTATGATATAATTAATTATATATATCGATTTTCCGAAAATTCAAACAAAAAACGAGTAAAATTAAGCAAAAGAGGAGAGTGCCGTGGCAAAAAAGAGGTTTGCGCTAAAATATAAGCCGTCTGTTATAAACGCCATAGTATTGTTTCTTGTGATTATTTTGCTTGTTTATGTTTGTATTCAGGTTCTTGGGGGTGCGGAGGGCAAGAGCCTTTCGACTCAGAGAACTCAAAGCGTCACCGACAACGAGTTTATTTATCTTAACGGATATATTTTCAAGGACGAAGCAGTGCTTTCGGGCGACGAAAACACGGTTATCAATTATATCGCGGGCGACGGAGAAAAAATAGGAGTAGAGCAGCATGTTGCGGATATTTACTCTCCTGTAGGTATGAGTGCGGGCGAGCTGTCCGACCTGCAAGAGAATTTAAATTCGCTTAATGAAAGAATAAGACTTTTAGAGAAGCACTCCTCAGGCAGCGGGGCTATTGCAGACCTCGCTCACATAAGTGACGACCTGCTGCAATCCTATTACGCATATACAAATGCAATCGGGAACCGAGATGTTCAGGGTACAAGCTTACATTCGGACAAGCTTTTTGATGCTATCGTCGGTCACAGAGCTCTTACAGGAAAGGGAGGAGTGGCTGAAAATATACACTCTCGGCTTGAAGCAGAGAGGGACGCCTTGCTTGAGTCGCTTGCTTGCTCCCCCAAGTCTTTCATCAGTCAGGAGAGCTATCATTTCTTTTATTCGGCCGACGGATATGAGGATATATTTACTGTAAGCAGGCTTGAGGATATGAGCTTTGCCGTGCTTCAAAAAATCATTGATGAAAAGCCTAGCGAAAGCCACGCCAATGCTATCGGCAAAATTATGAGGACACCAAAATGGTACTTGTGCGTACCTGTCGGGCTATCCGACTGCCGCAAGCTTGAAGCGGGACAGAGATATGATGTGATTTTTACAAAAAATGGCGACGCGTCGATTAAAATGACGCTTGAAAGGATTAATGTCGAAGAGGACGGAGCGTATATGCTTTTTTCAAGCAATGACATTTCACTCGCCTCGCATTTTTCAAGAGTACAGAGCATAAAAATTCTGACCTCTTCAAAGTCGGGATACCGTATTCCGACAGAGGCGCTCAAAACGGTTGAGGGCGAGCACGGAGTTTTCATTCTTGTCGGCAATATGGTTGAATTTCGGCGGGTAACGGTTATCGGAGGCGGAAACGGATATTATATCGCCCTTACCAAAGAGCAGGATGCCGAAGCCGAATATACAAACGAAATTCCGTATCTTGCAATAAACGACCTGATAATTACCTCAGGGAATGACCTTTATGACGGAAAGCATTTAAATTAACACCGTGCTTTGCGACACAGCTTACGAAAGGGATAAAAATGGATTACTCTTATCTCGACAGAAATGTCGAAGAAATAAAAGAAAAAATAAGAGCAGCAGCCGCTCGCAGCGGCAGAGATGAAAGAGAGATTACTCTGCTTGCCGCTACAAAAAGCGCCGAGCCCGAAGAAATAAATTACATTCACGAAAAACTTGGAATTAACACTATCGGAGAAAACCGTGTTCAGCAGCTGACCGACAAATGGGATAAGCTGAAATTGGAAAATTTAGATGTTCACTTTATCGGCTCGCTTCAAAGCAATAAGGTCAAGTACATCATAGATAAGGTTTCGCTTATCCACTCGCTTGACTCACATAGCCTTGCAGCCGAGATTGACAAGCAGGCGAAAAAGCACGGCAAAACAATGTCGGTTTTGCTCGAGGTAAATTCGGGCGGAGAGGAGCAAAAGGGGGGCTTGGCTCTCGGGGATGTCAGTGAGTTTTGCCGTTCTCTTCAAAAATACCAAAGCATCAGGCTTTGCGGATTTATGACAATGGCGCCGAGGTGCGAAAATGTTGAGGATTACAGACATTATTTCAACAAAACGCGAGAGGCGTGCGAGAGCGCTTGGTTTGAATGTTTAGGCAGAACAGAAAAACCGATTTTATCAATGGGAATGTCAGAAAGCTTCGAGGTTGCCGTTGAGTGCGGTGCGAATTTGGTTCGCGTCGGCAGACGAATGTTTTTAAAGTAAAAATAAAGTAAAAATAAAAAAGATAATATAAATTGCCGTATAAGCTTTGCTTGACGGCGGAATGGAGATTAATATGGAAAAGTTTTGGTTATTTGGTAAGAAAAGCGAGCCCGCAGAGGAAATCGACGACAGCTACGACGAGCTTTATTACAAGACCGACGCTACTCCCGACGGCTCACAGTCAGTCGGCAACGACTACTACGACGAGGATATGTCCGACATTCGCGTCGTTCTCTCTGCTGAAAACGCAAGAGATATTGCAAAGGCAAACGAGCCCTTGATGAAGAGAACCTTTACCCCTACAAGCTACACCGACGGCAGTAAGATCGTTGACAGCTTCAAGGACGGCCGCGTTGTTGTAATTTGCGTTGAGGAGCTTGACAGAGATAACTTTGTTCGTCTTTTCGACTATCTTATGGGCGCAGTTCAGGCTCTTGACGGTGAGCTTAGCAAAATCGACAGAGAAACCGTTGTTCTTCTCCCTTACGATTTTGACGAGGATATTTCTATTGACGAGCTTGACGAGGAAATCGTTGAGGACGACGAGGACGACGCTGAATAATTTTTCCATATGAGAAAAATTTGTCGGGATTTAAAAAACTGATAAAATATGGATTTTAATAATACTCAAGCTAAACGACTGCTTTTGTCGCGCGTGGAGGACTGTCTTCGCCGTGCCGACAAGGGAGAGCTCGTATGCGGAAATTTTCTCACCCCTGCCGAAGCGGCTTATGCTTTAAGCTTTTGTCAGCAAAATCGGGCAGGGGAGAGAGTTTTTCTGTTTGGAGGATACCCATCTGCCGAAAGAAAACGGCTTTTTGTTCTGCCGTCGTTTCTTTCGGATTTTGACGGAACGCCAAAAGAGAAGCTGGAAGCTTACTTCCCTGAGGAGCTTCGCACCAAAATTCGGGCAATCAGAATAAAGGGGAGCTCATATCGCGCTCTTTCTCATCGCGATTATCTCGGCTCAATATTAGCTCTTGGAATTGAGAGAAGCTCGATAGGCGATATTGTTGTGGAGGACGATTTTTCTGCAATAATTTTTTGCACCGACAAAATTTTCCGTTTTTTGCTTGAAAATCTTGACAGGGTGGCTTCTGACAAGGTAACGGCAGAGGAGTTTTTGCCTGACGGCGACTTTGAGCCAAAGCAAAATCTTTGTCGCCTGTCGCTGACGGTTGCTTCAAACAGGTTTGACTGTATTATCGGCGCGCTGACGGGACTGTCACGGGAGCGGGCTCAGGAATTGATTAAATCGGGGCTTTGCGAGCTTGATTATCTTCCCGAGCTCAAATGCGACAAGTCAATACTTCCGCCCTGCAAAATTTCGGCGAGAGGATATGGCAAATTCAATATTGTCGGATTTGACGGAGAAACAAAAAAGGGAAGGATGCGCCTCGTTGCCGACAAATACATTTAATTTTGACTACAATTTGATTATTCAAATTCAGAATATAAAAAGCTTACGATAAAAAGCACAGCGACTTCGCAAGCATTTTGAAATTTTAGGTACTATACATTAGTACACGGAGGTTATATAATTATGGCAAAGGACTACAAGGATTCATTAAACTTACCGCAAACCTCGTTCTCTATGAGAGCAAATCTGCCTCAAAGAGAGCCTGAAACGATTGCGTATTGGAAGAGCATAGACCTGTACAAAAAAATGCAGGATGCGAGAGCGGATGGAGAGAAATTCTCTTTCCACGACGGCCCTCCCTTCTCAAACGGAAATATCCATATGGGACACGCTCTTAACAAGATTTTGAAGGACTTTATAAACAAATATAAGGCTATGCAGGGATACAGAATTTCCTATGTTCCCGGTTGGGATAACCACGGAATGCCTATCGAGTCTGCAATTATTAAGAAGAACAAGCTTGACAGAAAGAAGATGTCTATATCGGAATTCCGTTCCGCTTGCCACGAATTCGCGCAGGGCTTTATTGACAAGCAAGCAGACCAGTTCCAGCGTTTAGGTCTTGTTGCCGATTGGGAAAATCCTTATATGACAATGTCGCCCGATTTTGAAGCGACAGAGGTTCGCGTTTTCGGCGAGATGTTCAAGAGAGGATACATTTACAAGGGACTTAAGCCTGTTTATTGGTGCCCTAAGGACGAAACCGCTCTTGCAGAGGCTGAAATTGAGTATCAGACAGACAAATGTACATCAATTTATGTAAAGTTCAAGGTTGCCGATGACAAGGGAAAGCTTGCTCCTCTTTGCGACCTTAATAACACTTACTTCGTAATCTGGACAACTACGACTTGGACTCTCCCCGGTAACCTTGCAATCGCACTCAACCCCGACGAAGAGTATGACCTTGTTAAGGTTGAGAGCGGGGAAACATATATTCTTGCAAAGGCTCTTACCGAGTCAACTCTCAAGGCGGCGGGAATTGAAGGATACACTACCCTTGCAACACTTGAGGGTAAAGAATTTGAGTTTATGACAGCAAAGCACCCCTTCCTTGACCGCAAGAGTATCGTTGTTAATGCAGATTATGTAACGATGGACTCAGGTACAGGCTGTGTTCATACCGCACCCGGCTTTGGCGCAGACGACTATCAGACCTGCCGCAGATATAACATTGATATTATAGTTCCTGTTGACGACAGAGGCTACCAGACAGCCGATGCGGGCAAGTTTGCGGGAATGTACTACGCCGACTCCAACGAGGCAATTTTAGCAGATATGAAGGAAACGGGCGCGCTCTTGGCTTCGGCTGAAATTGAGCACGAATATCCTCACTGCTGGAGATGTAAGTCACCTATTATCTTCCGCGCAACTCCTCAGTGGTTCTGCTCTGTTGAGGCGTTCAAGGACGATGCAATCGCTTCTTGCAAGGATGTTTTATGGCTTCCCGCGTGGGGACAGGACAGAATGGAGCAGATGATAAGGGAGAGAGCAGACTGGTGCATTTCCCGTCAAAGACATTGGGGACTTCCAATTCCCGTATTCTACTGCGAGGACTGCAAGGCTCCTATCTGTAACGAAGAAACTATCACAAAGGTTGAAAAGCTCTTTGGAGAAAAGGGCTCAAACGCTTGGTTTGACCTTGAAGCAAAGGAGATTCTCGGAGAGGACTTTACCTGTCCTCACTGTGGCAAGGCTCACGGCTTTACAAAGGAAACAAACACTCTTGACGGTTGGTTTGACTCGGGCTCATCTCACATAGCGGTTCTTAAAAACAGAGAACAAGAAACCTGGCCATCTGACATTTATCTTGAGGGCGGCGACCAGTACCGAGGCTGGTTCCAGGCTTCCTTGCTCACAGCAGTTGGCTCAAGCGGTAAGGTTGGCGCACCCTTTAAGGCCGTTCTTACTCACGGCTGGGTAGTTGACGGAGAAGGCAAGGCTATGCACAAGTCGCTCGGTAACTCGATAAGCCCCGACGACATTATCAAGAAATACGGCGCAGAATTAGTGCGTCTTTGGGCGGCATCCTCTGACTATCACGCAGATGTTCGTTGCTCTGAAAACATCTTTGCACAGCTTTCGGAATCTTACAAGAAGATAAGAAATACCGCCAGAATTATGATGGCAAACCTATCTGACTTTAATCCCGAAACAGATATGGTTGCATTTGACGATATGCTTGATATCGACGCTTGGATAGTTGCCGAAACCAATAAGCTTGTAAAGCTCTGCCTTGAAGCATATAACAATTACGAATTCCATATAGTTTACCACGCTATCAATAAATTCTGCACCATTGAGCTTTCAAAGCTCTACATTGACATCACAAAGGACCGCCTTTACGTTGAAAAGTCGGATTCCAAGTCAAGAAGAAGCGGACAGAGCGCGCTTTACCGCGTTCTCTCAGATATAACAAAGCTCTTAGCTCCCATCATCTCCTTTACCGCAGAAGAAATCTGGAAGGCTATGCCTCACGCCGCGAGCGACAAGGCAGAGAGCATCTTCCTCAACGATATGCCTGCATTTGACAAGGAATTGGCGGATAAGACCGCAGATTTCTCTGCAAAGTGGGATAAGCTTTTCTTGTACAGAGATGACGTTATGAAGGCTCTGGAGCTTGCGCGTGCTGACAAGATGATTGGTAAATCTCTTGACGCAAAGGTTACGATTTATACAAACGACGACGAAGCTTATGCTCTTATGAGCAGCTTTGCCGACGAGCTTGCGGGTATTTACATTACCTCGGGCGCGAGTGTTCAGAAGGGAGATGCTCCCGAGGGCGCGTTTGCCGAAACACAAACAGGCATCGCCGTTATGGTTGCGCCCGCTGACGGACACAAGTGCGATCGCTGCTGGTCTTATTCAACAGAGGGAGCTCACGACGACGAGGGCGGTTTCCTTTGCGAGAGATGCAGAAGGATCTTAGGTTAAATATTTTTGGGGGAAGGAGAGCGAGAGAAACGGTTTCCGTCCCCCTCAATTTGAAAATTTGAACTACAAAAATTCTAAAACTCAGCAAAATTAGGATGTAAGCTTTTGAATTTCTTAGCACGGAAGGAATAAACAATGTCAGAAAGAAAATCGTTAGATACAATATGCGCAACTCTCGCCTATGCCTTGGGAGTTGAAGCACCCGAGCACGCGGCAAATAAAAATGAAGTGCTTGCAGAATATATTGACAAGGAATTAGGCGGCAAAAAGGCGGACAGAGTATTTATGTATAATCCCGATGCTGTTGCAGAGTGGATATACAAAAAATATCCCCAGCTTGTAAACGAGGTAGTTGCAAAGACCGATCTTCAGCTTCCGCTTGAAACTGTTATGCCGTCAGTAACTCCTGTTTGCTTTGCAACGATGTACACAGGCGCACAGCCCGCGGTTCACGGCGTTCAAAAATATGAGAAGGTTACTATCCCGACCGATAGCTTGTTTGACGCGGTTGCCAGAAGCGGTAAGCGTATAGCCTTGCTTGCCCGCACAAATTGCAGTATGTCAAAGCTTTATCTTAACAGAAATATTGACTACTATATATATGACACTATTCCCGAAATCAACGCGAAGGTTGCTGAGGTTATTATTAACGACGAGTATGACCTGGTTGTAGTTTATAACGGAAATTACGACACTCTTATGCACAAGCACGGACCCGAAAGCTTAGAGGCGTTGTCAGAGCTCCGCGCAAACTCTCACTACTTTGCTACCTTTGCTTCATTGATTGAGGAGCATTGGGCAGGACACGACACCTTGCTTGGATTTGCAATGGATCACGGCTGTCACGAGATTGACGGCGGTGCAGGCTCTCACGGCTTGGATATGGACGAGGATCTGCAGATCACTCATTTCTACAAAATAAAAAAATCGGTATAGTTACCGAGCTTATGGAAGGATTAAAATGACAAGCGTTATTATTTCGCTGCTTATTTTGGCAACTGTTTTTATCGACCAAATCAGCAAATATCTGGTTGTAATCTATATGGACCTGCATCAGTCAATTGATATAATCCCGGGCGTTTTCAGATTTACCTATATACAAAATAAGGGAGCGGCGTTTGGCTCTATGGCAGATAACAGATGGATCTTTATGATTTTGTCAAGCGTTGCTATAATTGCAATTTTGGTTTATCTGTTTTGGAAAAAGCCTCAAAGCAAGCTTATCCTCTCGGCAATTATTTTGCTTGTCGGCGGCGGAATTGGAAATATGATAGACCGAATTCGCCTCGGCTATGTTATAGATTTCCTTGATTTTTGCGCTTTCCCCAAAATTTGGATGTGGGTTTTCAATGTTGCCGACGCCTTTGTTTGTGTTGGCGCAGGCTTGCTTATTCTTTGGTTTATTCTTGATATGGCAAGAGAGAGCAGAGAGGAAAAGCAGAAAAAGCTCTTAACAGATGAAAAAAGTATTGGTGAGTAAAATGACCGAGAAAGATAATTTTGCCCAGCTTGACGAGGGCTTGACACAGGACGGCGAGATAACAGTCATTGCCGCAACCGAAGAGCTTGTCGGCGAGCGGCTTGACAAATTTGTTTCGACAAACACAGGACTTTCGCGCGCGCTTGCCACGAAGCTGATTGAGGGTGGAGCGGTTTTTGTAAACGGTATTGCTCCTCAGAAAAATTACAAAATGCGCCGCGGCGACACCGTTGAAATAGCTATGCCTGAGCCCGAGACGGCAGAAGCCTTGCCGGAGGATATTCCGCTCAATATAGTTTATGAGGACAGCGATATTATTGTTGTAAACAAGCCGTCGGGAATGATCGTTCACCCCGCGACAGGTATCTACAGCGGAACGCTTGTTAACGCCCTGCTTTATCATTGCAAGAATTCGCTTTCGGGAATCGGCGGCGTAATTCGTCCTGGGATAGTCCACAGAATTGACAAGGACACCTCAGGCCTTTTGGTTGTCGCAAAAAATGATGAAGCACATATATTTTTGTCCGAGCAGTTGAAAACTCACTCGATAAGTCGGATCTATCACGCTATTGCGCTTGGCAATTTTAAGGAGAGCCCGGGAACTGTCAACCGTCCGATTGGCCGTCACCCGTCCGACCGCAAGAAAATGGCTGTTATCAACGACCCAAGACACAAGTCAAGAGAGGCGATAACGCATTTTGAAGCAATTGAACAGTTCAATCTCCCAAGCGGAAGATTTGCATATATAAAATGCCGTCTTGAAACAGGCAGAACGCATCAAATACGCGTGCATATGTCGCATACAGGTCACGCCTTGCTCGGCGACGAATTATACGGCGGAGCAAATACCAAATTTGAAGCAACCAACAAAAGTTTGATTTCGGGACAGTGCCTGCACGCGAAATGTCTTGAGCTTACTCACCCGAAAACACGGGAGAAAATGCACTTTGAGTGTGATTTGCCGGATGATTTTTTGGCAATTCTTGAAAAAATGAGAGCGCAGAATATTGATTAACACATAACATTGATTAACAAAGGAAAGAAGTATGCACGACGAACTAACCGCAGTTGATATAAAGAAAATGCAAGAGGAAATCGACTACCGTATGTGCGTTTTGCGCCCCGAGCTTTTAGCTGAGGTGCAAA
The DNA here is from genome assembly GCA_045588675.1 of Eubacteriales bacterium. Lineage (GTDB taxonomy): Bacteria > Bacillota > Clostridia > Oscillospirales > CAG-272 > SVTX01. Next base: position 69,422 of record JAZNER010000004.1, on the reverse strand, counting down.
GAACCCGGGAATTCGGCGACCTCAGCGAAAACGCCGAATACAAAGAGGCGAAAAGAGAAAAAAACAAGAACGAGAGCCGAATAAGATACCTCAAAAATATGATTGCCACCGCAAAGGTAATCAAGGTCCAGACCGACGAGGATGCCGTCTGTCTTTTTGACACGGTTGCATTTTATATTGAAGAGGACGACGAGGTGGTTGAGCGAAAAATCGTAACCACTCTCCGTCAGGATTCCTTAAAAGGCTTGCTCAGCAAGGAGAGTCCTCTTGGAAAGGCTCTGCTTGGCAAAAAGGTCGGCGACCGAATTTGCGTCAAGGTAAACGAAAGCTACAGCTATTATGTGCAAATCCGGTCAATCGAAAAGGGAGAGGATGACGAGAGTATCCCTATCAGCAGCTATTGATTTGGAAAAATATTATTTTTTAGGCTTATGAGGTATTTATGAGAAAATTTACCGTTACGGGTATGTCCTGCGCCGCTTGCTCGACAAGGGTTGAAAAAGCGGTTTCCTCACTTGACGGAATCAAGTCCTGCTCTGTCAGCCTGTTGACAGGCACAATGGGAGTTGAGGGCGACACCTCTGACGAGATAATAATCAAAGCCGTAACTGAAGCAGGCTACGGCGCGCAAGCCGATACGAATAATAAACAAAACGGCAGGGAAGAAAAAGAGCCTGCCGATTTGCTTTACAGCAAGGAAACAAAGGCTTTGCTTGTCCGACTTGTTTCCTCAATAATCTTTCTTGCGGCATTGATGTATATATCAATGGGACATATTATGTGGGGCTGGTATCTACCGCAATCAGTTGCCCAAAACCCCATAGGACTTGGCTTGTTGCAGCTAATCCTCTCGGCAATCATTATAATTATCAATAACAGATTTTTTGTGAGCGGCTTCCGCGCGTTTCTGCACAAGGCTCCCAATATGGACTCCTTGGTTGCGCTTGGCTCGGGAGCGTCGTTTGTTTATAGTGTCTGTGTACTGTTTTCTATGACGAAGGCTATCTCAGAGGGCAATTATGACTTAGCTATGCACGGTCTTCACGACCTTTATTTTGAGTCGGCGGCAATGATTCTTTCCTTGATTACGGTAGGCAAAATGCTCGAGTCGATTTCTAAAGGAAGAACCACCTCGGCGCTCCGCGCTCTTCTCGATATGTCGCCAAAGAAAGCTACAGTTCTGATTGACGGCGAAGAAAGGATTGTTTCGGCTGACGAGCTCAGAATAGATGACATTTTTGTTGTGAAGCCCGGTGAGAGCTTTGCGGCTGACGGAGTCGTTGTTGAAGGCTGCTCAGCTGTTGACGAATCGGCATTAACAGGAGAAAGCTTGCCTCAGGACAAAAATATAGGCGATTCCGTTTCTGCGGGAACAATTAATTTGTCGGGATATGTCAAGTGCTCGGCAAGGCGTATTGGAGAGAACACAACGCTCTCGCAAATTATTAAAATCGTCAGCGACGCCTCTGCAACAAAAGCGCCTATTGCAAAAATTGCCGATAAGGTTTCAGGTGTTTTTGTTCCGGTTGTTATCGCGATTGCGCTTTTGTCAGGATTTGTATGGCTTCTGGCAGGAGAGAGCATAGGCTTCTCTCTTTCTCGCGCCGTTTCGGTGCTTGTAATCAGCTGCCCCTGTGCACTCGGTCTTGCAACGCCCGTCGCCATTATGGTGGGTAGCGGAGTTGGTGCGAAAAAAGGAATTTTGTTTAAAACTGCCGCATCTCTTGAAGCCTGCGGACAGGCAGAGATTGTTTGTCTTGACAAAACCGGCACGATAACAAAAGGAGAAATGTCGGTGACCAACATTCTGCCGACAGACGATTTTGACAGTGAATATTTAATATCGCTTGCCGCTTCGGTCGAAGAGATGAGCGAGCACCCTCTTGGCAAGGCTATCGTAAGGTATGCAAATGATAAGCATATAAAAATTATGCCTGTAAACAACTTCTCCACAATTTCGGGAAAGGGAGTTGAGGCAAAGGACTCTGACGGAAATAGAATTTCGGGCGGAAATCTCAAATTTATCGAGAGCCTTGTTTCTGATAAAGGCTCGCTTGCAAAACTCAGAGCAGATGCCGAAAAGCTTGCCGAAAGCGGAAAAACGCCTATGTTTTTTGCGCTTGAGGATAGGCTTGTGGGAATTATCGGAGTTGCTGATACAATCAAAGAGGACAGTCCTTCGGCAATCAAGGAATTGCAGAATATGGGAATGTTTGTTGTTATGCTGACGGGCGATAACCGTACTACCGCTAAGGCAATAGCCTCGGTCGCGGGGGTCGACAAGGTGATTGCGTCGGTAATGCCCGCCGAAAAGGCTGATGTCGTCAAGGCCCTACAAAAGCACGGCAAGGTAATAATGGTAGGTGACGGAATCAACGACTCTCCTGCGCTTGCCACCGCCGACACGGGAATCGCTATCGGCAGAGGAACAGATATAGCAATTGATTCGGCGGATGTCGTGCTTATGAATAGCAGCCTTGCCGACTTGCCTCGAGCACTGAAATTAAGCCGCGCGACCTTGAAAAATATTCATCAAAATCTGTTTTGGGCATTTATATATAATATAGTAGGAATTCCGCTTGCCGCAGGCGTGTGGATTCCGCTGTTCAATCTGGAGTTGAATCCAATGTTCGGAGCGCTTGCTATGTCGCTGTCAAGCTTTTGCGTAGTAACTAACGCTTTAAGGTTGAATTTTGTTTCTTTAGACAAGCCGCAGAGAAGAAGACATAAAAAAATTCTTGCTATAGAAGAATTAAATAATGAAAAAGAGGAATTTATTATGACGAAAACTATGACAATCGAAGGAATGATGTGTCCGCATTGCTCGGGAAGAGTAAAGAAAACACTTGAAGCTCTCGGCGAGGTTGAGCTTGCAGAGGTAAGTCACGAAAAGGGAACTGCCATAGTTACCCTTAAAGCCGCTGTTTCAGACGACCTTTTGAAAAAAACGGTCGAGGAGCAAGGCTATAAGGTTATTTCTATTGATTAATTTCTTTTATTAATTATTTTTGCAGGGCGTGGCATTTTGCAAGAGCATTTCGCAATAGAATTTTGCGATAACATTTTGCAACAGCATTTTGTAATGCATAGTGCCACCGCCCTGACGAAAAAGCAAAACAGATAAGGATAGGCAAATTTTTTTAGAAAAGATATTGACAAAAGCAGTTTTTTGTGGTATGATATTAAAGTCGCAAAGAAAAGCGACGAAAAATATCAGCTTTGGAGAAGTCGCGTAGCTGGTCGAGCGCGCACGATTGGAAATCGTGTAACCGTCAAAAGCGGTTCGAGAGTTCGAATCTCTCCTTCTCCGCCAATAATAAAAAACCTTGAAAATCCTTTAATCATAAGGAATTTCAAGGTTTTTTATTTTGTTATTTTAGGGCGCTTTTTGGGGTTATACCCCTTATTATACCCCTTATAGAATTTTACGCTTTGATTTTTTCAAAGTAAGACTGCATACGCGCCGCGCTCTCCTTCTTCATTTTCTCCGAAACGTGGCCGTAAACGTCGAGGGTAAAGCTGGCCGTAGCGTGTCCGAGATTCTGCTGCACCGTCTTCACGTCGTCGCCCTCTTGGAGAGCAGTCACGGCGTATGTGTGGCGCAGATCGTGAAAGCGCGCATCCGGACGGCCTATCTTTTCAGCTGCAGCCTTAAAGTGTTTTAGTGCGGTCTGAGGCACGATGAAGTGCCCGACGTTGTCCGTGAATACAAGATCAAACTCATTTGTCCAAGTGGGCCCGAATGCAAGAGCCGCGCCGAGCTGTTCGCGTTTGGTCCTTCGCAAGATCTCAAGCACAAAGGGCGCAGGGGTTAGCGTTCTTGATTTGTCGTTTTTGGTGGGTGCTATGTAATGCTTACCACCTTTTATTTTTTCCTTACAGAGCTGTTGCTTGACGGTGATCGTGCCCTTTCTGAAATCCACCGCGCTCCACGGTAGGCCGCAAATCTCGCCCTCTCTCATGCCGGTGAACAGTGCAACGGTAAACAGATCTCGCAGAGAATCCTCTTGTATGACTTCCAGAAATGCGGCGATCTCGCCCTCAGAGAGCGGTCTGATCTCCTTTTTCTCTACTCTCGGCAACGTGCACGCGTCGGCGGCGTTCAGTCCTATGTAGCGGAGCTTGAGAGCTTGATCGAGTGCTTTGTGGAGTATGCCGTGGACGTTCTTTATTGTCTTAGGGCTTAGCTGCTTGTTACGCAGCAGGTCATTATAAAACGCTTGTATGTGCGTAGCGTTCAGAGCGGTCAGCTTTATTCTTCCGAGCGCAGGCTTGATGTGCGTTTCGATTCGGCTTTGATATGTGGTGTATGTCAGCGGCTTACTTGACGGCTTGATGTATTCCTCAAGCCATAGGTCGAGCCACTGTGAGAGCTGCACCTTTTTCGGCTCAAAATAGGTGCCGTCGTCGCCGGACTTCTGCGCCGCTCTCATAGCCTTCAGCGCGTCAGCTTGCCGCTCACCGTAGAAGCTGCGCCGCTTACCGTCGATAGAGCACCGAGCTTCCCACGTTCCGTCCGGGCGTTGTCTGATCGAGCCGTTACCCTTGGCGTTACGTTGTTTCATCTTTCTGTTTCTGCGCCTCCTTGTATCTTCTTACGATATTTCGGTTGCTTGCTTGAATAATAATATCAGAAAGCGCCGCGTCGATATAGCTTTTTTCTATCAAACACTCCGCTTCAAGTAGCGAGATCGTGTATCTCTCGTCGGGATTTAAGCCGACAACCTCAGGCACTCTAATATTTACCGTGCTAATGTTGCCACCTTGACATTTAAGCCCTCCCTCTCCGTAGTTTATAAATACATCCTTTTCAGATTCCACCATATAAAACAAGGCGGTCAAGCTCTGCAATATAGAAGATCTCAGAGGGAGGATCTCTGGATCTTCCGGAGTTGAATCTATATGCTGGGAGATCAGAACATCAATGCCGTGTCTGTAATATTCATTTTTGGGATCCGATAAAAATTCAACGGATTTTTCAGTGATGCCCAATGTCGCGCAAGTTTCAAGCGTTGCCTTGTTAGTAGTCTTATTATCCGTTAGCCCTATAAGATAATCAGCAGACACACCGAAGTACTCGGCGATCTTGCCAAGAGAAAGAATATCCGGGCGCGTGTTTCCTTCTCTCCACTGCGCCACCGACTGTCTTTGAACGCCGCAGATCTTTGCGAGCTCTGCTTGAGTAACCTTTTTTTCATCCATCAGAGAACGGAGCCTTGACGGAAAAATGCTGTCAGCGTCGTAATTGTTTATTGCTTTGTTCATAAAATCACCCTCGTTTGTTTGTTTTTCTTGCTTTTTAAAATAATTGTTATTTTTGCTTGACTTTTACTTTTGCCTATGGTATAATCATTTTAGCACAAGAATCATACCTTGTCAAGATAAAAGTAAAAGAAAATAACAAGAAAGCAGGTGAATTATGGACACAAAGATTGAATTGAAGGCGAAGCAAGCGGCGCGAGAGTACCAAAACGAGTGGCGCAAGAAGAACAAGGAAAAGGTCAGAGAGTACAGAAGACGGTACTGGGAAAAGAAGGCACGCGAAAAGCTGGAGGGCGACAATAAGAATGACGGACGATAAAATGGCGCTCACCGTTGAAGATCTCGCGGCAGCTCTCAGTATCTCCCGATCATACGCTTATAAGCTCATAAGAGAACCGGGGTTCCCGGTGGTGTATATCGGGCGTAGGGCGTTGATACCGCGGCGAGCTCTTGAAAAATGGCTTGAGGATAAGGCGAGGGGGGTGAGCGAGTGAATAGTAAGCCTTTTTTGCTGTACCCACAGCACGGCAAGGCGATCCTTCGCCTGACGATCGAGGAGCGTGGAAAGCTGCTGACGGCGATATTGGAATATAAGACGAGCGGATTTGTGCGGACGGAATTAAGCCCGGCGACAGAAGCTGTCTTCGGTGTGATCTGCGATCAGTTCGAAATAGACGACGCAAAGTATCAAGCGGTGTGTGAGAAGAATCGGGCTAACATCAGTAAACGTTGGAATACGACCGTATACGACCGTATACCATCGAATACGGTGGATACCAAACATACCGATAATGAATATGATAATGATTATGATAATGATTACGATAATGATAATGATTATGATTCTACTACAGACATAAAATCCACTGTAAAAAAGAGTATTCCTCAACCGACTAACGTCGTTGAGGGGCGCTTTGAGCGGTTTTGGAAGGTTTACCCGAACAAGAGGGGCAAGGCTGACGCTCTCAGGGCATTTAAAAAGATAAAGCCCTCGGAGGATCTTCTTGCGGTTATGATCTCGGCTATCGAGGATCAGAAGACCTGGGAGAACTGGACGAAGGAGAACGGCAAGTTTATCCCCTATCCGGCAACGTGGCTGAATCGCGGTCAGTGGGAGGATGAACAGACCGGAGCTGCTAAGTACGATCCCGACGAGGATATGAAAGTTTTTTGGGGGGAGGATTAAGTTATGGACTTAGGCGAAGCTATAAAAGACGGATTTATAAAACCTTTGACAGAATCAAACAGGGATCCAGGAGAGAACGAAAAACTCGGCGAGGACGGTCTGATATACTGTACGATATGCGGCACAGCAAAGCAAAGCAATATACCACCATTTGGGATCGTCCGCTCTACTTGCCAATGTGCAGAGAACGCTCGGAGAGCGGAGGAAGAAAAGAAACACTGGGAACAAATCGAGCAACGTCGCCGCGCCGTTTTCGGTCGCAAGGTCAAGCGGTTAAATTACACCTTTGAGAACGACGACAGAGGAGATCCCGAAGCGAGTAAAAAAGTGCGTGAATACTGCGACAATTTCGAGGAATACCGCAAGAGCGGTCAAGGGTTGACGCTATGCTCTCCCACAACCGGCAACGGCAAGACTTTCCTTGCCTGCTGTATTGTCAACGAGCTTATAAGCCGCGGCTATCGCGTAAAGGTGACAGAGTTCGTCACGCTGAAAGACGAGCTGACAAGAACCGATAAAAGCGAGTACATGGACCGCCTTTGTTCTTATGATCTCGTGATGATCGACGACCTCGGAGCGGAGAATGTCACCGGCTACACCAACGAAACGGAGTGTTATATCATCGACAATCTGACCGAGAGCGGTGTCCCTCTGATCGTCACCACAAATTACACGGCAGCGGAGCTCACCGGCACAAAGGACATAGGCAGGCGCAGGATCTTCGACCGTATCAACAACGTTTGCCCGGTGGTACAGTTGCGCCGTGATCAGAGCCGCCGCCTTGAACGGTGCAGACAAATCACGGCAGACCTTAACAAGAAGGTCAAGGAGGGCTAATGTCTTCATACTGGCACAGAAAGGTTAATTGTCCGTTTTATATCACAGACGACGAGCTAAGGATCACGTGCGAAAAGAGCTCTCGCATAGGGTTCCCAGATAAAACGGCGATCAAGTCGCATTTAGCAACGTACTGTTGCGACAAGTGGAAGGAATGCACGACAGCAAAGATGCTGCTTGAATACTACGAAAGGAGAGAGCGGAATGGGTAAAACATCACAAAGAAAAGGCGCGGACGGTGAGCGCGAGCTGGCCGCCCTTCTCCGAGATCACGGTTATACTATCGAGCGCGGCGGCTCTCTGTCCTTCGGCGACGTTCCCGATCTCTCGGGGTTGCCCGGCATACATATTGAGGTCAAGCGAGTAGAGCGGTTGAACCTCTCCGGGGCTATGATACAAGCTATCAAGGATGCGGAGCGGTTTCACAACGGTGCGCCGACGGTATTCCACCGGCAGTCTTATAAGCCCTGGCTTGTTACTATGTGCTTTGACGATTGGATAAAGCTATACAAGCGCGCGGACGAATCCGTGACAAAACAATGACAAATTTTTATTAAATGTGGAACACACTTCCGAAGTGGACGCAAAAAAGCTTGAGGAGCTTATAAATATATGCGAAACACTCAAAAAAGAAATTAAAGAATTTAAGGAGACTAAAAATGATTAAGCTTAGCAACAAATACCCTTTGGTGTACGATGGACTAGGTTATGGAAAAGACGCTGTTTACGGCGATTCGCCAAGCATAGATGATGAATCTAAGGTATCATATCCTACGATATCAGGTTTTGGGAATCTTGGGGGATGGACGACAGATGGAGATATTATAGGAACTGAGTCCAACATAAAAAGGCTGGCGGCAGAGATTGCTGATATGAATTACGATGACTTTACTAATGGCGACGATTATGCCTCACTAGCCAAGAGATATTCAGAGCAAGGGAAAAAGGCTATGGATGACACAATAGGGCGGGTATCGGCGCGTACAGGCGGTCTTGCTTCGAGCTATGCGACAAGTGCGGCAAATCAGGCGTATAACGGTTATATGGAAAAGCTTGAGGATGCAGCACGTGCTCTTTACGACTCACAGAGACAAGAAAAAATTGATAATCTTGGTATTTCGCAGTCGATTTGGAGAGACAAGGTAGGCGATAATCAGTGGCAACAGCAGTTTGATGCTTCAAATTTGAAAGCTGAGAAAGAAGAAGCATGTCAAAAAATCCATAATCTTTTGGCAGTAGGAACGCCATTAGATGAGATTGACTCCGAGCTGATTGCGGCTTCGGGGTATGATGTGACCTATTGGAATCTTTACGGTGTTGCTATGCAAGCAACCGAAGAAGAAGAATTCACCAAGTACATTTATACTGGAACACAAGATGACTTGGGAAATAATGTTTTTATGTATGGCGAGGGTGGAAAAACATTTTCGTTTGCGCAAGGGGTTAATCCGTATACTGGTAGCATCAACCCGGATGTTAAGAACGGAACATGGTCAAATGGGTATCAGCCCAACAATATAAACGGTGAAAAACTATCCAAAACAGGAATAACCGATGTAATAAATGGAGTGACCCAAAATGTTTGGCAGACTCCTGATGGAACTAAGTGGATTTGGGACGGTACTCAAAACAAGTATTTGAAATACGAGGATTAAGGAGGCTATACAATGAGTGTATTTAAAGCCACAAAAAACAGGAAAGAAGTAGGTAGCGATTCCTTCAAGGCAACCGAGCGAAGATCGTATGACTCGACTATGGTATATGATTGGCAGAAAGCCAACGAGGAATCCACCGCTCTGTTAAACACCTACACCACGAAAATTCAAAAAGGCGAGTATCTGTATGCCGAAGACCTTGAAACATACAGAACGGCTATTGATAGTTATATTGATAGCAGCACCAATTTAAGAGACTTGAGCAAGGCACTCGGCACAAGTTCAAAAGAGGAAGACGATGCTACTTGGCAACAGACCTTTACCGACTTGCAGAGTAACTTTAAGTTGGCTTCTGATTACTATTCCAAATACGATTCAGAGGATGCCTTCAAGAAGGCTGTTGAGGATCAGAAAGCATACGAGGCACAGTACGCAGAGTGGATGAGCCTCGACCTCAATGCAGGTAAGGAAGAAATAAATAATCTACAACAAATCGTTGACGAGATGGAGGAGTTACAGAGGAGTATAGATGTAACCTACAATGGGATTCAAGCAGGAGCAAGAGGCTATGCCAACGAGCAAGAAAGAGCGACACTGCAAGCTCGCCTTGCCGAATTGACCTCAAAGTATGGAGATCGCTCTGAACTTAAATCTGCCCTGTCCGAGAAAAAGGTAAATTATACCCTTGCTGAAAGAGCGCAGAAAGCCGCTGAACTTGCCTCCGTTGCTGATGTGGAGTCGGAGAACTATGATCCTGAATTTGAGAAGTATGCCGAACTTGGCAATCATATATCGTATGAGAATGTCGGAGGCACAACAAAAATTGGGAACGGCTTAACGGTATATGATGATCTCAAAGCAGCCACTTTAGTCTTGAATGAGCGTTGGTTGGGACAAGAATTATATACAGAGGATATGGTAAAACCTAAATCGGGCATAGCAGGATACATCGAGGGACTCAAGGGGTTGAGCGATTACAACACGGAAAACGCCGAAAAGATAAATGTATTCCGTCAAATGACTGATAAGGAGCTTTCGACCTTTGCATATTATCTCAAAAAAGATGAAGAAGGCAATACCAATCTTGCGGAGCAATATATTGACTCTATTGTAGAGTCTCTAAACTACAGAGAAGCAGAGGATATTGCGGAATCCTATGACGGCAAGCCTGTTCTCCAATATCTGTTCGCAGTTGAGGCAGGAGTTGACCAATTCCAATCAGGCATCAAGGGATGGTTTGCCGATGGCTACACACCTACCTCTGTTACCCAATATGCATCGGGAATGATAAGAGAAGACCTTTCAGACACAGGAGCAAAGCTTCCCGATTGGCTCGGAGGCAGTTCTCTCGGACAGGTAGACTATGATATTATAAACACCACTTCAAATATGCTTCCCTCTATCCTTGCATCGACAGTATCCAATATGGCTCTACCCGGTTCAGGTGCGATAGTCGGTGCAACTCTTATGGGTGCATCGGCAGGCGGTAGTGCGAAAGTGGAGATGCTCAACCTTGGATATAGCAAAGAACAGGCAACCACATACGGTGTGATGGTCGCAGTTGCCGAAGGTAGCATGGAGTATTTGCTCGGTCATATCCCCGGAGTATCAAAAGGTGACGGAGTATTCAGCACTCTTGGTGCTAAAGCGGCTACCAAGGTCGATAATGCCATATCAAGAGTTGCAATAAAACTTGGAAACAAGGGTACGAGCATACTCAAGGCTGTTGCCAACGGTGCAATAAAGATCACAGGCGGTGCGCTTGACGAAGGGCTTGAGGAAGGACTTCAGACAGTGCTGGAGGGTTGGTTTAAGGAGATCGCCACGGGTGTGGACTTTGAGGATCCGTCCGCGGACGAGGTGCTTTACAGCTCACTTTTGGGCGCGCTTACTGCTGCCGGATTTGGCGGGGGTAAGTTGGCGATAGATACGGGAGTTAATACCATTAACACCGCCATCAACACCTCGAAGGTTGGCAACAGCTTTATAAAGCAGAATGGGCAGAGTGGTGTTGGCGCGCTTGCGGCGCAGGGCTTAGAGTTGAATCAGAACACGGCGGCATACAAGCAGGCGGCTAAGGTGCAGGCGAAGCTGGACAGCGGCAAGAGTGCGAGCCGGTATTCGGTGGGCAAGCTTTATTCCAGTATGTCGGAGTCGCAGACAAGCACTGCGGTGCAGTCGAGGCTTTCGGCGCACATTGAGAACAAGACCGAGGTGCGCAAGCTCTCGGATACGATTACCGATATACTGTACGGCAGAGATGTGAGCGACAAGGCGCTTTCAGCTGTGGCGGCTAACAAGTATGCGCTTAACGCTCTGAACGACGTGCTCGGCTCAAAGCTTGGCAAGAATGCCGCGGTGAGCGAGGTTCGAGCGGCGGTTCAGAGCTACCAAGAGGCAGGCAAGAGCGATAGAGGGGGAATGGCTTCAACCAAGGCTAAACAGGGCTCTACGGGCAAAATTTCGGGTCAGAGTGGCGCTACGTTCTCGATCTCTGAGAATGCTGACAGCAAATTCGACGTTGTTGCCGAGGCTGACGGTGAGAGACGGGCATTGATGAGCTTCAAATCACAGAAGCAGGCGCAGGCGGCGGCTTACGCCATGACGCTGGGTATGGGCGCCGAGGGGTTGCACGGGCTGGTTACGATGTCGGAGAGCATAGCGAGCGGCGTAGATCTCGGCGAGGCGGCGCTGGCTTTCAATGCGTTCTACAACCAGGGCAAGAGTGGCAAGGCTTTATCTGCGGCGAAGAATATGGAGCTGCTCTCACCCGAGCAGAGGCAGTACGCTTATAATCTCGGTATCATGGATAAGGCGCTGAATAGTGCGAGGAAGAAGAACGCAGTCACCGATCTTTCGGGAGAAAATGACGGTAAGGTATTGCAAAAGGACGGCGAGAGTGGTAAAATAAATATTAATAAGGAGAATGCAAATTATGAGCAAGGCGTACATATACGCGAAAGCAGCAAACGGAATGACGGTAAGGATACCGAAGGACAAGTATCCGCAGTGGAAGGCGGGACAGGAGAAACTGAAAAACAAGGATCCAGAAGCTCTCAAGAGGCTCGCACAGCTCGAATCGGAGCTCTTGTCGAATCTGAAGGATTAGAGAAAGTCAGCTCAAGAAGCTTAGGCATAGGCAATGGTACAGACACAGAAAATGTCGTGGTTATACCTGAATCTGAATACGACGATGGTATGCATCAGATTGCCGAGGATCAGGAGGCACAAGGCAGAAAGGTCGTTTTTGTTTCGGGAGCTTTGGAGTTCGTTGAGGACGGAAAGGTCGACGTGGCAAGAGGCTTGATAGCTGAAGACGGTAAAACAATGTGGATACAGGCTGATGGCGTTGTTTCCCCAGAACAGATCGCTTTACACGAAGAATATCACGCTATAGTCAAAGCTGATCCATCGCGTATTAATCGGATGAAAAAGAAGATCAACAAGAAATACAAGGGCAAGCTTAACGTACTGATTAAAATGTACGCAGCTCTTTATTTTACCGACGAGAACGGCAAGGTGACGGTTTCGTCAAAGTATATTCTTGAAGAGATCTTCGCGGACGCTTATGCCGGGATCGACGTTTTTGAGGTAATTCCTGATGCAGCAGCGAGGGCGACGGATATTCAAGAGGATATACGTGGTGGAACGAAGGCCCTGCAAAGCACGCGAGCTCCACCGGGTAATAGCGGGGTTAAGGCGAGTAGGCTACCGCAACGTGGACGAAGCCAAGAAATTGAAACGATGGAGAACAATCGTTTTGAACGTTTGCGCAAATATAGAGACAACTTGCCATCAGAATGGTTTGCTTTTACAAAAGATTATTACTACATATACAGTAATCAATCATTTACGGATTATACTATTCTGTTAAAAGTTAAAATCACCAATCGCAATAAAATGGCGATTGATAACTTCACAAAGGAGATAGAAAATGGAATTGACGGAAGCACAACAGCATTTGATTCGTGGTTTGCTCATTTTAGGCGTGGAAAAGGACGCTATAGCTGGAATAGTATCAGCTCTGCCGGCGTTGGAACAACTAAACGAACTAATGGAATGGATGGGCGAAACATTCAAGGGGATTTCCGAGGACAAGCGTGGGAATACGACATCAGTGGTCCTCAAAAAAGTAGTGGAAATAGCGAAAAAATAACGTTAGTCAATGAAACTGAAGAGGTGCTTTCCGCCTTGAAGAGCAAATACGGTGTTGACGATAGCGAAGTGAAAGCAAGTCGTTCGCTCCGAAGCCCTGAGGACGTGGCGCAGGCTTATCTTGACGCGGTACCTAATCGTTTGATTCTTGCAAATGCGATTGAAAGCCAGGTGACCGATCCTGATGCAAAAGAAAAGCTTAGAAAATATAAGGATAACCTTTCAACTATAGAGTCGAAACAGGCGAAGCTTGACAAGACAAAGCGTGAGCTTAAAGACCTTTATTTTTCCAAAGGTAAGCGCAACGTCGAAAAAATCAAGACTCTTGAGCAGCGCAGAGACAGGCTGCAAAAGATAATTGATAACGCGGATAGCTGGTTGCTCAAATATGAGGAAATGAAGCCTATCAGAGAGCTTATCGATCGTGAGAAAGAGGCTGCATATAAAAAAGCGGTTGCCGAGGGTAAACGTAAGCTCGCGGAATACCGCGAGCGAGTTAAAGCGCACGAGGATGAGATCAGGAAGGGTTACCGTGAGGCAAGGGATAAGGGTGTTGAGAGCAGGCGTTCGGGCGATATACGCAAGAAGATTAAGGCGTTTAAAGACAAGCATCAGCAGACTTTGCAGCACCCAACCGAGAGAAAATATATTCCCGGTGCGCTTGCACAGGCTATGATCGATGTGTGCGAGCTTATTAATATCGATACCGAGCTTTACAAGGCAGACGGTAGTGTGAATAAGGCTCAGCAAAGGCGCGTACAAACGAGGGAGAAGCTTGCTCGACTTCGTGAGGAATATAAGAAGATCAAGAACGACGCGGATCCTTTGTATGCTGGTGAGTTTGACGAGGTTATTGCAAATTACCTTGAAAAGCTTGAGAGTAAATTCAAAGACAAGCCTCTTAGCGAAATGAGTCTTGCAGAACTTGAGGAAATGTATAGCATACTGCACTCGATAGACGGCACGCTGAAGGATGCTCGAAAGCTTATAGGTCAGAAAGAGGCTGTTGACGTTTACGATGCGGGAGATACAATTATTGCTGAGCAGCGCGACATTGAGAATAAGCGCAGGAACGGTAAACGCGGTGCTGTTAAAAAGTTGAACGACGGAATTGCAAATCAGTCTCTCTCGCCTGTTCGCCGTGTTCTTGAGGTATGCGGATATAATAGAAATTCTCCTCTGTATAAGCTATTCAAGGATTTTGAGGTCGGTGTAAGAAAGGCGCAGTTCTTTGTGATGGGGGCTAAAAAAACGTTTGGGGCACTGACCACGGGGAAAAACTCTGAGGCATACGAGAATGCCGTATATCAAGCTGACGGTGGCAAAATATACATTGATGCGAAGGACCGCAAATTTGGAATATCCAAGATGATGAAGATGCAGGCAATTCTTTCTTACGAAAGAGAGCTCGCTAGCAAAAAAACTCGTCATGTAGAAAACGGTGGAATTGTTTTCGCTGATCTCGATAGGCTCTCAAAGGGAAATCTCAAGGGTTCCATAGATGCGGAGAATTCGCACAAGGTACTGGGACCTGAGGCAGTCAAGCTTATAGCGCAATTTAAGTCAGAGCTTGAGGGGGATCGTTGGGCTCAGGATTACATGAACGCGGCAAGGATCTTCTTCAATGAAACTGCCAAGACTGCAATCAACGATACCTATATGCAGCTCAAGCACAGGATACTTGCGATCGAGGATGCGTATATTCCGTTTGAAGTGGATAGAAACTCTATCGTGAGAGAAATATCGGCAGAGTATGATATACAGAAAACTATCAGTTCATACGGTATGCTTCAGGAGACACAAAAAGGATCATCAAACGCCCTTATTATGACCGGACTGAATAATGTGCTTGACAGACATATTGAGCAGGTAGGAACAATACACGGCCTTGCTGTAGCAATACGAAATTTCAACAAGGTTTGGAACGTTAAGTCTGCAGAGGGAGCAACTGTCAAGGAGCAGATTCAAGCGACTGCCGGCGACGGAGCGATAAAGGTAATTGAGCAGACGGTGCAGGATCTCCAGGGAGAGAGAATAACCAAGCACGAGGCGTTCTCAAGGATTTACAAGAAGGTAAAGAGCAACTACATAAGAGCGACATTCTTTATGAATATATCTGTCCGACTGAAGCAGATAGGTTCTATGTTCTCGGCGACGTCGGTGATTGAATACCGTGGCCCTGCGCGAATGCTTGCGAATCTTGTATATACCAAGTTCAACCACAAAAAGATTGCCGCAGAGGTAGATAAATATACCGCGACGGCATGGATGAGGCAGCAAGGCTTATCCGATGCAGAATTGCAGTCACTTTCGACTGCAAAGAAACGCACGTGGATTGGTAAACTTTTGACCGAAGGCGGCAGCAAGGGAATGATACAGACCGACTATCTTGTGGCGTTGTCACTTTGGAAATATGCAAAGCAGGACGTGGCTAAAAAGACCGGACTGCGTGGAGAGGAGCTTTTGAAGGCTACTGCAGAATATTATGATGAGGTTGTTGAGACGACCCAGAGTATGACCGACGTGCTTCACCGTCCCGAGATCCAAAGAAGCGGTGGCATTGGTACAGAGCTGCTTGGAACGTTCAAGACAGACCTTTATCAGAATGCAGGTAATCTTCGTATAGCTGTGGGTGAATTTATGCAGAATGGAACGAAGGAAAACGCCCGAAAGCTTGGCAAGGTAGTAGGCGCTATAATGACATCTGCTATGTGGGGATCCATTGTGACTTCTTTAATGGCGATATTAAGATACAAGCCCGATAGATACCGCGACGACGAGGATGACGAGCTGACTGCAGAAAGCTGGCTGAAGGTTCAGGGAATGGATATGTTAGAAGAATTTGCGGGATATATATTCCCTCATTTTGGAAGCGAGACGGTTGATATAATACAAGTCATAGCTTCCGGGTCAAATGCATACAGCGAGAATTTTGTATCATCTATTTCATTTGATGCTATAAATGATGTATTTACAGCGATTTCGAAATTGACATCTGATTTTAAGGATGAAGATGATCTCACATTTGAGGATTTTGAAGATCTTATAATATCCTGTGGAAATGTGTTTGGTGTTCCAACGAGCAATTTGATTAGGACGGGAAGATCTATCTATATGCATGCACAGGATATTGCTAACGGAGATTTTTTATCATTTAACGAGGGATATTATTCTTCCACTAAAATATCTAAAACTGACAAGCTTTACAGGGCTATGATAAACGACGATAAGGATCGAATTGATGAAATCAAAGCTCAGTTTAAAAACGAGAGCGATGCGACTTCGGCTATTAAAAAAGCAATTCGAGAGAAGGATTCTCGTGTGCAAGAGGCTGTAGAGGGCGTGTTATCCGGCGATTACGGCACTTACAACGATATAAAGGATGAAGTGAAGGCCGAGAAGCATTTCGACGCAAAGACTGTTAACAATGCATTTGCGGACGAGCGCGAATATGTACTCGGAAAACTAAGTGATGCGCGCAAGGCTCTACGTCAAGGGGACACCGAGGAATACAAAAAAATAATTGATTCACTTCTTGACAGGGGCTATTCCGAGGGGTTTATCAAAAGAAAATTAAAATAAACAAAATAAAGAGCCCATATGGGCTCTTTCAAATATATCATTCTATGTGTTTTTTTGTTTTATCACAAAGAATGCTCCTATTGCTATTGCAATGCTGATAATTGTGGGGGGAATATAGTTTTGCTCTCGCAGGTATATTGTCGTTTTAAATCTATCGTTTCTGAGAGGGTTACAACAGTTTCCCAATCTATACCCATCTTTTTGCGCTTCGTATATTGTTGTTTGCTTAGATTCTTTTTTTGTGTAATCACAGTACGGATAATGATAGTGGGATCCATTATCATTAACAAAGCATATATATGTTTCTACTTTGAAGCTCTCTGTGAAAAATAAATTCAATAATATCAAGAACGACACAGTCGCAATAAATATTGAAATTGCTATGGTTATATATAGATTTTTTCTCATGTTATTCTCCCTCATGTATAATTTTTTGTCAATGTAGATTATATTTCATTTTATCACAAAATAAATATGCTGTCAATGAAGTACAGTTCAGTTAAATTAGGAGGTTTTCTGTGAATTGGGGTGAAATAAAAAAAGAATATATATCTGATCAATCTATGTCTTATAGAAAGCTCTCCGAAAAATACGGAGTGTCGCGAACGGTTATAGGCGACAGGGCGAAAAAAGAGGGCTGGAGTGCCTTAAGGAAAGCGGCAACGGAGAGAGCGGAGGCTAAGCTTCTTGAGAACGTGAGCGAGAAAAATGCCAAGATCGACAGCAAGTGTTATGAGGCGATAGATCTTCTTCTTAAGGCTGCTTGCGACTATTTGAAAGCTCCCGGACATCTCAGAGCTGCCGACATTAAAGATATGAGCACCGCTCTGAAAAACATAAAAGACCTCAAGGGGATCAAATCAGAGCTCGATCTTGAGGAGCAGCGCGCCAGGATCAGCGCCCTCAAGGCTAAATATATGTCCGAAGACGAGGGGGCAGAGGGAGGGGGCGTTGTCATTATGCCTGCGGTAGATCTGCCGGAAGGAGGGGAAACAGATGGATAATCAGCTGATCGATGTTTTGTGCGATATGATTATATCGCTTATTCCTCATGTGGATATGGTAGATCTGTTTCAGAACGACGAGGACAGAAAACTATTCCTTGATGTGATTGTGGAAATGGTGAGAATCAGAGAGGAAGCAAAAAGAAAGAGCGGTGATTAGCCGCTCTTGTCTTATGCGCTCTTTATAATCTGCACCACGCGTCCCAGGATTTTCTCTAAAGCTATCGGAATCTCGTTATAGCCTTTGTTATCGGGTGCGAGCTTATCACCGCTCAGACGGCGCACAATAAGCTCTCCGTCTATCTCAGCAAGAACAATGTCGCTCTCTCTTGCTGGGAGCGGCAACGTCCGGACAACATCGCCTGGCGCCAACATCGGGAGCATTGAATCATCTGTTATCTGCGCCCACGTGCTTGAGATTTTCTCTATGTATGCGGATGTCACCGCTCTCTCTTCGTTAGTTAATTCTTTAAAAAAGTTGCTCATATTATAAAATTCCTCTTGATAAATGTTGCAAAATATGATATAATTTATATATATGTATATCGCGCCAATGCTCTCACTTAAGATCGTGCGCGCCTATTAGTGCATATGTTCACTCCCCCTTGTGTGCTACTTGCCCGATTGATACAAGGGGGTTATCTTGTTTCAAGAATAATGATATTATCGGATATGGATATACCTACTACGCTTTTGTAGTTTCCCCACAAAACATTTCTTAAGTCTTTTATTATGCCGCTAAAATAAACTTTTTTTGTTTTCTTGTCGATAACAATCGCTCTATTGTTTGCGCTTTTCATTCTGATAGCAATATCTGCAACTCTCATATTTCAACCTCAATATAAATTTTCTTGACATTTGAGAGCGGCTGTGCTATAATAAGCATGTAGCCGCTCTTGGTGGTGGTTATAAGCTCTATACAGACGTTACTTTGGTCGGTGCGGTCTTGTATGGGGCTTTTCTTTATGTTACTACAAAGCGACGGTATGAGGTCTTGACGGTGTATCTCTCGGAGATCTCCGGGAGCTCAGCCTTGAGCGCCTTACTATCCAGGCGCGACGAGCTGACGGTCTTATAAGTGATCTTGTACTCACTGGCGATCAGCTCCTCATTGTCGCCCATGGTCGCCTTGATCTCGTCCTCAATGGCGGTGATCTCTGCTGCAAGCTCTTCCTGCATTCTCTTAAGCTCCTTGAGCTCTCTTGCCTTGGTGGTGATTTCGTTGATACTCATTTTGTGTTCTCCTTTTGGATTTAGATTTTGGTCGGTGCGGTTTCGCCCCTTGTGTCTCTATTATATCACGGGTTACCCGTGTGGTCAATAGGCAAAATCACCAAAGTTTACCCGTGTATTTTGTGCATTTTAACACTGTTCACCCGTGTCATTTTGTGCTATAATATTACACAAGGAGGTGAGATTATGTCAGTATCAAGATCTAAAAGAGCAGCTAATAACAAGTGGGATGCAGAAAACATGAAGCACGTCGCTTGTAAAATCAAGAAAGAGGATGCTGAAGCGTTTAAGCAATACGCTGAAGCCAACGGCACAACTCCCAACGCTTTGTTGAGGGCTTATATTTACCAGTGCATTGGAAAGAGCGAGGACAAATAAAACGACGAGAGAGCGGTTTTGTGCCGCTCTCCGCTTTTTATATCTCTCTCCGCTCCGCAAATGCCCGTGAGGGGCGAAATTTTGCGCTCTGGCGCGATTTGTTTGTTTTCGGGAGAAATAAACCGAGGGGAAAATAGAGCGGTTTTTATACCCCGATTTTTACCCCTTATTATACCCCTTATACCCCTTATTTTACCCCTTAACCGGAAGCACATAGAAACACTCGGTAACACGAAACCTATGTGCCATAAGGGGTTTTGTGTACTCGGTAACACGTAGTAATACGTAGTAACACAAAGGAAGGAAAATTCGAATCTCTCCTTCTCCGCCAAAACAAAAGAGTGGTACATCGTACCACTTTTTTGTTTTGCTGAGTGAGGGGGTGATGAGAACTCTCACACCTGACCGCCTGCGGTCAGGTATTTGTTCTGAATCTCTCCTTCGCTGACAAAAAACGCGCAGTTTTGATGCTAAACTGTCGTGCTTTTTCATTTGTCCAACCCCTTGATTAATAAGGCTTTTCAAAGTTTCATGTAATTTTAAAAAGTTTCAGAGTTAAAAATTATCACATAAAAAACAATTTGGATCTTGACATTATTCGAGATATAGAATATAATATATACAGTAAATATTTTTAAGGAGAAAACTATGCTTCAATATATTACTGCACGAGAGGCCGCTGAAAAATGGAACATATCGCAAAGACGCGTTTCTATTCTCTGCGCCGAAAACCGAATTCCTGACGTTGCTATGCTCGGTAATATGTGGATTATTCCAAGAGATGCAAAGAAGCCAAAGGATGCGAGAAGAGAAAAACAAGTTAAATCTACAACTAATGCCCATCCTTTTGTAAAATGGGTTGGCGGCAAAGGACAGTTAATTGATGTTTTAAAAAAGAACTTGCCCGAATATATGGGAACTAAAATTACAAAATATGCCGAACCTTTTGTTGGTGGAGGAGCACTTTTATTCGAGCTTATCAAGGAATACAAATTTGAAGAAGTTTATATAAACGATAATAACAAAGAATTAATAAACGCTTACAAGGTTGTTAAAAACGAATGTAATCTTTTGATTTTTGAGCTGAGCGATTTGGAAAATTTTTATAACAATTTGTCAGAAGAAGAACAGCAATTATTCTATTATGAAAAAAGAGAGCATTTTAACAATATTGTTTTGACTGAAGAATCAAGTGTTGAAAAGGCGGCGTTGTTCATTTTCTTAAACAAAACTTGCTTTAATGGAATGTATAGAGTAAATAAAAAGGGCAAATTTAATGTTCCTTTTGGAAAAAGAAAAAGCATTAATCTTTATGATGCGGAGAAATTACACAAGACATCCGAACTTTTGCAAAATGTTATCATTAGATCCTGTGATTATCATGATGTTTTAAACTTTGCAGATTCTTCAACATTAATATACTTTGACCCACCATATCGACCTTTAAATGCTACATCTTCGTTTGTATCATATACCGAAGATGACTTTTCAGATAATAATCAAGTAGAACTTGCTGATTTGTTTAAAGAACTTTCGGCAAGAGGGGCGAGGGTAATGCTTAGTAATTCAGATCCTAAAAATGTTGATGAAAACGACAATTTCTTTGATGATTTGTATGCCAACTACAACATTATGCGCGTTGATGCTTCACGCGCAATCAACAGTGTAGGCAGCAAGCGCGGAAAAATAAAAGAATTGTTGATAACCAATTATTAAAAAATGGAGGGGACAAAATATGATTAAAGGCGGAAAAGGCGGAGGAAACACTCGAACAGGATTAATTTTTGAAGGGAAAACTGACCTATCTATATTTTTAAAACATCAACCCCGCTATGATGTTGTTGGACATGATGTTTTTTATGATGGTAAGAAAGTTGCTGAGGTTTATAAAAAACACAAATTTTATAATGTGTTTTTAAAAATGCTGGGAATAGATTGGAAAAAATACATATCAAAACAATTATTACCTGACGACAGCATATTTGTTTTACTTAATAATATACTCTTTATTATTGAGTGTAAACATCAACAAACGGCAGGATCTGTTGACGAAAAATTACAAACATGTGATTTCAAGAAAAAACAATATAAGAAACTTTTGGCTCCAGCCAATATAGATGTAGAGTATATTTATTTGTTGGATGATTGGTTTAGAGATGATAAATATAGGGATGTTTTAGATTATATTCATTCTGTTGGATGTGACTATTATTTTGAATATATTCCGTTATATCGGCTTGGCTTGCCTGTGCCTCCTGAGTGTATAGAGGACTAATATGGCAAAGAAAATCACAAAATGGGAGCCAGAAGATTTTGAATTGGAAATGACTTCTCATTGGTCTTTCCCAAAACGTGGAGATTGGGCAACCCACGATGCAAAATGGCGTGGAAACTGGTCGCCATATATTCCGCGAAATATTATTTTAAGATATTCGCAAGAGGGCGATTTGGTACTCGACCAATTTGCTGGCGGTGGTACTACTCTCGTTGAGGCTAAATTGCTTAATCGAAATATAATTGGTGTTGATGTAAACGATGTTGCTCTTGAGCGTTGTAGAGAAAAAATAGATTTTGAACACGACGGAGCTAATGGCGAGGTGCATTTGCACAAAGGCGATGCTCGAAAATTGGATTTTATTGAAGATGAAAGCATTGACCTTATATGTACTCATCCGCCATACGCCGATATTATTCAGTATAGCGAAGATATTGAAAATGACCTCTCGCATTTGAGCATAAAAGCCTTTCTTCCCCAAATTCATAGAGTGGCAGAAGAAGCCTATCGTGTTTTGAAAAAGGATAAGTTTTGTGCTGTTCTTATGGGTGATACTCGCAAAAACGGAATGGTGCAGCCTTTGGCTTTTGAAACGATGACAATGTTTCGCTTGGCTGGATTCAAATTAAAAGAAATTATCATTAAAGAACAGCATAATTGTCAGGCAACGGGATACTGGAAAACCAACAGCGTAAAATACAATTTCCTTTTACTCGCACACGAATATCTTTTTGTGTTCAAAAAATAAAGCTTGCTTTCAGTTTTTCTACTTTTGTCTTTATTTTCTGTGATTCCATATTTATAAAAATCTTCTCGATCCCATAATCAAAATTATTTGTTTCTGCCAAAAAATAAGGAATGGCTCTGTGCCATTCCTTATTTTTTGTACTTTTCAATTACTGTCTTTATGTCTTTTAATAAAGCCATATCTTGAGGGGATATGTTTGAAAATTCTTCAAGTGACAGTAAATATCTGGGGTCGATTCTTAGTATTTGACAAATTCTTCGAAGCTGTTCTATGCTGGGTTCTTGGATATCTCGCTCGATTTTTGAGTAGTTCGATTGATTCATCGGGATGAGCTCGGCAATCTCGGTTTGTGATATGTCAAGGTCCTCCCGCGCATTTCGGATTTTTTCACCTATCCGCATATTCACTTTCTCCTTCTATAAGAATATCATAAATAATTATAACATTTTTAACTTATAGTATTGACAAATAGTTAAAAATGTATTATAATGTAGGTGTCTGTAGTTCTTTTTTAACTATAATAACAAAAATCATATGCAAAAATAATATTTTACGGAGTAGCTTAAAATGAACAATTCTGTTAAAAGCAACGAAAAAACCGAATGCTGTGTTTTGTGCGGATGCACAACCCAAATCAGCAAAGATACTCTTATATCCTTGAGAAGCTTTTATATAGAAGGCGCGGGACAGCTCTGCTACAAACGCTTCGAAAAAACTTACAAGCAAAACTCTTAATTTATAAAAAATTTTGAAAAGCCATACTCTTCTGTCAGCTTGAAGGGTGTGGCTTTTTTCGTACGAGCTTTTACACATAAACAAAATTCTCTTGCTATTTTTGTAAAATTATTATATAATGATAGTAACACGGCGAAGGGAGTAAAATATGTTTGTAAAATCTCAAATTTTGAAGTCGCCCCACGCTTTTTCTACGCGAGAGGGCGGAGTTAGTATAAATGAGCACACAAGAGAGCTCAATCTTGCCTTTGGCAGAGGTGACGAGGAGAGCGTGGTGCTTGAAAATTTAAAGATTTTTGCCCGTGAGGTCGGCTTTGAGCCCGAGCAAACGGTTTCAATGCCACAGGTTCACTCTAACACCGTGCTGAAGGTCGGTAAAAAGGATTGCGGTATCGGGTATTTTGTTCGTGACAGTATTCCTGAGGCTGACGGATATATTACGGGAGAGAGAGGGGTAGTTCTCGGCGTTAAAACTGCCGATTGCGTTCCAATTTTGCTTGAAGGCTTGCTTAAATGCTCGCCTGAAGCGTTGCCTAAAGGCTTGGATAAAGGATTGCCTGAAGACTTGCCTGACGGTGCACTTGACGGCAAGGTCGTGGCGGTCGGTGCTCTGCACTCCGGCTGGCGCGGGACGGCTCTCAAAATTGCTGAGGTCGGCGTCAAGGCTATGTGCGAAAGCTTTGGCATCAAGCCGCAAGACATCAGGGCTTGCATTGGTCCTTGTATTCACAGCTGTTGCTACGAGGTCGGCGATGATTTGTTTTCAAAATTTGAGAGCGCACTTGGACGGGAGATTGCCGAAAAATACATTATTGAAAGTCCTGAAAAAAAGGGGAAATTCTACTGTGAGCTTTCTGCAATTAATCGTGAAATTTTGCTTTCGTGCGGAGTTCCCGACGAAAATATCGAGGTGATTGGCGAATGCACCTGCTGTCACCCCGAAAAATTCTTCTCGCACCGTTATTCAAACGGCAAGAGGGGAACTATGCTTAATGTTATTTTTATCAAATAGGCTTAAAAATCTCCAAGATAGGTTTATCTTGGAGATTTTTCTTTTTGAGCTATTCAAGCTCCTCGTATATTTGCATCAGACGCTCTTCGATTTCGTTCTTGCGAAGGTCAAGCTCTGCAACCTTTTTGTAATCGGTTGCCGCCTCGCCGTTCATTTGGTCACAAATCCTGTCAAGCTCATCTTCAAGCGCTGTCATCTCTTTTTTAAGCCGCTCTATCCGCCCCGCTCTTTTTCTTTCCTCAGACGCCCTTTGCTTATTGAGCAGATACTGCTCCTTTGCACTGCTGACCGTTGGCGTGGCATTACCTGTCTTCTGTGTCAGCTCGCCTAACCGTTGCGCTCTCGCGTTTGTAAATTCGCGAAACTCTGTATAAGCCTCGCCCTTTTGCGTTACCTTATAATCGAACATATCCGCATCAATATACCCGTCGGGCTTTAATTCAATTATACGGTTTGCAAGCTTTTCTATAAAGTAACGGTCGTGAGAAACCGCGATTATCGTGCCGTCAAATTCTTCAAGCGCGGCTTCGAGTGCCTCGCGGGAGTCTATGTCAAGATGGTTTGTCGGCTCGTCCAAAATCAAGAGGTTCATCTTTGATAAAATCAGCTTTGAGAGTGTAAGTCTTGCTCTCTCTCCGCCCGAAAGCATACCGACTGTTTTGAACACATCCTCGCCAAAGAAATTAAACCACGCCAGCGTTGAGCGGATTTTTTGCTCTGTAAGATTTGGGTAAGCGTCCCAAAGCTCGTCAAGCACGGTCTTGCTTTGACTTAAATTCTGGTTCTCCTGGTCATAATATCCTATTACGACATTATAGCCCTCCTCAACCTTTCCTTCAATCGGGGCAAGCTTTTTCATAAGAAGCTTTATAAGCGTAGATTTGCCGCAGCCGTTAGGGCCGATTATAAGCAGTCTGTCGCGGCGCTTGACAAGAAAATCAAGTCCCCCAAAAAGCCTTTTTGACCCAAATCCCATACCGAGATTTTTAACCGTCATTACCTCGTTGCCGCTTTGAATTTCAGAGGTGAATTTCATTCTGATCGCTCTCTCCTCGGCTTCGGGCGCTTCAAGCTTGTCCATTTTATCAAGCAGCTTTTGACGGGATTCTGCGGCTATAATATTTCGCTCGCGGTTCCACGCGCGCTGCTGAGCTATATATGCCTCCTGTCTTGCAATTTCCTTTTGCTGCTCGCGGTAGTGCTTTTCGTAAATCTCGCGGTCAAACTTTCTCTGCTCCATACTGCGAGTATAGTTTCCGTTATAGAGCTTTGCCTTGCGGTGCTCAACAGCAAGGGTCTTATTTGTTATTCGGTCAAGGAAATAGCGGTCGTGCGAAATTACCATAACGCACTTTTTGTACTGAATAAGGAAGCTTTCAAGCCAGCCGAGCGTTTCGATATCAAGATGGTTCGTCGGCTCGTCGAGCATCAGAATATCAGGCTCGCGGCAAAGCTGAATTGCAAGAGCAAGTCTTGTTCTTTGTCCTCCCGACAACAGCTTTACGCTTTTCTCTATTGCCTCGTCGTCAAAGCCGAGCTTTGACAAAATTGAACGGCATCTGCCTCGGAATTCAAGTCCGCCCTCTCGCAAAAACTTTTCGTGAAGGCTGATATATTCGTTTGTATAAATTGTGTGCTTTGGGTTTTTATCGTCGCGCAAAAGCTCTTCAAGCTCGGCAAGTCTTTTTTCGGCTGAAAGAAGCTCGGGGAAGGCATTGAGCATATGAGAAAGAGCAGTATCTCGGTCATCGCGCAAGAGGTCGTCCTCGCCGTCTGAGGCAAATGCTCCGTACTGAGAGAGCATTCCCACAGTCTTGCCCTTTGATATATATACTTCTCCCGCGGTAGCGTCATATTCCCCTGTTATCAGCTTGAACAGCGAGGTCTTACCGCTTCCGTTTGAGCCGATAATTCCAAGCTTGTCGTTTTCTTCCAGCGAAAAAGAAATATTTTCAAGTATTGTTGCAGTACCGAATTGCAGCGTCAATCCGCTAACTCCTATTGCTATCATTTTTGCTCAGGCTTCCTTTTCAGTTTTATTTCGGCTGACACTTGACTTTTACAGTGCTATTTGATATAATTAATTCAATAGATATATACCGAAATTTAAGTGCTTTTTATATTTTATCATTATATCAATCTTTTGTCAATGATAATTGTGTAAACTTTGAAAGGACAGGTTTATTGCTTTGAATATTTGTGTTGTTGGTTGCGGTCGCTGGGGCTCGCTTATTACCTGGTATCTCTCAGAAAAAAAGGGGCATAATGTCACCCTTTACGGAAGAGCCGAGTCTGAAAATATGCAACGCTTTATGAGCGAAAGAAGAAATGACCTTCTATCTCTTCCCGACAGCGTAAGGCTTTCAAACAGCTTAAGCTCTCTTTGCGATAACGAGATAATTATTATTTCAATAAATTCACAGGGCTTGTCTGACTTTATGGAAGAAATCAAGCCTCTCGGATTGAAAAACAAGACGGTTGTCCTTTGTATGAAGGGAATAGAAATATCAACAGGCCGCCGTCTGTCCGAAATCGCTTCGGGCGCGCTTGACGGCAGCTGTCGCGTCGCCGTTTGGTTAGGACCAGGTCATGTTCAGGAATTTTACGCGGGAATTCCGAACTGTATGGTGATTGACAGCGAGTGCGAGGAAACTAAGGTTATGCTTGTTGACGCATTTTCAAGCGAGCTCATTCGCTTTTATTACGGCGACGACCTGCTTGGCAACGAAATAGGCGCGGCGGCGAAAAACGTCATTGGAATTGCGGCGGGTATGCTTGACGGAAGCGGACTTTCAACCCTCAAGGGCGCGCTTATGTCAAGGGGAACGCGCGAGGTTGCAAGATTGATTGCGAAAATGGGCGGAAATGAGCTTTCTGCATACGGTCTTTGCCATCTTGGCGACTATGAGGCAACTGTTTTTTCGCAGTTCAGCCATAATCGCGCCTTTGGTGAAAAGTTTGTAAAGGGCGAAAAATACGGAAAGCTTGCCGAGGGCTATTACACCTCTGAGGCTCTTATGCTGCTTTGCGAAAAATATGATGTGGATATGCCTATCTGCCGCTCGGTTTACGAAATCATACACAAGGGCAGGGACCCGCACGACGCTTTCTCTCATTTGTTCACTCGAAGCATAAAGAATGAGTTTTATAAATAGTTTTGAGGTTCAGCGTGAAAGTTAATTCCCACTTACAGGCAAATTAACTGTTTGGCGCGCGAATCAATCGTATTTGTGCCCCCGCAAAGGCGGCATATGGAGGTTTAATATGCAAAAAAATGATTATTTAAATAATCGGCTGGAGCTTTTGTCGCCGGCGGGCAACTTTGAAAAGCTTAAAGCCGCCCTGCTTTACGGTGCAGACGCCGTTTATTGTGCAGGTCAGAGCTTTGGTATGCGCTCTGCCGCCGATAATTTTTCGGTCGAGGAGCTCTATGAGGCGGTCAAATATACACACGAGAGAGGCAAGAAGCTTTATCTCACCCTGAACACTATGCCTCACGGCGACGAGTACGAGGAGCTGAGGGAGTTTTTGCGACAGATTTCCGACGCGGAGATTGACGCCTTTATTATTGCCGACCTCGGCGTTATGACAACGGTCAAGGAAATCATTCCCGACGCCGAAATCCACATTTCAACTCAAGCGAGCATTGTGTCGCCCGAGGCGGCACTCGCCTATGTCGCGCTTGGAGCAAAAAGACTTGTTCTCGCCCGCGAGCTTAGCTTTTCCGAAATTAAGGCAATCAGGGCAAAGCTCCCCCCCCAGATTGAGCTTGAAGCATTCATTCACGGCTCAATGTGCGTATCATACAGCGGAAGATGTATGCTTTCAAATATGATGACGGGACGGGACGCCAACAGAGGAAGATGCACTCAGCCTTGCCGCTGGAATTATATTATTTACGAGGAAAAGCGCCTTGATATGCCTATTCCTATAGAGCAGACCGAGCTTGGCACTTTTATAATGTCCTCAAAGGATATGTGCACTATTGAGCATATTCCCGAGCTTATAGAATGTGGAATAAACTCCTTTAAAATTGAAGGCAGAATGAAGAGCGCGTACTACACCGCGGTTGTTACCAATGCCTACCGTATGGCGCTTGACAGTTATATTGAAAACCCCGACCGATACGAGTTCAACCCCGATTGGTACCGCGAGCTTGAATGTGTTTCGCACCGCGAATACTGCACGGGCTATTATCTCGACAAGCCGATTGAAGAAGCCAATCTTTCAACTCAGACGGGTTATATTCGCGATAAGGCATATTTCTCAACCGCAACAGATTATAATGTAGAGGAAGCTGAAAAATTGTCCTCAATGGGAATTGCTCTTGAAAACGAAAACGGTAGGCTTTACCGCTTTATTCAGAGAAACAAGGTGTCGCTTGGAGATAGCGCAGAGCTTATCTCTCCCTCAAAAATAGGCAGAGCGTTCACGGTCGGCGAAATTTATTTGCCAAACGGTGAGAGCGTCCTGTCAGCGCCTCACCCGTCAATGATTTTCTGGTGCAGAGTTCCCTTTGAAGTCAAAGAGGGCGACATTATGAGGGCAGGGAATTAAACACAGGGAGAATTGTTAATGTACGAATTTATCGAAATTATCAAATCGGTCATATACGGCGTGCTTGAAGGAATTACCGAGTGGCTTCCTATAAGCTCAACGGGACATTTGATTTTACTCAATGAATTTTTAAGTCTGAATGTAGCTCCCCATCTTGACGCCGCGTTTGCCAAAGAGTATTGGAGTATGTTTGAGGTCGTAATTCAGCTTGGCGCAATACTTGCGGTCGTAGTTATGTTTTTTGGCAAGCTCAATCCGTTCTCTCCAAAGAAAAGTGTTGAGGAGAGAAAAATGACCTGGAGCCTCTGGTTTAAGGTCGTCTTCGCAAGCATTCCTGCCGCGCTTATCGGAATTGTCGGCGATAAATTGCTTGAAAAATATACAGGAAAAAGCATTGACGGCTGGATTTACAACTGGCTGACGGTTGCAGTAGCGTTAATCGTTTACGGCGTTTTGTTTATTGTAATTGAAAAATTACATAAGAATAAAGCATCAAGTGTAAATTCGGTTGACCAAATCTCTTATTCACAAGCCTTACTTATCGGCTGTGCACAGACACTGTCAATCGTCCCGGGCACATCTCGCTCGGGCTCGACGATACTCGGAGCAAGATTTCTGGGGCTTTCCCGCCCCGCCGCCGCAGAGTTTTCATTCTTTATGGGAATACCTGCTATGGTCGGTGCAAGTCTTATCAAGGGCTACGGCTTTTTTGAATATGTTTCAGAAAACAGTATGAGTGTCCCCGCTCTCGCGTGGGCTTGCCTGATTATTGCAAGCATTGTTGCGTTTGCTATCTCAATGGTTGCAATCAAGTTCCTTATGGACTTTGTAAAGCGACACAGCTTTGCTCCATTTGGCATATACAGAATTATTCTTGGCGCGCTTGTAATTCTCTATTTCAAGCTTGCATAAATTCAAAAACAGGATTTTTAAAAACTTATGGAAAAGCTTAAAATCAATTTCCCGATTATTGTTGAGGGCAAATATGATAAAATCAAAATTATGTCAATAGCCGACGCCTCTGTTTTTACGACCGACGGCTTTGGCGTGTTTAAAAATGCCGAGCGCTTGGCTCTCCTCAGAAGGCTTGCCGAAAAATCTCGGATAATAGTGCTGACCGACAGCGACGGTGCGGGAAAATTGATCCGCTCTCATATCACCTCGGCAATACCGAAGGACAGAATAATCCAGCTCTACACGCCTCAAATCGAGGGAAAGGAAAAAAGAAAGCAAGCTGGGTCTGCCGAAGGCTTTTTGGGAGTTGAGGGGGTTGAAGCCGAGCTTCTTAAAAATCTTTTGCTACCGTTCTCTGCCGACAACGAGAGCAAAAATTCCTCTCGCGAGGAAATTACCAAGGCTGATT
Source organism: Eubacteriales bacterium (assembly GCA_045588675.1). GTDB lineage: Bacteria > Bacillota > Clostridia > Oscillospirales > CAG-272 > SVTX01. The sequence goes on along the minus strand of JAZNER010000004.1, from coordinate 39,440 downwards.
TTTTCTCACTTGGTCTGACGGGCGGAGAAAACTGCTCGGAGAAGCGTGATCTGCTTGCAGTAAAACTTGGATTGCCAAAAAAAATGACCCCGAATGCTCTGCTTTCGGCTCTCAATATTCTTATGGGCAGGGAAGAGCTTTTCTCGCTTGTTGAGGAACTGAATGTAAAATAAAAACAGGTCTGCATCAATTTGGTTTGATGCAGACTTTTTGTCTTTAATATATTTTTTTTAGTCTTTTTTCTTTATAAGCATTATTGCGGCGCAGGCTATTACAATATAAAATACCGCACTCGAACCAAATGTTGCTCTGCAACCAAAATTGTTGGGCTTTTGAGTGCTTTGAGAGGTAGTGTCGCTTTCATTGTCTAATTGGGTTTGACTTTCAAGCTGTGTGCCACTCTCGATTAATTCCTCTGTGCCTTCATATTCCTTTGTCGTTGTCTGCTCAATTTTTTCGAAAATTGCAGTATAGCTTGCGTCCTTAGTGATAACGGTAGAGATATTGTCGCTATCCCAGCCGACAAAAGTATATCCTTCGGGAATATTTTCGGGAATTGGAACTTCAAAGCTGTCACCGAAATACCCGTATCTTTGGGCAATTATTGAGCCGTCGGGCGCTTTGAAGCTTATAAGATAAAAATTATAATCCCATATTGCATAGAGCTTTACACCTGCTTCTCCAAGCGTGATGGAGGAGCCCGGCGACAGTAAATTGTTGCTGTCCCCCGCCGTTCTGCTCCAGCCTACAAATCCGCGCTTGTCGCCGACGGGCTTTTCTTCGGGCAGCTTTATTTTTTGACCGACCTCGCCCTGAATTTTCGGATACAAAAGGCTTCCGTCGTCGTCAAGAAGACTTAAAGAGGGCATTTGCTCACTCGCTTGCAGCTGCCGTGCCTTGCCACTGATATCTGCAAAAATTGTATTTTCAACTCCGCCCGACACATAGCTTATTTTATATATATTTCCGCTTATCTCAACGACCTCGAAGGTCGTATATCTTTCTATCTTCTGAGCCAATCCTTGAAGGCTTTCGCTCGTATAACCGACAATCTCGCTCTCTGCTATGTAAAGGCCCGCAGTCAGCTTTTTTCCCGAATAATCAACATCCGCAACCGCCTCGTTGGTGGCATATCTCGGTGACGCGTAGCCAACGATATATTGGCTGTTCAAGGGATAGCTTTTGATTGCAACATAGTTTCCGTTCTTGGAAAACTCGCTTCCGTTTGAGGTGTTGCCCTCAATTGTATAAACATAGCCGGGGAGCGAATACAGAACTATTCCCATATGTGTCGAGGTGACCTCACTCCCCTCGTCCTTAAAGAAGATCAAATCGGCAGATTTGGGAGTATATCCCGACTTTTCGTGATAAATGCCCTCATTCTTCGCCGCCGCAAGCCATCTTCGGCAGCTTATTTCGGCCGCTCCCGCGTCCTTTACGGGAATTCTCGCCTGTCTTAAACACCAATTGACAAACGACGCGCACCAATAGTATCCGTAGCTTATTCCGTTGCCCTGATTGTTGTCAAGCTTACCCTTGAGCACATTGTATTCAACAAAATCGCGCTCGCCGTTCTCGTTAAAACCGCCAAGGTCGGCGTCACTGTCGCCCTCGTGATAGCCAAGCTGAGAGAGCGCAATCGCCAAAACATCATTCGCTCCGTCGCCGCTGAGCTCAACTCTGCTGAAATTATCAAAATATTTTTCTGCCCTGTATTCCCTTGACATATTATATGTTGGAACAACTGCAAGGGAAGTAACAGTTAAAATACTGATTAAGATTAAAAGGGAAATAATGCGAAAGATTGATTTCATCTTAATCTCCATTCCGCCGCCTTTGCGGCGGCACAAATACAATCGATGAATTTTGCCGAATGGCAAAATTCGCGCGTGAAGCAGTTAAACTACCTAAAAGTAATAAGTAACCTTCACGCTGTATATCCTTTTTCTATGTCTTTGCTTTACAGTTAAATTATACCATATAAGGAGTTTGTTGTCAATCACAAATATATATGTCGCTTTAAGGCTTTCGGGCGGGTCAAAAAATCAACCAAAGGTTTATTGACAAAGCCGTTGTGTTGTATTATAATAGAAGCATCGGATTTGCGATTATAGACCCTCGCAAAGCCGAAATTTATGTAAAGGAGGCGGATTTTAATGATTTTCAGACAAAACGGATACTGCAAGCTCGCCTCAAGGTCGGTCTAAGGCTGTAAAAGACGATTAATTTTTACGGCAAGACTTTTTGCGGCGATTTATCCTCAAATAGTGCATATTTTTTGCAGAAATATGCACAAGCGAAATTGCTGTAAGGAGTTAGCAGATGATAGACACAAATAATTTGGGCAGAAAAATCGCCGACGCCAGACGCCTCTCGGGGCTTACGCAAAACGACCTTGCCTTTAAGGTCGGAGTAACTGCACAGGCGGTTTCTAAATGGGAAAGAGGAAATTCCTGCCCCGACATTGCCATTCTCGATGAAATCGCAGACGCTCTCGGCATTTCGCTCTCAGAGCTTCTCGGAGTTGGCTTATAGTCAAAAAAAGCTTGTCGCTCGATTGTGCCGCATATTATTGCGAGCCGCGCCGAGCGGCTCTTTTTTATTGCCGAATACAACGCCAACAATTAAAAAATCTCAGGGACTATTGCAAATTTATTGCAATTGTGATATAATTGTTATATATGCTTTTGACGGACAAATAATAGAAATATTCCCGATATTGCTCTTGTTCTCACCGTCAGTTTGGTTTGAAAAGTAATACATTAATTCAGCATAGGAAGGCACAATATGGATTTTTCTCCTAAATTTATAGTTTTTGAAGGAATAGACGGAGCAGGAAAAAGCACTCAGATAAGGCTTCTCAGCGACGCTCTTGCAAAAAGAGGAATTGAATGCGACCTGTCAAGTGAGCCGACGACCTTTGACACAGGCAAAAAATTGCGCGAGGCGCTCTCGGGCAAGGTGCGGAAAACACCGCTGGAAATGGCGGAAATGTTCGTCGTTGACAGAGTGGCTCACAACACTCACCCAACGCGCGGAATAAACAAGCTTCTCTCAGAGGGCAAAACTGTTATCAGCGACAGATATTATTATTCTTCACTTGCATATCAGGGCGCTGAGCTTGGCTTTGAGGCGGTCGCCGCGCTCAACCTTGACAACAGCGATATTCGCACTCCCGACCTTTGTATCTTTCTTGACCTTTCCCCCGAAGACAGCCTTGCGAGAATAGGACACAGACAAGATGTTCCAACCGAAATTTTTGAAAATTACGAGTGTCTTGCAAAGACCCGAAAAATGTTTTTTGATGTTTTTGAAAGGCTTCGGGATAGGGGAGAGAATATCGCAATCATCAACGCCTCGGGCAGTATTGAGGAAATAGCCGACAGTATTCTCCGCGAGGTAAACAGCCGCTTGTTCTCCTGAAAACAAAGAAAGGAAGTGCGCAATTGCGCCGAAAAATATGGGTAAAAACCACAAATTCTGGACAAATGTCAAAAATACTTCTCTGATAATTCTCGGAACACTGATACTTGCCTTCGGCATATCGATATTCATTCTTCCTTTTAATCTCGTAACAGGCGGAATTTCGGGAATTGCAATTGTAATTGACCTGTTAGTGCCGATAGAAGCTATTACCGTTGATATGATAGTAACCGTGCTGACCTGGCTTTTGTTCTTTGTAGGATTGTTTTTCTTAGGCAAGGATTTTGCTATGAAAACTCTCATCTCAACGATTATCTATCCGCCTGCGGTTTCGTTTTTCTTAAAGCTTGCAAGCCCCGATGTGCTTGACGGTTTCTTTTGTCTTGACAAAGCGGGATATTCTGAAATTACTCTGATTATTGCCGCTACGGTCGGCGGTCTTTGCGTGGGAACGGGATGTGCCATAACCTTCCTCGGCGGCGGCTCTACGGGCGGAGTTGACATTTTCGCATTTGCGATTTGCAAATACTTTAAAAGGGCAAAAAGCTCGGTTGTTATTTTCCTGATTGACGCCGCCGCGGTAATATTTGGAATGTTCGTTATCGGTGACCTTGTGATTACCTTGCTCGGTGTTTTCTCGGCGTTCCTGACAGCCGCTGTTATTGATAAAATCTTCCTTAAAGGCTCACGGGCTCTTATTGCGAATATCGTATCTGACAAGCACCTTGAAATCAACCAAGCAATAATCGAGCGTCTTGGCAGAACAACAACGATTTTTGATGCAATCGGCGGATATTCAAAAGAAGACAAAAAAATGATAATGGTTTCCTTTACCATGAGCCAGTATGCCGCGCTGATGGCTATAATCAATGAAATCGACCACAAGGCGTTCATCACGATTCACAATGCCCGCGAAATAAACGGCGAGGGTTGGACGAGATAATATGAAAAAACGGTGGATTTGCAAATTGCAATCCACCGTTTTTGTTTTTTTATCAGCCCTCAAGCTGTCTGCCGAGAAATCCTGCAGCAGTCTGAACAAGCTTGCTCTCCACCGATTCGGGATATGCCTCTACATCGTTTGGAACGAGAGAAGCAACGCAACCGACCACATCACCTTCGCTTATAATCGGCATAGCGCAATTGATATAATGGCTTCCGCCGTCTGACAGGGGAGAGAGCTTAGCATCTCCTTCCTTGCGGACATACATGCTTCTGCCCTCGCAAATCGCCTCTGCTTCGCTTGACAGTGATTTGTCGAGATATTCCTTTTTAGAAACGCCCGCGCACGCCACGACAGAATCTCTGTCACAAATAACCACCGACAAGTCGCAGGTCTTGTGCAAGGTTTCTGCATACTGCGCCGCGAATGCGGTCAACTCTCCAATAGGAGAGTATTTTTTGAAAATAACCTCTCCATCTCTATCTGTAAATATTTCAAGCGGGTCGCCCTCGCGTATTCTCATAGTTCTTCTGATTTCCTTAGGGATTACAACTCTCCCAAGGTCGTCAATTCGCCTTACTATTCCTGTTGCTTTCATTTTTTTAATCCTTTCATTATAATCGAAGCTTTTAAATATTCAAAAATTACCTTTGGATGCTTACATTTGTTATTATTTGTTAGATTTTAGAGATTTATACTGTCGCTTATTTGGAAAATATTGAAATTTTGCACGGAAAAACCTGCTTCTATTGTCAACAGCTACTATCTTCCTCTTGAAAAATCTGTAAAAATATGGTATCATAATTATATATGCCATAACAGCTTAAAAAGGGAACATAAATAATGGACGAAAAAATTTACAACGAATATTTAAAGATACTTAACGAGGAGCTTTTGCTCGCTATGGGCTGCACCGAGCCTATCGCGGTTGCATATGCCGCCGCGCTTGCGAGAAAAACGCTCGGCTCTATTCCTGCCAGGGTTGATATTTTTGCAAGCGCCAATATAATTAAAAATGTAAAAAGCGTAGTTGTTCCTCACACCAACGGTCTGCGCGGCCTTTCCGCCGCGGCGGCGGCGGGCATAATTGCGGGGGATGCAGATGCCGCTTTGCAGGTCATATCCGATGTTTCAGAGCATCAGATGGCACAAATCAAGTCATATCTTGACAGCGCAAGTATTTCGGTAAAGCAATCTAAAAAGCCGTTCATTTTTGATATAAAGGTAAAGCTTACAGACGAGGAGCATTCCGCGTCGGTTGAAATCGCGGGGCATCATACGAATGTTATTTCAATAAAAAAAGACGGAAAAAAGATATTTTCCAAGCACTATGCCGAAGAGGAAAGCGCCGATGTAACCGACAGAAGCCTTTTGAATGTTGAGGATATAGTTAAATTTGCCGATTGCGTAAAAATTGAAGAGGTCAAGCCTGTTCTTCAAAGGCAGATTGATTGCAATATGGCGATTGCCAAAGAGGGACTTCGAGGCAATTACGGGGCAAACATAGGTAAAATTTTGCTTCGCGCTTACGGCGACAATGTTCATAACAGGGCAAAGGCTTACGCCGCCGCAGGCTCCGACGCTCGAATGAATGGCTGCGAATTACCCGTTGTTATTAATTCGGGAAGCGGAAATCAAGGGCTTACCGCATCTCTCCCTGTAATCATATACGCCGAGGAGCTGAAATCCTCTGCCGACGAGCTTTATCGTGCGCTTATTGTTTCAAATCTGATTACTATACATATGAAAACAGGAATTGGACGCCTGTCTGCTTATTGCGGTGCTACAAGCGCGGGCTGCGGGGCAGGTGCAGGAATTTGTTATCTTTACGGCGGCAGGTTCCGTGAGATTGCGCACACGGTCGTAAACGCCGTAGCAATCAACTCGGGTATGATATGCGATGGCGCTAAAGCAAGCTGTGCCGCAAAAATAGCATCCGCGGTCGAGGCGGGATTGCTTGGAATGCAAATGCAGAAGAATAACAGCCAATTTTACGGCGGCGACGGAATAATCGTCAAGGGAGTTGAAAACACGATTCGCAACATAGGAGAGCTTGCAAAGCGCGGAATGTGCGACACAGACAGAACCATTATACAGCTGATGACGGCTGAGCATAAATAGAATTTTTGTAATTATTTGAAACGCTTTGTAATTTTTTGTCATTTTGTTCGACCTTGACAACAGTTTATATTTGTGATATAATGGAGTATATATTGAATTTAAATTTTACATATTTTTACTGCGCAAATAAAAACAAATGAAGGAATTGTTTTATGAATTTCAAAAATTTTATCGTCGGTAAAATTAGAACTCTTATTTTAATAGCTTTTGATTGCTTTTGCTTTGCACTGATAGCTGCCATCTATTTCCTGATGCTCTCTATTCCAGAGCTTGCTATGCAGGCAACTGTCGGTCACCTGATTGGCAATTCGGCTCTGCTCTTGCTCTCTATAATGCTTTTCCGCTTTGGTGTGAAAACATATATGAGCATCTGGAGATATACAAGAACACGCACCTATTTCAATCTGGTATTGGCTGATTTTTTGGGAACTATCTTGGCAATTATAGTGTCATATGTTTGCGGTCTGTACGAGGGCTTGACATTTTTTGCGATAGTTGCGCCGCTTAACGCACTCTTAACTATTATGTCAAGATTTGCTTACAGATTGATCTATAAGCATAAGTATAATACTCCTTCCTCTGAAATAGACCAGATACGCGTTGCTATCGTCGGCGCGGGTCAGTTCGGCGCATTTCTTACCAACGAGCTGTTGTGTAATCCAAAATCTCAATACAAACCTGTCTTTTTTATAGATAACGACCCGTCTAAAATAGGCGGCAGAGTTGCAGGGCTTAAGGTATATTCTGAAGACGATGATATTCTGGAGAGAATTAAACTGGCTCAGATTTCCGAGATTTTCATAGCAATGGGAAATCTTGATGCAGAAAAGGCAAATTCACTCTTCAAATTTTACAGCCAAACCTCCTGCAAGCTTAAAATATATGATGTTCCCGTTAAAGACTTCTTTGAAGATGAGGGAGAGAGAGCATCAAAAAGCATCAGAAACTTTGAAATTGAGGACTTGCTTTTCAGACAGTCTCTTAAAATCAACAATTCCGCAACAGGCAAATATTATTCGGGCAAAACTATATTGATCACAGGCGGCGGAGGCTCGATCGGAAGTGAGCTTTGCCGTCAGGTTGCAAAATGCTCGCCTAAGCGTTTGATAGTGCTTGACATTTACGAAAACAATGCTTACGCGATTGAGCAGGAGCTTAACCGAAAATATAAAGGCTCTCTCGACCTTTGCGTTGAGATCGCCTCAGTTCGCGACAGGGAAAGGCTTGATGCGATCTTTGCATATTACAAGCCTGACATAGTTTTCCACGCGGCTGCACACAAGCATGTTCCGCTTATGGAGCATAGCGGCTGCGAGGCAATCAAAAATAACTGTCTTGGTACATACAACACCGCCGATATGGCTGAAAAGCACGGCGTGCAGAAATTTATTCTGATTTCAACCGACAAGGCTGTTAATCCCACAAACATTATGGGCGCGTCAAAGAGAATGTGCGAATTTATCGTGGAATGCCGCAAGGATAGCAAAACGGCGTTTACCGCTGTTCGCTTTGGAAATGTTCTCGGCTCAAACGGCTCGGTAATCCCGCTCTTTAAAAACCAGATCGAGCAGGGCGGCCCGATTACAATAACCGATAAGCGAATTATAAGATATTTTATGACTATTCCCGAGGCAAGCCAGCTTGTTATGGAGGCGGGCTTTATGGCAAAGAGGGGAGAGCTGTTCGTTCTTGATATGGGCAAGCCGATCAAAATATATGACCTTGCGCTCAATATGATCAAGCTTTCGGGGCTTGAGCCGCACAAGGACATTGAAATCAAGGAGATAGGCCTGCGCCCCGGAGAAAAGCTATACGAGGAGCTTCTCATCAAAACCGAGGAGCTTGATAAAACAAGCAACGATATGATATTCATCGAGCGTGAAGCTCCGCTATCTCGCGCCGAGGTTGACGAAAAGCTCGCAATACTGACAGAGGCGGTCAACAAATCACACTCCGAGGTCGGTTCTCCGCTCATAAAGCAGGCAATCAAGAGAGTAGTGCCTACCTTCTGCGACCCTGAGGAAATCAACAGTGTTGCAAGCAATTCCAAGGAAATGCGTTTGGCAGAGGTTTGATTTTCAAAAAGAGTTACATTAATTATATAATACGAATTGCTTAAAGTAAAAACTTCAAAATAGGCTGTATCAAGTCATAAGGCGTTGATACAGCCTATTTTTCCCCTTTTTGTGTCTTTTGGAAAATTTTTAAAAAATTTTTAAAAAACTTGAAAAATCCTATTGACAATCTTGACTTTTTGTGATATAATTGTAAACTGCATTATAATCGCTTGTTTATGCAGTTTTTTAATACAAGCAGCCAAAAACCGACAAAATCCATTTGTTTTTTGGGTTTTTTCGCTTTGGGTACATATTATCGAATGGAGTGATTGATTTAATGGTCAATGTAAAAGAGCAAAAACTCGGAAAGAATACGAGAATGTCCTTTTCGCGTTCGCGTTTCAATCTCGAAATGCCCAACCTTGTAGAAGTCCAGACAAAGTCTTTTGAATGGTTCTTAAAGGAAGGACTTATGGAGGTATTGCGCGACGTTTCGCCTATCACCGACTACTCGGGAAATCTGTCAATAGATTTCATTTCTTATTCTATTGACACAAAGCCGAAGTATCCTGTTGAAGAGTGCAAGGAGCGTGACGTAAACTACGCGGCACCCTTGAAGGTCAATGTTCGCTTGACTAACAAGCAGGCAGGAGATGTTAAATATTCGGATATTTATCTTGGTGATTTCCCCTTGATGACAGACACAGGTACTTTCGTTATTAACGGCGCGGAGAGAGTTATAGTTTCTCAGCTTGTGCGTTCTCCCGGAATGTACTACTCATCAACGGTTGACAAGACAGGTAAGAAGACATACGCGGCTCAGGTTATTCCTTACAGAGGTGCTTGGCTTGAATATGAAAGCGACATCAACGGTGTTCTCTATGTTCGTATTGACAAAAACCGTAAAATGCCCCTTACTATGTTTGTCCGCGCATTAGGACTTACTCACCGTGAGGATATTTTCAAAATGTTCGGCGAAGATGCAAGACTTATCGCAACTCTTGACAAGGACGAGAGCGAAAGACTGGCAGACGAGAACGGAACAGACCCGACTATTGAATCTCTCAAGGAAATTTATAAAAAGCTCCGTCCCGGCGAGCCCCCGCTCGTTGAGTCGGCACAGCAGTTGATTACAAACTATTTCTTTGACGCAAGAAGATATGATATTGCAAGCGTAGGCCGTTACAAGTTCGACAGCAAGATGGCAATCAATGCAAGAATTGCCAATCAGAAGCTTGCAGAGGATGTTGTAAGCGTTCTTACGGGAGAGGTTCTCTATGAAAAGGGAACAGTTCTTTCGCCCGAAATGGCTCTCAATGTTGAGCACAACGCCGTAAACGAGGTTCTTTTGGAGCTTGAAAACGGTGAAGTGATCAAGGTCGTATCTAACAATACGATCGAGCCTGAATATATTCTCGGCTGTGACCTCAAGGATTGCGGAATCAACGAAAAGGTAAGAACCGCAGTTCTTCAGGAAATTATCGAGGCCTGCGGCGGCGATATAGACGCTATCAAGGAAATGGCAAAGGAAAGACTGTATGAGCTTTGCCCCAAGCATATCACAAAGGACGACATCTATGCAACGATAAGCTATTTGCTTAACCTTACACACAATGTCGGAACTGTTGACGATACTGACCACCTTGGAAACAAGAGAGTTCGTTCTGTAGGCGAGCAGCTTCAGAACCAGATGAGAATCGGTTTCTCAAGAATGGATAAGATCATAAAGGAAAGAATGACTACTCAGGACAACGAGAAGCTCACTCCTCAGGCTCTTATCAACACAAGACCTGTTGCTACCGCAATTCGTGAGTTCTTCGGTTCAAGCCAGCTTTCTCAGTTCATGGACCAGAACAAGCCGCTTGCAGAGCTTACTCACAAGCGCCGTGTGTCAGCTCTCGGTCCTGGCGGTCTTACCCGTGACCGCGCTTCCTTTGATGTTCGTGACGTACACTACACCCACTATGGCCGTATGTGTCCTATCGAAACACCTGAAGGACCTAATATCGGTCTTATTTCCTACCTTACAACATACGCTCGCATAAACGATTATGGCTTTATCGAAGCTCCTTACCGTAAGGTTATTCACGTTCCCGGAGAGAACGGTAACGTTGACCATATCGTTACAGACGAGGTTGTTTATATGACCGCTGACGTTGAGGACAAGTATATCGTTGCTCAGGGTAACGAGCCTCTTGACGACAACGGACACTTTGTTAATAAAAAGATAGTTGCAAGAGATAAAACAGAGATTATGGAGGTTGACGTTTCTCGCGTTGACTTCATGGACGTATCTCCTAAGATGGTTGTATCTGTTGCTACCGCTTGTATCCCCTTCCTTGAAAACGATGACAACTCCCGTGCTCTTATGGGTTCAAACATGCAGAAGCAGGCTGTTCCGCTTCTTGTTACCGACTCTCCTATCGTCGGTACAGGTATGGAATACAAGGCGGCTGTTGACTCAGGCGTTGTTGTAGTTGCAAAAGAAGCGGGTGTTGTTGAGCGCGTTGACGCCAACAGCATTACAATCGTCAGAGATGACGGCAGAAAGGATGTTTACAATCTTATTAAGTTTAAGAGAAGTAACCAATCCAACTGTGTAAACCAGAAGCCTATTGTTAAGAGAGGCCAGCGTGTTGAAGCGGGCGAGGTTATTGCCGACGGTCCTGCAACAGCAAACGGCGAGGTTGCTCTCGGTAAGAACGCTCTTATCGGATTTATGACCTGGGAGGGTTATAACTACGAGGACGCCGTTCTTCTTAACGAAAAGCTTGTAAGAGATGATATTTACACATCTATTCATATTGAAGAATACACCCACGAGGCAAGAGATACAAAGCTCGGCCCTGAGGAAATTACCAGAGAGATTCCCAACGTCGGCGACGACGCGCTTAAGGACCTTAACGCAGAGGGTATCGTTAAGAAGGGAACTGAGGTAAGAGCGGGTGACATTCTTGTAGGTAAGATTACTCCTAAGGGAGAAACAGAGCTCACAGCTGAGGAAAGATTGCTCCGCGCGATCTTCGGCGAAAAGGCAAGAGAGGTAAGAGATACTTCTCTCCGTGTTCCTCACGGTGAGTCTGGCGTAGTTGTAGATGTTCGTGTGTTCTCACACGAGGCAGGCGACGAGCTTCCCACAGGTGTTAATAAAATCGTTAAGCTTTATATTGCTCAGAAGAGAAAAATCTCTGTCGGCGATAAGATGGCGGGTCGTCACGGTAACAAGGGTGTCGTTTCACGCATCCTGCCGCCTGAGGATATGCCCTTCTTGCCCGACGGTACTCCTCTTGACATTTGTCTTAACCCCCTCGGCGTTCCTTCCCGTATGAATATCGGTCAGGTGCTTGAGGTGCATCTTGGCATGGCGTCCAAGAAGCTCGGCTGGAAGATCATGACTCCCGTATTTGACGGAGCTAACGAGCAGGATATTGCAGAATGCTTGAAGAAGGCTGGCTATTGCCGTGATCTGTTTGCCAACGAAAATCCCGAAGGCAAGGACCTCTATGAAGAAATCGAGTGCGAGGACGGTAACAAGGAGTACAGACTTCTCTCTGCAGAGGAAAAGGCAGACCGCGAATACTGCGAGAGCCTCAGACTTCAACATAAGCTTAAGCTCTTTGACGGTAAGACTATTGTTTACGACGGCCGTACGGGCGAGCCCTTTGATAACCCTGTAACTGTTGGTATCATGTACTACTTAAAGCTTCACCACTTGGTTGACGATAAGGTACACGCCCGTTCCAACGGTCCATACTCTCTCGTTACTCAGCAGCCTCTCGGCGGTAAGGCGCAGTTTGGGGGTCAGAGATTCGGTGAGATGGAAGTTTGGGCTCTTGAGGCTTACGGCGCGGCTTATACACTTCAGGAAATCCTTACAGTTAAGTCCGACGATATTAACGGACGCCGCAAGGCTTACGAAGCAATTATCAAGGGACAGAACATTCCTACACCGGGCGTTCCCGAATCCTTCAAGGTTCTTGTAAAAGAGCTTCAGGCTTTGGCGCTTGATGTACGCGTTCTCAACAAGGACGGAGAGGAAATTCAGCTTTCTACTCTCTGCAATGATGATGACGGACCTCAGTATTCAGGCAAGCCTCTTGATGATCTTGCCGGACTTCAGGGAATGCATCAGGACGAGGATGAGCTTCGTGCATCCTTCCAGTTCGAAGATGAGAACGGAAATCCCATTGAAGATGAGGATTACGATTTAAGCGAGGATTTTGACCCTGCAAACTTTGAAGACTCGGATTTATACGAGTAAAAACACCTGTCGCTCTCGGCAAAAAGCCGAGAGCGAGGGAAATAAAAATTCTACAAAAACAGTAAACAGTTAGGAGAACAGCTGTGCAACATAATGAATTTTCATCTATAAAAATAGGTCTGGCATCTCCGGAAATGATTAGAGAGTGGTCTTACGGCGAGGTTACAAAGCCTGAGACTATTAACTACAGGACTCTAAAAGCAGAGATTGGCGGTCTTTTCTGCGAGCGTATCTTCGGTCCTACAAAGGACGGCGCTTGTATGTGCGGAAAGTACAAAAATTCTCATTCCAAGGAAGTTAGAAAGTGCGAGAAGTGCGGCGTTGACGTTACGACCAAAAAGGTCAGACGTGACAGAATGGGACATATTGAGCTTGCAGCTCCCGTATCTCACATCTGGTACTTTAAGACTATCCCCTCAAGAATGGCTCTCGTGCTCGACATGTCGCCAAAGCAGCTTGAACAGGTTCTTTACTTTGCAGAAAATGTAGTTATCGACGGAGGAAAAACTCCTCTCGTTCCCGGCACAGTCCTTTCCGAGAAGCAGTATATGGAATACCGCGAAATGTACGAGGATGAATTCCGCGTAGGAATGGGCGCTCAGGCAATCAAAGAGCTTCTTTCAAAGGTGAATGTAGAGGAGCTTGCGGCAGAAATCAAGAACGAGCTTCTTGCTGCAACAGGTCAGAAGAAAACCAGACTTATTAAAAGACTTGAGGTAATCGAGGCATTCAGAAAATCAGGCAACAAGCTTGAGTGGATGATTCTCGATACTATTCCCGTTCTTCCCCCCGATATAAGACCTATGGTCCAGCTTGACGGCGGAAGATTTGCATCCAGTGACCTCAACGAGCTTTACAGACGCGTTATCTCCAGAAACAACCGTCTTAAAAAGCTTCTTGAAATAAAGACACCCGATATCGTTATCAGAAACGAAAAGAGAATGCTTCAGGAGGCAGTTGACGCGCTTATTGACAACGGCCGCCGCGGAAAGCCTGTTACAGGCTCTTCAAACAGAGCATACAAATCGCTCTCCGAGATGCTTCGCGGTAAGCAGGGACGCTTCCGTCAGAACCTTCTTGGTAAGCGTGTTGACTATTCGGGACGTTCAGTTATCGTCGTTGGTCCTTCGCTTAAGATTTATCAGTGCGGTCTTCCTCGCGAAATGGCTCTTGAGCTCTTCAAGCCCTTCGTTGTAAAAAGACTTACCGAAATGGGCAAGGCCACAAACGTAAAGGATGCTCAAAAGAAGATTGAAAGAGTACATCCTGATGTTTGGGACGCACTCGAAAACGTAATCAAGGAGCACCCCGTGCTTCTTAACCGTGCGCCTACACTTCACCGTCTTTCTATTCAGGCGTTTGAGCCTGTACTTGTTGACGGACGCGCAATCAAGCTTCACCCTCTTGTATGTACAGCGTTTAACGCCGACTTCGACGGTGACCAGATGCCTGTTCACGTACCGCTCTCTGCAGAGGCACAGGCTGAAGCTCGTTTCCTGATGCTTTCCGCTAACAACCTGCTCAAGCCTATGGACGGCCGTGCAGTTGCAACGCCTACACAGGATATGATTCTCGGTTCTTACTATCTTACAATGGAAAAGGACGGAGAACCCGGTGAAGGTAAGGTATTCAGAAACTTTGACGAGGCTAATATGGCGTATGAAAACGGCATTATCGGTCTTCACTCCAAGATCAAGGTCAGAATTGAAAAAGAATTTGACGGCGTAGTTCGTTCAAAGATTATAGACACAACGCTCGGACGCTTGATATTCAACAAGCCCTTGCCTCAGGACCTCGGATTTGTTGACAGAACAAACCCCGAAAACGATTTCAAGCTTGAAATCGATATGGTCGTTAAAAAGAAGCAGTTAGGTCAGATAATTGACTACTGTATCAAAAAGCACGGAAGCGCAGTTTGTGCAAATATGCTTGATGATATCAAGGCTATGGGTTATAAGTACTCAACAAGAGCTTCCTTCTCTATCTCGGTTTACGATATGACAATTCCCGCAGAGAAGAAGAATTATATCGAGCAGGCTCAGAAGGACGTTGACAAGATCTCCAAGCACTTTATGCGCGGTGAGCTTTCCGAAGAGGAGAGATACAACTCGGTTATCAAGGTTTGGAACGATACAACAGAGAACGTTACAAGCGCTCTTAATGCTTCCTTCTCAACCTACAACCCAATTAAGATCATGGCAGACTCAGGTGCCCGTGGTTCTATGACACAGATGCGTCAGCTCGCAGGTATGCGTGGACTTATGTTCTCGACCAGCGGTAAAACTATGGAAATCCCGATCAAATCAAACTTCCGTGAGGGTCTTAACATCACAGAGTACTTTATGGGTGCTCGTTCCTCTCGTAAGTCACTTTCAGATACAGCTCTCCGTACCGCAGACTCGGGTTACCTTACACGACGTCTTGTTGACGTTGCTCAAGAGGTTATTATCCGTGAGGACAAGTGTGATACTACAAAGGGCGCGTGGGTCAACGAAATTCTTGACGATAAGAATGTTCTTGAGCCTCTTCAGGACAGAATTGTCGGCAGATATACAATGGGCCCCGTTATTCACCCCGAAAGCGGTGAGGTTATCGTTGACGACGACGTAATGATAACCGACGAGATGGCTAACCAGATCGTTAAGGCAGGCATTGACAAGGTTTATATCAGAACCGTTATTCAGTGTCACGCGAAGAACGGTATTTGTGCTCACTGCTACGGCGCTGACCTGGCGTCAGGTAAGCCTGTTAATATCGGTGAGGCTGTTGGTATCATCGCGGCTCAGTCTATCGGTGAGCCGGGTACACAGCTTACGATGAGAACCTTCCACTCGGGCGGTGTCGCAGGAAGCGATATTACTCAGGGTCTTCCCAGAGTTGAAGAAATCTTCGAGGCAAGACAGCCCAAGAAGGCTGCTATTATGGCAGAGCAGGCAGGTATCGTTCACGTTCAACCCGGCGAGATACCCGGTATGAGCGTGCTCACAATCCACGCCGACCACCAGGGCGATTTCACAACTCAGGAATATAAGAAGATTGATGTTCCTTACGGTGTTCGTCTTACAGTTAACGACGGCGACCATGTTGAGATTGGTGATGCTCTCACAGAGGGTAACAAATCTCCCGCAGATATTATGCGTATTCTTGGTCTTGATGCCGTTTATGAATATGTTATCAAGGAAACCCAGAAGGTTTACCGTTCACAGTCTTGTAACGTTAACGATAAGCATATTGAAATTATCGCTCGTCAGATGACAAGAAAAATCAAGGTTGACGAAAACGGCGATACAGACCTCTTGCTTGGATCTCTTGTTGATGTTATTGATTTCGAAGCAGAAAACAATAAAATTCAAGCGAGAATTGACAACGGAGAAGAGAACCTCAAGCTTGCCGAAGGCGCTCCTGTGCTTCTCGGTATTACAAAGGCTTCCTTGCAGACTGAGTCATTCCTGTCAGCAGCTTCCTTCCAGGAAACAACAAAGGTTCTTACAGAGGCAGCTATCAGAGGTAAGGTCGATAACCTTCTCGGTCTTAAAGAAAACGTTATTATTGGTAAGCTTATTCCCGCAGGTACAGGTATGGGTTGCTATCATAATATTGACGTGGCTCGTTCAAACGACCCTGACAATACCCCCGATAACAATCAGGGTGCAGACAGCTCCGATGTAAACGGCTTTAATTCAGTTGAAGGCGAAGGCATAGAAGCAGTTTAAGCCAGACACATTAATAGGTAGCAAAGCTTATTAACAAAAATTTCAAATATATCCCCTCGTACATTGATTTTGATGTGTTTCGAGGGGATATTTCACAATAATTAAAATAAAATTGATGTTCTTTTGTGCAAAAAGTAGAAATTTTGAATGATTTTATGTGATACTTGACAAATTTTATTGTCAATGATATAATAAAGTGGTGCGCGAGCGCCTAATATGGGTGAATTGCGCCAAAAATCAGAACAGATACGCATTATACTCTTTGATGCGTCTGTAAATATAAACATTAAATTCTTTAAAAAAGGAGGATAATCAGGAAGAATGCCAACCTTTAACCAGCTCGTAAGACAAGGTCGTCAAGACAAGACTTATAAGTCAAAAGCTCCTGTTCTTCAGGTAGGCCTTAACACACTTACAAACAAGTCAACAGACCAGTCTGCACCTCAGAAAAGAGGCGTTTGCACAAAGGTATCCACAACCAGCCCTAAGAAGCCTAACTCAGCTCTCCGTAAGATTGCCAGAGTAAGACTTACAAACGGACTTGAGGCGACAACCTACATTCCCGGTATCGGCCACAACCTTCAGGAGCACTCTGTAGTTCTTATCAGAGGCGGAAGAGTACGTGACCTGCCTGGTGTACGTTATCACATCATTCGTGGTACACTCGATGCACAGGGTGTAGCAAACCGTAAGCAGAGCCGTTCCAAATACGGCGCAAAGAGACCGAAGAAGTAATTTTTCGGCAAAAGAGGTCCGCGTAGATTGAGCGGACACAAAAAAGGTAAATAATAAAGCAATTTAAGCTTGTCCTGTTATCCATTTTAATGTTTATGTTAACAAGGCGCACGCTACAGAAGTATTGCTTTTGAGTACCTATGATTTCATTTTATAAATTTGATGAAGGAGGGAAGTACAGTGCCAAGAAGAGGTCGTATATCCAAAAGAGACGTATTGCCGGATCCTATGTACGGTTCCAAGCTTGTAACAAAGCTTATCAACAATGTAATGTATGATGGCAAAAAGGGTGTTGCCCAAACAATCGTTTATGATGCATTCGCAATCATAGAAGAAAAGGTTGGTCAGAGCCCTATCGAAGTATTCCAGGAAGCGCTTAACAACCTTAAGCCCGCACTCGAGGTTAAGGCTCGCCGTGTAGGTGGTTCAACCTACCAGGTTCCTATGGAAGTTAGACCTGAGCGTCAGCAAACATTAGCTTTGCGTTGGCTCATCTCTTATTCCAGAAACCGCAGTGAGCGCACAATGGCAGAAAAGCTCGCAGCAGAAATTCTTGATGCAAAGAACAGCATGGGCGGAGCTTTCAAGAAGAGAGAAGAAACACACAGAATGGCAGAAGCAAACAAGGCTTTTGCTCATTACAGATATTAATATCAAGGAGAACACTAAATGCCTAGAGAATATTCACTTGAGCATACAAGGAATATCGGAATTATGGCTCACATTGACGCCGGTAAAACAACCACATCTGAGCGTATCCTTTTCTACACAGGTAAAACTCACAAGATAGGTGAAACTCACGAGGGTGCGGCAACAATGGACTGGATGGTTCAGGAGCAGGAGAGAGGTATTACCATTACTTCTGCGGCTACCACTTGTTATTGGGCTCGTTCCGATTACCACAACAATCCTGAGGCTGTAAAGGCAAATACCCACCGTATCAACATCATCGATACTCCCGGTCACGTTGACTTTACAGTTGAGGTTGAGCGTTCTCTCCGTGTACTTGACGGTTCAGTAACAGTTTTGTGCGCAAAGGGCGGCGTTGAGCCCCAGTCCGAAACAGTCTGGAGACAAGCTAACAAGTACAAAGTTCCGAGAATGGCTTATGTAAATAAGATGGACATTACCGGTGCTGACTTCTATCGTGTTGTTGATATGATGAAGGACAGACTTAAGGCTAATGCAGTTCCGATCCAGCTTCCTATCGGTAAGGAAATGACCTTCAAGGGTATCGTTGACCTTATTGAAATGAAGGCTGAGGTTTATTACGATGAGCTCGGTAAGGATATGAGAGAAGAGGATATCCCTGAGGATATGCTCGAGCTCGCAGAAGAATACAGAGCAAAGCTTATAGAAGAAGCTGCTACTGTTAATGAGGAGCTTATGGAAAAGTTCCTTATGGAAGAAGAAATCACCAAAGAAGAATTGAAGGCTGCTATCCGTAAGGCTACTATTGATAACCTTATGGTTCCCGTAGTTTGCGGTTCCTCTTACAGAAACAAGGGCGTTCAGAAGCTTCTCGACGCTATTGTTGACTATATGCCTTCTCCTCTTGACGTTCCCGCTATCAAGGGCGTTGACGTTAACACAGGCGAAGAGTGCGAAAGACCTTCTGATGATAGCGCACCTTTCTCCGCTCTCGCATTTAAGATTGCAACTGACCCATTCGTAGGAAAGCTTTGCTTCTTCCGCGTATATTCAGGTCACTTGAACGCAGGCGAGACAGTTCTTAACTCTACAAAGGGTAAGAAGGAAAGACTTGGTCGTATCTTGCAGATGCACGCAAATGACAGATCTGATATTGACGAGGTTTACAGCGGAGATATCGCAGCGGTTATCGGTACAAAGAACACTTCTACCGGTGATACCTTCTGTGATGAAAAGGATCCTGTAATACTTGAGTCTATGGAATTCCCGGAGCCTGTTATCCGTGTTGCAATTGAGCCTAAGACTCGCGCAGGTCAGGAAAAGATGGGTATTGCTCTTGCTAAGCTCGCAGAGGAAGACCCGACATTCAGAACTTATACTGATGAAGAAACAGGACAGACAATCATTGCAGGTATGGGTGAGCTCCACCTTGAAATTATCGTTGACAGACTTCTCCGTGAATTTAAGGTAGAAGCTAACATCGGTAAGCCTCAGGTTGCTTACAAGGAAACAATCCGTAAGAAGGTTGACGAGGATTGTAAGTACAAGCGTCAGTCCGGCGGTTCAGGTCAGTACGGTCACGTTAAGATTACAGTTGAGCCTAACGAAGCAGGTAAGGGCTATGAATTTATCGACGCTGTTAAGGGCGGTGCTATTCCTAAGGAATACATTCCCGCTGTTGACGCAGGTATTCAGGGCGCTCTTCAGTCCGGTGTTCTTGCAGGCTACAACGTAGTTGATATTAAGGTAACACTTTACGACGGTTCTTACCACGAGGTTGACTCCTCTGAAATGGCGTTCAAGATTGCAGGTTCAATGGCAATTAAGGAAGCTATGAGAAAGGCTGACCCTGTTTTGACAGAGCCTATGATGAAGGTTACAACTATAGTTCCCGACGACTATATGGGTGATGTTATTGGTGACTTTAACTCCCGTCGTGGACAGATTCAGAAGATGGAAGCAACAAACGGTGCACAGGAAATCCTTGCGTTCGTTCCGCTTTCCGAAATGTTCGGTTATGCTACCGACTTGCGTTCAAAAACACAGGGACGCGGTCTTTACTCAATGGAACCCAGCCACTTCGAGCAAGTGCCTAAGTCCATTCAGGAAGAAATCGTTAAGGCAAGAGCTACTAATAAATAATTATAGTTCGGCTCTATAAAAAAACAAAAATTTAAATTAAAATAACATTATACGGAGGATTTTAAAATGGCAAAGGCTACATTTGAACGTTCAAAGCCCCACGTTAACATTGGTACCATCGGTCACGTTGACCATGGTAAAACAACTCTTACAGCTGCTATCACAAAGACACTCGGTCTTGCAAACGGTAAGGTTGAATTTATGGCATACGACCAGATCGACAACGCTCCCGAAGAGAGAGCAAGAGGTATCACAATCAACACAAGACACGTTGAGTACGAGACAGATAACCGTCACTACGCTCACGTTGACTGCCCCGGCCACGCTGACTATGTAAAGAACATGATTACAGGTGCAGCTCAGATGGACGGCGCAATCCTTGTTGTTGCTGCTACAGACGGACCTCTCCAGCAGACACGTGAGCACGTGCTTCTCGCTCGTCAGGTTGGCGTTCCTGCAATCGTTGTATTTATGAACAAGAAGGATCTCGTTGATGACGATGAGCTTTTGGATCTCGTTGAAATGGAAATCAGAGATCTTCTCTCTTCCTACGACTTCCCCGGCGACGATCTTCCTATCGTTCGCGGTTCTGCTCGTGACGCTCTTGAGTCCACAAGCACAGACATCAACTCTCCCGAGTACGCTCCTATCCTTGAGCTCATGGCTGAAGTTGACTCTTACATTCCTACTCCCGAGAGAATGTCCGACCTCGCATTCCTTATGCCTGTAGAGGACGTATTCTCTATCTCCGGCCGTGGTACAGTTGCTACAGGTAGAGTTGAGAGAGGTACAGTTAAGGTTGGTGATGTTATCGAGGTTGTTGGTCTTGTTGATGAAAAGAAGCAGACAACAGTTACAGGTGTTGAAATGTTCCACAAGCTTCTTCCTCAGGCTGAAGCAGGTGATAACATCGGTGCACTTCTCCGTGGTATCGCTAAGGACGAGATCGAAAGAGGTCAGGTTCTTTGTAAGCCCGGCTCTATCAACCCCCACACAAAGTTTGTAGGACAGGTTTACGTTCTTACAGAGAAGGAAGGCGGACGTTCAAAGCCCTTCTTCGCTGGTTACCGTCCTCAGTTCTACTTCAGAACAACTGACGTTACAGGCGTTATCGAGCTTCCCGCAGGCGTTGAAATGTGCCGCCCCGGCGACAACGTTGATATGACTGTTGAGCTTATTAAGCCCATCGCTTGTGAAAAGGGTCTTCGTTTCGCTATCCGTGAGGGTGGTAGAACAGTTGGTTCAGGCGTAGTTTCCGAAATTCTCGGCTAATTAACAGCTAAAACTAACAGCTTAAACTGAATTTCTAATTCACAAATAATGTTTGCCTGCACCCATGGGTGCAGGCAGACTAATATCAAACTAATATTAAATTAAAATAATTTATTTTTGGGGATTGGTGTAATTCCATACCGGCAGTAAGCCTTCACAAAGGTAAGTCTGCGAACAGGAGAGTAAGCATAGCTTGCTTTCTTGCCGACAAGGTGAAATTCCTTGACCGACGGTTCAATTGCTGATGCAATTAAAGTCCGGATGAGAAAAGATAAATTTATTTTTGCTTGTCGCAACGAAAAGCTCGCGAGTGATATTTTCGGCGCGCGACGACAGATATTTGTCTTTTCCCCAATCGAAAGGGGATTTTTTTATGTCTAACAAGATTAAAAACAATAAACATTCAGAAAAGACCAAGTATATCGTAAAAATTTCAATTTTGTCGGCTCTTGCGGCGGTTATTATGCTTTTTGAGTTTCCGCTTTGGTTTGCTCCCCCGTTTTATGAGCTTGATTTTTCCGAGATCCCGATTTTAATAGGCGCGTTTGCATTGGGGCCTTTTGCGGGTGTTTTGATGGAATTTTTAAAAAATGTACTTAATTTGTTGATGACGGGTACAACTACCGCTTTTGTCGGCGAGCTTGCCAATTTCATAACAGGCTGCGCATTTATTTTGCCTGCGGCAATCGTTTATAAATACAAAAGGACCTTTTGGGGAGCAATCTTAGGAATGGTAGCAGGAACACTCAGTCTTGCGGTGATCGGCTCGCTTCTCAACTACTTTTTCATTATTCCCGCTTTCTCAAAGTTATATAAGCTACCTCTTGAAGCCATTATTTCAATGGGAGCGGATAAAAACAACTTAATTAAAGATTTGAAAACATTTGTAGCGCTTGCGGTAGCACCCTTTAACCTTTTTAAAGGCGTGGTTTGCTCTCTGCTTGTACTGCCTATATATAAAAGAGTATCTAAAATTCTTCACAAATAACAAGAAAGGTTTTAGAATTTTAAAATGGATAACAAGAAAAATAAGGTCGTGCAAATATTTCTGTGGATAATTCAAGGCTTCGTGGTTGGTATCGGCGCGATTTTGCCCGGTGTCAGCGGAGGAACATTGTGCTATGCCTTTGGAATGTACGACCCTATCCTTGAAGTTTTGTCAAGCCCTTTTAAAGCAATAAAAAAGCATTGGTTCAAGCTTTGCTTTTTTGCGCTCGGCGGAGCTATTGGCTTTGTCGGCTTTTCGGGAGTGATTGCTTGGTTGCTTTCGCTCAACGAGAGCGTGGTGCTATGTGTTTTTGTAGGACTTATTATGGGAACTCTTCCTGAAATTTGGCACGACGCGGGCAAGAGGGGAAGAAGCAAGGCTTCAATTTTTGCAATGGCTTTAAGCTTTATTGCAATTTCCGCGATTTTTTATCTCTTGAAAAACACTTGGCAAATTACAATTGAACCTAATTTTGTAGGGTTTCTTCTTTGCGGATTTTTGTGGGGACTTAGCTTCATAATTCCGGGATTTAGCTCGTCAACCTTGCTTTTGTTCTTCGGTATTTACGAAAAGATGAGCGAGGGCATTTCAAGGCTTGATCTCTCGGTAATTTTACCGCTTGGAATTGCTATGCTTGCAACGCTTTTGCTTTGTTCAAGGCTTATGAGCTTCCTTTTCTCTAAATTTCATTCAATTATGTCGCATTGTGTTCTCGGCTTCGTCGTGGCAACCACAGTTATGATTTTGCCGTCCTTTGACACATCGTTTGTAAATATTGTAATTTATTTGCTTTCTGTTGTCGGCGGCGCCGTTGCTTCCTTCTTCTTTACTAAGGCTTGCGCCAAAATTAAGGAAAATTAGAAAAACAGGGCAACATCTATTGACTTTTGTATTATTTTGTGATATAATTTTCTATGCGATAATAAAACCTAATATATATCTTATCAAGAGTGGCGGAGGGACAGGCCCTGTGAAGTCACGGCAACCTGCTTTTTGTAAGGTGCTAATTCCTATCAGATGAGAGAACAAGCTCCGTCTGGCACGGGGCTTTGTTTTTTATCTCTGCTTTTTGAAAAATAAAAAGGCTTGCTTTGCAGGATTATTTATAAGCCAAAAAGCTTTCCAAAATCAGTTTAAAATTACCTATATATAAAAGAAAGGCATTAAAAAAGTGAAAAAAGTGTTATTTACATCAGAGTCGGTGACCGAAGGACATCCCGACAAAATAAGCGATAAAATTTCAGATGCTATACTTGACGAAATTTTGCGCCAAGACCCTACGGCTCGCGTTGCTTGCGAAACCTTCTGCACAACCGGTCTTGTTTCCGTAATGGGAGAAATCACGACTGAGGCTTATGTTGATATTCAGTCAATAGTGCGCAAAACTGTTCGCGATATAGGCTATACAAGAGCTAAATTCGGCTTTGACTGTGATTCTTGCGCGGTTATCAGCTCAATCCACGAGCAATCTCCCGACATAGCTATGGGAGTTGACAAATCCTTTGAGGCGAAAGCGGGTGAGGATCAGGACGGTCTTGACACGGGAGCAGGCGACCAAGGTCTTATGTTCGGCTTTGCTTGTGATGAAACCGAGGAGCTTATGCCCTTGCCGATCTCTCTCTCCCACAAGCTTGCAAAAAAGCTTACCGAGGCAAGAAAGAACGGCACGCTTGACTATCTCCGCCCCGATGGAAAAACTCAGGTTACCGTTGAATATCACGACGACACTCCTGTGAGAGTTGACACGGTTGTAATTTCCTCTCAGCACAGCGACCAGGTAACACTTGAGCAAATCAGAGAAGATATAATCAAAAATGTAATTCTTCCAATCGTTCCTGCATCTCTTATGGACGAGGACACAAAGATCTATGTAAACCCCACGGGTCGTTTTGTAATCGGCGGTCCTGCAGGTGACACAGGTCTTACGGGAAGAAAGATCATCGTTGACACATACGGCGGATACGCGCGTCACGGCGGCGGAGCTTTTTCAGGCAAGGACCCGACTAAGGTTGACCGCTCGGCTTCATACGCCGCAAGATATATCGCCAAAAATGTCGTGGCGGCAGGTCTTGCTAAAAAGTGTGAGGTGCAGGTGGCATACGCTATTGGCGTTGCGCGCCCCGTGTCTGTTATGATCGACACCTTCGGCACCGCAACTGTTGACGAGGCAAAAATCTCTGAGGCGGTTCTATCTCTTGTTGACCTTCGTCCTGCGGCAATTATCCGCGACTTTGACCTTCGCCGTCCTATTTATTGCGACCTTGCGGCGTACGGACATATGGGCAGAGAGGACCTCGACGCGCCTTGGGAAAGACGCGACCTCGCCGAAAAACTCAAAAATGCTTGCCTATAAGGTAGCTCATATCGTTGATCTAGTACAATTGATTTAGTAAATTTGGTTTAGTGAAACCGATTTCGTATAATAGGTTTAGTAGAATTAATATGGCAGAATTGATTTAAAAAATCGATCTGGAAACCGCCAAGGCATTTAACAAAAACTCAAAAACCTGCATAGGCTTATATAAAACTTCTTTTTGAGGTAACTTATGCTTTTGTTTTTACAGATTTGCGCTTCTGCCTTGGCGGTTTTTGGATTTTACTTTCTACTCAAAACAATTTCGAGCTATTTTTTAGCCTCGCGCGAAATATCGGCGGCGGTTGTAATCCGTGAGCGGCAGGATTTGGATAATCTTGACCTTTTGCTTGGGGAAGCAAGTCTTTCGCTTTTTGCCGCCAGGAGCCGTCGTCTCTTGGTCGTGGTCGATACAGAGCTCGAAGAAGAAGAAAAACAATTGGTTTTAGAAACAGCAAACAGCTTTGGTGCCGAGATTTTCGGCGTTGACAAAGCAAATTATCAGAAAGGCAAGGATAGTCTATGACAGAACAAAGCAGAGATTTGCTCGGCGACCTTCTCCCAGACGACCTAACGGGACTTATCAAGCTGTCGGGAAGCGTAGAGCAGGTAATATATGCAAACGAAGAAAACGGCTACCTTGTCGCTGATATGGGAACCGATGACGACGACCTTGTGACAATTACGGGCATTATGCCTTATGTCGGCGAGGGCGATTCATTGATAGTTTATGGCGAGTGGAAGCACAACCCAAAATACGGCAGACAGTTTGCCGTGTCGGAATATGAAAGGTATATGCCCGCAAACGCCAGCGCGATTTTGCGCTATTTGTCGTCGGGAGCAATCAAGGGAATTGGCAAAAAGACCGCCATAAAAATCGTTGAGGCATTTGGCGACGAAACTCTCGAAGTTCTTGAAAACCATCCCGATTGGTTGTCCGACATACAGGGCATCAGCCTGAAAAAAGCAAAGCAAATATGCGAGGATTTCAAGGCGAAGGTCGGTATTCGCTCGGCAATGCTCTTTTTCAGGGATTATTTCGGCGCAACCGTAACGGTTAAGATATACAAGCGGTGGGGCTCTGCCGCAATAGACATTGCCAAGGCAAATCCTTATAGGCTTTGCGACGAGATAGACGGTATTGGCTTTGAGCGAGCCGACAGTATGGCTATGAAATTGGGACTTGAAAAAAATTCAAGCGCAAGGCTTCATAGCGGAATAGCTCATGTGCTCAAACACAATGCATCTCAAAACGGCCACGTTTGCTTGCCTCGGGACAAGCTTGTGCTCTCTGCTTCAAGTCTGCTTGGCGCGGACGGTGAGAGTGTTGACCGCGCGATTGACGAAATGCTGGCGGCACAGAAGCTCAAATATTCGCGTTTTGAGGACACTGTCTTTCTTTATGACCGCTATTATTACGACTGTGAGTGCTATATTGCCGAAAAGCTTGACCTGATTAACAAGCTTTGCCCAGCAGTAAGCACCGCCGACGCCAAAATTTTCATTGAAAACGAAGAAAGAAAGGTAGGCTTCAGCTACGCGTTTTTGCAAAAAAAGGCAATCGTTGACGCACTTGAAAATGGCGTTATGATACTGACGGGAGGTCCCGGAACGGGTAAAACGACAATAGTGCGCGCCTTGCTTGATATTTTCAGAAGCATGGATATGAAGGTTGCGCTTGCCGCCCCGACAGGACGCGCCGCGAAAAGACTTTCAGAAACGACCTCTTACGAGGCAAAAACAATCCACCGCTTGCTTGAATTTGAATACTCAAGCGAAAACGGAGAGCGCTCGGGGTTCAGACGGAACGAAACAGATTTTCTTGACGAAAATGTAATCATTATCGACGAATCGTCAATGATTGACAATATACTTATGGCTTCTCTCTTAAAGGCCGTAAAGCCCGGCGCGAGAGTTATTCTGATAGGTGATGCCGACCAGCTTCCAAGCGTGGGAGCGGGAAATGTTCTGCGCGATATTATTGGCTCGGGCAGATTTGCGACTATTAAGCTTAATGAAATTTTCAGACAGGCAAGGCAATCCTTAATTATAACAAACGCCCACCGCATAAATAACGGTGAGCTTCCTGAGCTTCGTGTCAAGGATAACGACTTTTTCTTTTTGCCAAGAAACAGTGACGAGGAAATTGCATTTACCGTCACCGACCTTTATAAAAACAGACTGCCAAGAAAATACGGCGCCGACACTGTAAATCAAATTCAAGTAATTACCCCGTCCCGCAGGGGAGAAGCGGGAACAGACAATCTCAACATAATGCTCCAATCGGCGCTTAATCCCACTTCGCCACAAAAAAGGGAATACAAGCACAGAGAAAGAGTTTTCCGCGAGGGCGACAGGGTTATGCAGATAAAGAATAACTATGAGCTTGAATGGATGCGCGACGACGAGAGCTACGGCATGGGAATTTTCAACGGAGATATAGGAATAATTCAGCGGATTGACAATTTTGGTCAGTTAATGGAGATACGCTTTGACGACAAGTATGTAAATTATGATTTTTCAAGCCTTGACGAGCTTGATCTGTCTTACGCCATAACAGTTCACAAAAGTCAGGGCTGTGAGTATCCCATAGTTATAATTCCGCTTTACAGCGCTCCAAGTATGCTTTTGACCAAAAATCTTTTCTACACGGCGGTTACAAGGGCCGAAAAAATGGTGATTTTGGTTGGCCGAGAGGAAATTGCCGAAGCTATGGTTCAAAATTCTCAAACAAGCAGTCGGTTTACCTGTCTTGCTCGCAGATTGGCTACACAATAAAGTTTTTTATTTAAGCTCAAATGTAATGAACAAAGCGTTAAAAGCAGTAAAAAACCTTTTCTTTATTCCAAAATGCGCAAATTGCCGAGAGAGATTAAATCCTATACCCAACAAGGATTTTTTGAGCGGCAACGATATATTTTGCAAAAACTGTATTGACGAGTGGAATATGACGCTCGCACAAGTCTGCCCTACCTGCTTTCAAAGGGCTGACCACTGCTTTTGCTCAGACAGCTTCCTTCAAAAAAGACAGAAAAAGATCCCGTCGCTCTTCTTTTATGATCAGGGGGAAAATAATCTCTCGAAAAGAATTATTCATTCAATAAAAAAGCAGAAAAATGACGCTCTTTTTGACTTGTTAGCCCTCTCGCTTGCCGCACAGATTGAAAAAATACTGTCAAAGAACTTGGTATTGCCGTCGGATTGTATTTTTACATATATTCCGAGAAGCAGAAAATCGCACTTGAAATTTGGCTTTGACCAAGGCAGGCTTTTGTGCGAGAAGATAGCAAAGCATTTTGACGCCGTTGCACTGCCCTTATTTATCAAGGTGCAGGGGCAGGAGCAAAAGCAATTGAGCCAAAAGGAAAGAAAAGAGAACGCCAAGAATTCGATTTGTCTGAATTTCGCTCTCTTGAGTTTCCCTCGCCGATACAAAGCAAGCTCGCTTGAAGAAGCGATCTGTGACAAGCCTGTAGTAATTGTAGATGATATTATCACATCAGGCGCAAGTCTTGAGCGCGGCGTTGAGCTGCTTGAAAAAATTAAGGCAAAATCAGCCGCAAATTCGGACACAAAATCAAAAATTTTTGTTTCTTGCGTGGCGAGAGCTTCATTTGACGGTCACTCTTTAAAAAATCTTGACTTTTAGTGTGTATTTGTAGTATAATAAAGGTGTATATATTGGGTTCAGCAACAAACTAAGGAGGTTAAAAAAACAGTGTTCAAAAATTTAAATTTAAGCAGAGATATAGGAATAGACCTCGGCACTGCTACAGTCCTTGCTTACGCGGAAGACAAGGGGATCGTATTGCGCGAGCCAAGTGTTGTTGCAATAGATAAAACCACCGACAGAGTTATCAAGGTTGGCAAGGAGGCTCAGGAGATGCTGGGCAGAACTCCCGACAACATTGTTGCTCTCCGTCCCTTTAAGGAGGGAAACATAAATCAGTATGAAGTCACGCTTCAAATGCTCCGTTACTTTATAAGGCGCGCTTGCGGAAGCACTCTGCTCCCGCCCAGAATTATGATAAGCGTACCGTCAGGTATTTCGGAGGTTGAGGAGAGAGCGGTTCTCGACGCGGCGGCAGAGGCGGGGGCGAGAAAGACCTTCCTTGTAGAGTCGCCAATCGCGGCGGCGCTCGGCGCGGGCCTCAACATAAAGACCGCAATCGGCAATATGATAGTTGATATAGGCGGCGGAATTACAGAGATTGCAGTTATTTCTCTTGGCGGTATCGTTGTTTCAAAGGTAATCAAAATCGGCGGAAACAGCTTTGACGAGTCAATCGTGAGATATATCCGCGACAATTACGAAATGTCGATTGGCGAGAGGACCGCAGAGGGAATAAAAATAAAAATAGGACAGGTGTATGAGCACGAGCCCGCAAAGGTCATCGAGGTCAAAGGAAGAGATATTGTAACGGGTATGCCTAAAATTATAAATCTCAGCTCCAAGGAAATGATCGGCGCAACATTTGAGCCTATGACACAGCTTATTGACGGAATTTGCGACATAATCGAGCACACCCCGCCCGAGCTTGTCGGCGATATATTGCACAACGGCATTTTACTTGTCGGCGGAGGAAGTATGCTCGGCGGACTTGACAGACTTATTCAAAAGGTAACGGGTATTAAAACTCAGGTCGCCAAAAACCCCGACGCCTGCGTTGCGCTCGGCATAGGCAAAAAGCTTAAAGCACAGCTTTCTTAATAGTGCTTCTGGCTTGTGCCGATATTTACAACTGTTTTTTCATACTTTGATGCGCGAGGAGATTTTATGAGCTATGTAACAGCGGGCTATGAGCCCAAAAGAGTTTTAGAGATTTTTGAGGATCTGTGCGCAATTCCTCACGGCTCGGGAAACGAGGCGGGAGTTGCCGATTATATAGAAAAATTTGCCCGTGAAAGAGGTCTTTTTTGCCTTCGCGACAAGCTAAACAATGTGTTTGTTCGCAAAAATGCAACCGAAGGCTACGAAGATCAAGAGCCCCTTCTGTTGCAGGGACACACCGATATGGTCTGCGAAAAAAACGCGTCCTCAAATCACGATTTTTTGCGCGACGGACTTTCCTTGTCTGTAAAGGACGGATTTTTGTGGGCAGACGGAACGACACTCGGAGGTGACGACGGAATTGCCGTCGCTATGATGCTCGCACTTCTTGAAACTGATGAGCATCCAACGCTTGAATGTCTTTTCACGGTCGAGGAGGAAACAGGTCTTGCGGGGGCTCAGGGCTTTGACTGCTCAGTCGTTACAGCAAAGAGAATGATAAACCTCGATAGCGAGGAGGAATGGCAGATAACCGCAGGCTGTGCGGGAGGCTCGCGTACCGAATTTGATTTTGAATTCACTCCCGTACCCGTCAAGAGCGGAGAAAAGGCTCTCACAATTTCCTTGACAGGTCTTGCGGGCGGACACTCGGGAGTTGATATAAATTCGGGCAAATCAAGCGCACTCGTTCTGCTTGGAAGATTGCTCGGGGTGGCAGGCAAGGCAGGTAAAATTTCACTTGTAAAAATTTGCGGGGGAGGCAAGGACAACGCTATATCCCGCGAGGCGTTTGCCACAATTGTCACAGAGTGTGACAGAGAAGTAAGCCTTGCGATTTTGAACCAAGCTTACGAGATAAAAAAAGAGCTTTCGTCTGACGACCAAGGCTTTACCGTTAAGGTTGATTACACTGAAGCAGAGAAGTGCATTGACGAGCAGACAAGCCAAAAAATTCTTGAATTTTTGCTTACGGTAAAAACAGGCGTTATTAAAATGAGCAATTATATTTCAGGGCTTGTTGAGTATTCAAGAAATCTCGGAATTGCCGAAACAGGAGAGGGCAAAGTCAAATTCACGCTCTCCACTCGTTCATCTCTTGAAGCTCAGCTCGACTTGTCAATGCTTGAGCTTGACACGCTTGGAGAAATGACAGGCGCGTCTGTCAGACATTATGCTCGATATCCTGGCTGGGAATTTGAGCCCAGCTCACCGCTTCGGGAGCTTTACAGCGCAACTTATCAAAGGCTTTACGGAAGCACTTTGCAGGTCGGCGTAATACACGCGGGGCTTGAATGCGGTATTTTGTCGTCCAAAATGCCCGGAATGGATATTATTTCGGTCGGACCCGATATGTTTGACATTCACTCACCCGACGAGCATCTGAGCCTATGCTCCTGCGAAAAGGTATGGCGCGTTTTGCTTGAGGTCGTAAAGGCTAAATAATTTTGACTTAGATTGTAAAAGCTAAATAAAGAACGGGGCTTCCTTTCGGAAGCCCCTAAAATTATATTCAGTTTAGTATCCGTCTTTATTTCGGGTTATATTTCGGGCTCGATAAGTCCGTAATTTCCGTCCTTTCTCTTATAAACCACGCAGGTTTTTTCGCTCTCAGCGTCGTTATACACAAAGAATGTATGCCCAAGCAAATTCATCTGCATAATTGCTTCCTCTGCTGACATCGGTGAATACTCAAATCTCTTTTTTCTGATAATCAGCTCCTCGTCCTCTCCCTGCTGTTCCTCTATCGGTTCAATTTCAGCCCCGTCAGGTATAACTCCCTCGCGAAGTCTTTTGCGAAGTCTTGTTTTGTTTTTTCTGATCTGTCTTTCGATATTGTCAATAGATTTGTCAAGCGCGTCGCGGAAGCTCTCGGCATCGACCTCGCTTCTGAACAGAGTGTTTGAGGCCTTTATCGTAATCTCCATAGTGGAGAGATTTCGTTTGTGTGTGAGCGTTACGGTAGCAATTCCTTCGTTGCCGAAATACTTGTCAAGCTTGGAAAGCTTCTCATTAATCATAGCCTTCGTGTCATCATACACATTAAGCTGCCTACCGATAATGGTAATCTTCATAAAGAACCTCCTCTTGCCGCCACTCGTGTGCGGCTATTAAAATTTAGATATTTGCGATAGCAAGCCTTCTTGCTAATTTTATTATAGCAAAAAAAGGACTTTTATTAATGACTAAAAAATTAACATTGTGCAAATTTTATGAAAATAACCGTAATTTTCATAAAAAGTTGTACAATATTCCCTTAAATGACAAAATACTCGCTTTTTCGTTTTTGTTCTTTTTTAAGCAGAAAATTTTTTTAAAAATACTAATAATTAATTAGTGTTTTTCGTGTATAAAATTGCAAAAGCCCTTGACATTTTTATCACAAAATGATATAATTATTACATATGGGCTTTCATTGTTAAATAATATTTCACTCGAACAGCCGAATGCGGATAGCCCGGAAAGGATATAGAATGTATAAGATTATCAAAAAGAAAGTACTGAATCCCACAGTTACTATGCTGGACATTTATGCTCCCCTGGTAGCTAAAAAAGCTCAACCCGGTCAGTTTATTATCCTCCGTGTTGACGAAGACGGAGAGAGAATCCCTCTGACTGTTGCAGGCTATGACCGCGAGGCCGGCACTGTGAAGATCATTTTCCAGATCGTCGGCGGAACGACCGAGCTTCTCAACCACAAGGAAGAGGGCGACTATATTCAGGATTTCGTTGGTCCTCTTGGAATCCCCACTCACCTTGACGGTCTTAAGGACGTTTGTATCGTAGGCGGCGGCGTTGGCTGTGCTATCGCTCTTCCTATCGCTCAGAAGCTTCACGAGCTCGGCGCGAATGTAACAAGTGTAATCGGATTCAGAAATAAAGACCTCCTTATTCTTGAGGATGAGTTCCGCGCGGCATCAAGCGAGCTCCACGTTATGACTGATGACGGTAGCTACGGCAGAGAGGGTAACGTTTGTGTTCCTCTTAACGAAATGTTCGCTGCCGGCAGAAAATTTGACAAGGTTATTACAATTGGTCCTCTTATTATGATGAAGTTTGTAGTTGCGGCTACCCGTCCCACAGGTATCCCTTGCGACGTTTCTATGAACCCCATTATGATTGACGGAACAGGCATGTGCGGCGGTTGCAGACTTACCCTCAACGTTGACGGCAAGAAGGTAACAAAGTTCGCGTGCGTTGACGGTCCCGACTTCAACGGTTATGAGGTAGATTTTGACGAGGCTATGTCAAGAGGCGTTATGTATCGTGATTTTGAAAGACACGCTCACGACAAGGCTTGCAACCTTTTCAAAAAGGAGGTACAGTAATCATGGCAAATATGTCACTTAAAAAGAACCCGATGCCCACTCAGGAGCCCGAAGTGAGAGCTCACAACTTCGAAGAGGTTGCTATCGGCTATACAGAAGAAATCGCTATCGACGAGGCGCTCCGTTGCCTTAATTGTAAAAATATGCCCTGTGTTCAGGGTTGTCCCGTAAAAATACATATCCCCGAATTTATCACTAAGATCAAAGAGGGTGATTTTGAGGGCGCATATCAGGTAATCAATAAGTCTTCATCTCTTCCCGCAGTTTGCGGACGTGTTTGTCCTCAGGAATCACAGTGTGAGTCCAAGTGTGTAAGAGGTATTAAGGGCGAGCCCGTTGGTATCGGCCGTCTTGAAAGATTTGTTGCAGACTGGCACAATGCTCACTCCACAACAGCTCCCGAGATTCCCGCTCCTAACGGTCACCGCGTTGCAGTTGTAGGCTCAGGTCCTTCAGGTCTTACCTGTGCAGGCGACCTTGCGAAGAAGGGATATAAGGTTACAGTATTTGAAGCTCTCCACCTTGCAGGCGGCGTGCTTGTTTACGGTATTCCCGAATTCCGTCTTCCTAAGGCAATCGTTCAGAAAGAGGTTGACACACTCAAGGCTCTCGGCGTTGAGATTGAAACAAACGTTGTTATCGGAAGAACAATTACTATCGACGAGCTCTTTGAAGATGGTTATGAAGCTGTTTTCGTAGGAAGCGGCGCAGGTCTTCCCAGATTTATGAATATCCCCGGCGAGTCGCTCAAGGGTGTTTACTCTGCTAACGAGTTCCTGACACGAAGCAATCTTATGAAGGCTTACCGTGACGACTCCACAACACCTATTATGAAGGCTAAGAAGGTTGCAGTCGTAGGCGGCGGTAACGTTGCTATGGACGCGGCAAGAACAGCTCTTCGTCTTGGTGCAGATGAGGTTTCTATTGTTTACCGTCGCTCACTTGACGAGCTTCCTGCAAGAGCGGAAGAGGTTGAGCACGCAATGGAAGAGGGAATTCAGTTCAGAGTTCTCAACAACCCCGTTGAAATTCTTGGCTACAATAATCCCGACGACAAGCGTGATCCGATGAACGGCTTTGTTACAGGCATTAAGTGCATTAAGTGCGAACTTGGCGAGCCCGACGAAAAGGGAAGAAGACGCCCTGTTGAGATTGAGGGCAGCGAATGGGTACTCGATGTTGACTGTGTAATTATGTCTATCGGTACTTCGCCTAACCCCCTTATCAAGTCAACAACAGAAGGTCTTGAGGTTAACCGTCACGGCGGTATCATCGTTGAAGAAGAAACAGGTAAGACAACTAAGGACGGCGTTTACGCAGGTGGTGACGCAGTTACAGGTGCGGCTACTGTTATTCTTGCAATGGGCGCATGTAAGACTGCTGCTAAGGCTATTGACGAATATTTAAGTAAATAATTTTAATCGACCCCAGCAAAAGTGCCGCTTTGCCAAGCGGCACTTTTTTAGAAAAAAGCAATACATTACAGCAATACATTACTCGGAGGAAAAAATGAACTCGACATTTGATTATTCGGTGGTTGACGGCATTTTAGATAAGATCGGCTGTCAGCAGAAGGATACAATTGCTATTCTTCAGGCAATTCAAGAGCACTTTCGCTATCTTCCAAAAGAAATCTTCCCTTACATATCAAAAAAAATGGGTGTAAGCGAGGCTACCATTTACGGAGTTGCGACATTTTATGAGAACTTTTCTCTTGAGCCAAAAGGAAAGTATGTAATCAAGGTTTGTGACGGTACAGCCTGCCATGTTCGTCAATCAATTCCCGTGCTTGAAGCCTTGCGCAGAGAGCTTAGTCTTTCGGAAACAAAAAAGACTACTGACGATTTGATGTTCACGGTTGAAACAGTTTCCTGTCTTGGCGCTTGCGGACTTGCTCCCGCTATGACGGTAAATGATGTTGTATATCCCGCTATGACACCCGCTAAGGTGCTTTTGCTCCTTGATGATTTGAGAACGGGAGGTAAGGTTATATGAAGCTTGAAACCAGACAAGAGTTCATAAAGCTAAAAGAGATTTTACAAGCCAACTATCAGTCTGAAACAAAAAAGGTTATAATTTGCGGAGGAACAGGCTGCGTTGCAGGCGGTTCGCTTAAATTATATTCCAGAATAAGAGAGCTCCTTGAAGAAAGAGATGTCAGCGTTATCGTAGAAATCGACAAAAAGCCTCACGACCACGACCACGGCGAAAAAAACGTGGGTATTAAGAAGAGCGGTTGTCACGGATTTTGCGAAATGGGACCCTTGCTTCGTATTGAGCCTCAGGGCTGGCTCTACACTAAGGTTACATTAAAGGACTGCGAGGAAATAGTTGACCGAACAATTATCGGCGGTGAGCTGATAGAAAGACTTACTTACCAAAAGGACGGTACAGTTCACGCAAAGCAGGACGAAATTCCTTTTTATCAAAGACAGACCCGTTCTGTGCTTGACCACTGCGGAAGAATTAACGCGGGCTCGTTCAGAGAATATGTAGCTGTCGGCGGATATGGCGCGCTTGAAAAGGCACTTTTTGAGATGAAGCCGTCTCAGGTTGTTTCTGAGATAATTGCCTCAGGGCTTCGCGGACGCGGAGGCGGAGGCTTCCCGGCGGGCAAGAAGTGGGAGCAGGTTGCGAAACAGGACAACTTCCCGAAATATGTTGTTTGTAACGGCGACGAGGGCGACCCGGGCGCATTTATGGACAGAAGTATTATGGAGGGCAATCCCCACAGACTTCTTGAAGGTATGATCATAGCGGGATATGCGACAGGAGCAAACGAGGGCTATATTTATGTTCGCGCAGAATATCCTTTAGCGATAGACAGACTGCAAAGAGCGGTAAGACGGGCAAGAGATTTCGGAATGCTCGGTGAAAATATTCTCGGCTCAGGCTTTTCATTTGATATTCACATCAACAGAGGCGCAGGAGCATTCGTTTGCGGTGAAGGCTCTGCTCTTACCGCATCAATCGAGGGACACAGAGGTATGCCCCGTGTCAAGCCCCCGAGAACTGTTGAAAACGGACTTTTTGATAAACCGACAGCGCTAAATAATGTAGAAACCTTTGCCAATGTTCCTTCAATAATCACACACGGCTCAGCCTGGTACACATCTATGGGAACAGAAAACAGCCCCGGAACAAAAGCATTTGCGCTTACAGGTAACATTGTAAATACAGGTCTTATCGAAGTGCCTATGGGAACAACTCTCCGTGAAATTATTTATAATATAGGCGGCGGTATTCCTAACGGAAGAAAATTCAAGGCAGTGCAGATTGGAGGACCCTCGGGCGGTTGTCTTACTGAGGAGCACCTTGACCTTCCTCTTGACTTTGATTCGCTCAAAAAGGTTGGAGCTATGATAGGCTCAGGCGGTCTTGTTGTTATGGACGACAGAACCTGTATGGTAGAGGTTGCGCGCTTCTTTATGAACTTCACGCAAAACGAATCCTGCGGTAAGTGCACACCCTGCCGTGAGGGAACGAAAAGAATGCTTGAAATTCTTGAAAATATAGTTGC
This sequence comes from Eubacteriales bacterium, assembly GCA_045588675.1. Lineage (GTDB taxonomy): Bacteria > Bacillota > Clostridia > Oscillospirales > CAG-272 > SVTX01. The sequence continues at coordinate 3,164 of JAZNER010000004.1, read as the reverse complement.
GGGAAAGGGAAAGGACGGAGATATTGAGCTTCTCCTGGAGCTTGCGGATACGATTTCAACAAACGCGCTTTGCGGACTTGGAAAATCTGCTCCCAACCCCGTTGTAAGCACGATCAAATACTTCAGAGATGAATATGAGGCTCACATCTATGAAAAGAGATGCCCGACTCACACCTGCCAAAAGCTTAAAAAATATGTAATCGACCCCGCGCTTTGCAAGGGCTGTTCTATGTGTTCAAGGCAGTGTCCTGTAGGTGCTATTACTGGCGTAATCAAATCCCCCTTCAAGATTGATGCTGATAAGTGTATTAAATGTGGCTCTTGTGTATCTGCTTGTAAGTTTGAAGCCATTAAGGAGGACTTTTAATTATGGAAATAAAGAAGAATACTATAACCGTTGACGGCATTGAGGTCGAGCTCAACGGAGAGAAAAACCTCCTTGAAGTGATAAGACACGCAGGAATTAACATTCCTACCTTCTGCTACTATCCCGACTTGTCCTTCTACGGCGCTTGCCGTATGTGTGTTTTTGAGGATGAAAAGGGAAGGATTGATACATCTTGCTCTGTTCCTCCCCGCGCGGGAATGGTTATAAAAACCAATACAGAAAGATTGCGCAGATACAGAAAAAGAATTTTAGAGCTTATTTTGGCAAATCACTGCCGTGATTGTCTTACCTGCGAGAAAAATGATAACTGTAAATTGCGCGAATTTGCCGCAGTTTATGGAATTTCTGATATTCGTTTTCCGAATACTCAACCTATTCCCGAAATTGACGATTCCTCAAAGTGTATCGTGCGAGAGTCAAGCAAGTGCATTTTGTGCGGAGCCTGCGTGCGCGTTTGCTCTGAAATCCAAAATGTCGGCGCAATTGCCTTTACACACAGAAGCTCGAGGGTTACGGTCAGCACAACCTTTGATACTCCTCTCGGCAAAACCAACTGTGTAGGCTGCGGTCAATGTGCAGCTTACTGTCCTACAGGAGCTATCGTTATTAAAAACGAAACTCAAAAGGCTTGGGACAACTTGTCTGATGACACTAAGTATATGACTGTTCAAGTTGCCCCCGCGGTTCGTGTTGCGATTGGCGAAGAATTTGGTCTTAAAAGCGGAGAGGATTGCTTTGGTAAAATTGTTTCTGCGCTTAGATTTATGGGCTTCAATGAGGTTTATGACACAACAGTCGGCGCAGATATGACGGTTTATGAGGAAAGCGCAGAATTTGTAAATAAGCTTGAAAGCGGAGCTGTGCTTCCTATGTTTACCTCGTGCTGTCCCGGTTGGATTCAGTATGCGGAAAACAACTATCCTGAGCTTCTCCCAAATATTTCCTCATGTCGCTCCCCTATGGAAATGCTGGCATCTGTTCTTAAAAGAAATGTCAAGGTTCCTGAGGGTAAAAAGCATATTCATGTTGCGATTATGCCTTGTACCGCTAAAAAATATGAGGCCTCAAGAGAGGAATTTGACGGTAAGGTCGATATTGTTCTGACAACGGTTGAGCTTATCAAGATGATCAAGCATTGCGGTCTTAACTTTAAGATGCTCGCGCCGTCTGCTCCCGACAGCGTTTACGGGCCCACATCAGGCTCAGGTGTTATTTTCGGAGTTACAGGCGGAGTTACAGAGGCGGTCATTCGCCGAGTAACGGGAGATTATTCTGAAAAAACTTACACTGATTTGGGAGTAAGAGGTCTTGACGGCGTAAAGGCAATCAGCCTTATGTACGGCGAAAGAGAGCTTAAAATCGCTGTTGTCAGCGGTCTTGGAAACACCTCAGCTTTGATTGAGAAAATCAAAGCAGGCGAACATTTTGACTTGATTGAAGTAATGGCTTGTCCAGGCGGATGCATCAACGGGGGCGGTCAGCCGAAGGCTATGAATGACGACGAAAAAATCGTTCGCTCAGAAGGTCTTTATAATGCCGACAAGGCAAGCAAGATCCGTTTATCACAGGAAAACACGGCAGTTAAAGAATTGCTGGACGAGCTTGATGAAGAGAAGCATCACTTGTTGCATGTGCATTACGGTAAATAATTAGCTTTTCAAATAATCAGGGAATTGGTTTAATACGACCGATTCCCTGATTTAAAAAAATGTAATTTTAAAAATTGTTTGAAGCTCAATGAAAATATTTTTAAAAAACTATTGACAAAACTAAAAATTATGATATAATATATAAGTACGAAAAAATATGTGCCATTAGCTCAGCTGGATAGAGTGTTTGGCTACGAACCAAAAGGTCGGGGGTTCGAATCCCTCATGGCACGCCAAAAAGCAGATACTATAAATGGTATCTGCTTTTTTTCATATCGCACGAATTTGGAGAAGCTCCTCTATTAAAACTCCCCCCGATTTGAGTGAAAAAGGGAAATTCTAATTCTCAGATATACAAAAGCAGTATCAAGCTACACTTGATACTGCTTTTAATATTTTATTATTTCTTTTTGGGCTTGCGAATTTTGTTTAACTGCTTGTTCAGCTTAAGCAAGTCTTCCTTTGTGAAGCTTACATTCGCCATTCCCATCATACTTGTAAGACGAAGCACGGTAAAGCCTGACATCATCTCCATAAGTCCGCCGCCTCCTGCGCCTGACAGGTCAATATCAAAGCCTCCGCCCTTTTTGTCCTTCTTACCCGCGTTCATCTTCTTTTTGAGCTGAAGACCAAATCTTGCAAACCAAAGCTTACCGCTAACACACGACATAATGTCGCCGATAGTATCGTTGAGTGAGAAGCGTCCCTCAGGAGCATTAATATCAAACCAGTTGAGAATCGCACCCTTCTCAACAAGAACATAATCGGGGTTCATCTCGTCAACCTTGCGGATAGTGCCCTCATCGGAGAGGTCACCCGCAACCGCTTTGATTGAAGACTCTCCAACATTCTTTACGTCAAAGTAGAAGAAGTGGTCAGAGGCGGTCTTTTTGCCAATGCTTTCGCCGTTTACAAAGAGCTCAACCTCGGGCAGGTTGGAATAAACGGTAACCTTGGTAACGTCCTCAACGCGGTCGATATAACGCTTGCCGCAAAGGTGAACGAAGGGATCTTCCTCGGGAGAGACGAGCCATGCCTTGTAAGCATAGAAGGAATCCTTCTTATACTTGCGGTCGATGGTTACAAGTCCCTTGTGGTTTTGTCCGTTTTCGCCGCCTTCTGCTCTT
>JAZNER010000003.1:0-39118 GCA_045588675.1 Eubacteriales bacterium | reverse complement strand
TGTAAGACCGTTTACAGAGTTACTTTTAACGCAAATATAGCAGTAGCACCTGCGGATGACGGTGGTGTTTTGGGTGCGATAAGCGTAGCACTCCAAGAGGATGGAGAAACCTTGCAGAATGCAGTTGCTACGGTTGTTCCTGCGGCTATCGGAGATGCTTTCAACGTGAGTTTGACTACCTTTATCGTCATTCCCTGCGGTTGTTGCGTGACCGTATCGGTAGAAAACGTAAGCGTTGGCGCGGCGGGCGCGGCAGGATCTGCGATTGATGTTACCAACGCAAACATCATCTTTGACCGTGTAGCGTGAGAAAGGAGAAAAATATGAAACATCTTGAAGAACTCAAAGAAACAATCAAGCGAGAGCTTGAAAAGTTCGCAAAGCAAGGCGATGTGTCCGTAAACACTCTTGAAAAAATCCACAAACTTTCCGACACTTATAAAAACCTTTGCAAGATCGAAATGCTTGAAGAAGAAGCCGAGGGCGGTTATTCCGAGGCAAGAGGCGGCAGAGGCGGAAACCGTGGTGGTCGTTCTTCCTATGACGGCGGCTCGTCCTACGATGACGATATGATGTACTCTGAGCGCAGAGGCAGAGGCAGAAACGCAAAGCGTGACTCTATGGGCAGATACTCATCTGAGGGTGGCTCTTATGAGGGCGGTTCGTCTTACGAAAGAGGCGGTCAAGGCGGTTATTCTCGCGACGAAGCTACCGATTGGATGATGCGTGAGCTTGGTTCTATGATGGAGGATGCCGACCCAAAGCAACGCGAGGCTCTCAAAAAGTGTATGAGAGAGCTGGAAAGGGACTAACCCAAACACAAGGCGGTGTAAAGTCAAAAGATTTTGAAGATAGTCGCTTACCCGAAAAAAAGATAGATGCTTATAGCGAGATTGCCGACATCTTCCCTGCTTTACAAAAGTACAAAGACGAACACAACACCGCAAATTTACAAAAATTGATGGTTGAGATTTTAGAGTTTTGCCGTTCCGTTTATGCAAGTACGCAGAATGAGTCAGAGCGCAAAATCTACCGATCAATGATCGAAAAATTAAATAAATAATTTTCGGAGCGATGGAGAAATCTGTCGCTCTTTTTTATTGAAAAAATATTTCAAAAAAATTTAAAAAAGTTTGTAAAAACCTATTGACAACGGCGTGAAAGTGTGTTATAATATAGGCACAGAGCAAGAGAAAGGCTCAAAAAGAAAGAACGAGGTAAAGAAAAATGATAGAAATTGCAAGAATTATGACCTTTGGAGCTACAAACCGCAGAGATATTGTCCGCAGACTTATGGCTATGTGCGATAGTTTCAAAAACCTTATCTTTGCTGACGCTATGGCACAGTACAGATATTATGAAAATGCAAGTCTTGTTAAACACGGCGATGGTTGGTTGGCTATCTACCACGATTGCGAAAATTAAGGAGGCATAAAATGAAAATCTTGAAAAATATCTTGAATTGGTTTATGTTGCTTCTCGGAGCAAAAAATGAGTTGACCGATGAGGCGGTCAATGATGGAATTTGTGATTTCGGCGATCAAGGCCGAAATGAATTTGGAAAGTGAGGTTTTTGCTATGTATATTTGTACAGAGTGCGGAGAAGTTTTTGACATTATATCTTGGTGGATAGAGCCACACGGAGAAGAATTGTGCGGATGCCCTTATTGTGGTGGAACGGCGCAAAAAGCGAAAAAATGTGGGGTTTGCGGGCTATATTATTTGGAAGAAGAATTGAACGGTGGTGTGTGTGATGAGTGCATTGATGAATACCGAAAGGATTTTAATTCTTGTTATGAATTGTCGATTGGAGAAACAACAGAAATTAAAATCAATTCTTTGTTGGCTTCATTGTTTGAGGTTTCCGACATTGAGCAGATTTTGAAAGAGTTCATCAGAGACAGATGGCAAGATGCTGATTGTAGCCCATTCATCGATGAAGATAAAGAATGGTTTGGAGAAAAAATTGCAGAGGAGGTGAATAAAAAATGAAAACGCCAAAGGCTAATCGTGACGAGGTGAGGGAAAGCACCTTTACTGTAACGGTAACAAAAGCGGAAAAAGAAGCCGTACAGAGAATGGCAGATAAAAGCGGACTCACAATGTCTGCTTGGGTGCGTATGGTTTTGAATGAAAAAATCAACCAAAAGTAAAAACAAAAAGAAAGAATGAGGCAAAAATGACAGAACAGGAGTACAGAAATCACCCTGCAATAAGCAGGTCGGAACTTTTTAAAATATCGGAAAGTCCCGAAAAATTCAAGTATTACCGAGAACACCCCGAAGAACCGACACCTGCGCTTGTATTCGGTCAACTATTTCACGCTATGGCGTTGCAACCCGAAATGGTTTGGGAACAGTTCGCAGTTATGCCGAATGTTGACAGACGGACAAAAGCGGGTAAAGAAGCGTTTGCGGAGTTTGAAGCAACGTCAGAGGGCAAAACCATTGTATCGGTTGATATGGTCGAACAAGCAACGGCTATGTGCGATGCGTTGAACAGAAACGAGTTTGTCAAGAAACTACTCAAAGGCGAAAAAGAAAAACCGTTATTTTGGACGGATGAAATGACAGGCGAAGAATGTAAATGCCGAACAGATGTGTTGACAGAGGTTGGCGAAAATATTATAATCGTTGACTTGAAATCAACCGACAACGCAGAAACAGAGGCTTTTATGCGGTCAGCCATAAAATACGGATATGATTTTCAATCCGCATATTATACCGAGGGTGTAAAAGTCAACACAGGCAGAGAACCGTTATTTGTGTTTATTGCTATTGAAAAGAAACCGCCATACGCAATCAATGTTTTACAGGCTGACAAATTGCTTATTCGCAGAGGCTATGACCTTTTCCGTGAGTATTTGGGTATTTATCACGATTGCAAGGTTACAGATAATTGGTACGGCTATCTCGGAAAATTCAATCAAATAAACAATTTAGCACTTCCTGCATATTTAGCGAAAGAGGTGGAGTAATGGATAGAATTGCAGAACTTGAAGCAGAAATAGCCTTGAAAATGGCTGAATTAAAACAATTGAAAGAAGGCAATCACCTTGATTTTTCTGATTATAATTCTTTTGACAATGAAAAGTACAGCAATTATTCTCTCGGTCAAGTAATATCGCCCGAATTGAGAAGTCTTGCAATAAGAATGCTGACGATAGAAGAAAAGACACGACCATACGATGAAAGCAAATATTTAACCACAAAACCAAAGCCGAAAGTAAAACAAATGACAAAAGAAGAAATATCTTTTTGTAATGCTTTTATAAAAGAGTTATATCCTATAATTGAAAAATATACAAGAATAATCTTGTTAAAGAAAGAATGAGGTATGAAAAATGGAAAACAACGAAATCATCGTACAGGAACAGCAGATGCCGAATATCCCGCCTATGAATAGCGGTGTAATGGCACAGTTAGACAACATCAATCAAGGCACAGTTGCTATTGAAGCAAGCAGAGCAATAGCAGAGGCACAGGGAAAGCTCGTTATCGCAAAGCGTTTCCCTCGTGACGAGGTACAGGCTTATAACCGTGTAGCACAGGCTTGTCAGCGTAAGGGTATCGCAGAAAAGGCGTTTTATTCCTATAACAGAGGCGGTGGAACTGTCAGCGGTCCGACCATCCGTTTTGCAGAGGAATTGGCGAGATGTTGGGGTAATATTGACTACGGTATCAAAGAACTTTCACAGGACGAGGGAAAGAGCGAGATGCAGGCTTACGCTTGGGATTTGGAAACAAATGCGCAGAGCGTTCAAAACTTCACAAATCCGCATATCCGTGAGGTAGGCGGTAAAGCAAAGATTTTGACAAGTCAGCGTGATATTTACGAAATCAACGCCAATATGGGTGCAAGGCGTTTGAGAAGCCGTATTCTTGCAATTTTGCCGACAGACCTTGTTGATATGGCTATCAATGAGTGCAAAAAGACACTTGCAGGAAACAATGACGAGCCGTTGATTGACCGTGTAAAAAAGATGATTGTTGCTTTTGGCAAAATCGGTGTTACACAGGAGCAGATCGAAAAGAGGCTCGGTCGCAAGGTTGACACTATGACCATTGATGATTTTACGGATTATATCGGAATTTACAACGCTATCAAGCAGGGCGAGAGCAAAATCGCAGAATGGTTTGAGGCAGAAAAAGTGGCATCGGATTTGACGGATGCGTTGAAAGGAGAATAAACAATGCTGAACAAATTAGAATATCAAGGAAGGTTGACCGCCGATATTGAATTAAAACAAACGCAAAGCGGTGTATCATTCACAGAATTTACAGTCGCTTGGAGCGAAAAATACAAGGAAGTCGAAACAAAGTGCTTCCTTCGTTGCAAGACTTGGCGACAGACTGCCGAATTTTTAAGCAAATATTTCAAAAAAGGTAGCGAACTCATTGTTGAGGGCAAAATGGTTACTGAACAATGGGAAAAAGATGGACAGACACAGAGCAGAACTATCTGTGATGTTGAAAAGGTGCATTTCTGCGGTAGCAAGTCGGACAATGGCGGTAATTCTGCCCCGACAAGTTCAGCACCGAAGATGGAAGAAATTGCGCCAGATGATGACCTTCCGTTTTGAGCCGTTTCAAGCGTGTTTTAAGGCGTTTTGTGGTGTGGGGGTATAGTTGTACTCCTATTCCATAAAAACGCGACATAGGGCAAATTTGGGACATTGTGGGGGATTTTATGAGCCGATATATATTTGATACAAGAGAACGCAAGAATGAACACATAAAAGCATATTTTGACAAACACGGTATTGAATACGAAATCCGTAAACTTGATGTCGGAGATTATCAAATCGAGGGCAAACCGCAAATCAGTGTTGACCGAAAAAGAAATCTGCAAGAGTTGTCAAAAAACCTTATGAATGCCAAAGACCACAGCCGTTTTTGGAAAGAGGTGCGCAGGGCAAGAGAGCAGAAAATCAAATTGTTTGTGCTTGTCGAACACGGAGGACAAATCAAGTCCATTGAAGATGTCGCAAAGTGGACGGATAAATATAGCGGTGTGAGTGGGCGTGACTTGATGAACGAGATTTATAGAGTTCACATTTCGTGGGGAGTAAACTTTTTATTCTGTGATAAGCGAAGCACGGCAAGGCGAATAATTGAAATCTTGGAGGGCGAAAATGACAAACTTTGAAAAGATAAAGCAAATGAGCGTTGAGGAATTGGCGGAATTTATTTGTAACCGTATGTGTGCCGATTGTTGCGACAATAGATGCCCTGCAAGAGAGTTTTGCGAAGCGGGGTGCAGATATTCGGGTATGAGTAAATGGCTTGAAAGCGAGGCGGACAATGAATAAATATGCAGTATATGACCGCATCAAGGCAGAAATCGCACGAACGGCGAAATCGGCAGAAGAATATGAGCGTAGGGTTAAGGCGTTGGCGAGGAAGTTGAAGCTATGAGCGAAATAGAAATATTGATAAGTTTATTTGATGCTTCATTGGCTTTTCCTGCAAATTGTGTTATAGAAGCCAAAGAGCAAAAGGAAATTATATTAGAAGCGTTAAAAAAGCGAAATCCCAAAAAGCCGGTAGAAAAAGGTTGCAGTTTTTATTGTCCTTGTTGCGATATGTCCGTTTCACACGGAATATTTAATTGGAGTACCGAGGAAACGGAATATTTTACAGACGGTTTTTGCAACGAGTGCGGTCAAGCGATTGATTGGACAAAATAATTTGAAATTCCCTCTTGACAAATAGGGGGAAGTGTGGTATAATAATATATGCAAATAGAGTTGTTGTTGGAGTAGCAGGCTGACAGCAGTTCTGTAAATCAATAACAACTCGGAAAAGCCTTATGTTTTTCGGGGGTACTGCTACTACCCTTGGAAGATGTAAGGCTTTTTTATACCACAAAGGAGAATTTTATATGTATTTTCAAGTTATCGCAATCCATAATCCGCAGGACTTTTTCTGCGGTCAAGAGCCAAATGATTTGACTTTGACATTTATAGTCAAGGAAGATGTGTTGATGGAAACAGTAAAACAATGCGTATGCGGTGGATATATCGCTATTGTATATCCGTATGAAGCGAAGGGAGAATAAAATGGAAGGTTGGATAAAATTACACCGTTCTATAATTGATAGTGCGGTTTTCACCGATGCCGATGTGTTAAAGGTGTGGATTTGGCTTTTGTGTAACGTGGCTTATGATGACCACGATGTTGTATATCTTGGAAAAGTTATACCATTGAAGCGAGGACAAATCATAACAGGACGGCAGAAGCTTTCACAGCAAATTGGAATGTCGGAGGGTAAAATTTACCGTGCCACAAACATCTTGAAGTCGCTCGGCAATATCACGGTCAAGTCGAACAACAGATATTCCATTATAACCGTTGAAAATTGGTTGAAATATCAAAGCGATTTTCCGAAATTTACGATTGATATTACACCGATGCAACAGCAAACCGAACAGCAAAATAAACAGCAAAACAACGGCAAATCAAACAGCAAAGCGGACAGCACAGCAACGGCAAAGCAACGGCAAACCGAACACAACAAAAGAAATAAAGAATGTAAAGAAGGAAAAGAAGAAAATAAAAGAGGGGCGGTTGCCCTTTCGGGCGATGGCTCTGAAATCTTCATTCACGAAAATTCGGGAATTCAGTTTTTGGTAAAAAATGGGAAGCAATTTGATTTGAGTGGAAAGCCGTTGAATGATGCGGGGTATCCGATTATAGATTTTAAGTTGAGCAAACATAATAATTGAGGGGTGAACGAAAATGTATGAATTTAAGTCAAACGATGTTTTGGACTTTGCGAATTTTATAGGCGCAGAGGTAAAACAAAAAGGAAATGAGCTGTTTTTCAAGTATTGCCCTCAATGCAATGGTGGCGGGGGAGATAAAGAAACATTTTCGGTAAACCTTGAAACGGGGGCGTTCAAATGTTTTCGTGCGAGTTGCGATTATCACGGTCATTTTGTGGAATTGGCAAGGGATTTTGGCTTTAAGTTGGACGATGAACAGGAAAGGAAATATAGAAAGCTCCCACAGCCGAAAATCGAGAGTAAACCAAAGGCTATTGAATGGCTTGAAAAGAGGGGCATTTCTGCCGATGTAGTAAAGCGTTATAAAATCACGGTACAGAAAGACAATGATAATATTTTGGTTTTCCCGTTCTATGATGAACAGGGAGTGATGCAGTTTGTCAAATATCGCAAAATGGATTTTGACAAAGAAAAGGACAAAAACAAGGAATGGTGCGAAAAGGACACAATGCCGATTTTGTTTGGTATGGCTCAATGTGAGGATTTTTCACGGCTTGTTATTACAGAGGGACAGATTGACAGTTTGTCGGTGGCTTCGTGCGGTATCAAAAATGCGGTCAGCGTTCCCACGGGTGCGCTCGGCTTTACTTGGTTGGCTAATTGCTGGGATTGGATAAACAAGTTTGAGGAAATCGTTGTTTTTGGCGATTATGAAAAAGGCAAAATAACGCTCATTGAAACGCTTGAAAAGAGAATACAAGGAAAAGTCAAATGTGTTAGATGCGAGGATTACCTATGTGAAAAAGATGCAAATGACATTCTGCGGAAGTACGGCAAAGATGCCATAATTAAGGCGATAGAAAATGCCGAATTGCGTGAGGTGAAATATGTCAAGCGTTTGGCAAATGTTGAAGCGGTAAACCTCACAGACTTGCCGAAAATAAAAACAGGAATACGGCAGTTAGATCGTGTTTGCGGTGGATTTTTAAGAGGACACGTTGTTTTGTTGAGTGGTAAGCGTGGAGAGGGCAAGTCAACCTTTATGTCGCAGATTGTGGCAGAGGCAATAGAGCAGGACAATGCGGTATTTGTATATTCGGGAGAGCTGCCAAACTACCACTTTAAGAATTGGCTTGATTTGCAGATTGCAGGAAACAAGTTCGTATCTACACGGCAAAACGAGTATGGCGACAATGAGTATTATTTGACCAATGATACCGTAAAGGCAATAAACAAGTGGTACTATGATAAGGCGTTCATTTTCGATAATTCAGCCGTTACCGATAATGAGTATGAAGGACTTTTGAAGGTCATTATTGACAGTGTTTGCCGATATGACATAAAGCTCGTTTGCATTGACAACCTTATGACCGCTATGGATTGTGATGTAAACACCGACCTATACCGTCAGCAGTCCTCTTTTGTCAAGAGCCTTGAAAAGTTGGCACAGCAGTACGATGTTGCGATTATTCTTGTGGCTCACCCGAAGAAAACGCAGGGAGATTTTGATAACGATACCGTCAGCGGTTCGAGTGATATTACAAATGCCGTTTCTTTTGTGTTTAATTATCAAAGGGCAAAGGACGGAACGGAACACGATAGTGAACTGATGATTACCAAAAACCGCTTGAATGGTAAAATCCTCACTGGAGAAAATTCTATAAAATTGTATTACAGCGAAAAATCAAAGAGAGTTACCGCAAATCCGTATGAGGACAAAGAATATTCTTGTTTTGCTCCGAAATGGGAAAATATAACTGACCTTGACGAATTACCTCTGTAAAAAAATATTAAAAATATTTCAAAAACTTTTCAAAAACCTATTGACATTTTGATTTTTATGTGTTATAATATAATCACAGTAAGGGGAACACCCCAAGAAAGAAAGAGGTATTTGAGATGGCAAACACGGTTAAGTATGAAATTAAGAGAATGTATACCAACAGTACCATTTATGGAATGTGGCACGAGGATAAGGAAATTTCTGTTCCTGTTTCGGAAATTGATGCGGAAAAAGCAAAGTTCTTTATCGAAAATGTACTTGTTCCTATGGGAATGAAGCGTTACGAAACATCTAAAGCCGTTGTTTATTGGGCAAACAATGATGCAAGCCACATAACTGAATATTGGTTTTATAAGTAATTGACATATCAAGCCGAAGTGGCGGCGGCAAAACCGCCACGGAAAGAGACGGGAGACAATGGTAAACACAAATTTATTCCGTGATTTGCTCCGATACGGCAAAATGAAAGCGGATTTTGAGGTAAAGGATAATATGGGGCGTTTGTTCCGTGTCCGTGTGTTTGAGTATCAAGATAAAAAGTATTTTACCGTTATGGTGGACGGTGAGCCGTTAAGGTGCGAGGAGGTGTAAGCGGTGAGGTTGTGGCACCTTGATTTGTTGGAGTTTTTGCCTAAACTTCAATTTGATGGGCAGTTAAGGGAGCTTGTTTCCATAATGCGAGATGTTCGTGATAGGGGAAAGACAAATCACCTTTTGATTAACAGAGTTATGGAATATCCCAAAGCGGATTTATATGGCTATTTTTTGGAATATGCTATCAAATATGAGGATAGGTATGGAAAGCTTCCGAAACAGACCGATGAATTTAGGGAGTTTGGAGAACACCAAGTCGAGCTTGATCCGTTCAAGAATTGGCACAACAAAGAATATCTGCGAGTGTGTATGGCGAACCTTTACGAAAAACACGTTTTCGGTGTCGGCAAGTCGAGGATAAGCGATGAGGAGTGGGAAACACTTTTGAGGGGTTATAAAGATCTGACGGGGGAGGATTATGTGATATGAGTGAGCAAAAACATTGTCCCGATTGCCGATATTTTCTTGGTTGTGAAAAAGCGGTATGGGTCGGACCTTGCGGGAGGTATGAGAAAGCGCAAGGGGCGGGGAGCGGCAAGTGAACACAAAAAGATATAAAATATATGCCAAGAGAAAAAAAGACAAAAAATGGTCAGAATGGGCATTCGCAAGAACAAAAGAAGATGTTATTAAGCAAATCAACACAATAGAAGAAAGCGGATGGAAATATAAAGTTTATGATTGCGAAACCAAAAAGAAAGCGGATATAAAGTTATGGACAGAAAGCGATATTTAGAACTTTGCCAAATCAACTCGGTTTATGAAAATCAAGCGGTTGTGGTTTGCCAAGGCGTCAAATATTATCCAATGGAATTAATTATCGGATTTGATAAAGGCAAAACCAAAAATTCGGCCTATATGAAGGCGGTTGTTGGTAATAGTTATACAAGGGTAAATGTAGAAGATGCGGAGGAAGTTGCAAAATGATGGTGAAAATAAATGAAATGCCAAACGACAACGATTGGTTTGAAGTCAAAAAACGCGCTTAGGTAACGGTTGGCAAGAACGCCATAACAGAGCCAAACGAAACGTGGAAGCGATCTATTTTGGAAGCAAGACACAGCCCCATTCGCAGATTGCATTTTTCTTTTTACATTGAATGTCCTTATTGGGTGAGTGTTCACCTTTGCCGACACGTACACGCACAGCCTTATGTTAAATCCCAAAGAAACGATAGGCAGAGCGAATATGATAGAAATTTTGCTCCGCAAAACGAAACCGTCTGTATGATTTGGGACATGAACGCCGAAGAATTAATGACAATAGCGAACAAACGGCTTTGCAGGCAAGCGAAGAAACGAGCGAGGTGGTACAAAAAATGTGCGATTTGGTTATAGAAAAAATGCCCGAATTTAAAGACCTGCTTGTTCCTATGTGCGAATATCAAGGTGGCGCGTGCCACGAGATGAAATCTTGCAAAGAAATCACAAGGCAAATAAGAAAATTTGATTGAACTTGACAAATGAATATAAAAATGATATAATGATAAAGAAGCGATGCGGAGTAGCCAAGAGGTAAAGGCAATAGACTTTGACTCTATCATTTCGCAAGTTCAAATCTTGCCTCCGTAGCCACCGATGATGGATTTTCATTGGCATACCTCCCTTCTTTTGACTGACAGCTCGGAAAGACGAGAAGTGCCGATGGGTGAAATTTAGACCATCGGTGCGAACTATATGGATAGTGGCGGAATAGGTAGACGCGAATAGGCGTAGACAGTTGTCGGGCGCATTGACACGGATGGCAGAAATCGCAATGGGTGAAACCGTTGTTGTCATACAAGGTGCAAATCCTTGTCTATCCACCAAACGAAATGCCTTGCGTTAGTAGGCACTTAAAAAAGTGGTGTTTGCCGACCGAAAACGGCTGATATGGGTAAGTGGCGAAAAGGCGAAACAGATAGTAGCCGATGGTAAACGCAGGGGGACTATTTCCTCTGAGGTATTGTACAGTATCTCTTGTTGGTTCAAATCCAGCCTTGCCCACCAAAATAACTATACAAGGAGTTGATACAATATGCTAACCAAACACAGCCGATTGTGTCGGCTCTTTTGTGCATAATGGGGTGAATGTATTGAGTTTGAAATCTATTGTATATAAACTGCAAAAGGCTCTTACATTCAAAGGCAGATATATTACAATCAATCAAAATCAGTTTTATTCCGAAGCATTGGAAAAGATGTCAACGAAATATATTTTGAAAGAGAAAGTAGAGGAAAAGGGCAAAACAAAATATAAGACTTTGCTTGAAACATTCCGATTGATTGATGTTGTCAATTATCTTGCAGACATACTGAAAGAGGGTGAGTAATTGGCATTGAATGAAAGACAGAAAGCATTTGCCGATTATTATATCCAAACAGGAAACGCAACAGAGGCGGCTATTAAAGCAGGATATAGTGAAAAGACGGCTTATTCTATTGGAAATGAAAACTTGAAAAAACCTGAAATTTCTGCATATATAGGTGAACGAATGGCAGAGCAGGGAGAAAAGCGTGTAGCAGATGCAAACGAGGTTATAGAGTTTTATACGGCGGTTATGCGTGGAGAGGTAAAAGACCAATTTGGGCTTGATGCCTCTTTGTCGGATAGGTTAAAGGCGGGCGATGCACTTATGAAACGATATGCCGTAACGGATAACGGAAGTAAGGGCATTATTGAGAAACTTGACAAGGTTTTGGGCGATATTGACGAGGTAATGAACAATGGCGAAACTTGATTTTACACCCAAGCAAAAAGAGTTTTGGAATAATTGTAATGACCACCGTTGGTCTATAAAATGTGGCGCAACGAGAAGCGGAAAGACCTTTCTTGATTATTACCTCATACCGAAACGCATTAGAGCAGTAAGCGGTAAAGATGGATTGTATGTCATTCTTGGCAACACAAAAAGCACCTTGCAAAGAAACATAATAGAGCCGTTGCAGAATATATGGGGCGTTGACCTTGTAAGCGACATAAAAGCAGATAACACGGCTATAATGTTCGGCGAAAAGGTGCATTGTATCGGCGCGGATAAAATCAATCAAGTAAACCGATTGCGAGGTTCTTCAATCAAGTATTGCTATGGTGATGAGGTTGTAACTTGGCACGAAGATGTGTTCAATATGTTGAAATCTCGACTTGATAAAAGTTATTCAAGATTTGACGGCACTTGCAACCCTGAAAGCCCTCGGCATTGGTTCAAGGAATTTCTTGATAGCGATGCAGACATTTTCTATCAGCAATACACCTTGTATGATAACCCATTTAACCCTCCCGAATTTGTAAAGGCACTTGAAATAGAGTACGGCGGTACAGTTTATTTTGACCGTTATGTTTTGGGATTGTGGAAAAGAGCAGAGGGCGTTGTATTCCCTGACTTTGCAGATAACCCGAAGAAATACCTTGTAAAAAAAGAGGATTTGCCAAAGCATTTCAAGTGGTGTATGGTTGGTTACGATTTAGGCGGTAACAAGTCGCATTATGGCTTGGTTGCTTCTGCTCTTGGAGATGATAATGTGCTTTATGTGTTAAAGGCTGATGAGATTATGCCACAGGATATGAAGCCACAAGATGTAGAAGAAAAGGCGAAAAAGTTTATTGAGTATATCGAAAGCACCTACAATGTACGGGTGCAAAATTGCTATATAGATGATGCGTATTATACAATCATAAACGGTTTGAACTCTTGGCGGTATATCTTTGACAATGCGGCGGCGGTCAAGTCTGTTATGCCTTTAATAGATAGACCGATAAAATTAAATAAATTGATGCACACAGGGCGTTTTAAGATACTTGACGGACAATGTAAGCCGTTGGTTGAGCAGTTGCAAGATGCCGTGTATGATGAGAATATAGAGGGAACAATCTGCGATGACGGAAGCCAATGTATAGATATGATTGACGGCTTTTTCTATTCAATAGCAGACGAATATGCGTACTTAACCGATTAAATATAGGAGCGTGATATTTTGGGATTTTGGAGTAATTTTTGGGGATTTGTCAAAAAGAAGATAGACCAATATGACGAAGAAAAGAAAATCGTCGTAAAGGTTCAGGATTGGGAGAATATAACCGAATACAATCCGTTAGCGATTGCTAACACAAAACTGACCTCGCTTGTATGCGATGAAGCAACGGTAGAGTTGCAGACGGACAGCACACTTGTTCAGCCGTTGATACCATTAGCAGATAATTTACAGGCGAAACTTTATGAACTCTGCTCGACAATGTGCGGTAAAGGTGGCGTGTTCGTAACTATGGCAACAGGAGAAGACGATGAGCCATATCACCGCATTATCGCTCCTGCTGATGTTTCCGTTTATCGTATGGTAGCCGATAAGATGTATGAGGTTGCTATGGTTATTGACAAGAAGATTGTCAAGCATAGGGAATACAGGCTGATAAGACACCATATCCTTGATGAAAACGGCACTTTGTATGTTTACTACTACACTACCGACAAGAGCGGTAACGAGGAATATTTGGCTGAATGGGAGCATTATAAAAACGATAACGTGGCGTATTACAATGCTAACAATATCGGCGTAGCGTACTACAAATCACCGCAAGACAGCCGTGGACTTTCTGAATGGGGCGTTCCGCTGAACTTTGGGTGCGAGGAAGTGGAAAATCAAATCAAGGTTGCAAGGAATAATCTTGACGAAGAAATGCACTTGATGAAAACAAAACTTTTCGCAGATGAAACCGTTGCAAGAAAAATCGGCACAAAAGACGGGGAGCGTTTTGATTTGCCCGAAGGTATTTACACAATTCGCAAAAAGGCAGGAGTTGACGGAACGCTGATTGACAGTTTTGCTCCGTCCACTCGATACGCAGACTATAAGCAAAAACTCATTGATGCCAAAGCCGATTGGGAAGATATGGTCGGACTTGACCGTGGCTTCTTGACCGAGGCAGAACACACATCAGGGGCAACGGCAACAGAGATACGAACCGCCAACACAAAGACACGCTCATTCGTAAAGAAAATTCAATCTGCTATGTTTGACGGCATAAAGGCAACGCTTGAAGCGGATGCGGTGTTCTTGAATATTCCGCTTGACCTTTATACAGTTATGGTTGATTGGTTCGATACCTACGAGGACTATGACAAACAGTATGAGCGTATTGTTTCAGCCGTTGACCGTGGAGTGCTTGAAAAAGAGGACGAATTGAGATGGCTTTACCCGAATATGACCGACGAGGAAATTGCCGACAAACTTGCCCGAATATCCGCACAGGCACAGACCAACACTGACCAAGCATTAGAGAGGATTTTGGCCGGGCAATAATACCACGATACCGAGAACAGAAATGTTTTCGGTATTTTTTTTAAAAAAATTAAAAAAGTTTTGAAAAAGGGGTTGACATTTGGGTTGTTATGGTGTATAATGTAGTTACAAGGTCGAGAGAAACCTAAATAAAAGAAATGAGGTAATAAAAATGACAACTCCTAAATATGTAATTGAAATGATGGAAAGAGCAAGATATGAATTTGATTGTTTTAAGAACAATGAAAATTATGCAACGGGCTATACAATCAAGATTAGAAAAGCAACGCCTTATACAAAGGTTGAGACTTTGAAAGCCGAGATTGAAAGATTGAAAAAATGGGTAGAAAAAAACAATGGTGAAATGGTAGTTTTGGATTTGCCCGAAAAGACCCATTATGTAAATCAAGTTGCAACAGTAACAATTTTTGACCCTGTTATGAGATATATAGAAAAATACATAGCATAAAACAAAATAACCGAAGCGGAGGCGGTTAAACCTCCGCAAATAATTATAAGTGAGGTGATACAATGGAATGGGTAAATTTCAAAGTCAAAGAGGGAGAGCGTGAGAAGTTGAAAAACGATGCACACGCTCACAGAATGAACATCAGCGAGTATTTAAGATGGCTGATAGATAAGCAGAGAAAGGAAGATGGGAAGAATGATTAAACACTATTGCGATATTTGTGGAAAGAAAATGCAAGACAAAACAGTTATGCAAGATATAGACCCTTTGGACTATCAATATGGAGAATGCCGAATTTGTTTTGATATTGGTTTGCAAGGCGTTTATGAGGTAGGATTTGATGAAATCTGCCACGAATGTCAGCAGAAAATTGCCAATATTGATATGGACGATTTTCACGATGTGTTAAAGCGACTTATGGGATTGGATATGAGAAAGGAAGATGAGGGGAAATGAAAGTTGAAAATCTTATAAAACACATTTGTGATGTGTGCGGAAAAATCGAATATGCAAAGAAAGACGAAAGTTCTCCGATGCAAGAAATCCGATTGCCTATGAAATATTATGACGAAACAGGCAGACAACACGGATTGACAAATCAAAAGATAGATATTTGTTCCGAGTGCTTTAAGGTTTTGGAGAGCGATTTATCGAAACATTATGATATGTGCCTTATTGCATATAGTGGCGTTGAGATTAAGAGACACCCAACCGAGAAAGGCGGTGTTGAATAATGAAGAAAAATGGAACTTTGAAGAAATGCGGAACTTGTAAAATTGCTCACGAAATGCCCGATATGGCTTGTTGTGTTTGGTATATGGATAATGTTGTGTGCGGTGATAAGACAACCGAAGATTGCACAGAATATATTCCTTTCGATAAAGAGAAAGGCGGTGAGGGGTGATGGCTTATATTGATAGAGAATTGATGGTTAAGAAAATAAGGGAAAGTGCAATGACAAAATTTGATTGGTCGGAGCAAATAGATGTTGATGATTTTGAAGCGGTTATAAAGGAATTGCCTATTGCGGATGTTGAAGAAAAGAAGGATTGCGAAAAGTGTATTCATTTTGGCAAACACGCAACAGAATATCCTTGTAGCCATTGCCGAAATTGTTACACGGATAAATTTCAGCCGAACGACACCCGAACACCAAAAGAAAGAGGTGGGGAGAAGTGAAAATTACAAATGGCTACGGTTGGTACACAGCAGAATATTGCAAGTCAACGGGATTGCCAATGTATAACAAAAAATCTTATGAACAAGTCGCAGACAAATATTTATCAAAAACAAGATGTGCAAAAATCAAAATGCCCGTCAAGGAAGGAGAAAACCCCGTTGCTTTTTATAGGGTTGATAGGGGTTATTGTGGATTGTATGACCGTTCAAAAACCGAATAAGAAAAGAAAATATTACAGAAAGTGTGGCATCTGCGGAGAGCGACACGAACAATCCGAAATGATAAGAACGGATAATTCTCCGAATGGGTGGATTTGTTTTGATTGCCATAATGCAGAACATCCCGAATATGATATTGACGAATGGTAAGGCGGTGATTAAGTGGAGAACATAGAGAGGATTGAAAGCAAAGATATTGAAAAATATGTTGCTTTGCCTGTTTATATAAAGGGGCATTGTTGGAATAGAACATTTGACGGTTGGACGGTCATTTATCGGCACGAAAGCGGAAGTTTGATGTTTGATTATAGGGGTGCTTCTTATCCCGTAAAAGGGTTTTTGCCGAACGAATTTACAATGAGTTGCAGTTCAACATATAACAATGCTTTTTACACAATAAAGGGTGGTGCGAATGGCTGATATTTCAAAACTTGACGATATTTCAAAGCTCCAAGATTATGAGAACTACACTGCAAACAATATCACCGAATGGGAGGCGGAAAGCATTGCGAGAGTTTGCCGAAAGATTGGAAAGATCGGGCGAATGAGCAAAAAAGAGCTTGAAAAGTTCGATGCCGACAAAGAGGCAAAAAAAGAGTGGGAGCGAATAGTGGCGGCTCTTGCTATTGCAACGGCATTGAATATCCGCACACTCAAAAAGGCGTATATAAGCGAGTTTGAGGCGTGGGAAAAGCAGAACGAGTATTTATACCGATACAGAGGCAAAAAGCCGTTAGGCGCGAAAAATGAGGCTTTACAGGGCATTATAGAAAAGGCGGTAAAGCAGAACGCAAAAGAAGTCCTCAACCTCACCAACACAAAGGCTCTTTCGGTGCTTGATAGAAACGGAAATCCGATTCGCTTCCAAGATGCAATTTATAAGTCTTTTGGCGATGCTGTAAAGACCGTTACAGAGGGCAAGGCTGACTTTTATACCACTATGCGACAGACGGTGCAAAATCTCGGTGGCGGTGGTTGCCGTGTAAATTATGGAGAGGGCATTACAAGGCGATTGGATACGGTTGTAAGGCAGAATATGTTGTACGGTATCAAACAGGCGAATAACGAATATAATGAGCATATAGGCGAAATTTTGGGCTTTGATGGGTACGAAATAAGCTATACCACAAATTCGCGTCCTACCCACCGTTTTATGCAGGGCAGACAGTTCTGTATCGGAGGGTCAAAAGAAATCAATGGAAAGCACTTTGACGGTATGGAAGATACAAGGGATGCCGAAAGCAGAAAGAACGTTACCGAGAGCTTACAAGATTATAATTGCCGACACGAAAAAAGCGGTATAAAATGCGGAGTGAGTGAACCGAGATACACACCTGAAGAATTGAAGAGATTGCGAGAGCAAGACGAAAAGATTTACAAGGTCGGCAATTTGGAGGGCGATGGGTATTATTTTTCCCAAAAAATGCGTGGACTTGAAACCGAAATCCGAAAATGCAAAGACGAGATAAACGCACTCAAAGCGTTCGGGAATAGTGAAGCGGAAATAAAGCAACTCAGAGCGAGAATAAAGACAGTTCGTGCAAAGTACAATGAGATTGCAGATGTAACAGGTATATCACCCGAACCAAAGCGAATGGGAGGTGTAAAATGAAAGATAATATAATTATTGCCGTTGTCGTAATATTGCTTTTTGCTTTGATTGTGTTTGTCGGATATTTAATATCTGTAAGTGATTTGCCTGATTGGTTTAAGTTCTTTTTGTTAAATTGATAAAATTAGAAAGGAGGTGAACACAAATGGAAAATAAAGAACTTGAAGCGTTAAAAGAAACTATCAAAAAGGAAAATGGTTCAAGCGATATGTCTTGGTTGCTAATTCTTATGTTGCTTTCATTCGGTGGGTTTGGAAACAACGCAAATACAAGCGAATTAGCAAAAGTCAAGGAAGATGTCGCAGAACTAAAGGGCAAAATGTCAATGCTTGAAAAGATGCTCTAACCACTCACCCCTGCCCTAAAAAGCAGGGGATTTTCTTTGCCGAAATATTTTTTGAGAAATTTGCGAAAAGGGGTTGACAATGTGGTTTATATGTGTTATACTGTTTATACCGAATAAAGAAAGGTAGGTATAAAAAATGGAAAATGAATTTGTTGTAAAAAAGGAATTGCAGGAAAAGCGAAAGCAGATTGAAAATTTTGAAAGCCTTATTGAGTTTTTAAAAGATGTAAAGGAAAATTACAATACAGGTTATGGAGAAGCACCAAGAGCGATGGCACAGGCTTGTCTTGCGGTTGGCGATTTTCTTGCAAGAGATTTTGGCATAACAGGATTTCAAGCAAGTTTTGTTATGTGGGATTTTATTCTTGATTGGCAGTACAGTAATAATAAGTGCGGGTTGCGTATGGTGAATTTTGATGATATGCTTTATCCTCAATATGACCATAAATTTGCAAAGACGATTTCTGCTGAACAGTTTGAGAAAATTAAAGAACAAGCCAAAGAGAATTTGGAGAAAAACGAACACGCACACCCTGATGTTATTAAACATTGGCAAAGTATTGTTGATGGTAAAGTTCCTTTTGGATTTACAATTAGCAAAAAGGATAGGTGATAATATGAAAAAGTTAATTGTAAAATTTCCAAACGATGCAGAATATGAGCAGTTAAAAATTGATGCTCACCAACATAATTGTAATTTAAGCGAATATATCCGCTACCTCGTAGCAAAGGAAAGGAAGGAGAGGGAGAAATGAACTTTGAAAACGAAGTAAGAAGCCTTGTAAAACAGGCGGTAATGCAAGAAATTAATGATTTGGGAATTAGAGCGACCATTCGTGAAAGAATTTCCGAAACAGGATTGACCGATAAGGAAATTATAGAACTTATCGAAAGCACGGTTGACAGTTATGTTAAATCTGCGGTGCATACAAATATTGAGCAAAAAATTAAGACAATGTTTGATGAAAAAATCGCATCTGCCGTTCAAAAGGAAATTGACAAAGTTATAGGCAGAAACACTTTTGGCTGGGGTGGAGAAAAGAAAGTTGAAGAAGCCTTGCAAAGACAAATAAATTCCGTTATTAGTCAAGGATTTAATATCAAGGTCGAAATCAGCCAACGAGCACCACGCACACCCCAAAATGATGAGGTGAGGGAATGAAAGATAAATGCGTAAATTGTATTCATTTGGCGGTTTGCGGAAAATATGACTATGATGAGGACAGAAAAGATTGTATAGATTTTGCCGATGAAAACAAAATTGTAAATTTTGAAAAGTACATTGGTAAAAAGGTAAAGGTGCTTTGTGATAGTTGGGGTAATGTTTGGAATTATAAAACCGTTGAATATGGCAAGTATTTGATTGGCGAAATCGTGAGCATTACAAGGACTAAAAAGCAAACACTTATTAAAATTCGTGCAGAGCATAATGTGTCGTGGAAAAGACCTTGTAAGCGTTATCCGATAAGTGCTATTGGAATAACCGTGTTTTTCTGCAACGATTAACCGCCTATTGACAAAACCAATTTAATATGATATGAGGTGAGAAGATGTTTTTTAAGTTTTTGGCAAATGACATTGAATTGAAACCGTGTCCTTTCTGCAAAGGAAAAGATTTAGAAATTGGAGTTGCAGAAAATCCTTTCATTGTGTGGGATAGTTCGGTTAGAGGAGAAAGAGTTGCTTATGTGGTTTGTAGTTGTGGTGCAATGTTGAAAGAAGATATAAACCTTTATATCAATGATATTTTTGACAATGAAGAAGATATTGCGGAATTAAAGCAAGATTTGATTGAATGTGCAAAACAAGTCGCTAATAAATGGAATAATAGGTGACGTCTTGACAAATAAAAAATAATATGCTATAATGTAAGAGTAGAATTGTAATGTTCTACTCTTATGTTTTTATATAATGTTTCGGGCAAACGTAAAATGCGACCAAAACAAGAGGATGCGACCCTCGTATAAAACAAGCGTAGTTAAAGGAGAAAACAGAATTATGAAGCGAGAAGAATTGAAGCAGATCGCAGAACTAACCGATGAGCAACTTGACAAGATTATGGCTATTAACGGTGCAGATGTCGAGAAGGTAAAGGCAAAAGTCGCCGCACTTGAAGCGGATTTGAAAGAGGCAAAGGAAACCGCCGACAAGATTAACACCGAGTTTGAGGCATTGAAGTCAAGTAACGCAGGGGCAGAGGAATACAAGACCAAGTATGAGGCTCTTGTAGCAGAGAATGAAGCAAAGGCGAAGCAAGCAGAAGCGGAGCGTGTAGCAAGAGAAAAGGCGGAAGGTCTTGACAAGAGATTTGATGCGGTTGTGGGTGATAAGAAATTCAGCCACGATGCTATTCGTGCGGATTATCGCAGAAAGTTTGAAACTGCACTTGCAGACAAGGCGAATGAAGGTCAGAGCGACAGCGACATATTCCATTCGCTCGTTAAAGACGATGCCACCGCATTTACAGGTGTTACTGCCGTTAAGTTGCAGGGGGGCAGACCGATGGGAACGGGAAGCGCAGGAAAGTATACTACAAGAGAAGAAATTTACAAGATAAAGGACGCGGCTACAAGACAAGCCGAAATGTTGGCGCATCCTAACTTGTTCCCCGAAATTCAAGTATAACGAAAGGAAATTATTATTTATGGCAACTATTAACACTACCGCAGAAACCAATCTTATTAAGGCGGCACAGATGAAGAAAGTGCGTGAAGTTGATTTCACCACGCAGTTTACCCACAACAGCCTTGAAAAGCTGATTGAGGTTCTCGGTGTAACGAGAAAAATTCCTATGATGGAAGGAACTACTATGTATGTTTATTCTGTCAACGGAACTCTTGAAGATGGCGCAGTTCCCGAGGGCGAGGTTATTCCTCTTTCTAATTTTGAGCCTGTAAAGACTCCCGTTGGTGAGATTACTCTCCACAAGTGGAGAAAAGGCGTTTCCGCGGAGGCTATCAAGAAGTCGGGGTATGATGCGGCTGTTCGTGATACCGATACCGCACTTCTCCGCAAGGTACAGCAAGGAATTAGAACAGACTTTTTCGGATTCCTTAACGGCGAGATTTCGGGTAGCGTTTCCGCAAGCGGCGATACTCTTCAGTCTGCTCTTGCAAATGCTTGGGGAAAAGCCCAGGTGCAATTTGAAGATGATACCGCCAGTATGGTTTATTTCCTTAATCCCGAAGATGTAGCAGATTATCTCGGCACTGCATCTATCACCACGCAGACCGCTTTTGGAATGAACTATGTTGAGGACTTCCTCGGTCTTGGTACTGTTATTATGTCCTCTCGTATTACAAAGGGTACTTTCAAGGCTACCGCAAAGGAAAACCTTATTATGTACTACCTCACTATGAGCGGCGATATTGCTATGGCGTTTGACCTCACCGCTGATGAACTCGGCTATATCGGTATCAAGTCGGGTTATCAGAACGAGGAAAGAGCACAGATTGAATCTCTTGTTATGGACGGTATTCAGTTCCTCGTTGAGTATGCCGAGGGCGTTATTTCTGGTACTATCGGCGCAGACGCTGGCGGAGATGACGCTGGCGGAGATGATGCTGGCGACGAAGGTGCTGGCGACGAAGAACAGGGCGCGTGATGTACCGAGTAATTAAGTATTTTACCGATTTGCAGGACAACAATCACGAATATAATGTGGGGGATATTTTCCCCCACAACAAAAAGAAAATTTCTGCAAGTCGGATAAAAGAACTTTCCACGGATAAAAACAGACGAGGCGTTCCGCTTATTGAAAAAGTGGAAGAGCCGAAAAAATAAAGAAAGGCGGTTGAATTATGCAATATCTAACCTATGAGGAATACACAGAAATAGGCGGTACGCTTGATTTGACCGCCTTTAATCGAAATATAGACCGCGCGTGTGGATTTGTAGACCTTCACACACAAAGTCGATTACAGGGCGTTTTAGAGGTATCGCAGAGGGTGAAAGCGTGTGTGCGTGATTTGGTGGAATGCCTCGCAAGCAATGTATCGAGTGGCAAAGCGGTTACAAGTAAAAGCCAGTCGGCGGGTGGAGTCAGCGAAAGCGAAAGTTACGCAACAAAAACCACCGATGAAATGAATTACGAAATGCTCAATATCGTTTATGACTATTTGGCAACCGAAAAAGACGATTGCGGAACGCCTTTAATGTATAGAGGTGCTATGAGATGAAGGTCGGATTTAAGGTTAAATATGGCTTTAATGAGATTGAGATACCGATAACCGAAAACACAAGACCGTCATTCAAAATGGATGGCATGGCGGATTTGTGGAAGCACAAAGTCACGATTTACAACGACATTCCCAAAACGGCGGTTGAGGACAGACACTTTGACCGATTTGTAATTGATTTGTGCAACATTCAAGGCGGTATCGTTAGCAAGGCTGACGGCACGATTGAAAACATAGTCAATGCGGTTACGGTTATATCGAAAGATGTTGACCGATACAAAACACCGCTTGAATATGCCAAACTACCCGTGGATATTCGAGAAGAATATTACACGGTGCAAGTGGGTGATTTCATCATTTTGTCGGAGGTTGACGATATTGTAACAACGAGCCGAGAGTTTGCAGAATTGCAAGAAAAATACAAAGACAACGGTATCGTGGTTCGTTCTGTTTCGGCTAATATTCACGGAATGAGCGTAGACAATGTTACTATAGCAAATGTGGGGTGAGTTTATGATAAGTATATTGAATATATTATGGATTGCTCCAATTTCCGCCATTTTTGGATTTCTTGTTTGCGCTGTAATTGTTGGGGGTAAAGATGAGTAAATACGCAAAGTTATTTGAATATTTCCGCCAATGCCCCGAACTTGCTGACCTTTGGAGCATAGCGGCGACAGAGGATAGAGGCGTGAGGGTTATTCTTCCGCAAGGGGCTTCGCCCACACACCAATATCAAGAAAGTGTTGACACACTCGGAGATTACCATTGTGAGATTGTACCGTATCCGTCAGTTTATGAGGATTTCCAAATAAATTGTTATGAGTGGTACGATGTAAACGATGATAGCGAGCCAACACGGAATGAAAATGTGCTTACTCTTGAACAAGTGACAAGTATTTGTGATTGGGTAAAGGCACAGAATGATGCAAAGAATTTTCCCGATATTAACGAGAAAATTGTGTCTATCGAGTGCAACCCATTTGTGCCTCAAATTCGCTATGTAAACCCCGAAGAAAACACGGTAGGATATTTTATCACAGTTCGCTTGCGCTATGTGAATAAGGCGCAAAGAAAGACGGTAGAATATGAATGTGAGGATTGACCTTAACGAGCCGAAGATTTTGGCAAAGGTGCAGAATGACCGATTCGGGCTTCTCGTCAGCCAATCTTGGAAGCGACTAATTGACCCATACACTCCACGAGATACGGGAACAATGCAAGACACGGCTAAATTATATCCGTTTAAAATACATTACATTCAGCCGTATTCTTCAAGGGTTTATTATGGTAGGGATTTTAATTTCCAACACAAAAACCCATATTCCACTTACGAATGGGATAAGGCGGCGGCAAATGCGGGTCAGCTTGACAAATTAACACGCACACTAAATAACGCTTTACAAAGCGGACAATATTAACGAAAGGAAACAATTACAATGGCAATAAATACTGATTTCAATGTAAATGCAGGCACAAAAGCTCCGAGAAAACTTTTGAAGCATTATGTAAATGTTGGCACAAAAGAAGCAAAAGAATGGGAACTTCTCGGTGCAGGTGTTGAAGACAGTTCTATTGAAACTAACTTTGAAACCGAAGAAGTCAATGATATTCTTGGAAACCACGAAACAACCGTAATAGGCGCGGCCCCTTCACAGTCTTTTGAACCCTTCACCGTTAGAGGCGGTTCTAAACTCGCATTCAAGCTTCACGAAATTTGGCTTGACAAGAAGTATGAGGAGCTTTCGCAGTTCGATATGCTTACTGTTTACGGCTATATTGGCACGGAAACCGATGGCTATGAGGCAGATATGCAGAGCGATTGCACAATCACCTTTGGTAGCATTGGCGGTTCTGCTTATGTTGATATGCCTATCACAGTAAACTATTCCGACAAGAAAGAGCGCGGAACAGTTGAGTTTACAGAGGGCGCGCCCGAATTTACAAAGGCATCTGCATAAAACAAAAAAATATTATAATACCGCCTTGCCCTATATGGTAGGGCGGTATATTTACATTTAATGAGGATATAAAGAGAGGTATTTATTATGAAATTAAGCACAGGTAAAGTCGCATTCCCGATTGAGTTTGACAATGGTGATAAGGCAGTTATTTATTTTAACCCGAATGATAGAGGTATTCAAGAGAGAATACAAGGTTTTGAGGCATCTATTAAAAAGCGTATCAAGGAAATCGACCTCGAAAAGTACAAAAATAGATTTGAGGGAAATGTTCCTGAAATTGACCTTGACAACCCCGAAAAGTTGCTTGAAATGTCGGCAGATGAATTGAAGAATTTACAGATCCGACTTGATGCGGTAAATGAGATTGAGGCAGAGTATAACAAGGCGGTAAAGGATGAATTGGATGTTGTATTTGGAGGAAAGATTTCCGATGTGGCGTTCCGCTATTGTCAGCCATTCGATACTGTTATTGTAGAAGACGAAAACGGAAATGAAAGGCGAGAAATGTATATAATGCACTTTATCCATTGGCTTATGGTTGAGTTGAAGAAATACGGCGCAGAAAACAAGTCGGCTATGGATAAGCACCTCGCAAAGTATAGCAAATGATGTGGGATTTACCGATTGCAGTTGAGATAAACGGCAAAAAGCACCCGATAAGAAACAAGTGCGATTATCGTGTGGTTCTTGATGTTATTTGTGCTTTGAATGATAATGAACTCACGGATGAAGAAAAGGTCAAGTGTGCTTTGTTTATATTCTATGAGGATATTTCAGCAATAGACGATTTTGACACGGCTATAAAAGAAATGTTCCGTATAATCAATGGCGGTGAGGAGCAAGAAGAGAGCCAAGAACAAAAACCGCAGTTAATGGATTGGGAACACGATTTCCCCGTTTTGGTTGCACCGATAAACAGAGTGCTTGGCTATGAAGTGCGCTCCGTCGATTATCTTCATTTCTACACTTTTTTGAGCGCATATTATGAAATAGGCGAATGTACTTTTTCGACCATTGTATCAATTCGCTCCAAACGAGCAAAGGGAAAGAAACTCGATAAATGGGAAGAAGAATATATAAGAGAACACAAAAAAATGGTGGAATTGCCGAGAAAACTTACTGCGGAGGAAGAAGAATTTTTGAACTCCGATTGGTAGAAAGGAGCGTGATTAAATGGCGATAGGTCAAAGCGATGGAAGCATAATTCTATCGACAAAAGTTGACACAAAAGGAATTAAGCAAGGCACGAACTCCATAATGGCAATGGCAACAAAAGCGGGTGCGGCTTTGGCGGCGGCTTTTTCTGTCAAAAAAATAGTGGATTTCGTGAAAGCTTCTGTTGATGCTTTTGCAGAATATGAGCAGTTGGTTGGCGGCGTTGAGACGCTTTTCAAAAATTCTGCCGACAAGGTTATGAAGTATGCCAATGAAGCATACAAGACCGCAGGAATGTCCGCCAATGAATATATGGCAAACGTGACAAGTTTTTCTGCGAGCCTTTTGAGTTCGCTTGAAGGAGACACCGACAAGGCGGCAGAGGTTGCAAATGCGGCACTTATATCTATCTCGGATAATGCCAATAAGATGGGCAGTTCTCTTGAGTCGGTGACGATGGCGTTTCAAGGCTTTGCAAAACAGCAATACCAACTTTTGGACAACTTAAAGCTCGGCTATGGCGGAACGAAGTCTGAAATGGAACGCCTTTTGAAAGATGCTCAAGCAATTACGGACGTTGAATATAATATTGATAACCTTGCAGATGTTTACACGGCGATTGGAGTTATTCAAGAAAAGCTCGGCATTGCGGGAACCACCGCAAAAGAGGCGGCTACCACGATAAGCGGTGCGGCGGGAATGATGAGAGCATCTTGGCAAAATGTGCTTGTCGCAATTTCGGGTGGCGGTGACATGGATGCCGCTATTGAGAATTTGGCAAATTCAGTTGATATATATTTTGATAACATTCTCCCTGTTGTAGAGAAGGCAATTCGCGGAATAGGGATAATGATTGAAAAAATTGCTCCCAAATTAGCCGAAACTGTCGGAAAGGCGTTCATTGCGGAAATATCGAGATTGATAACTTCAATATATGCAATGATTGTCGGGGCGTTCAAGGGGTTATATCAAGGAATTGTTGCTCTTTTCAAGAAAGAAACAAACGCCGTGCTTGAAGAACAAGCGGACAAAACAGAGGAAACGGCAAAAAACCAAGAAAAAGTTACAGAGAATGTAAAGGAAACCAACAAAGAGTTAAAAAAGACACTTGCGGGATTTGATGATATTCAAATTTTGTCGGCACAGACCGCCGACAATACAAGCGGTGGTTTGGATAGTGGATTGCAAGGCATAGGCGGTGATTTGGACGGTAATGCTCCCGATGGCTCGGCTTATGTTGAAGAAATTGACGAAACATTAACCGCTATAATGGGTATAGTTGCTTTGTCGTTGGTGGCAGTTGGTCTCATACTGCTATTTACAGGACATATCGGTTGGGGGCTTGGATTTATAATAGCGGGGGCGGCAACATTGATCGTAACAATGGCTTCCGCTTCGGAGTTTGGATATGATGGTATAATTCAAATGCTTACAACAATTATGGGCGTTGCGGGCGGTGCTTTGCTTGCCTTGGGTATTATTTTGGTATATTTCAAGATTTTACCAACAGGTATAGGAATGATTGTGGCGGGTGCTTCTTTGATTGTTAGTTCTGTTGCTATGCAAGGAACTTTTAATCCCGATGATATTGCATCTTGGCTGTCAATTATAATGGGAATGGCAGGTGGAGCATTACTTGCGATAGGTATATTCCTTTGCTATATGAAGGTATATCCGCAAGGAATAGGACTAATTATAGCGGGTGCAACTTCTTTGATTTCTGCCGTTGCATTAGGTTCTGAAGATATAACAGAAAAGATAAAAGGTTGGGTCGCTGTTATTATGGCAATAGCGGGTGCGGCTCTGTTAGTTTTAGGAATTATACTTTGTGCAACGGGAGTTGGAATAGCCACAGGAATAGCTTTGATAGCGGCAGGTGCAGTTGCTCTTGTAACACCTATTGCTTTGAATTGGGATGCCATTGTTGATTGGGTAAAAGGTGCTTGGGAAGCGGTAAAGGACTTTTGGAACAGGCATATCGCGCCCATATTTACCGCAAAATTTTGGCTTGACCTTGCAAAGACTTGCGGAAACGGACTTATAGGCGGTTTTGAAGCGGCTATCAATGGCATAATTTCAATGTTCGAGAAAATGATAAATTGGATAATAAACGGACTAAATAAGATTTCGTTTGACATTCCTGATTGGCTTGGCGGTGGTAGTTTTGGTATAAATATTCCGAATGTTTCTTTGGGCAGAGTTAGCATACCAAGATTAGCACAAGGCGCAGTAATTCCCCCGAACAAGGAATTTCTTGCTGTGCTGGGCGACCAAAAGCGAGGAACGAACATCGAAGCGCCGTTGCAGACTATTGTTGACGCGTTTAATATCGCTTTGCAAGGCAATGCAAACTATGGCGGCGGCAATACAGAGGTTGTCCTTGAAATTGATGGCAGAGAATTTGGCAGAGCAGTAGTTGAGCAAGGAAATAGAGAAAATCGCAGAATTGGTACAAGGTTGGTGATTGCATAATGGATTATGTTAAAATTGGCGGAAGAGCCTATGATGTGATTGTGACAGAATTGGCCGAAAATTTTAATATTTTGTATTCCGAAAACACGGGCAGAACAATGTCGCGCGGGGCAAGAATGACCCTTGACCCACTTGGAACTTTTTATGGGCACAAAGTCACATTTCAGAGAAAAAAGGGTAAAGAGTCAGAATATGACCGACTTTTTGATTATGTAAGTTACCCGCGATATGATGGAATATCTGTTGAAATTGCACACAATCAATCTGTAATAAAATACGACGCATATATTTCAAGCGGAGAAAGAGCATTAAAAAGAGTTGACAAAAGAACAGGGAAGGTATATTGGGATAAATTTTCTCTCAATATAATTCCCATGGAAGCGCAGGTGTTGCCCGAATGAACAACAAAGGCGTAGCGATAAGATATGGCGATGTTGCGCCCGAAGCAAAGGAAAATTTTGTACCAACGGCAAGTGAAAGTGAGTTTAACACCCTTG
Source organism: Eubacteriales bacterium (assembly GCA_045588675.1). GTDB lineage: Bacteria > Bacillota > Clostridia > Oscillospirales > CAG-272 > SVTX01. The sequence goes on along the minus strand of JAZNER010000003.1, from coordinate 10,668 downwards.
CACAGTTGCAACAATACAACCTTAATTTTCCAAATTATGCAAACCCTTGCGAATTGTATCAAACAGTATTGGATGGAACGGCTACGGCTTTTCCATCCATGCCCGAAAATGAAAATGTTGGTTTATGGAGCGAACAGTTGAGTAATGATGATGGCGCATTTGAAGAACCCATTGTGATTACGCTTACAAGCGCAGGACAATATTCAAGCCCAGGATTGACTTTTACGTTTGATTTGGACAATTCTATATATCCCACGAGGTTGAAAATTAAATGGATAAGATATATAGGCGATGAAGAAACCGTGCTGGATGAAAAAGAATACAACCCAAACAGCGCATTCTATTTCTGCCAAAACTTAATAAACAATTATAATAAATTGGTTATTACATTTTATTCATTAAATATGCCGCAAAATCGACTTAAATTAAGAGTTATAGACTATGGGTATGGCACATATTTTTATGGAAATGAGTTGAGAAATGTTAAATTGATACAAGAGATTGACCCGATTTCCACACAAATCAGTATAAATACAGCGGATTTTGTTCTTGACAGTAAAAGCAATATAGAATATTCATTTCAAGCAAAACAGCCGTTATCAATATATTTTAACGGGAATTTGAAAGCCACCACTTTTGTTAAATCAGCCAAACGACAATCAAAATTTCTGTGGAGAATACAGAGTGAAGATTATATTGGTTTGATGAACAGCGTGCCTTATTATGGAGGCATATATGTCAATGCCAACGCGGTTGATGTTTTGGATGATGTTTTTAGGGTGGCAAAAGTACCTTATAGCATTGATAATGCTTTTGCAAATGCAACGGTTACGGGATATATACCATACACAACTTGCCGAGAAGCATTAATGCAAGTGGTTTTTGCAATTCAAGCGGTGGTTGATACAAGCGACAGCGAAGTTGTAAAGGTGTTTGCTCTTGATAATGAGGTGAAGCAAACCATACCGTTAAATCGCATTATGCAAGGACAGAATTTTACTGACGACGAAACCGTGACGGGCGTTGAAGTGGTGTCGCACACTTATAAACCAATAACCGAAACAATAAATGTGTATGATGCAAATGAAAGCGGAGTGGGCGAAAATGTTTTTGTTAAATTCTCCGAGCCGTTGCACGATCTGAATATTACAAACGGAACAATAATTCAAAGTGGCACAAATTATGCTGTTATAAATGCAAACACGAATTGCATCTTGGCGGGGCAAAAATATGAGCATACAACGCAAACAAAGAGAAAAAACAATCCCGTGGTGTTGGCAAATGAAATTGAAAAGATTGTCGCCGTGGAAAATGCAACGCTTGTTAGTGAAAACAATGTTGACAATGTGCTTCAAAAATGCTATAATTGGCTTATAAAGGTTAATGCTGTTAATTTATCTATCGTAGAAGGAAAACACATTATATACGGTGCATTTCCCACATATGGCTTGTCGATTTATGGGGCTACAAGGTATGGAGCTTCGGAGAGTAATGTAACAATTTATGATAGAGCAATCAATACAGGCGATGTTATTGTTGCAGAAACAGAGTTTTTGGGTAATATCCAAGGAATAATAATAAGCCAAACATTTTCGTTAAATGGAAACATTATAATAAAAAAATGTATTTTAAAATAGGAGGAAATATGGCTTTAAAAGATAGTTGGGTTGATAAGAAGGACGGAGATTATATACTTGCCGAAGATATTAATTCCGTTGCTCATGGCGTCATAGATATAGAAGAAAACCTTCCCGAAACCATTGAGGAAAAACTGAACGAAGCCAAGGAGAGCGGTGAATTTGATGGAAAGGATGGTCTTGACGGTGAGCGAGGTCTTGCATACTACCGCCTCAAATCCAATCTTGTGGGCTCGCTGGAAAACTATCCTTTTGCGGATTTTTTAATTCCAGACGACTATGTACCCAAGCCATATGATTTGGTGCTTTACAATGATGGGAATTTGGGTTATATAAGCTCTGTTGACACAAACGAGCGGACTGCGGCTGTAGCCCACATTCCTGATGCCAATCTTCGCGGAGAAAACGGTTTTTCTCCCACCATTGAAGTGTCCAAAAAGAGCGGCGTTGCAACAATTTCGATTACAGATAAGAATGGCACCCAAACCGTGCGTATATATGACGGGGCGGGCGGCGAGGGTGGTGGCTCTGCCGATTGGGGGCAGAACGACCCCAACGCCGCAGGCTACGTTAAAAACCGCACCCATTGGAAAGAGGTCAATGGTGTAAATATTGCTGTACTGCCGCAGACTTCCGTTGATTTTGACACAGGCGCGTATCTTGTTCACGGCTTTGCAGAAAATTCCTTCATTGAGGGAAATAAATATATCGTCGTATGGAATGGCAAGGAATACGAAGCGTACTGTTACGTCGAGGACGGCACTTACATTATAGGTAACGGCGTACTTGCGGATATGACAACGAAAACTGACCATCCGTTCTGTGTGGTGAGTTTCGGTGGTTCGGCTTGTTACGTTTACAAGGAAACCGACACCGCCGAGACAATAACCATCAAGATTAACGGCGTACAGGAAACCATCTACCACCAGCTCGACCCCAAGTACATTCCCAATATGTACTATGAGGAAGGCTCTGAGGAAGTCGAGATTTTACCCGAGAGTGCGATACAGTATGATGCCGCTGATATGGGTAGAGTTTCGGGGAATAGCGTAATTCCTTTAGTGGTTGGAGAAAAATACAAAGTAACTATTGACGAGGTGGATTATATATGCGAAGCGTACGCATTCGAAACAACCGAGCTAAGCGGAGTTGCGCTCGGTGCAAAGATATTTGACAATTCGCTTACATTAGATTATCCGTTTATTGCAATAACCTCGGCACAGGAAGCGTCCGCAGGAACTGCACTACTCGTTGCTTGTTATGGCTTCTATGGAAAGACGATTGCTATTACTCAAGCAATCGAAAAAATTCATCATATCCCGCCTAAGTACATTAAGGACATGTATTATGAGGAAGAAACATACGGCGTGATAGTACCACTTACAACGGCAATAGATAACGGCTACGCAGTAATGGGTGAGCTTTATGTTATGGGACCGCCTATTACATTAGTCGTTGGCAAGACATACAAGGTTAATTATAACGGTGTTGATTATGAATGTGTTGCAGTGGCGGGCAGTTTGCAGGGCGAAAGCATTATAGCAATGGGTGACCTTGCCGTACTTACAACGGGTACACCTTCGGGTGACTTTCCGTTTGTAATGGCAACAGGTGCTTTTGTAGAAACCGCAGGGGCTTCAATAGCGGTTATTGGGTTAGACGGGTCGGCAAGTATTGATGTTGCTATTTACGGCGACAAAACAGAAATTCACGTAATACCGCAGAAATATATAGATGGTTATGCGCCTTTCTATGTAGGCGAGCGTCTTGTATTAACAACAGCAAACACACTAATAGGAGATACTAATTTAATCAACTTTCTTATTGCAAATAAAGACGCTAAAAAAATAAGAATACGATGTAATGTAACCGGTGTAAACGGTATAGTTACATTTCAAAAAACGGACGACCCATACCGACAGATGTATATTAGTTTTGTAGGTTACGGTGCTGGCGTTGTTACAATGGCTTGCTTACGGTTAGAAAATCAGGGTGATTTATATGGTTTCGCTAAAGATATAATATAACCCCAACGGAAGTATAACAAAAAGCAACACCTAACCCCAACTAAAAATCAGCCGCATAGCGGCGAGGAGGAAAAATGTGATATTTAACAGAACAGAAGCCGATGTAACAGAAGCCAAACACATAATATTGGAGAAAGTGCAAAAGTTCTTGACATTGTCCAATACAGAAGTTGAAACACTCGAAAAAGGTTGCTTGACTATTAATACATTAAATCGAATTGAAAATGAACAACGCAGATTGAACGAAGTTCTAAACGATATGGGTTATTGGAACACAGAAATGACAAACAAAGAGTGGACAATATCAGATGTGTTTGATGAGCAAAATTTTCAAAGATTGTTAACCAACATTGATGTTTTGCGCAATGCTTTCTTTACATATTCTGAAACGCCTGTTACACCAAACATTTCATATCATTTTCAAGCCATAAACGAAATGGAAAAAATACTTAATGATGTTGGAGAAATAGTTACTTACACGCAAGCAAATTATAAAATATGCGGAAATTTTTCATGCGGAGAGGTATAATGTGAAGGAATTTATAGACAAAACAATGGTGGTCGCAGGAACGCCGATAAATAGAGCCACAATGATGGCCATGCAGGGATTTATCGCTTCAACGACATCGTTTAATGACGACGGGAGTATTGTAGAGACCAACGCAAACGGCGAAACGCTGACAACCATTTTTAACGATGATGGCAGTATCACGGAAATTTTTGTCGGCGAAAAGACCATAACCAAAACCACGACATTTGGCATAGACGGCGGTATTTCGGAGGTGATTTCGTGAGTTGGGCACAAATAAAGCACGCTTTGAATAGCACACTTGGAACGGCAAATGTAAAAACTTTAGACCAAATTATCAAAGAGGTGTCTCGAATATGAGTTGGAGCAAGATAAAAAAGGCTATAAATTCGTCCATTGGAACAGACAATTTTGTTCCGTTAGACCAATTAATTATTAATTCCTTTAATTCTATAAAAAATTCTGTAAAAAACGGAAGTTTGATAGCAGGAAAGGCTGATAAGATTGATGATAATTGGGAGACCTTAAATTTAATTGAGCAATCAAATGGGTCGTACACCTTTACATCGCTAAACCGCGGCGTTTATGTTATTTCCATTGACTCCAATTCAACACAATATGTTTCAATAATTTCAGTCGGCGGTGCAACGACTAATTATCAAGTCGTTGGAACGACAAATGACAAAAAAATGGTTGCGTTGGAATATACTTCTTCGCGCATAAAGTTAGAGGTTGGTTTGACACAAGCAACCATTGATGAGGCTAAAGTTAAATTAATAATTTAGGAGATTGTATAAAATGGTTGATTTATATGGATATTCTGTGGCAACCATTCCGTTCATTGTTATTGTGGTTTACGGAATAATTGAGTTGTTAAAAAACGCATTCTTTTATGAAAGCGAAAAGTTTAGGAAATTCATTCCCGTGTATGCGGCATTGATTGGCGCGCTAATTGGTATTTTAACATATTGGATTGCACCCGAAATGATGCCTGCCGCAAAATGGTATGGCGCGATTTTGACAGGCTTCGCAAGCGGTCTGTCGGCGGTTGGAGTTAACCAGATCGGAAAGCAGATGTTAAAGGGCGGTGACAAAGGTGGCTCTTGAACACAGCGAAATACAAGCATTAAAGGCGGAGTTTTTGGCGGAGGCTGATGAAAGATATGTCAAAATCGAAGATTGCAACGAAAAGCAAGAAAAGGTAAATGCGAGGTTTGCCAACGATGACAAGCGAATTGATTTAATTCTTGCAGAGCAAAGACAAATGAGAACCGAAACCAAGAACGGATTGAAGTTTAACAACTGGCTGACCGCCGCCGTGCTGGGTGCAATCGTAGTGGCTGTTGTTGCTTTTTATTTCTTCGCCACTTGACAAAGCAAAAATAAAATGTTATAATGTTATGGGGGATAGGGATGTACACCCGAAAGCCGTTACCTCGCGGTTTCCCCTCTTTCTTTAATTTATGAGGTTATGGAGGAAAAGAAAATGGCAAAGACTTGTAATGGTTGCGGAACAGAAAATCTTAATGTGACCGTGCCTTATGTGGTGCACGAAAGCGCAATGGCGAGAAGCGAACGGCATAACAAAAGACTTTGGATTGTCATTCTCGTGCTGATTGGCGCTTTGATTGGTACTAATCTTGCGTGGATTGTCTATGAAGCCCAATTCGAGACAGTTGAAACAATTACAGAAGAATATGACATCGAACAAGATGCCGAAGGTGGCAACAACAATTCTATTATTAATGGCGGTAGTATTGTAAATGGCGAAGCAGAAGATAAAGTACAAGAAAACAACAACGAAAACCCGTAAAAAGAAAACACCCACTCGTTGCCCGTCTTGCGGAAAATTCAAATAATAAGGAGAATTGCCTTGCACTCCGATTTTGAACTTATACAAAAGCATTTCAAAGATAGAGATGATATAACAATTATCCCCATTTCAGATGTTCATTTGGGAGCGAGTGAGCATATGCAGACGGAATGGATAAATTTTATAAATCAAGTCAAGAGCGTTCCAAATTGCCATGTTATTCTTGGGGGTGACCTCATAAATAATTCGACCCGAAATAGTGTGGCGAATGTATTTGCGGAAACTATGCGACCGAGAGAACAAAAGCGACTTATGGCTGAAATGTTAGATCCGATAAAAGACCGCATTTTGTGTGCGGTGACGGGCAACCACGAACGCAGAAGCGGAAAAGATGCTGACAATGACCCGACATATGATATTATGTGCAAACTCGACCTTGAACATCTTTATCGCGAAAACGTTGCTTTTCTAAAAATGCAATTTGGCAGACAAGACGGAGATGGGGCGAGAAATCCAACATACACACTTGTGGTTACTCACGGGGCAGGCGGTGGAATGTTGACAGGAGGTTCTGTAAACCGAAATGAGCGATTTGGATATGTCATTGACGGAATGGATTGCCTTATTGTCGGCCATACTCACAAACCCTTTGTAACACAGCCGTCAAAAATCCAGATAGACACGCACAACAACAAGGTGAGTGTTAAGCCGTTCAAGGTTGTTTCCTCGACCTCTTGGCTTGAATATGGCGGCTATGCGGCTCAAAAAATGCTCATACCCTCGTCTCACGCTCCGCAGATTATAACAGTTTGCGGAAACCATAAAGAAATAAAGGTGACGATGTAATGGCTGTATATTATGTATCGCATCAATATGGCGGCGACAAAGAGAATATCGAAAAGGCAAAGAAAATAACACACGATTTGCAAGTGAAAGACCTTGCAAATTGCTATGTTTGCCCTTTATTGGCTTTCTCACACTTTGAATATGGGGAAATAGGGTATGATGATGAAATGGAGCTTTGCCTTGATTTACTGACTTGTGCAGATAAATTAATTGTGGCAAGCGAAATTTCAAATGGAGTTAGAAAAGAAATAGATTTTGCCAAACTCGTGAAAATGGAGGTAATGCGACTTGAGGAAAACGGAGAATTACGACCTTTCGCGGAGTGAGTGGGAAAATTTGATCGAACAATGGATATTTTCAGAGCGTGACAGAGCGATATTGAAAAGACGATTGCTTGACGGTATTTGCTATGAGCCGTTGGCAGAGGAATTTGATTTATCTGTTCAGCAGACAAAAACAATAGTATATAAAGCAACCGAAAAGTTGATTAAACACCTATAAAAATAGAACAAAATACGGCTAAAAGACGGCTATTCACTTGATTGTGAATGGTTGTCTTTTTTGTTATGCTATATGCGTGAGGTGATGATATGAATATAACTCAATTTATTAGGTCGCACAAAGAATTGAACGAGCTTCCTTTTCTTGTGGTTTTCCGCACTATTCAAGTTTTGCGTGAAAAAGGTATGTTAAAAGTATTTGACGATGTGGATAGAGTATCTAAATAACCCGCTCGGCTTGCGTGTAGGTGATTGCGTTATTCGTGCAATATCAAAGGCATTAAATCAATCGTGGGAGAAAACTTATGTTGATTTATGTGTTCAAGGTTTTATGATGGGCGACCTCCCAAACTCCAATGCGATTTTTAGCGCATATTTAAGACACAAAGGCTTCAAAAGGCGAACAATAGAAGATTGTCCTGATTGCTATTCAGTAGAAGATTTTTGCCAAGACCACCCAAAAGGTGTTTTTGTGATTGGTACAGGAACACACGCAGTTGCCATTATTGACGGTTGCTATTATGATGCTTGGCAGAGCGGCAGAGAACCCGTAGTTTATTATTTTGAAAAAGGAGAATAAATATGGCTTACCCTTATTATGCACCTTATGCAAGACCGATGGGATATTATAATCCATCAATACCGAACGTTGACAACCAAAATATGCAAGGCGGTCAGCAATTTCAGCAGATGCCCGTTCAGCAACAGATGCCGATGCAGACGCCTATTCAGCAGATGCCAATGATGCAAACTGCCCCGTCAAACGATATGTTATGGGTCTTAGGGCAGACAGAGGCGGAAAGTTATTTGGTCGCACCGAATAACAGCGTTACTCTTTGGGATAAGAACAAGGACACCGTATATATCAAATCAGTAAATGCACAGGGTGTTCCGTCTATGCGTATTCTTGACTATACAGAACGCACCGCCGACAACGCCCCAAAAACTTCGCACAAGCACGAATGTCAATGTGGCAGTAAGTTTGTAAGCATGGACAGCTTCGAGGCGTTACAGAAAGAATTTGAGGCACTACGGAGTGAATTGGACGAGTTAAGGGCGAAACCAAAAGCAAGGGCCGTCAAAAAGGCGGTTGAGGAGGTAGAAAACGATGTCGAATAATTTATACAATGCTATGGGCAGACAAAACAATCCCCTTGAACAAATCGCACAACAGGCGAGAGAATTTAGAAAACAATTCAATGGAAATCCTCGTCAGCAAGTCGAACAGTTGCTTGCTTCGGGAAGAATGTCGCAAGCGGAATTTAACAGATATTCCCAAATAGCGCAACAGGTGGCGCAGTTTATGGGAGATAACTAATGGCTTCAATCAAGAGCGTACGGCTTGATTTGGCATATATACTTTATTTTATAAGGAGAAAAAACTATGATGGAAGATAATGGCTTCGCAACTGGTTATGCGGTAGGCAGAGACTCCACCAACGGCGGAGGTTATGGCAACAACGGCCTTTTCGGTAACGATTGGGCGTGGATTGTAATCTTGCTTCTGTTTGGATGGGGTGGCAACCGTGGCTTCGGCGGATATGGCGGTGGCTTTGGCGGTGGAAGCGGTGTAGGTGAAAACTATGTCCTCGCCACCGACTTTGCAACTATCGAAAGAAAGCTTGATGGCGTAAACAACGGTCTCTGCGACGGCTTCTATGCACAGAATACCAATATGCTTAACGGCTTTGCGGGCGTTCAGCAGACACTTTGCCAAGGATTTAGCGGTATAAACAGTTCTATTGCAAACCTCGGTTATCAGCAGGCACAGTGTTGCTGTGATGTAAAGGGAGCAATTAAAGATGTTGCTTACGGTAATGAGAGAAACAGTTGGACAATTTCCAAGCAGATTTCCGATTGTTGCTGCGACCTCGAGAAGATGAACTTGCAGAACCGCTTTGATGCACAGGCATATAACTGCAACACCCTGCAAGCAATCGACAAGGTAGGCGACAGAATTATTGACTACCTTGCGGCAGAAAAGACACAGACTCTCCGCGATGAGAACATGGCTCTCCGTCTTGCGGCTTCACAGGCTAAGCAGAATGAGTACCTTATTTCTCGCCTTGGCGATAAGTGCCCTGAACCCGCATATATCGTTCAGCCTCCCCAGCAGGTTACATTCCCGACCAACTGTTGCGGAACGGTAAACTACGCTTCTAACGGTTGCGGTTGTGGCAATTTCTAAAAACCAATAGATAAAAGATTGACTACTTTCGCATTTAGCGGATGTTCGGGCGATAATGTTACTGCTCGATGATGACTTTCGGGGAGCAGACGGGCAAAAGTAGACGGATGCTCCCCTCTATTTTATTATGAAAAGCCTTGACAAATCAATTTAATTATGATATAATAATACTATAATACAAACTGTTTTAAGAGGTGTTTTTATGTCAAGATTTATTGATTTAACAGGCAAAAAATTTAACAAATTAACGGTTGAAAAAAGGCTTGAAAACGCAAAGGGTGGAGTTGCTGTTTGGTTGTGCAAGTGTGATTGTGGAAATTACACAACAGTTCGTGGTGGGAATTTGAAAAATGGAGCTGTAAAAAGTTGCGGTTGCTTGACACATATTCCCACAAACAAAGTACACGGAATGAAAAACAGCAGGTTATATTCTCTTTGGAATGCAATGAAAAGCAGATGCAACAACCCTAATATCAAATCGTATGTAAGATATGGTGGCAGAGGTATAAGCGTTTGCGATGAATGGGAAAAATCTTTTTTATCGTTTTATAATTGGGCTATAAATAATGGGTATAAAGATAATTTGAGCATTGATAGGATTGACAATAATGGTAATTATTGCCCTGAAAATTGCAGATGGATAACATTTGAAGAACAATGCAATAATAGAAGGACTAACATTGTTTTTGAATATAATGGTGAGAAACACAATTTAATGCAATGGTGCAAACTTCTTAATTTAGATTATAAATTTATACACAATAGAATTTATAAAATGAAATGGGATTTTGAAAAAGCAATTACAACGCCTAAATCAACCGACAGAAAGGATTGATTTTATGGCTGCTGAATATAGCAGAATTGATTTGCAGACAGTCGCAGAAGACGCGAATATACTGTTTGATAATGGCAACCGTTGTTGCAAAAAGGGGTTTATAACCCATAGAGACGGCTCGGGCGTGTTCCGTCTTAAAGGAGCAGGAAACGCTTGTAAGACCGTTTACAGAGTTACTTTTAACGCAAATATAGCAGTAGCACCTGCGGATGACGGTGGTGTTTTGGGTGCGATAAGCGTAGCACTCCAAGAGGATGGAGAAACCTTGCAGAATGCAGTTGCTACGGTTGTTC
>JAZNER010000002.1:0-8469 GCA_045588675.1 Eubacteriales bacterium | reverse complement strand
CCTAATTGTCTTCCTAAGACCGCTTGGCCTCCGACTTCTATATGTGCATGGAGTTTTTGCTTGGACGCTCACTGAAGACAAACATTTGCAATTTGGGAGTTAGCGACGAGTATAGTAAGGCATTAAAAGCACTCGGCTTTTCGCTTGATAAGCTTTATGAGTGCGAGCCCGATGCGGGACTTGGCAACGGTGGTCTTGGCCGTCTTGCTGCTTGCTTTATGGACTCACTTTCTTCTCTTGATTATCCCGCAACAGGATTTTCAATTTGCTATGAATACGGTCTTTTTAAGCAGATGATCGTTGACGGTATGCAGGTTGAATTGCCTGATGTATGGTTGCCGGGCGGCGAGGTCTGGTTAGTTCCGAGAACCGACCGTACATTTGTTGTTCGTTTCGGCGGTCACATTACTGAAAAGTGGGAAAATAACCATATGACCGTCATTTATAATGATTGCGAGGAAATTGAGGCAGTTCCTTATGATATGATGATTTCGGGTGCAGACAGCAAGGCTGTCAGCCAGTTAAGACTCTGGAGAGCAAGAAATATTCAGAATTTCAATATGGGCTTGTTTACTCAGGGTCAGTATGCAAAGGCTGTTGAGGACAGTACAAACGCCGAAACTATTTCAAAGGTTCTCTATCCCTCTGATAACCACACCGAAGGAAAATTGCTCCGTCTGTCACAGCAATATTTCCTTGTTTCTGCATCAGTTCAGAGCATAATCCGCGACCATATGGCTGTTTATGGCACACTTGCAAACCTTGAGGACAAGATTGCCATTCACATAAACGATACGCATCCCGCTCTTTGTGTTCCCGAGCTTATGAGAATACTTGTTGACGATTATTTCTATTCCTGGGAAAATGCTTGGGATAAGGTCGTAAAGATCTGCTCCTATACGAACCATACCGTTATGCCTGAGGCGCTTGAAACCTGGAATGAGGATTTGTTTAAGCTTAAATTGCCAAGAATTTATGCAATCGTTAAGGAAATTAACGAGAGATTTTGCCGTGAGGCTTGGCAGCAATTCCCGGGCAACTGGCAGAGGATCTCCAAGATGAGCGTTGTAGGCTATGGCTCGGTTAGAATGGCTAATCTTTCTGTAATCGGCTCACACTCTGTAAACGGCGATTCAAAGCTTCATTCCGACATCTTGACCGACACTATTTTCAAGGACTTTTATAAAATGTATCCTGAAAAGTTCGGCAATGTTACAAACGGAATTGCGCACCGCCGTTGGCTCTGCTATTCTAACCCATCTCTTGCAGGACTTCTTGACGATTGTATCGGAACGGGTTACAGACATAACCCAACAGAGCTTGCTGATTTTGCTAAATTTGCGGACGATAAAGCCGTGCTTGAGAGGGTGCGCGCAATTAAGCATAATAATAAAATCGCATTTGCAAATCACCTTTATGCAAAATGCGGAAAGAAGATCGACACTCACTCAGTTTTTGATGTTCAGATCAAGCGACTTCACGAATATAAGCGTCAGCTTCTCAATGTTCTCAACATTATTGGCACTTATATTGATCTGAGAGATAATCCCAATCTTGATATTACTCCTCAAACCTTTATTTTCGGAGCAAAGGCTGCTCCGGGCTATAGAATGGCGAAGAGAATTATTCAGCTTATTTGCTTGATTTCAAAGGATATTGAGTCAAATCCGAAAATCCGCGAAAAGCTCAATGTCGTTTTCCTTGAAAACTATGATGTAAGCACAGCAGAAATTCTTATTCCGTCAGCTGAGGTAAGTGAGCAGATCTCGCTTGCGGGAAAAGAGGCGAGTGGTACGGGCTGTATGAAGCTTATGATAAACGGTGCTATAACAATTGGAACTCTTGATGGCGCAAATGTAGAGATGCTTGACGCTGTCGGCGAGGACAATATGTATATTTTCGGCTTGAAGAGTGATGAGGTTGAGCAGCTTTGGCTTCGCGGCTATCGCTCGGCAGAATTTTACTCGGAGAACGAGAGATTGAAGAGAATTGTAAATTTCCTCTCAATTGGCTTTGCAGGAGAGTCTTTTGCTGATATTGCCACCTATCTGCTTACAGGGCACGGAGTAGCAGACCCGTATATGTGTCTGGCTGACTTTGAGTCTTACCGACTTACACACGAGGAAATGCTCCAAGCATACAGCGACAGAGAAAAATGGACTCGTATGTCGCTTCTCAATACTGCCGCGGCGGGCTTCTTTTCGGCAGACCGCTCTATCAACGAGTATGCAGAAAAATTCTGGAATTTGAAGCCTGTTAAATAATAAAAATCAGCTTGGGAAGCTCAATGATAAGAGTTTCCCAAGCCTTTAAAGTATTTTTAATTTATGACGGTTTATGGCGGTGAATTTATTGAAAAATCAGCGCATATGTAAATCGTAACGCCAAAACCTTGTTAAATCGAAAGGAATGTATATGCTTCCAAGGCTTTATGAAACAATTGACAGCTTGTGCGAGGTCAAAATCCGCAAGTTTATCGGACATAACGATGTGTCGCAGTACGGCGCATTTGTTTACGGCTCGTCAATAACTATAGAGGCTTCGGTCACAAGAAGGCTCGGCGCGCTCGGTGTAGTCTTGCGCATTTGCCGTGACAGAGGTAATGACCGCGACTTTGAGCTTACTCTCATAAATTCAGATGTCGAAAATGATATATATTCCTGCACGCTTGATACTCGCGAGATTTGCGGAAACGAGGATTGCGGTCTTTTTTATTATGAGCTTTTGCTTATACGCGGAGAGCATACACTTTTTACAAGCAGTATAAATAATAAGGACTTTTTTCTTTCGGAAAAAGAGGGAAGCAGGTTTCGCCTGCTTGTCTTCCAGAAGGATTTTGAAACGCCCGAGAGCTTTGGCGGGGGAGTAATGTATCAGATTTTCACCGACAGATTTTATCGCGGTGAGGGTGATTGCCCTGTTCGTGCTGACGCTATAATCAACGAGGATTGGGAAAACGGTATTCCTCAATATGCAAATGCAATAGGAGAGCCTCTGAAAAACAATATGTTTTTCGGGGGAAACCTTTACGGAGTTGCCGAAAAGCTTGATTACCTTGTTTCTCTTGGAGTAAAGTATATATACCTTTGCCCGATTTTCAAGGCATACTCAAATCACAAATATGACACGGGCGATTATAATGTAATTGACGAGATGTTTGGCGGGGAAGAGGCCTTTGACAATCTGGTCAAAAAAGCAAGAGAGCGGGGGATTGGGATAATCCTTGACGGCGTATTCAACCATACGGGCATTGACAGTATCTATTTTAATAGGTTCAAAAATTACGGCGAGGGCGGAGCTTATAATTCTCCGGATTCGCCATATGTAAATTGGTATAAATTTCATAATTATCCCGACGAGTATGAATCCTGGTGGGGAATTTCAATCCTGCCAAAGCTGAATCACGCCTCACCGTCTTGCCGTGAGTTTTTCACGGGTAAGGGAGGAATTGTCGAGAAATATATAAAGCGCGGAATTGCGGGCTGGCGGCTTGATGTAGCCGATGAGCTTTCTGATGAATTTCTTGACGAGCTACGCGAGAGCGCGAAGAATGCGAGTAACCGAGAGGCAGTTATCATTGGCGAGGTTTGGGAGAACGCCGCCGATAAGGTCGCGTACGGCTCACGGCGTAGGTACTTTCTTGGAAAGCAGCTTGACAGCGTTATGAATTATCCTCTGAAAAATGCAATTCTGTCGTTCTGTCTATATGCTGACGGGGAAGCTCTTTACAATACACTTACTGAGATTTACGCATCATATCCAAGAGTCGTTTCGGACAAGCTTATGAATTTGCTTGGCACTCACGACACAGAGAGAATTCTGACGATGCTTGGTAAGGACGAGCTCGACAATGAGTGCAGAAATGCTTTTCTCGCAAGAAAAAGATTGACAGACGAGCAGAGAAAAAGGGGTATTCGGCTTCTGAAAATCGCCTCTGTCATTCAATATACGGCGTACGGTATTCCGTCGCTTTATTACGGTGATGAGATAGGTCTTGAAGGATACGGTGACCCGTTTTGCCGTATGCCTTACCCTTGGCACGAGCTTGATGTTGACTATCGCGCGGAGATTTTAAAGCATTATCGCACGCTTGGCAAAATCAGAGCAGATGAGCCTGCATTTCACAACGGAGATTTTTATATTTTATCGCACACAAGCTCGTCTGTAGCTTATTTCAGAGAAAAAGGGGACAGCCGTGTTTTAGTATCTCTTAATCGCGGACAAGAATTTTTTGAATATGTTCCTGAGGGCAGTATTTATTGCGATTTAATCAGCGGTGAAAAATACCGCGGAAAAGTATTGATAAATAAGGACAGCGCAAGAATTTTCAAAATAATAGGCGAACAAAAGTAGGATTGTTTTGATTACAAATTCTTCGGCTTTTTAACGGAGTAAAAAATGAAATATGCAAATTCAATCAAATATATGAACAGCTTTCCTCTTGCAAAAAGCGGAGCAGAAATTTCTCAAAAGCGAATTTCAGAGCTTTGTATGCTTCTCGGCAGAGTTAATATCGGAACGAGGTATATCTGCCTGCCAAGCGGACAATCGGGACACGCGTCGGCAGTTCTGCTTGAAGCTATTATTGAAAAAGCAGGGCTTCGGGTCGGCAGAATATGCTCGGAATTTTGCTTTGATTCAAGGGAAAGCGTATATATAAACAAGAGAATTCCTTCAATTGAGGATTACAATAAATCAGTCGATGCTCTCCATTCGGTAATCGAGAAAATGAACGACAAGAATTTTTGCCGTGAGGAAGTAAGCTTTGTGCTATCTCTTTTGCTGTGTAAGCTATACGACTGCGATATAGTTATATTGGAAGGAACAACAAATGCCGATTACTCGCTTGACAGCATCTGTGCGCCTTACGATTTAATTGTTATTCCCACTGTTTATGAGATTGACGGCGCAAATGAAATAATCAAGCCTCTTTGCGATAGCATTCGACGCGGAGTGCGCGAGGTTATAACAGGAAATCAGCGAAGTGATGTCTATAACAGCATTTCAAATTCCTGCGCTATGAGCGGTGTACGGCTTTATATTCCCGTGAAATCTCAATTTGAGGTAATTGAAGCATCACTAAAAAAGCTCGCCTTTTCTTATGGCGGCAGAGATGGGTATAGTATGAGAAGCCCGTCTTACATACTGCGCGATGCCGCAATTCTTTGCATTGAAACTGCTTTGGCGATTCGGCGCGCGGGAGTAAAAATCCCGTGGAGCGCAATTCAAGGCGGACTTTGTGAGGCTTCGGGAATGTCCTGCTTTGATTTGATTTCAGCTTCTCCCATACTTGTTACCGATTCGGCAAAAAGCAGGGAAGAGGTTACACTTTTATTAAAAACATTGGATTCGCTGGGGGTCGATTGCGACAAGCTTGCGATTTGTCTGCCCTTTGAGAGCATTGATTTGTTAAAATCACAGCTCTTGGCATTTGAGGGCAGAAATCTTGATAGAATTTTAATTCTTGCAAATGAAGGGGTTGATGTGTCAGCTCTTTCTCTTGACTGTAACAAGATACAAGAGCTAAAAGCCTTGAAATCCTGTGCCAAGTCGGCGGTTGAAGCTTCACGGCACTGTGACGGAGTGATTTGCTTTGGCTCGGTTGACTTTGCCGCAAAAATAAAGGCTGAAATTTTAAAGATTATGAGCTTTTGATAATTTGATGATTTTGAGTTAAGAACAGCTACGGGTGAGATTACTCACCCATAGCTGTTCTTAATTTTTCAACGGCGCTTTTTTCAATTCGCGATACATAAGAGCGTGAAATTCCAAGTCGCTCGGCAATTTCTCTTTGGGTAAGCTCCTTTGTGCCAAAAAGCCCAAACCGCATAATAATTATTTGCTTTTCTCTCATATTAAGTACGCGGTCTATGCACATAATGGCGCGCGAGCTCATAATTTTTCGGTCGATTTCTTCGGACAAGTTTTCGTCACTGCTGATGACATCTATGTAGGAGAGAGGGTTGCCGTCGCGGTCAATATCAATGGTTTCATTTATTGAAATTTCCGAGGCGTGCTTTTTTTCGGCACGGAAGTTCATAAGTATTTCATTTTGAATACATTTTGCAGCATAGGTCGCAAAGCGTGCACCGTTGTCAATGTTAAATGTGTCAACCGCTTTGACAAGTCCTATAGTACCGATAGATACCAAGTCCTCTTGGTTTTTACTTGCGGAATAATATTTGCGGACTATGTGAGCGACTAAGCGCAGATTGTGCAGAATTAAGGTCTGCCTTGCATCCTCGCTTCCTTGCCTCATAAGAATGAAATTTTTCCTCTCTTCCTCAGGGGAAAGAGAGGGTGGAAAGCTTTGCGGAGTGCCAATTCCGAGAATGGGATGCAAAAGCCTTACAAATGTTGCTAAAATCAGTGAAAAAATAAGCATTATATGCCTCCTGTACAATTAGTTCGATTATTTTCGAATTGATAAGAGTATATGAATGCCTTGCCTGTACTTATATCGACGGACAAAATGAAAAATGGCAGAGGGTTGTACTTTTTATAAAAAAGTGCTTGACATAATACTCAAGCTGTGATATAATGCTCTTGTGCTTGAAAAACAAGCAAATAAATCTGCATAAAAAATCAGGGGTGTCTTACCGCATACGCGGAATAGGCTGAGACGGAGTGTTCCGAACCCTTGCACCTGATACGGATAATACCGGCGTAGGAAGATTTTGTTGATATTTTTGTAAACCTGTCTGACAAGAATTTCATCCGACCGTGATTTTGCGTGCGGATGAATTTTTATTTATGAAGAAAGGTTTAAAGAAATGAAGAAAAAAATTCTTTGTATTACTGAGGGCGCTTTGATGCTTGCGCTCGCCTACTGTCTTGAGCTTTTATGCGTTTGGCTGAACCAAATCACAGGCATCAGCACGCTTTTGATTTTCGGCGGAACGATAACAATAAGTATGCTGCCGATTGTTTATTATTCTTACCGACGCGGCGCGTTGTGGGGAATAGGCGCGGGCTTTGTATATTGTATTTTGCAGATTTTCCTTGGATTTTACATTCCGCCGGCAAATACTTGGGTGGCAATAGTTGCTTGTGTTTTGCTTGACTATGTAATCGCATTTGTCGTTGTTGGACTTGCTGATATTTTTGCAAAGCCGTTCAAATCGCATAGGCTTGCAGGCTATTGTGTAGGCGCAGTTGCCGTTTGCTTAATAAGATTTGTCAGCAGCTTTTTCTCGGGAGTGATTTTGTGGGGAAGCTATGCGCCTGAGGGGATGAATGTGTGGCATTATTCTCTTGTTTATAACTCCTCATATATGCTTCCAAATGCGATTTTGACGGGAATTTTTGCGGTTATTCTTTGTGCGGCAATAGACCCTAAAACCTTAAAGCCTATGAAAAAATCAAATAAAAAGTAATTTTGAAATAATGCTCTTGGCAGGAAGAGCAACAAAAAAACGCCTCAAGGCGTGCCTTCCATAAAGCAGGTTTTACCTGCCGAAAAGCAAAAGGAGTACGGACGATTGTTCGTACTCCTTTTGTCGTAGATGTACTGTCGGGCAGGTATTAGCCTTCTCCTGTGGGAGAAGGGGGACCGCGATAGCGGTGGATGAGGAGTTACTTTGAGCTTACGACACCTCACCCGTCAGCCTTCGCCCCCCACCTTCCCCCACTGGGGAAGGCTTATTTAGCGCGTCCCGAATGTCCGTCATTTTTCCTGACAAGCACTGCTTTTGTGGGCACAAAAGCGAAGCCCCGCGCGAGGCGGGGCGAGAATCATTTATGATAACCGCAATTTTTAGCAACTTTTACGAGGCCTACTTTTTCACAAATTGCTACTCCAAGAGGTGAGTCATCCTCGTCTGAGTTAGCGTTTCCAATGGTAGAATTATCTTTCAAACAAGTGTCAATCGTATACTTCCAGATCAAATCAATAGCTTTTTCTTCATTTGCTGAATTAATCGTAAAAATAGCTCCAATATCGTATTTTCTGAGTTCGCGAATTTGGTCAAGTGTAGGCATTGCAAGACAGACAAGCTCTCCATTTTCAAATACACCCATCGGTTTCATACCAGCGTTGCCTTTCCCGTCAAAGTGAATTTGGATTGCTCTTACATGACATTCTGCACATCCACCGCTTTGCTTGAAGATTTTTATTAAAGGCATATCTTCTATGGTGAGCAAGCGAATTCCCATACCTTCATATTCAGGAACAGCAACCGTATCTTTGGGATAGATCATATCGTATCCGTAACGGCAGGTAAGCCCTAACTTTGCTACTTCTGCATCAAAGAGCTCCCATTCCGTATCAACCGATCTGCGCACAGAGAAGCTCGGATTTGTGAGTTTGCCGAAGAGTTTCAAATAAGGCAGCGCGTCTTCCTCTGTTTCACAGATGAGCATTATTGCAGGCTCCACGGAATTGTAATCCGACACATAAACAAAATGTTCAAGTGATTCGGGATTACCAAGTGTGAGAATTTCGGACTCTGCAACAGTCATTCCTACGAT
>JAZNER010000001.1:0-2105 GCA_045588675.1 Eubacteriales bacterium | reverse complement strand
TTCCATAATTCATCCTCCGTAATTCAATATTTTTTACATAGCCATTCTACCATATTTGTCCTCAAAAGACGAATGTGCGGAATGGCTTTTTTCTTTTTACCTTATCGCAGTTTGCGACAAAGTTAGCGGTCGAAAAAATATTTTTTTGCTCAGGACATATTTCGCGTTTTCGTGTCGGATATAGAGTGAGGGGGAGAAGAAAAATCACTTGGTTCTTTTGACCAAGTGATTTTCATCGGGCGAATTTCGCCCGATGATGTGGTCTGGTTGAAAATCAACCGCACCACTTTAGCAAAAGAAAGTGGTATGGGTCATTTTGACCCATACCACCTCGTGTGATAACTTATCTCAATTGCTCGATTCGCTTGTTGAAAAATTCAACATATGCATCATATGCGCTGTTTTCAACGAGATCAATAAATTTTAATGCTTTCTCGCGTTCTTTGATAGCTTCCGCCTTCATTCCTTCAGACTCGTAATATTCTGCAAGCTTTTCCATCATTTGAATGAGATTTTCAAATGATATCCATTTTTGCTTTTCTGCCGCCTCGTATTTAGGTTTGCCTTCCAAGAGGTATGCCATTTCTGTAAGCTTAGTAAAATAAATCTCCGGTATTTGCTCAATAGCCGCTTCTGCACTTTTCAAATCGCCTTTAACCTTATATGCGTACGAAAGAAATCTTAATGCATCGTACTTAATATCAGCTTGATTTGTTTTCTCAATCAAGGAACTTGCAATTGATATTGTTTCGTCCGGATTTTTTGAGTAATTCAATACATACAAAAGATTGTTGAGCAAAACCTCGTTGTCTGGATATTCTTTCAAGCCTTCTTCGAGAATAGCTCTGCTTTTCGGGGGATCTGTCTCTCTGAATTTGTATGCCTCGTTTACAATGGTATCAATGGCGGCTTCGATCTCTTTTAGATTAAATTCAAACAATTCATCCATCGAAACACCAAAATAGCTCGCCAAGATGGGAGCGAGTGTGATATCGGGCAAAGCAATACCATTTTCCCATTTACTTACGGCTTGGAAAGAAATCCCTATGCTGTTGGCAAGTTGTTCTTGGGTAATCCCTCTCTGCTTTCGTAATTCTTTAATTTTATTTCCAATATTCATGGTTGTACACCTCCAAATAATCAAGACGGCGCCTATCTTGTAATGTAATTATATCACAGAATGTGTATTTGTTCAATAACCGTCTAAACGACCTTGCTCAACTCACGGTTGAAATCAGAACCCGGTAACAATTACATAGAATATTTCAAATGAAAGGACGTGATCCAATGGACACCAGTTAAGAGAAGTGGCGGACTTCGTCCGATACTTTAACGAGCATAGCAAGTGTTATAACGCTTGCTGAGCCAATCCGAGAGATTGGCTTTTTTCTTTAGGGACGTATCCCTAATACCCA
This sequence comes from Eubacteriales bacterium, assembly GCA_045588675.1. GTDB lineage: Bacteria > Bacillota > Clostridia > Oscillospirales > CAG-272 > SVTX01. Next base: position 690 of record JAZNER010000001.1, on the reverse strand, counting down.
CTACAAGAGAAAGGACAAACCAAATGAGCAAAACAGAAAAAATGACCGAGCGCGTCACGGTCAAAATGGACGCGAACTTGAAAGCCAAGCTACAGCGCGAGGCGGAGCGGTGCGGCGGAGATATGTCGGAGTATATCCGTTCCTTGATCGAAAATCGGCTATCGCAGGCTGCGGGGACTTGCTACAACTGCATCGGTCGGCTGGAAAAGGCACTCGATGCAGAGGATGTTGGATATGAGCTACACTCATTTATCCGTTCCAAGTACAAGGCAAAGGATGGTGAGAGCTGATGGCAACCACCTCGCTATGGGCGGTGAGAGGGACGATACGCGATGTGGTGGCTTACGTCAAAGACCCAAACAAGACCGCCAATCCCGATTATGATCTTAAAAACGTGCTGACCTATGCGGCAGATAACGAAAAGACAGAAAAGCAGTATTACGTGACGGGGCTGAACTGCTCACCCCATTTTGCCTTTGAACGAATGACGGCAACCAAGGAGCGATACGGCAAGCGCGGCGGCATTGTCGGATATCACGGGTATCAGAGCTTCAAGCCGGGGGAGTTAACGCCCGAGGAATGCCACAAGATCGGTGTATTGATAGCCAAGCGAATGTGGGGTGATCGCTTTGAGGTCATCGTGGCAACCCACGTTAAAGGCTCGTCGGCTCTGCACAACCATTTCGTGAT